>JBCCFW010000006.1:0-103282 GCA_039029535.1 Acidobacteriota bacterium
GGGTCGAGGGCACGGTCAACATCGGCATCATCGGAGACGGCACCAGCGCCGAGGGTGACCTCCACGATGCCATGAATGCCGCCTCGGTCTGGCAAGTCCCCGTGGTCTTCTGCGTCACCGACAACGGCGTCGCCATCCAGACCTCGCCGGACACGGGTCGTGGAATCAGGAGCTTCGACTCCTACGCTCAAGCCTTCGGGCTCACCTACTTCCACGTCGACGGCTTCGACTTCAGCGCCGCCTACGAAGGATGTCACGCGGCGTTCTCGCACGTCGCGGCGGGCAAGGGGCCGGTCTTCCTCCACGTGAAGGTGCCGCGGCTCATGGGCCACTCCTCCGCTGGCGACATGGCCTTCCGCTACGACCTGCGCGACCCCCTCCTCGAGATGGGCGCCCAGCTCGTCGAGAAGGGCCTCCTCACCGAGGCCGACATCGTCCGGCGCAAGGACGACGCGAAGCTCAGCGGCTCCTTCCACGCCAACGTCCACTCGGGGACCCTCCTCGAGCAGGCCGACGCCCGGGTCGGCGAGATCGCCGCCCAGGCGGTGTCGGAGCCCTACCCCGATCCCGACACCATCTCCTTGCACGTGCGTCGCCCCTTCCCCGAGGTCCCGGCCGAGCCTGGCGACCCCACCAAGGATGAGACGAACGTCCCCTACGGCCTTGCCATCCGCACCGCGCTCGAGCGCAACCTCAGCGATGGCCGATCGGCAGTCTGGGGCCAGGACGTCGGCAAGCTCGGTGGGGTCATGTCCTGCACGCGCGGGCTGGCGACGCGTCACGGCGACCGCTGCGTGGACAGCCCTCTCAACGAGCCCCTCATCTGCGGCACCGCCTTCGGCGCGTCGATGCACGAGGATCTCTGGGCCTTCCCCGAGATCCAGTTCGGCGACTACTCGCTCAACTGCCTCCACTGGTTCGTGCTCATGGGGCTGTGGAACTGGACGACCAACGGCCTGAGCGTCCCGCGGACCTGCGTGCGGATGCCGGTCGATCCCTTCCGTGGTGGCGCGGTCTACCACTCCATGAGCCTGGATGGTTACTTCACGCCCATCCCCGGACTGGTCATCACCGTTCCCTCCACCTCGCACGACATCTACGGCCTGCTGCGCACCGCCTCCGAGTACGAGGGCCCGATGCTCGTCCTCGAGCCGAAGATCCTCTACCGCCTCACCAAGGGCCCCGCGCTCCCCAACGAGCCGTCGGACATCAACGCCACGCGGATGATGGCGGGCGAGGACGTCCTGGACTTCGACGACTTCCGCGTCCCGCTCGGACAGGGCGTCGTCCGTCGCAAGGGCAGCGACCTCACGATCGTCGCCTGGGGCTGGGCGGTGCACCAATCGCTGGAGGCGGCCGAGGAGCTGGCGCAGTCCGGCGTCTCGGCGGAAGTGATCGACCTCCGCACCCTCACGCCCTACGACGACGCGCTGGTCCGCGAGTCGGTCGAGCGAACCGGTCGCCTGCTCGTCGCACATCCGGACCGCACCTTCGGCTCCTTCGGACGTCAGGTCCAAGCCGACGTCACCGAAGCCCTGCCGGGCACGCCGACGCTCTGCGTCGGGATGAAGAACGTTCCGGCCTGCACGCAGTGCGTGGAGACCGAGGACCACATCGCCTTGCAGACCGAGTGGATCACGGCGGCTGCCCGTCAGCTTCTCGGCTTCAAGGAAGCGAGCACGCTGCTGTCGGAACAGGCCTTCGTCCGGGCCGACGACCCGATGGCCTGGGTCCGCTTCTCGAGCGCGAGCCTTCGCGGCTGAGGTCTCTCCACGGCCGAACCGGAAAAGAGAAACGGCCGCTCCGCTCGTGGCGGGGCGGCCGTTCTTTCGTGAGCTGCCGAGGGGACCTCGGGTCAGCTTCCCGGGCTGGTCTTGGCCGGCGCAGGCTTGGGCGGCGGCTTGGACTCGGGTGCAGGCTTGGCAGCACCTTCAGGCTTGGCATCCTTGGACGCTGGCTTGAGCGGGAAGATCGTCATCGTGAGGTCACGGCTGATGACGGTGCGGGGGATTTCCTCCGCCTTGCCGACATCGCTGAGCGCCTCGGCGACCCGCTCCATGACCTTGATGCCGTTCTCCGGACGACGCATGTCGCGCCGACGGAACATCAGGGTGACCCGGACCTTGTTCCCCTGTTCCAGGAACCTGCGAAGCTTCGCCGTCTTCGTCTCGAAGTCGTGGTCGTCGATGTTGGGCCGGTACTTGATCTGCTTGAGCTCGCTGGCAGCCGACTTGGCCTTCTTCGCGCTCTTCTGACGGTCGTACTTGAACCGGCCGTAATCCATGATCTTGCAGACCACGGGTCGGATGTTCGGGTTGACCTCCACGAGGTCGAGACCGAGCTCTTCGGCCTTGGCTCTGGCTTCCTCGACTGGGACCACGCCCAGCTGGTTGCCGTCCGGGCCGACGAGACGAACCGGAGAAATGCGGATCTGGTAATTGACCCGGGTGCGATCTTGTTCGGGGGTGACGGGCCTCGGGAACCTGGGAATCGAACGCCTCCTTGGCTTCGGGGGAAACGGCGACGCCCCTGGGGGCGTCGAGAAGGCATGATCCTACGTCGCCTCGCTAGGGGCCGGCAACCGCCCTCCCACCGAATTTCGGGGTCATTCGGGGCATTCGAGGAGACGACCGGATGGAGTTTCAGCTCTCGCCCGAGGAGGCCGAGGTCCTTCGTCACCTGGCCCAGGTCGAGCCCCGGGAGGCCCGGGCCTACCTCCAGGATCACCCCGAGCTGGCCCAGCGGATGACGAACTGGCCCCCCGAGCTGCGGCTCGAGATCTGCCGAATCCTCTATCAGTCCTTCGACGAGGAGACCCTGGCCGAGCACCGGAAGCGGCACCCCCGCGGCTCGTCCGACCTGGTCGACCAGCTCCAGGGGCTCGGGGATGCCTGACGGCTCTCCGCTCCGCCCGGCTCGCTCGCTCTCGCTCGTCGTCCTCGCCCTCATCCTCGCCGTTCCTGGATGGGCCCAGGCTTCCGACTCCTCGGATCACCAGCAGCAGGCCCGAGAGCTGGCGGCGCTCATCGAGGCCGCCGAGTACCGTGAGGCCGAGGACCGACTCCGGCGGATCCTGGTGAATCACCCGGAGCATCCCCTCTACCTCTCACTCCTGGGCTACCACCACCTCAAGGTAGCGCGGCTCCCCGAGTCCGAGATGGCGCTCCGCCAGGCCCTCGAGACACGACCTCGAGAACCGGGCTGGCTCAAGCTCCTCTCGAGCGCCTTGCTGGGACAGGGTCGTCGACGTGAGGGCCTGGAAGTCCTCGACCGCGCCATCGCGATCACTCCCCTCGCCTCCTTCCGCGTCGACAAGGCGATCAGCCTCCGCGAGACCGGTGAGCTGGCCGACGCCGAGCGCGAGCTGCGAGCCGCCCTGGCCCGCGAGCCCGATCACGCCGAGGCCCACCGCGTGCTCGGCGAGCTCCTGGCCGAGCGGGGTGATCACGGGCGAGCCTTCGACCATCTCACCCGAAGCGTGGAGCTCGACCCCACCGACGTGGAGGCTCGGTTTCGTCTCGCCAGCTCCCTGCTCGCTCTCGACCGTGACGACGAGGCCATGACGACCTTCTGGTCAGTGCTGCGCCGCGCCCCTGGACACGCGGCCACGCTCCAACAGCTCGGGCGCCAGCTCCTGAAGTCGGGGCAGGCCGAGCAGGGACGGCAGATGCTCCAGGCCTTTCGCGAGCTCACCGACCTGGGTGATCGCATCGGCAACCTCGAGCGCGTCGTTCGCGATCGCCCCCGCAACGTCGGCCGACGTCTCGAGCTCGCGGACCTCTTGATGGAGGCCCGACGGCCCGCCGACGCCGTCCGTCACTACGAGATCGCCCGAGCCTCGGAGCCGGAGAACCCGAGCCTCGAGGCCGCCCTGCGCCAGGCCCGCGAGCTCGCGACGGCCGCCACCCAGGTCGAAGCTCCATGACCGACTCGAACCGTTTCGTCCGTCTCGGCCTGGTCGCCGTGCTCGTGCTCACCGGCTGCTCTCGCACGTCGCCACCCGAGAGCGCTCCTTCCGACGAGCCCCCGTCGTCTCGGCTCTTCGTCGAGCGCTCCGCCGAGCTCGGCATCGAGTTCGTCCACGTCCACGGGGGCAGTGGGAAGCGCTACCTGCCCGAGACCATGGGAGCGGGCGGCTGCGCTCTCGATCACGACGCCGATGGCCGGATGGATCTCTACCTCGTCCAGTCCGGCGCGTTGCCCGGCACCGACGGCTCCGGCGGTGGTGCACGCAACCGCCTCTTCGCCAATCGGGGCGACGACGGCTTCGTCGACGTCACCGTCGGCGCCCGGGTCGGCGACGACGGCTACGGCATGGGAGCGACCTGCGACGATCACGACGGTGATGGTGACGTCGACATTTACCTCAGCAACTTCGGCCCCAACGTGCTCCTGGAGAACGACGGCAGCGGGACGTTCTCCGACGTCACCGACCGGGCCGGCGTCGGTGACCCGCGCTGGTCGAGCAGCGCGGCCTTCCTCGACGCGGACGGCGACGGCCAGCTCGACCTGCACGTCGTGAACTACCTCGAGTTCACGGTGGCGACCCATCGCGACTGCGTGCTGCGTGGGGTGACCGCCTACTGTCATCCCGACGCCTACTCCATGGCTCCCGACACCTTCTATCGCGGGCTCGGCGGCGGTCGCTACGAAGAGGCCACCGTCGCAGCCGGCCTGGTCGACACGACCGGCAAGGGCCTGGGCATCGTGGTCGGCGACATCGACGACGACGGCGACCCGGACGTCTACGTCGCCAACGACTCGACGCCGAACTTCCTCCACCGCAACGACGGGACGGGTCGCTTCGAGGAGATCGGCTGGCTGGTCGGCGTCGGCTACAACGCCGACGGTGAGACCGAGGCCGGGATGGGCACCGACATGGGCGACGTGAACGCCGACGGTCATCCCGACCTCTTCGTGACCAACCTCGATCGCGAGGCCAACGCCCTCTACCTCGGCGGACCGGAGCTGTTCTCCTTCGCGACGCGCTCATCTGGTCTCCAGGGGCCGTCCTTCCCCATGCTCGGCTTCGGCACCGACCTCCTCGACCTCGACAACGACGGCGACCTCGACCTCTTCGTGACCAACGGTCACGTCATGGACAACATCGCCGAGACCGACGACGGCTTCTCTCACGCCCAGCGTGCCCAGGTCTTCCTCAACGACGCCGGTCGCTTCACCGAGCTCGCCGCCGATCGGCTGGGTGCGCCGGCCTCCCCCATCGTCGGTCGGGGCACCATCACCACCGACCTGGACGACGACGGTCGGCTCGACGTCGTCGTCACCTGCAACGACGGACCGGTGCGGGTCTTTCAGAACACCGCCGAGGACGCCGGCGCTTGGATCGGCTTCTCGTTGGTCGGCACCACGGGACACGCGTCAGCGCTGGGAGCCCGGGTGACCGTCGAGACCGCCGGACGTCGCTTGACCGAAGAACGTCGCTCGGGGTCGAGCTACCAGACCAGCCAGGACCCTCGCCTCCACTTCGGTCTCGGCGACGCCCAGGTCGCCGAGCGTGTCACCGTCCGCTGGCCCGGTGGCGCCGAGCAGGTCTTCGCCGACCTCGCGTGCTGTCGCTACTACCGCCTGGTCGAAGGCGAGGAGCCTCGCTGAACGGTCGCCACCAGCGGTGAACAGCTCCGGCTGCCAAGGAAGCCCACGAAGCGGCAGTCGTCACCGGAGGTCGACCAGCTCTCGCTCGAGACGCTGGGCGAGGATCCAGTAGCGCTGGGCAGTGGCCAGGCTGAGGGCCTGCTCGAGGTAGGCACGAGACACCCCCCGGTGCTCGCCCATGACCTTGCCAATGGCTCGCAGTGCGCGAGTCTGCTGGAGGCCGGGACAGTGACGATTCGCGCCGTGGAGCGAGTCGAAGGCGGCCTTCTTGGCGCGATCAACGTCGCTGGCGTGAAGTGCCAGCCAGCACTCCTCCACGTCGATCTCGACCAGCGACGCCAGGAACAGGTGCTCCTCGGCCGGACTCCGAGCCAGAGCCAGGTAGTGCGCCGCGAGGTCCCAGTCATCTCGGTATCGGTGGACCCTGGCCAGTCCTCGATAGGACTCCACGACCTGGTGCACGAGCCGCTGCTCCTTGGCGATCGAGGCTGCCTCGTGGAAGCAAGCCAGAGCTCGGCCGTGATCGCCACGGGAGCAGGCGAGATGCCCCTCGTAGACCTTGAAGAAGCACGTGGCACGCGGGCTCGTGCTCTTCATGGCCCGGATGGCTTGGGAGTAGCAAGCGTCAGCGTCGTCGAACCGACCCTGCAGGTGGTGAATCCGCCCCACCAGCCCATTGCACCGGAAGACCGAGTCCTGATCACAGGTCGACATCGCAGCGACGTCGGCGAGCCTGCGCTCGGCAAGAGCGAGCTGTCCGAGATTGATGTGACTGAGCGCGAGCTGAAACTCGGCTTGAGCCAGGTGCGTCCTGCGAGGATGATCGCGATCGATGGCCCTGGCGACCTCTCGCGCCGTGAGCCAGACCCAGTGCGCCTCACGGAATCGGCCGTGGATGTAGAACGTCAGGCCGAGCTCGTTGTGGAGCCAGGAGAGATCACCGAGAGTCAGGGGCATCTCGCTCGACTCCATGTCGTCTCCGTCGACCGAGTACGCGCACGGCAGGTCCTCGAACGGAGCGACGAGCCACTGCCTCACTCCGGCGATCTCCTGGGTGAGCTGGAGAGTGCGAAGCAGGAGCTGCACGTAGCGTCCGTGAGCAGAGCCCGAAAGGTCACGCTTCAGACGAGTCCTCACCGCGTCACTGCTCCCGGCATCGTCGCCCTCGTCCTCGAGCCAACCGGCCACCGAAAGCGCCGGCATCCGGTCGCGGATGAGGCTGAAGCAGCTCCTCAGCAACTCCACGGGACTGCCGTCGGCCGCGACACGGAGCTTGTCGCACCGCCTGCCCGGATTCTCGATGAGCAGCCCGGCCTGTTCTTGGAGCGACTGGGCCAGGCCGAAGAGCAGCGTCCCCTCGACACACGAGCTCGGCGAGGCCAGGCTGAGCCCCGAGAGCAAGCCCGACACCCCAGCCGGGGACCGCCGCCGCCGCACGTTGCGCAAGTGGCACTGGAGAACGTAGTCGCGATAGCCGCGCTCGAGGACATGGAGCTCGGAAGACCCCGGCATGAGCCCCCGCAGCAGTCGACTCTGCCGGAGAACTTCGACGACCCGCGCCCGACGACTCGGCTCGGCATCCCCAGCTATCCGCCAGGCCTTCGCCTCAGCCTTGGATAGGTCAGCCGTGAGACAGACGTCCAGTATCTCTCCGGAGAGGGGTCGACCGAACTGTGCCAATCGCTTGACCAGCCGGTGAAGACGCGCCCTGCTTTCCGCGATGGACTCGTTGCCCTCCCTGAGCGCCTGCGCCGCCAGGATCTCGAGACCGTGATGGAGCAGCCAGCCTGTTGGCTCATGGCGTGGCTCGGCCAACAGCCGACAGAGGTCCTCCAGGGAGTGAATGACGATGCCGCTCTGCTCGAGCGCATCCCTTGCCAGCGTGTCATCCAAGGCCTGTCGAAGAAGGTGTCGGGCCGCCAGGATCAGACCCCGGTTGCCGTCGACCAACGAGAGAAGCTGACCCAACCATGGGCCCTCTTCGTCGAAGAAGTCCGTCCAGGTGCTCGCTGGACACGACTGTTCCTCGGCCCGCACGAGCAGGGGCCGCACGAACCCCACTCCGGACTCGGTCGCTTCTCGCGTCTCCGCTTCGTCTTGCAACTCGACGATGACATCGCGCACGCCTCCCAAGTCGTGCCCCGTGACGAGAACCAGCGACTTCTGCCCCCTCCTCGTCGCGGCAAGCAGGACATTCGTCAGCATCCTCACATCGAGAGGAAAGACGTTCCCTACCGCCGGCCTCGACGCCTCCGAGGGCTCAGCTTGGAGTCGATTGCCGAACGGGTGTCGATGAAGGAGTCGCCCGAAGCCATTGAAGACGAGCAGCCGCTTCTCACGCTGCAAGACGTCGGCGAGACGCTCGTCTCGTGGCGCCAGCGGCTTGCCGTCGCCGAGCCAGTGGAGAACGTGGTCCATCACCGAGACGGTATCGAGCACGTGCTCGAAGTCGACGACTCCCCATGGAATCGAACCGCTAGGGAAGTCCTCGACGCGCCGCATGGCCTGATGAGTCATCCACTTGTTCCATGAACCCTCTGGCCCTTCCAGCAGGATCAACGTGGTCCCCTCGCCTCCCCTCAGCCAACGCTCCAGCTCGCGGTCGAACAAGGGCATGAGCTCAGAAGCCGGCTCCTCGCTCCACTCCTCTCGATAGAGCGACAGATTCTCGCCCCCGTTTCCAGGGCGACGCACCGGCGGCAGCTGCTTCCATTCGGAACGTCCGCGGTGGACGTCGCTCAACAATTCGGAAAGCCGTGCGTCGTAGGCTTCCGCCCACCGTTCTCGTTCGTTCTTGGTGACGTCCGCCTGCTCGTGCGACGCATCCGCAACGTGGAGTGGGATTGTGATGACGCCGTAGCGAGTCCAGTTCCGGACTCTCCGCTTCTGATAGCCCTCGTCCTCGGCCGAGTCCTTGGTTCGGCTTCGCTCTAGCTGAAACAAGCGGCCGTGAGCCAGGTCGCCGGCGGTCGCCCCGAGAATCCGAAGTGGCGTGAGCAGGTCTTCATCGCCAAGCCCGTAGCCGAGGAAGAGAATCGGATTCGATCGAAGCACGCTCTCCATGACCAGGTGCAGGTGCGTCTTCACGCCGGACGGCCCCCGCAAGTACCAGCGCTGGTAGTCATCAGTGCCAGCGATGAGCGTGTCGGGGTCGCCGACACGACCATGGCAGTGGAAGATCAGGTCGAGGTCGGTCGAGAGTTGAGCCGTCGAGAATAGGCCGTGCTCGAACAGACACTCTCGTGCCTGAGTGAAGCTTCTCCGCACCTTGAGCCCCATCGGAAGCTCCGCCGGCTCGTTCGCCTCGATGCCACGTCCACGTCGAAGCGCCTCCTCCAGCTCGAGGTCCCAGTTCGTCGTCAGAAAGCGTCGAATGGGCAGATTGACGAGCGAATCGTAGGGGTTCTTGGGCGACGTGCAACTCTTGCAGTGCTTCGAGCTCTTCTGCCTCCATTCAGCCGCTCGGGAACGGAGGACTTCCTGAATCGCCTCGCGTGGCCTTCTACGCGGGTCTTCACCGGTTTCTCTCGCCTGGGCGATGTCTTCGTGCTCCGACCAAATCGCATCGAACGCAAGGATCGGATCGGCACCGGAAGGCTCCGACACGGAGGAGAGCCCACGCACTTGATCAACAAGGTCTTGGAGCCGTCGGACACTCCCGGTGTCGTCGCGTTGCCTGGCGTTCTCCAGGCACCTTTGGGCGACGAGCTCCGGAGCTTCGGCCCAGCCTGGATATCCCAAGCAGCGAGACAGCCCGGCCCCGACGAAGGCGACGAGACTCTCCGAGGCAAGTGCTCGGATCAAGAGCTCTTGAGCCCGATCTTCACTAGGCGGCTTCCCCTTCCGGAGCTCACCGCTCAGGTCAGCGTCATTGATGTAGGCGCTCAGCAAGCCCATGCGGCCACCTCGTGAGCGAGGTCCGCGCGTCGAGCGCTCCCGCCGACGGGCGAACCCCGCTCACCAGGAAGACGTCAGTCGGGCTGCTCGAACGCCGCGTCACCTCACACTCATCCTCCACGAGACGACGCTAGCCCCGTGACACTGGCGGTGTCAGTCGGGCCCTCCGACACTTGGTGACTTGGCTAAACAACTAGAAAACTCGACTCATCCATGGTCGTCACGATGAGGACACGTCGTCTCGCCCGAGGCTCTCGCGCAGGCGCCACCGGATCTCCTGCACCAGGCAGTAGAGCACCGGCACGACGAAGACCGAGATCAACACGACCGTCATCCCCCCGAAGGAGGGCACGGCCATCGGGACCATGATGTCGGCGCCACGACCGGTCGAGGTCAGCACGGGCACCAGCGCGAGCAGGGTCGTCCCCGTCGTCATCAGGCAAGGCCGGATCCGCCGGAGGCACGCGGCGACCGTCGCTTCGCGGATCGCTTCGGGTCCCACCGGCGAGCGCTGGTCGAAGGACTGCTCGAGGTAGGTGGCGAGGATGACGCCGTCGTCGGTGGCGATGCCGAAGAGGGCGAGGAAGCCCACCCACACCGCGACGCTCAAGTTGAGCGGTTGTACCTGGAAGAGCTCTCGGACGTTGATCCCGAACAGCTCCACGCTCAGGAACCACCACTGCCCGTAGCACCAGAGCATGATGAAACCGCCGGCCCAGGCAACGAGCACGCCGCTGAACACCAGGCTCGACGTCATGACCGAGCGGAACTGAAGATAGAGGATCAAGAAGATGATGAAGAGAGCCAAGGGCAGCACGACCCTCAGCTTCTTCTCCGATCTCACCTGGTTCTCGTAGGCCCCGGCGAAGCGATAGCTCACGCCGTTGGGCAGCACCAGCTCGCCGCTCTCGATCTTGGCGGCGAGAAAGGCCTGGCACTCCTCGACCACGTCGACCTCGGCGACACCGGGTTGGCGATCGAAGATCACGTAGCCGACCAGGAAGGTGTCCTCGGCCTTGATGGCCTGGGGGCCGGCCCGGTATTCGATCGTCGCGAGCTGACCGAGCGGAAGCTGCGAGCCGTCGGGCGCCGGCACGATGATCCGCTCGAGCGATTCGATCTCGTCACGCAACTCCCGCAGGTAGCGCACGCGGACCCCGTAACGCTCGCGGCCCTCGACCGTCGTGGTCACCCGTCGACCGCCGACGGCCACCTCGATGACGTCTTGCACCGCTCGAACGTGCAGGCCGTGTCGGGCGATCGCCTCGCGGTCGATGTCGATCTCGAGATAGGGCTTGCCGACGATGCGATCGGCCACGACCGCCGCGGGCATGACCGACGGCACCTGCTTGAGGAGTCGCTCGATCTCGAGTCCCACCGCCTCGATCGTCGCCTGGTCGGGACCGTAGACCTTGAGGCCCATGGGCGCCCGCATCCCGCTCTGGAGCATGACGATGCGGGCGGCGATGGGCTGCAGGCGCGGCGCCGAGGTCACGCCGGGCAGCTTGGTCACCCGGACGATCTCGTCCCAGATGTCGTCGGGCTCGCGAATCTCCTCACGCCACTGACGGAACGGTCGTCCGTCCTCGTCGGGGATGAGCTCACCCTGTCCGTCGCGTCGGTGCTCACCCTCCTCGGCATCCCAGGCGAAGTTGAGACGATGACCGCTGGCGTCGGTGCGGTACTCGCTCACGTAGGTGATGACGGTCTCGACCATCGAGATCGGCGCCGGGTCGAGCGAGCTGTCCACGCGTCCGATCTTGCCGACGACGTGCTCGACCTCGGGGATCGCCCGAATCGCCATGTCCTGGAGCTGAAGGATCTCCATCGCCTCACCGATCGAGGCGTGCGGCATGGTCGTCGGCATGAACAGGTAGGAGCCCTCGTCGAGAGGCGGCATGAACTCCTTGCCGAGACCGGGGAAGCTCTCGTCGACGAAGCGCCACGCCGTCGTGTTGCGCAGGGTCTCCGGTAAGAATCCGAAGACCCTCCCCGCTCCCAGCCAAATCGAGAGCCCAATGAGGACCAGCAGCGACGGCACGACGAGGAAGGCGAGCTTGTGGCGGAGGAAGGTCCGCAGCAGCCTCTCGTAGACCCTGAGAAAGAGCGACAAGATCACGAGCACGCTGCCGATCAGCCCGACGACGAACAGCGTGTTGAGACTCCCCCGCTCGGGACCGAGCGGCAGCCAGTGCGCGGCCAGCACCACCGCGATGACCAGGGCGACCAGGTAGTTCGAGCCTCGGGTCAGCCAGCGACGCAAGTCCTCCGAGAGACGACCCTCGAACAAGCGGTAGAGCCCGCACAGCACGAGCAGCAGGCCGGCCCACCAGCGGATCCGGACCGCGACGCTCAAGCCGACCACCACGAGCGTCAGGTCGAGCCCACGTCGCAACACCCCCGAGCTCATCCGACCCGCGATGAAGACCTGGGCCAGGGCGGGGATGATGGTGAGCGCGACGAGAATCGACCCGAGCAGGGCCAGGGTCTTGGTGAACGCGAGCGGGCGGAAGAGCTTGCCTTCGGCCGCCTCCATCGCGAAGACCGGGAGGAAGCTGACCACCGTGGTCAGCACCGCGGTGAGCACGGCGCTCCCGACCTCGCTCGTCGCCCGATGCACGACCTCGAGCGGTGACGCGGACTCGTCGGCCTGCTCCAAG
The DNA here is from genome assembly GCA_039029535.1 of Acidobacteriota bacterium. Lineage (GTDB taxonomy): Bacteria > Acidobacteriota > JBCCFW01 > JBCCFW01 > JBCCFW01 > JBCCFW01. Next base: position 12,171 of record JBCCFW010000006.1, read on the forward strand.
TGTTCGAGGATGTTCTCGCAGACGACGATCGCCATGTCGACCATGGTCCCGATGGCGATGGCGATCCCCGACAAGGCGACGATGTTGGCGTCGACCCCGAAGAGCTTCATCCCGATGAAGCAGGTCAGCACCGACAGCGGCAGCAGGCTGCTGATGAGCAGCGAGCTGCGCAGGTGCAAGACCATGACCAGCACCACGATGATGGTGACGAGCATCTCCTCGGTCAGCGCGGTGTTGAGCGTGCCGAGGGTCTCGTTGATGACGTCGGTGCGGTCGTAGAACGGGACGATGGTCACCTGCGAGACCCGACCGTCGGGCAGCACCTTCCGCGGGAGCCCCGGGGCGATCTCGGCGATCTTCTCCTTGACCGCCTGGATCGCCGTCAGCGGGTTGGAGCCGTAGCGCACCACCACCACTCCACCGACCGCTTCGGCCCCTCCCTTGTCGATGGCACCCCGACGCAGGGCCGGCCCGAGGCTCACCTGGGCGACCTGATCCACGGTGATGGGCACGCTGTCGTTGACCTTGACGACGGTGCGCTCGAGGTCGGCCACCTCCTCGAGGAAGCCCAGCCCGCGGACGACGTACTCGACCCGGTTGATCTCGATGGTCTTGGCGCCGACGTCGAGGTTCGACATCCGGACGGCGGCGAGCACCTCCGGCAGCGTCACCCCGTGGGCACGCATGGCGTCGGGATCGACGTCGACCTGGTACTCCTGGACGAAACCGCCGACCGAGGCCACCTCCGCCACGCCCTTGGCGGACTGGAGCGCGTAGCGGACCTGCCAGTCCTGGATGCTGCGCAGCTCGTGGAGGTCCCAACCTCCGGTGGTCTTCCCCTGCTCGTCGCGTCCCTCGAGCGTGTACCAAAACACCTGCCCGAGCGCGGTGGCGTCGGGACCGAGCGTCGGCTGCACGTCGCGGGGCAAGAGACCGGCAGGCAAGCTGTTGAGCTTCTCCAGGACGCGGCTGCGCGACCAGTAGAACTCGACGTCCTCCTCGAAGATCACGTAGATGCTGGAGAAACCGAAGTACGAGAAGCTCCGGATCGTCTTCACCCCCGGGATCCCGAGCAAGGCGGTGGTCAGCGGGTACGTGATCTGGTCCTCGACGTCTTGAGGCGAGCGACCGTGCCACTCGGTGAAGACGATCTGCTGGTTCTCGCCGATGTCGGGGATGGCGTCGACGGGCACCGGATCCCGCGGCAGGCCCGGCAGCTCCCAGTCGAAGGGAGCCACGAGCAGCCCCCAGCCCAGGATGAAGACCGCGAGCAGGACGACGACCAGCGTGTTCTCGAGGCAGAACCGGATCGCGCGGTCGAGGAGACCGGTCGTGCGCGGAGTGCCGGCCGGCTCAGTGCCCGGCATGCGCATCTCCCCCACCGGTCTGCGGGCTCATCATGCTCGGCTTGGCCTGGATCTGAAGGGCCGAGTCGATCTTGAAGCTCCCCGACACGACGACGTGCTCCCCGGCGGAGACACCGTCGAGAACGACGTAGTGCCCTCCCACTCGCGGCCCCAGTCGCACCTCGCGTCCCTCGTAAGTCGGCAGCTCGGCATCCACGTCCTCGATGTAGACGACCGCACGCTTGCCAGTGCGGAGGATGGCGCTGGCCGGCACGACGAGCGGCACGTCGTCGGCCGCGGCTTCGTCTCCGGGAAGACGGGGCTGAGCGCGGATGACCGCGCGGACGAACATCTCTGGCTTGAGTCGTCCAGCCCGGTTCTCCACGTTGACTCGCACCTTGACCGTGCGAGTGCGTCCGTCGAGGACGGGATCGATGAACGCGACCTCTCCCTGGAAGAGCTCACCCGGCAGCGCCTCGGCCTCGACGGAGACCTCGAGTCCCTCACGGATGAAGGGCAGGTCCGACTCGTACGCGTCGAGCAGCACCCAGAGGTGATCGAGCTCGGCGATGGAGAACAGGTGCTTTCCCGTCTCGACGTAGTCGCCCTCGTGCACGGCCTTGTGAACGACGATGCCCGAGGCCGGTGATCGCACCTGCACGCGATCCTCGGCGCTGCGTCGTTCCTCGATCGCCTCGACCTGACGATCGCTCAAGCCGAGGAGCCGGAGCTTCTCGCGCGCCGACTCGAGCGTGCGATGACTGGCCTGCCTGAGGAAGTCGCTGGGCTCGTTCACCGACTGGTCGACCCAGCGTCGCGCCTCGACCAGCTCTTGCTGCGCGGTGAGAAGCTGAGGGCTGTAGAGCAAGGCCAGCCGCTGACCGCGCTTGACGGACACGCCGGTGTAGTCGACGAACAGGCGATCGACCCGACCCCCGACCCAGGCGGAGATCGCCTTGGTGCGGGTCTCGTCCAGGGCGACCTTGCCGACCAGTCGGCGCTCCGACTCCAGCCGGCGCCGCTCGACGAGCGCAGTGCGGATGCGCGCGAGCTCGCGATCGCTCTTGGACATCCGCAGGCTTCTCGGCCCGGTGTCGACGCCCGGCTCTTCGACGGGGATGAGATCCATCCCGCAGATCGGGCACCCACCGAAGGCCGGGAGTTGGAACTGCGGGTGCATCGAGCAGGTCCACGAGCTGGCGGCCGGCTGGGTCGCCGCCCGCTCCGCGAGCGTCATCTGCGGCTGACTCTGGGTGGAGGGCCCGGTCTGCGTCGACGGTCCGGTTTGAGTGGACGGACCTGTCTGCGTGGCCGGCCAGGTCTGGGTCGACGGGCCGGTCTGCGTGGTCGGCCAGGTCTGCGTCGCGTGGGTCGCGTGAGCCGGAGCCGGCTCGACGTAGCCGGAACCGGACCCCGAATCGTCCCGACCGCTGAAACGCCCGAGGGCGAAGCCGGCCAGGAGCAAGACGAAGACGAGAAGCGGCGTCGACCACGGCGATCGCCGAAGTGCTGCGAAGCTCATGGCAGCTCCCCCCCCACCAGCGCGACGAGACGCGCTCGTTGCTGAGCCTGGTCCCGACACGCCCGCCAGTACGCCCGCTCGAAGTCGAGCAGCACGCGCTGACTCTCGATGAGCTCGAGCACCTCGGCGCTGCCCGTGCGGTAGGCCGCTTCGGTGACCACCAACGCCTGACGCGCCCGGGGCATGAGCGAGTCGCGGTGGAGACGGAGCTGTCGCGCGGCGTCCTCGTGACGGAAGGTGGCCTCCTGGAGCTCGGCGGCAAGCAACGCCTCGAGCCGGCGCAGCTCGGCCCGCGAGGCGCGCCGCTCGTGCTCGGCCTCGGCGCTCGCCGCGCGAACCCGCTGACGCCAGACCGGCAAGGAGACCGACACGGTGACCGCCAGCGGGTCGTCGCCGGAGCCTCGGGGTCGAGGCTCGGGTGCATCACTGGTGTCGAACCAAGTGAGCCCGACGGTGGTGTCCGGACGTCCGGTCGTGCGGGCCAGCTCACCGCCGGCATCGTCGGCCTCGACCTGCACTCGCAGCGCCTGGAGACCTGGGTTGGCAGCGGTCAGCCGCTCCCCGAGGCGCTCGGCGTCGAGCACGGCTCCCGACGGCTCGGCGAGCACCGGCCAGGGGAGCAAGACCAGCGGCTCACGGTTGAGCAGCGCGTCGAGCCGCGCGCTCAGGACCGGACGACGATCGCGCAGCGAGATGACCTCGTTCTCCAGCTTGCCGATCTCGACGAGCATGCGGAGCAGGCCGGCCTGTCCGTCGCCGGCCTGCACCCGACGCTGGACGATGGGCTCGAGCCGCTTGAGCAGCTCGAGGTTGTCCTGGGTGATCCGCAGCTCCCGCGCGAGGTAGGCGTAGTCGAGATGAGCGTTGGTGATGTCGTGCACGAGACTCAGGCGCCGGGCCTCGAGCTCCCAGCGACGACGCTCGGCCTCGTGACGGGCGACCTCTTCACGCAGGCGGCGCTTGCCCGGTCCCGGGATGAGCTGACTCACCCCGAGCTGACGCCGCTGCGGTCCGGTGCGGGTCTGGATCTCCTCGAGAAACTGGACGAACGTCAGGGTCGGGTCCGGCAAGGCTCGCGCCTGCGGCACGCGTTCCTCGGCCGCTCGCCAGCGCTCGAAGGCGGCGCGGAGCCCGGCGTCATGCGTGAGGCCGAAGTCGATCAGCTCGTCGAGCGAGCTGGCGTCCAGCCCGTCCGGCAAGACCTGCGGGACGAGCCCGGCCTCCTCGGCCGGCCAGGTGGCGGGATCGAGCGGGTCGCCGAGCACGGCGCCCACCTCGTGCAGGCGGTCGGGATCACTGGCCGTGATCGCGACCAAGACGAGCGGGCCGATGAGGGGCGTGAGCATGACGGTGGTCCTCGCGGAATCGACGGAGGGATCCCACGCGGACGACGCGAGGGATCGAGCAGGCGGAAGAGCGGGTCGGCGCCTCTCGCCTCGGACGAGGCGGACGCGACCGTCAGCTCAATTCCGCAGGACCGTCGTGCGGACGAGGAGCAGGCCCGTCGGTGCGTGATCCGACGGGCAGCGACCAGGGCGGGTGAGCTCCCGCACCACGGTCGGCGGCGACTCGGACGGCGGCAGGTCGACGAATTCGGCGCCCGCCCCCTCGCGGCTCTCGCTCTCGACGCTCAGCGTCGGCGTGTCCCCCGCCGGCACCGGCAGCACGCAGCCACAGGCGGCGCTGGCGGTGGGGTCGGCCAAGGGGACGTCGGGGCAGCCGCTGACAGGCTCGGTCTCGACCGGCGTGCAGCAGCTCGTCTCCACCGGCGGCCCACAGCAGCAGGAAGCCTCGCTCTCGCTGGTCGGCATCGGCCCCGCGCAGGCGCAGGGGGCGACGAGCAGCACGGTGGTCAGGTGGAGCAAGCCCACCAGGACCCCGCACCAGCGCAGCGATTTCCGGAGACGAATCATCGAGCTTCTCGCCCGGCCCGAGGATGGGCCGACCCGCTGACGTTACCGGATGGCCCCTGGGCCCGCCAACCGCCACCGGGTCGGGACGTGCTCGCTCCGGTGCTACTCTCGGTGCGCTCCGTCCCCTTCTTCGAGGCGGTCTCATGACCCGTCAGGCCCGCAGCTCGAGCGCAGCGCCGAGCCGATCCCTCATCGGCTTCGCGCTCCTGCTGGGTGCTCTCTCGGCCGCCGCCGAGACCGAGCCGGCGTCCTCGGAGCCCGCCGACGGGGTCCTCATCCGCGTCTCGGACGAAGACGAGCTCATCGAGGCAGACTCCGTCCTCTTCGAGGTCGACGAGTCGGAAGGCGGCGGGATCGACGCGGCGTGCAGCGCCTGCGTGGCGGCGGAGCTCCGGGTCAACGGCCTGACCGGCGACCGGGTCGAGGTCCGCTTCGACGGCATTCCGCTGGTCGGCGGTCTCCCCCGGCTCCTGCACCTCACGCAGCTCCCCGACGACGTGGTCGCGTCGACCACCGTCCAGCGTGGCCCAGGCTCCGTGCTCACCGGGATGTCGGGGCTGGGCGGCTCGATCGATCTCCGCTCCGTGCCCCGCGACGAGCGTCGTCTCCTGGTGGAGACCGAGCTCGGTGACTGGGGCTGGCGTCGGCTCCGGGCGGCGGCCACCGATCGCTTCGGAAGGGTCGGTGCGCTCGTGCTCGTGCAGGGAGCGCTCCACGACGCGCACTCGTCGAACGGCGACGCCTACAACGAGGTCGCCGACTACGAGCGCTTCACGTACCTCGGCCGTCTCGACTTCGAGCTGACCGACCGTCAGACCCTCACCCTCGGCGCGAGCTTCCAGGGCAACGACCAACTCGACGGTCTCGGCGGTGTCTACCGTCACACCGAGGCCGGACCGCCCCGCGTGAGCGACTGGCGCTACGCGCCGCAGGACCGCTTCCTCAACTGGCGGAGCTTCACCGCTCGCTGGCGACACGAGTCGGCCAGCGGCCTGAGCTTCACCGCCGACGGTCAGTACTCGCGCCACGGCGAGCAGCAGTGGACCTTCGTCTCCCAGATCGAGCTCGACGAGGGGCGCAAGCGGCTCACTTACGACCTCGAGAACGAGCTGAGCCACGGTCGCTTCACCGCCGAGGTCCCCGTCGGTCATGCCGGCCTGCTCACCGCCGGCCTCGGCTGGAGCAAGCAGCGTCTCTGGGTGGGACAGACCTACGGATAGCCGTACTGGGTCGTCGACGGCCTGCGTTCGCGCGAGATCTTTGCCCACTACGAGGGGAGCCTCGGCGCGCGCTGGTCCTACGGAGTGGGCCTGCGTCACGACACCATGACGGTCTTCGGTCGGACCAAGGCGCTCCGCGGCTGGGGCGCGAACCAGACCCATCTCGAGGAAGTCGATCCCGACCTCACGTACCGCCACGTCTCGCCGCGCGGTGAGCTCCGCTTCCGACCCGGGCCGCGATGGTCGCTGACGGGCTCGCTCGGTCGAGGCGTCCTCCCCCCTCGCCCGTCGTTTGCCGAGCGCTGCTGCTCGGCTCGCTACCAGCGCAACCGTCAGCTTCGACCCGAGCGCGCGTGGTCGTCGCAGCTCCAGGCCGAGTGGCGGCCGACCCCGAGCTCGCAGCTCACGCTGACCGGCTTCTGGACCGAGGCCTCCGACTACCACGAGAAGATCGTCTATCAGGCGACGGCTCACGTCCCGCTCTACGCCGTGCGCGCCCTGCCCGAGGTGCGCCTGCGCGGCGTCGAGCTGGGCCACGACCTGCGCCTGGCCAAGGGCCGCGTGGAGATCGGCTGGGCCACCGTGCTCGTCGATGCCGAGGTCACCGACCCGTACTTCCACGTCGACGAGCTCACGCTGGAGCCGGTCCTCGCGGACGGGGAGAAGATCTACCTCGACGAGCATGGCGCGGAGCTGCGTTACATCCCGGGTCTCTCGGGCCGCGCCACGTTCAAGTACAGCGGGCGCCGCGGCACCACCGTCGACGTCGAGGCGCGCTACACCGGGCCGGTGAGCCACTTCCGCATCGAGCAGCTCCGGCTCGCCGACACGCCCTGGTCCATCGAACGATCCGAGGCGTACTGGCGTGTCGACGCCCGGGTGGAGCGCGAGCTCGGCGAGAGCGGCTGGTCGGGCTACGTCGGCGTGGACAACCTCACCGACTACGTCATGCCCGACCTCGGCGACGTCGAGACCACCCACGAGTGGGGGCCGCGCACGGGCCGCTTCGTCTACCTGGGGGCGCGGTACCGCCGCTAGGGCGAGCCCTACTCCGGCGCGTCGACGACCGTGCGGAAGCCGATGTTGTTCCGGCTGCTGCTCTCGGCCATCTTCCAGCGGTTGGGCGCGCGGACGTCCTTGGCGCCGGAGGTGTAGGCGCCACCGCGGACGGTGCGCTCGGAGCCGCTGGTCGGACCGGTCGGGTTGTCGGCCGGGCTCTTGCCGTACCAGCTGGACGAGTAGCGATCGGCCGTCCACTCCCAGACGTTGCCGGCCATGTCCATCACGCCGTCGGGAGTCGCACCGTCGGGGAATGACGCGACCGGCGCCACCGTGTCGTGACCATCGGCGCCGCCCTTGAAGTTGCCGTGGCTCTTCGACGGGGAGGCATCACCCCAGGCGTAGGGGCGGCTGTCCGTGCCGCGGGCCGCGAAGGACCACTCGGCCTCGGTCGGGAGCCGGCGCCCGGCCCACTCGGCGTAGGCCTCGGCGTCCTTCCAGCTCACGCTGACCACCGGGTGCTTGGGCTTGCTCGACGGGAAGCCGCTGGGCTTGCGTCGGCCGGTGGCGTCGCAGAAGGCCGCGTACTGCTCGTTCGTCACGGGGTGCACGTCGATGTAGAAGGAGGAGACGGTCACCTCGTGCTCGGGCTTCTCGTCGGGGTCGCCCGAGTCGCTGCCCATGCTGAAGCTCCCGCCCTCGAGACGGACGAGCGTCGCGCCGTCGGTCTCGGACTCGACCTGGAGGGCACCGGAGTCGGACTTGCCGGCCGCCGTCATGCCGTCGGGGAGCTTCGGACCCGCGGGCTTGGGAGGCGTCGCGCTGCCACCGGCGGCGCCACCGGTCCCACCCGCGCCGCCCGCATCACTGGATCCCGAGGCATCGTCGCCGCCGCCATCAGCCGCATCGCCGCCACCACTGGGTGCGGTCGAGGTGCCGCCGCTGCCGGTAGCGCCGTCGGTCCCGGCGTCACCGCCGGAGGCCATGGTCGTGGCCGCCGCGTCGTCACCCTCCTCGGTCGCCCCACCCTGCTGCGAGCTCCACCAGGCCAGGCCGCCGATGACCGCCCCGATGACGATCAGCGGCAGCAGCCAGCCGAGGGGTCCGCTGCCGTCGGCGCTGAAGCCCTTCCGGGCCTTGGCCGGGTCGACGCCCTCGAGGCTGACCCCGCAGGTGAAGCACTTCTTCCGCCCGTCTTCATTCCAGTGCTGGCAGTCGTCTAGTGGGCAAGGAAAGAGGTCCATGGCGGGAGACTCCAGGGGGCGCCGGAGGGAAGACGCCGCATCGGTGGTGCTTTCAGGGAAACGGGTCGGTCGGAGACGCTACGGAGAGAGCCCCGGGTCGTCAACCGAGTTCACTCGTCGTCGAGCTGGGCATCGGCTCCGAGAAGACCGTAGCGCTTGATCTTCCGGTAGAGGCGCTTGCGGTCGATCCCCAATCGTCGTGCGGCCTCGGTCTTGTTTCCACCCGACTCTTCGAGGACCAACGCGACGAGCTCGGCCTCGGCTTCGGCCAGGGTGGGCCGACGCTCGGGATCCCGGGAGAGCCCGGCCTTGGACCCTGCCCGCACGGTGGCGGGAAGGTGCTCGTGGGCGATGACCTCGCCCATGCCGCGGACGAAGGCCCACTCGGTGGCCTCGCGCAGCTCCTTCACGTTGCCCGGCCAGGAGTAGCTGAGGACGGTTTGCTGGGCTCGGGCGTCAAAGCGCCGGACGCCCACGCCGTAGCGCTCGGCCAGCTCGGCGACGAAGGCCTCTGCCAGGAGGGGCGTGTCCTCGCTGCGGTCGCGCAGTCGGAGGAGGCGGAGCGTGGCCCCGCTGAGGAGGTCGTGGAGGTCCTCGCGGAAGGTCCCGTTGCGGACCATGGGCTCCAGCTCACGGTTGGAGGTCGCGACGATGCGCGCCTCGACCGGGTGCGCGTGACCGGCTCCCAGGGGCGTCGCACGGCGGCTGCGCAGCACGGCGGCCAGGCGGGCCTGGAGCGGGAGGGGCATCTCCTCGATGCGGTCGATGACCAGGGTGCCGCCGGCGGCGGCGCGGAGGGCTCCGTCGTGGTCGCGCTCGGCTCCGAGGAAGGCCCCGCGTCGGTGCCCGATGAGCTGCGACTCGAGGAGGATCTCCGCCACGCCGAGGCAGGACACGATGACGAAGGCGCCCTGAGCCCGACGCGAGCGCGCGTGGAGCTCCCGGGCGACGAGGTTCTTGCCCGTGCCGGGCGAGCCGACGATGAGGACCGACTCGTCGCGCTCGGCGGCGGCGTCGACCTGCCGGCTCATCTCCCGCATCCGCTCGGAGCGACCGAGCAGCGGCACGCGGTTGCGCTGCTGTGAGGCCTCCTGTCGGAGGAGCTGGAGCTGCCGACGCAGCGCCCGCCGCTCCGCTGCCCGCTGGATGGCAGCCGCCATCAGGCCGGGGTCGGCGGTGCGCGCGAGGACGTCGTAGGCGCCGTGGCGGAGGAGCTCGAGGGCGACGGTGGTCGCACCCGGTTCGACCAGGAACAGCACCGGGACGTCCGGGGCCCGCTCCCGGGCGACGTGCATCAGGGATGCACCGTCCGCGGCCGTACGGCCGCAGGTCGCCAGCACCAGGTCGACGGTGGCCCGGCCGAGGGCCGTCTCCATCTCGCCGACGGTGGCGACCGGGAGCACCTCGAGACCGGGACCGGAGAGCTGCGACTCCAGAGAGGACCGCAGCGTCGGGTCCTCACAGGCGAGAAGGGCGACGAGACCCGCACTCATGGCAACCGCACCTCCGGCACGAGATCGGGGCAACCCACCCCACGTGGACAGCCTGACCCCACGACGGCGACCTCCCAGAGCCCGAGAAATGTCCCGGAGCGCCCCGGTGGGCCACCAGAAGATGATGCCATGAAGCAGGCCGTGGCGAAATGGCCTCCCCTACTTCGTTCGGATCCCGTCTCTACTTCACGTGCCCGAGCTTGGCGGTGACGTTGGCGATGGCCCGGCGGAATTCTCTGAGGTCGCCACGGCGGAGGGACGTGAGGGCGTCCTCGGCGCGCGCGGCCAGCTCGTCTTGACCGAGGTCGAGGAGGCCCTGGCGTGCCTTCTCGAGCTGCCCCTGGAGCTGGTCCATCCGACCGACCGACAGGCCGTTGAGCAGGGCCATCACCTGCGAGATGTCCGTGGTCGCACCCATCACTCTCTCCTCACTCCGCAGACGCAGGATGCGTCTGCTCCCTCCGTGCTGGCTCAGCCGGCCAGCTTGACCAAGATGTCACCGTCCTCGACCCGCACCTCGTGAGGCGTCACGCAGCTCCCGCTCCCGTCGGCCGACTCGCCGTCGTCGATGCGGAAGGTCCAGCCGTGCCACGAGCAGACCACGAGGTCACCCTCGCAAAAGCCTTCGGACAATGGGGCTCCGGCGTGCGGACAGTTGTCATCGAGCGCGTCGATGCGCTCGCCACGTCGGAACAACACGATGCGTCGCTCTCCCACCACGACGGAGGCCATGCCCCCGTCCTTGAGCTCATCGAGCTTCGCGACCCTCTGGTAATCTTCGCTCACGTCATCCCCCGGGCGTTCGAGGTCCCGTTCCCAACAATCTTAACCTCGCACGCAACCTGCCACCGGCCTCGTCTTGCGTCTCCAAGCCCTGCGCGACTACGCCCTCGCGACGCGGGCCCCCTTCCACTCCCTGCTGACCGTGGCACCGCTCGTGCTCTTGCACGCGCTGTTGACCTGGTTGTTCCAGCCCCTCGTCCGCTCGTCGGCAGCAGCCTGGCTGCAAGCGCCGCTCGTGCACCTGGGGCTCCAGCCCTGGGAGGCCGCGGCGACGCTGTCGGCGCTGCTGGCCTTGCTCGCCCTCGTGCTCTCGCGGCGCGAGCTCCGTCGTGGCGAGCTCGAGCCTCGGCTGGGGCTCGTTCCCGCCTCGTGGCTGGAGGGCTCGCTCTGGGGCCTGGCCCTCCACTGGGCCGTGAACCTCCGCGTGGGTCGTCCGCCGCCGGAGTCCGACGGCCTGGGTCCCGGCGACTCCCTGTGCCTCGCTCTGGGAGCGGGCATCTACGAGGAGCTGCTGTTTCGCGTGTTGCTCTACGGTCTCGTGCTGAGCGGGATCCGCCTGCTGCTCCCGTCGCCGCGGGGGGCGGAGCGACCGTCCTGGTTGCAGGTCGGCCTGGCGGTCATCGTCACGTCGCTCGCGTTCGCGTTGGCCCATCACCTCGGTGAGGAGCCCATCACCTGGCATGCCGTGAGCTTCCGCTTCCTCGCCGCGCTCTACCTCACGACGCTCTACGCCCTGCGGGGCTTGGGCATCGCGGTCACGGCGCACGCCGCCTACGACGTGCTGGTCGGCTGGAGCTGAGCGGGGCCGACGAGCCCGAACGGTAGGATCGCGTCGTGTCGAGCCCCACGAACGATCCCGAGCTCCCCCGAGCGGAGCTTTCGGTCACCTTCGAGGTGGCGGGAGTCCGGGTCCGTCTCGATCGCTTCCCCGTCGCGGCGTCGTTCCTCGAGGAGCACTACCCGGGCTTCCACGTGGTCGACGGGGCTGACGACGTCCAGCTCGTCGTGAGCTGCTCCCTCCGCCTGGGCGAAGCCGTGATTCCCCTGCCCAAGGACGGTTCTCCGGCGCTCGTGCCGGTCGACGTCGACGGGGGTCGCCTCCTCACGCGCTCCCACTTCCACGAGGCCATGCTCGACCTCGCGGCAGGCCACGGCGAAGCCTGCTTCACGACCCTCGGCCCTCACCATTTCCGCATGTCACTCGAAAACTTGCTCCGGGTGACCTTCGCCAATCTCTTGTTGGAGCGTCGGGCTTGCCTCGTGCATGCGGCGGCGCTGGTCGACGGCGACATCGCGCACGTGCTCTTCGGCCTGTCGGGCAGCGGGAAGAGTCGGCTGGTCGAGCTGGTGCCGGAGCGACCGACCCTGTCGGACGACCTCGTGGTCCTGCAGGTCGACGAGGCCGAAGCAGCCTGGTCGGAGCGCGTGCCCTTCTACGGCGAGCACCCACCGACCGAGCGTCGCGGCGGACGGTATCGAGTGGCCACCTTGTCGGCCCTGGAGCGCGGCGACACGCACCGCCGCGAGCCCCTTCCCCGCCCGCTTCAGGTGGCCCGCCTCCGCGCCTGCCTCCCCTTCCTCGACCCCACCGACCCCCGCCCCCTCGACCTCGTCCGCCAGCTCACGGAGTCACTCGACCCGAAGCGTCTCGTGTTCGCGGACGACGCCGGCTTCTGGGACTTGCTGAACGAATAGCAACAGCTCCACTCCCAAACTCACCTCACCCGCCGGAGCGGATTTCGTTCCGTGGGAAGCGTGATGCGACGCCTACGCTCGGCGAGCAACACGGACGAGACGATCAACCACCCGAGCGACTTGTTCCCCTGACCAATCGCACCATTCCGCCGGAGCGGAATTCGTCTCGTGGCAAGGAAACGAGCTGCGACGCCTACGCCTTGGTAGGCGAGTAGCTCGATGACGCAGCCACGGGGCGAAGGACGCCCGGCCTCCCACCCGCGAAGGCGAGGCTACGAAGCTGGCTCAACGCCGCGGAAGACATCTTGGACCCTCGGCGAGAAGAACCGCGGATCCAACTTCAGATCAGCCTTCTTGGCGAGCGCAAGCCCCCAGACTTCGCGTGCTCGACTCAGGTCTGCGTCGTCACCGCGGAGCAGTCCCCGGGTGGCATGAGCGGAGGCGAGCACGGCCAGCACGTCGGCGCCGTGGGAGTCGGCCTGCCCTTGGAGAGCAGAGATGCTGCCGCTGAAGTCGCCCTCGAAGTAGGCGCGGAGCCCGGCGACCAGGGCGTTGGAGCCCGACACCTTGAGGCGGAGCTCGGCGAGATCCGGATGACCCGGGAACTTCTTGGCGAGCTGATCGACCTGCGTGGCCGCCTGCTTGCTGGCGCCGTTGTCGATGAGCACGTTGATCGCGGCGATCTTCCCGGAGACCTCCGTCTCTCTCTCACGCTGATCGTCGAGGAGACTGCGGACCTCGGTGCCGAGACCGCCGTCGAGCTTGCGCGCCTCCTCGGCGCGGGCCTTGGCCTCGCCGAAGCGGCCCTCGAGACTCGCGCTGCGTGCGCTGGAGAGCGCCTTGCTCGCTCGCTGCCCCTGGGACGCGATGGTCTCCTTCAGGGCGTTGACCGCGGTGCTCTGGGAGCCGTCGGCCAGGGCGGCGTCCTCGGCCGCCTGACGCGCCTTCGCCAGCGAGCCCTTCTTCAGGTGCGACTGCGCCTGTCGGAGCAGCGAAGCCGCGCGCTCCGCCTTGCTCGGTCCGCTCGTGACGGGCGGCGGGTCCGGATCGCGACGCGGTGGCGGGTCGTTGGAGACGACCTGGCTGGCGCGACGCCGGGCGCTCTCGATCTCGCCCTGGAGGCTGCGGACGCGATCCCGGAGGCCGGCGTCGAGGTCGCGAGCGCGGCGCGCGAGACGGTCGGCCTCGTCGAATCGCTTCCGGTCCATGGCCGAACGGGCGTCGGTCAGGGCGCGCTGGGCGGCGCGCTGATCGTCTTGCACCGCGGAGAGCAGCGAGCGAGCCGCGCTGCTGTTCGGGTCGACCGCGAGGACTTCCTGGAGCAAGCCCTCGGCTCGAGCGAGCTGGGCGCCGGACTTCTCGCCACGCGCCTGCTGGAGCTTGTTGGAGAGCTGCTGATCGACGGCGGCGAGGACGCGGCTGGCCAGCGACTCCGACGGCTTGCGGGACAGGACACTCATCGCCATCCGACGAGCGCCGGCGAGGTCACCGCGGTCGAGGGCCGACTGCGCTCGCTCGGCCTCGGGATCCGGACCGGAGGGAGGCGGCGGCGGCGCGCCCCCACCGGAGCTTCCGCCACCGGAGGCTGCGGCGCTGCGGCCCTGGTTGATGAGGACCCGCAGGCCTCCGGCGGTGCCGCGGAGGTCGGAGGTGAGCTTGGTGCCGTCGGCGCGATCGAGCGCCGTCTTGGCGGCGTCCCAGTCCTTGAGCTCGACCAGGGCCTGCGCGAGCCGGAGGCTCGGGAAGTACTCGATGAAGGTGGCCCCCTTGCGGAAGCGGCCTTCCTTGCCGTCGAGCGACAGCGCGGTCTGGAACTGATCGCGGGCGGTGACGGGGTCGCCGCCGTTGAGGGCATCGAGACCGGTGTCGTAGGCCTTCTTGGCCTTCTTGTTGATGGCCCAGGCATCGGTGGCGAGCGACGTCGTCAGGAGCAACGCCACGAGGGGCAGGATGCGCGCCATGGTCGTCCTCATGATTCGGAGGCCAGGACCGCGCTGATCGCCGAGCCGGGCTCGAAGCCGCTCAGCGTGCGCCGGATGAGCTGGTCACTTCCCGGGCTCACGTCGAAGCTGATGACGTCGCGGAGGTCGAGCGCCGGGTTGCTGACCTCCATCCGGTAGCTGCCCGGAGGCAGGCTCAGACGCACGGGCGTGTTGCTCTCGTCGAGAGCGATCTCGCTGGCCGCACCTTGATCGGTGCGCTGGAGACTGTCGATGTGGGCCCAGGGGGCGATGAGCACGTCGACCGAGACCGGGTCGGCGTTGACCACCGGCGGTGGGTCGGACCCGCCACCTCCCCCGCCCTTGGGGCCGAGGAAGAACCAGCCGGCCGCGATCAGGCCGATCGCGGCTGCGACTCCGATGAAGACCGGCAGCTTGCTCTTGGCGGGAGCTGCGGCCGCAGACGCGCCCGCTCCGCCAGCGGGAGCTCCGCCGACCACCGTCCCGGCGGCCGGTGCCGCACCCGCCCGATCGCTCTTCGATTCGCCGACCTGGACGGTGTCGGCTCCCGGCGACGGCATCGGTCCGGCCTGGGTGGCGGCAGCGACGTCGCTGGCGGAGATCTCGGTGGTGGCGTCTTCCTCGCCGACCTCGGCGGCAGCGCTGACCGCGGCGCCGGGCTGGGGCTTGCCCGCCCAGGCGCGCAGGTCGCGGGCCATCTCCGAGATGTCCTGGTAGCGCTGGTCCAGGTCCTTGGCCATCGCCTTGCGGATGATCCGCTCGATCTCGGCCGGGACGTCGAGAGAGAGCGAATCGAAGGACGGCGGCTCCTTGAAGACGACGTTGTAGATCACCGAGGTGATCGAGTCGGCCGTGAACGGCTTGCTGCGGCTGAGCAGCTCGTAGAAGACCACGCCAGCCGCGAAGATGTCGGTGCGTTGGTCGACCGCCTTGCCCTGAATCTGCTCGGGCGACATGTAATCGGGCGTGCCGATGACCATGCCCGTCGCCGTCAGGTTCGTGGACTCCATCTTGGCGACGCCGAAGTCCATGACCTTGACGCGCCCGTCGTCGCAGACGTGGATGTTGGCGGGCTTGATGTCGCGGTGGACGATCTTCCGGGCGTGGGCATAAGCCAGGCCGTCGCACACCTGGATGAGGATGTCGACGGCCTCGTCGACGGGCAGC
Source organism: Acidobacteriota bacterium (assembly GCA_039029535.1). Classification (GTDB taxonomy): domain Bacteria; phylum Acidobacteriota; class JBCCFW01; order JBCCFW01; family JBCCFW01; genus JBCCFW01. Next base: position 27,514 of record JBCCFW010000006.1, read on the forward strand.
CGCTTCTTGCGCTCGACGTAGTCCTTGAGGTCTTCGCCGACGAGGAGCTCCATGGCGATGTACGGAACGCCCTGCTCCTCGCCCAGGTCGTAGACCACGACGATGTTGGCGTGGTCGATGGCGGCGACCGCCCGGGCCTCGTGGATGAAGCGCTGCTTCATCTCCTCGGTGACGTCGCTCCCGGTGATGACCTTGATGGCCACCTGACGCCCGAGCAGGGGATCCTCGCCGCGATAGACGAGCCCCATCGCACCCTGGCCGAGGGTCCCCAGGATGTTGTACTTGCCGATCTTCTTGACGTCCTTGTCCATGTCGGCAACGTCTCTTCAGCTCCGGGGGGACCCGGTCTCACCCCACCTGAGGAGACCCTCTCGACGCCCCACGCCCGGCCCGGATCGAGACGGCCATCATGTCACCCCCCCACGCCGGCTCCAAGTGCCGAGCCAGCCCCGCCCGGACCGGCAAGCCCCCTAGTTCGTGTAGGATGCCCGCAGCGTCCAGGGGCCAGCAGTCGCCGGCAACACCGGCCTCCCCCCTCCCGCGGACCGCGATGAACGCAGCCCCCCCTCCAGACGGCATTTGCCTCGTCTTCCGAAGCTCCCCACGCATGCTCTGCGTGGTCCGAGCGGCGGTGCGACAGTTCTTGGCCCAGGCCTCCTTCGACGAGGGGCTCACCGAGCGCGTGACGCTGGCCATCGACGAGTCGTGCACCAACGTCATCCGGCACGGCTACCAGGGCTGCGAGGACGGCCTCATGGAGCTCACGCTCGGGATCGCAGAGCGCTCCGGCAGGAGTCGACAGCTCGAGATCCGCCTGGCCGACGAGGCCTGCAAGGCCCCCTCGGAGGCCATGAAGGCCCCGGCGCCATCGGCCCCCACGACGCCCGGGGGCCTGGGCCTGCACTTCATCCACGAGGTCATGGACGAGGTCTGCTTCGACGAGAACGTCGAGCGTGGCAACGTCCTGATCCTGCGGCTCGGCTGCCCCGAGGCGGCCGAGCCCAACGACGGGGCCCGCGCCAGCTCGGGCTCGGACCAGGGACCAGGAGGCTCCTCATGCTGAAGGTGGACCGCCGCGAGGTGGACGCGGCCACGGTGATCGCGGTCGAGGGCGAGGTCGACCTCTACTCCTCCCCGCAGATGCGCGAGGCACTCCTCGCCGCCATCAAGGCCGGCAGCGCCCGGGTCGTCGTGGACCTGACCGGCGTCAGTTACATGGACTCGTCCGGCATCGCGACCCTGGTCGAGGCCCTCGGCGGCCTGCGTGAGAAGGGCCGTGCGCTGGTGCTTGCCGGGCTGCGCCCCCGGGTCCGCGAGGTCTTCGAGATCGCCAAGCTCCAGACCGTCTTCACCCTGGCCGAGTCGGTCGACGCGGCCCTGGCGGACGGCTGAGCGAGAGACCGTGCTCACCAACGCCCTGGGAGGCACCGGTCGGACGGTGCTCGGCCTGTTCCGCGGAACGGGCTCGCTGACCCTGTTGGGTCTCCGGATGACGGGCGTGCTGCTGCGCTCGGTCTTGCCGGGGGCGCCGTTTCGTCGGATCACCATCCTCCAGCAGGCGGCGGCCATGGGCATCGGCGCCCTCCCCATCGTCACGCTCATCTCCTGGATGATGGGTCTCATCCTGGCGTTCCAAGCGGCCTACCAGCTCGGCCGCCTCGGCATGGAGAGCTACGTGGCCGATCTCGTGGCGGTCTCCATGACCCGCGAGCTCGGCCCGGTCATCACGGCCATCGTCGTGGCCGGCCGGAGCGGCTCGGCGGTCGCTGCCGAGATCGCGACCATGAAGATCCAGGAAGAGCTCGACGCCCTCCAGGTCATGGGGGTCTCGATCCAGTCGTTCCTCATCGCGCCGAAGCTAGCCGCGATGGTGCTCTGCCTGCCCTTGCTCACCGCCTGGGCCGACCTCATCTCCATCCTCGGCGGCCTGGCCTGTGCAGCCGTGGTCCTCGACATCCCGGCGGTGGCCTACCTCGAGCGGACGCAGGAGTCGCTCTACATGCTCGACTTCCTGTCCGGGCTCGCGAAGGCCGGTGTCTTCGGCGTGCTCATCGTGACGGTGGGCGTCTGGTGCGGGCTCAACGTCGAAGGCGGCGCCGCCGGCGTGGGCCGCGCGACGACGCGGGCGGTGGTGCTCGGGATCTTCTGCGTCATCCTTGCCGACCTCGTGGCCACCGGCCTCTTCTACGCCCTGGCATGAGCGACGCGACCTCCTCTCCTCTCGTGGTCGAGAACCTGCGGGTCGCCTACGGCGATCGCGTCATCCTCGACGGGATCGACTTCGCCCTCCGCAAGCACGAGGTGCTGGTCATCCTCGGCCCGTCGGGCTGTGGCAAATCCACCCTGCTGCGCACGCTCATCGGCCTGGTCGAGCCGGCTCGAGGGCGTGCCCTTCTCCTCGGTCAGGACCTCCGAGACCTCCCGCGCGACGAGCGTCGGGAGCTCCTGCGCGAGATCGGCGTGGCGTTCCAGGGCTCGGCCTTGCTCGGCTCGCTCACCGTGGGCGAGAACGTCGCCTTGCCACTGCGTGAGCACACGCAACTCGACCCCAACACCATCGAGATCATGACCCGGCTCAAGCTCGGTCAGGTGGGTCTGCCCAAGGCGGAGAACCTCTACCCCGACCAACTCTCCGGGGGCATGAAGAAGCGCGCCGGCATCGCCCGCGCGCTGGCCATGGATCCGAAGCTGCTCTTCCTCGACGAGCCGTCGGCGGGGCTCGATCCGATCACCTCGGCCAGTCTCGACCAGCTCCTCAAGCAGCTCGCGTCCTCGCTCGATCTCACCACCGTGGTGGTCACGCACGAGCTGGAGTCGGCCTTCGACATCGCCGACCGCATGCTCATGCTCCACGCCGGCAAGGTGCTCGCCCTCGGGACCCCCGACGAGCTCCGACGCAACGAGGACCCTCGGGTCCGTCAGTTCCTCGATCGCCTCCCCGATCCCGAGCAGGCCCCGTCCGAGGGACTGGTCGAACGTCTCACCCGTGGTTCGCAGTAGGATTCCCCTCCTCATCGGAGCGAAGTCGTGAAGAACTCCAAGCTGGAAATCGCCGTCGGGGCCTTCGTGCTCTTCGGAGTGGCGCTGATCCTCTTCGGCGTCTTCACGATCCGCGGCATGGGGCTCACGCCGACCGAGACCTATCACGCGGTCTACCGCAACGTGAACACCATCGACGTCGGCGCCGCGGTCAAGTACAACGGCAAGCTGGTCGGTCGAGTCGAGGCCGTGAACATCGATCCCGATGATGGTCGCTTCATCCGGGTCGAGTTCTCCCTCGCGGCCACCACGCCCATCACCGACGACCTGATCGCCAAGATCACCAAGGCCGACCTCCTCGGCGACGAGTACGTCGACCTCCGCACGACCGACCAGTCCATCCACCCGTCGGGTCGTCCTCCAGTGCGTCGCGAGCTCCCGCCGGGCAGTCGCATCGAGGGCGGCGAGCCCTTCGATCTCCAGCGGGCGCTCGAGGGCTTGCAAGACGCCATCGGTCGCGTCGATCAGCTCATCTCGACGGTGACGGTCGAGCTCGAGGCCGCGCTGAAGAAGGGCAACGACATCCTGGCGCAGGCCGAGGGCCTCGTGTCGGAAGACAACCAGGCGGCGGTGAAGACGGCGCTGGCCGATCTCCAGGCGACGACGGGTCGCTTGCGGGAGGTCATCGACCGCGAGTCGCCGAAGATCGGCACCATCCTGGGCAACGTCGAGGAGGCTTCCTCGAGCGTGAGCTCGGCGGCCGGCAAGATCGAGACGAGCCTCGACGAGACCCTGCGCGACTTCGCGCCGCGCTTCCACCGCTTGCAGGACCAGCTCGAGAAGTCGCTCACCGAGGTGCAGTCGGCGCTGGAGTCGTTGAGCACGGCGGTGTCCTCGCTCGACCTGGAGCGGGTCGACGACCTCGTGGAGAACCTGGAGCTGAGCTCGCGTCACCTGGCGGAGTTCACCCGGGAGATCAAGCAGCGTCCGTCGGCGCTCATCCGGAAGCAGCCTCCCCCGCAGCGCGAGTTCCGGGACAAGAAGAAGGACCGCAAGTGAACCGCTGGCGCACGACCTTCCTCCTCCTGCTGGCCGGTCTCGGCCTGGGCTGCTTCGGCAAGACGCCGGTGCATCGGGTCTGGAGTCTCCAGGCCGAGGACGACGCGGTCGTCACGACGCGCACGGCGCCGTCGCTGGGGCTGGCGCACTTCACGTCCGATGCGCCCTTGCGCACGACCAAGCTCACCTGGCGCGAGGGTGACGGCCGCGAGCTCCGTCAGTACGGCTACCACTCCTGGTCGGACTACCCCGACCGCATGCTGGAAGAGCTGACGCGACGCTCCTTCGAGGCCAGCGGCGACTTCTCACGCGTGGACGTGTTGCCTCCGGCGCAGGGCCACGACGCGATCTTGCGCTGTCGTCTCGTGCGCTTCCACGAGTCCCAGCGCGCTGATGCCCACGAGGTGCAAGTGAGCGTCCGCTGGCGTCTCACCACCCCGGGCGGCACCCCCATCGACTCGGACCGCACCGACGCCACCGCCCCGGTGAAGGCCGGCAACGTCGAAGCCGTCATCGACGCCTACGACGAAGCGACCCATGCGCTCGTCACCAAGCTCCGCGAGCAGGTCCTCGCGAGCCTCGCCAAGGCGAAGAGCGAGAGCTAGGAGCTCTTCGGCCTGACGCACGGAGAACGACCGCTCGCCACTGAGTAGCGGCGTTCAGGGTGCGTCAGGCGTGGTCATGAGCCGAGCCAGCGGCGTCCGCCACTGAGTAGCGGCGTTCAGGGTGCGTCAGGCGTGGTCATGAGCCGAGCGAGCGGCGGCGACGCCTACATCAGTAGGCGAGCGCCGCGAGTCGAAAGTGAAGGGCCGCGAATGGCGTGCCATGGACGCCGCTACGGAGTAGCAGGAGCGCCGGTGCGTCAGATGGGGCGATGAGCCGAGCGAGCGCGGCGGAGCCTACATGAGTAGGTGAGCACGCGCGAGTCGAGAGCGAAGCGTCCCAGATGACGTGCCGCCGCCCTGCTACGGGCAGCCGGCGGGGAAGCGGGTGTTGAAGTCCGTATCGGATCCAAACGTGTCATCCGAGCACGCCATCCCCTCACACCGCGCCAGGTACCAATACCCCTGCGCTCGCCCACCGCCGGGCAGGGCCTGCTCCGGCGGCGACGCGTCGATCTCGATGCGGAGGTTCACCGGCATCGACACGATGAGGCAGCCGGGATCGGTCATCGTCAGGTCGCTCGTCGTCCTGAGCAGTCCGAGGTCGCCACGCAGCAGCGTGTAGACGGCGGCGCCGACATCGGTCCAGCTCACCACGTCGTCGGGCTCGTCGCGATCGACTTGCAGCCGGAAGGGCGGCGGCGGAGGCGTTCCGACGTTGAGGAAGACCGTCACGTCGTTGGTCGCGCCCGAGAGCAGGGCGACGTCCGGCAGCAGGTCGCCGTCGAGGTCGGTCGCCACCAGGCCGAGGTTGTCGAGGTTGGTGCCGAGCCGCAGCGGGGCCGCCACCATGCCGTCGCCGAGCGACTCGAGGAGGGTCAGGCGGTTGGCGTTGGCCACCGCGAGGTCGTCGATGCCGTCGCCCGACAGGTCCGCCACGACGATGTCGCGAGGCCCGGGCGAGACGCCGACGTTCACCACGGGCATGCCCAGCGAGCCTCCCGACTCGAGGTAGACCAGGAGGCTGCCCGAGCGCTCGAGCACCGCCAGGTCGTCCGCTCGCATGTCGCCGTCAAAGTCCCCGATGCGGAGCGAGTCGATGGTCACGAAGCTCTCGTTGAAGGGATCGGGGAGCGAGAGCATGTCGGTGAGGGCCCAGCCGCTGCCGTCGTCGGTGTAGAGGAAGAGCTGGGGTCGACCCGCTCCGGGAGCGGCGCTGTCCTTGCCGGCCACCACCACGGTGCCGGTGCCGAGATCGGGCATCCAGAGATGGTCCTGCGGCAGGTTGAAGCCGCCGACGATGTCGGCCATCGTGAAGCCGCCCATCCCGTCGCCGTGCCAAATCTCGAGCTCGGGGGTGATGGCGTCGTTCACGACCACGAGGTCGAGCGCCCCGGGCGTCGCCGGGAGCCCGGCCGGACGCGAGGTGCCGCTGATGCCCAGCGCCACGCCGGGATCGAAGCCACCGAGACGGCCCGGATGGAGCGCGTGATCGGACACGGTGCCGACGAGAAGGTCGGGACGGGCGTCGCCGTCGAAGAGGTCGACCAGCAGCTCACGCACGCCCCCAGGGGCTCCCGGAGCGATGCCACTGGACTGCCCGAAGGAACCGTCGCCGGCTCCGGGCAGGAGGCCGAGCGAGCCATCACCACCACTGCCGATGACCAGGTCGGCAGCGGCGCTGACCGACTGCCGATTCACGGCCAGGGCCGTCGGTCCCTTGAGACCCGAAGCGAATGAGCGGGGCGCGTCGAAGCGGCCCGTGCCGTCGTTGGTGAGGAGGGTGAGCGAGTTGCCGTCGGAGGCGGCGACCACCAGGTCGAGAGAGCCGTCGCCAGCGAGGTCGGCGGCAGTGACGCCACCAGGGCGCCGTGGCGCGAGGTCAGGCTGCGCATGGTGGAACTGCGCGTCGATGTTGAAGTCGAGGGTGGCGCCGGCCCGGCCGGGCACGATCCAGACCCAGTTGTGCCCCTGACCGGCCGTGACGACGTCGCCCGCATCGGTCAAGACGAGGTCGTCGACGCCGTCGGGCGCGCTACCGACACCGGTCTCCCCCACCACGTCGGCGAGGATCATGGCCGAGAGCCGGGTGTCCTCACGCTCGGTCGCAAGGGGCGCAGCCACGTCGAAGACGATGGGGTCGTCGAAGGCCTCCATCGTCGGGTCACCGTTGCCCGGGTAGAGGAGCACGAGCCCCTGCTCGGTGGCCACGAGCGCGTCGAGCCGCATGTCGCCGGTGAACTCGCCGGCGATGGCCTCCACCGGTGTCTGCATCGGGTAGCCGGCGGGGGCCACGGGCTTGGCGACGAGGAGGTCGTTGCTGATGCCGAACAGCGGCTGCCCCGGCCAAACCACGAGCTGCATTCCCGCCGAGTCGACGGTGAGGAGATCCGGCTGTCCCGCCGTGTCGATGTCGACGAAGTCCCCGACCTCGATGTCGACGAGCAGGCGCACGTTCACGCCGGCGGTGGCCGCGGGGAAGACCGTTACGAACGCGAAGCTTCCCGGCGCGCCCTGCCCGGCCGTCTTCACCTCCGAGCCGGTGCAGAAGAACAGGTCGACGAGCATGTCTTCGTTCCAGTCGAAGAGCGCGATGCTCGCGCCGTCACCCTGACCGGCCGAGGGGTCGCTGAAGGTCCAGGCTCCCATGGCGTTGATGTAGGAGAAGAAGCGCGCGCTGTCCTCGTTGGTGCCGACGAGATCGTCGACGAAGGTGTCGCCGTCGAGGTCGACGGCCCGAATGGCCGTGGGACGATCGCCCACCCGGGACTCGTCGCGGGGCGCCATGTCGTCGGGCTCGAGCACCACGTGCTCGGTGAAGCTGCCGTCGCCCTGATTCTCGAAGATGATGATGGCCGGGCCGGGCGTGTCGACCAGCACCGCCAGGTCGAGCACGCCGTCCATGCCGGCCGGCATGCTGTCGGAGTTGACGAAGTCACCCGCCACCACCGCCACCGGGTCGGTGAAGGAACCGATCGAGATCTCGTTGCGACCCCGCAGCTCGATCACCGCGGCCGCCGGCAACGCGAACGCGCACAGGATGAGACCGACGAGACAGCTTCGAGAGGTCCTGCGGCTCATGGACACGGCCCGCCCGCCATGAAGCGGACGGTCCCCATCGAGTCCATGCCGAAGCCCAGCGTGCAGTCCGGCGACTCACAGCGCAGGAGGTAGTAGAACGCGGGCGGGTAATCGCCCACGGGCGCCGGCAAGGGATCCTCGTCCTCGTAGGTGAGCACGCCGCCGCTGGAGAGCAGGCAGGTGGGAGAGCTCATCGCGAGGTCGCGGTTGGTCAGGAGCTGGCCGAGGTCTCCTCGCAGGAGCGACCAGGTCGCGCCAGGCTGAGGCGCCCAACCCCAGTCGGGGTTCCCATCCGCATCGGCATCGCCGGAAATGCGGAGCTGCAGCGAGGCGACGCTGGAGTTGCGGAAGACCGTGAGATCGCCGGTGGAGCCGGAGCTCACGACGAGCTCGGCGAGACCGTTGGCATCGAGATCGACGGCAGCCGCGGCCACCGGATCGATGTTGGCGCTGAAGCGCGTGGGCTCCACCGCGAAGACACCACCGCCGACGGCTTCGAGCACGGCCACGCCGGTGCGCGCCACCAGGACGATGTCGTCGATGTTGTTGCCGGTGAGGTCGGCGGCGAGCAGCGACTGCGTGCCCGAGGTGCCCGTGAGCGGCATGGGCATGGCGACCAGACCGGTGCCGTCACCGAGGAACAGGAGGACGAAGGACGCCACCGCCATCGCGACGTCGTCTCGCTGACCGTCTCCGTCGAAGTCACCGAGCACCGCACCGTCGATGCGGAAGCCCATGTCGAAGGGAGTCGGGAGAAGTTGAGCCTGCTCGAGCACGAGGGTCGCGCCCTCGCTTCGGTAGACGCTGACCTCGGTCCCCGTGCCACCGGCATTGTCGGCGACCACCACCACCTCGTCGGTGAAGCCGTCGACGATGTCGCCCGTGAGATGCGCCTGATAGCCCTGGAAGCTGGCGATCATGGTCGGCGCACCGAAGGCACCGGCGCCGTCGCCCTCCCGGAGCTGAAGCTCGAACTGACCGATGCCGCCCGAGGGGATGACCGTCGCGAGATCGAGGGCCGCGGCGCCGACGAGCTCGCCGCTGCGGCTCTCACCACCGAAGCCGAGGCTCATCGCGGGCAGGAAGTCACCACCCACGCGGCCACGATGAATGGCGTGCGCATCGGCGGCGGTCACGATCACGTCGGGGAAGGCGTCGGCGTCGAAGTTGCCGACCAGGAGCCCGGTGAAGGGACCCAGCCCCGAGTCGCTGGCAGCGAGCGCCGGCTGCTGGAAGCCACCGATGCCGTCGGCCGCCAGGACCGAGAAGTCACGACCGCGAACGAGGGCGACGAGATCGTCGCTCCCCCCTTGCCGACGCACCGCCAGGTTGGACGGGTTGGTGAGCCCCGCCGCGTAGGACCGCCCGGCATCGAAGGTGCCGGCCGTGTTGCGGAAGAGCGAGAGCCCGCGCGTCGAGTCGAAGTTGACGAGCGCGATGTCGGGAGCCGGATCGGCGTCGAGGTTGGCGACGGCCAGGGAGCGATGGAGCTGAGTGCCGAGATCGGCAGCCGCGTAATGCACCTGCCCCACGACGTCGAAGCGCGGCGTCGGGGACATCGTGATGCCGGGGAGGATCCACAACCAGTTGAAGCCCTCCTCGCTGGTCGGGTCGCCCGCGTCCGAGATGATGAGGTCGTCGACGCCGTCGGGGCCTCCCCCGACACGGTTGACGACGTCGGCCAGGACCATCGACGAGAAGCGCGTGGGAAGTCGGTCCGCGCCGGCCGAGAGGAAGCCGATCACGTCGGTCTCGGTCGGGGCGCCGAGGCCCGCTGCGAGATCGCTCGGGTAGAAGAGGAGGTAACCCTCCTCGGTCAACAGCAGCACGTCGGGTGAGCCGTCGGCGTCGAAGTCACGCGTGACCACCGAGGCCGGCGTCTGCACGGAGCCGCCCGCCATCACGGGGATGAGCCGCAAGGCGTCGTTGCGCACGCTGAACGGGAAGAGGTCGCCGGGCCAGATGACGAGCTGTCGGTTCTGGTTGTCGACGGTGAGAATGTCGGGAAGGTCGTCGTCGACACCTGGCGAGAGGGCGATGAAGTCACCGATCGCGATGTCGGTCTGCGCGCCGACGGTGGCGCCGGCCGGCAGGAAGACGTTCACGTCCGAGAAGGTGCCGGCACCCGATCGACCCGCGGTGCGGACGGCACCGTTGGTCGTGCAGGCGAAGAAGTCCGGCATCATGTCGCCGTCCCAGTCCTCCAGCGCGATGGCCGAGCCGGAGCCGCTGTTGGCGTCCATGTCGGTGGGCGCCCAGCCGCCCGGCCCGTTGGCGAGCGCGAAGAAGCGAGCGCTCTCCTGGTTCACCCCGACGAGATCGTCCTGCAGGGTGTCCCCGTCGAGGTCGGCCACCGTGAAGTCGGCGGGGTCGTTGCCCAGGGTGGACTGCGTGCCCATCTCCTCGGCGGTGATGGTGCAGGTTGGGCAGACGGAGAACCGACCGCTGCCGTCGTTCTGCAGGAGAACGATGGTGTTGCTTCCGGAGATGAGGACCGCGAGGTCGAGATCCGGCGTGCCCGGCGGAGTGGACGTGGCGTTGAAGAAGTCCGCGGCCAGAACCGCCGTGGCCCCAGCGCCGACTTCGTCGAGGTCGGTGCGACCGACCAGAGACACCTCCGCCCAAGAGCTCTCGGCGACGATCGCGACCAGCGCGACCACGAGCACTCCACGGGCCCACACGCTCGATGGCTCAGCGTGCATGGCTACCTACCTTCCCGTTCCGGAGGGGCGGGCTCCCCTGGCCACGCCGCATCTCCGAAATTCTTGCCCTGTCCCACGAATCATGTCACTTCGCCACCCCTCACAGCACCGTCTGGTCGACGGATCACGGGCGGGCGCAGCGACGTCCCGAACGAGAATCTAGGCCGTCTCGCGGCCCCTGACCGTTCTCCTGACCGAGCAGCGAGGTCCGTTCGAGGTGACTCAGGCCTCTCCAGGAGCCTCGTCGTCGCCGGTGGGCTCAGCTCCAGGCTCAGCCTCGTCCCCGACCTCGGGCTCGTCCTGGGGCTCTTCGTCCGGCGGGAGCTGGACGGGGAGCTCCGTGAGCTGACGCGAGACCTGCTGCACGGTCGTGACGAGGTCGGTGAGCCGAGAGCCCAGGGTCTCCCCGTGGGCGACCAGGCGCGACTCCCGCACGCGGAGACGGCTGATCTCGCGCTCGGCGCGCTGCGTCTCCTCGGCGTGCTCCGACTCCACCTCGGACTGTTGGGAGCGGAGGATCGCGACCTGCTTGATCTGCCGCTGGGCCTCGTGGGAAGCGGTGTCGCGCTCCTCCTCGAGACGGCTCCGGCTCTCCTCGAGAGCTTCGAGCCGGCGCTCCGCGTCGTCGAGACGACGGGCCAGGTCCTTCTTTTCCCGCTCGTGGCTGGCCGCCGACTGGAGCGCCTCGTCGAGCTCGGTCGTGAGGGCGGCGTTCTTCTGCTCGTGGAGCTTGGTCTCGCGCTCCAGCGTCTCACTGACGTGCTCGGCGCCGTGCTTGAGCTCGTCGCGTTCGCCGGTGAGCGCCTCGAGCTGGACCTCGAGCTCACCCCGCCGCTGCAGCAGGTGCTCTTCCCGCGCACGCAGCCGATCGAGCTCTTCCTCCGCGGTGGTGGCTCGCTCCTTGACGTTGGCGAGCTCCTCCCGGAGCGAGAGCTCCTGATCGCTCAGCTTCTTGTTGAGGTCGGCGACGGTCGCGCTGAGCTGGGAGATGAGGTCGTTCTTGCGCGAGACCTCGGAGCGCATCGAGGTGAGCTGCTCGTCGAGCGCCTCGGCACGCCCGCGCGACGGGACACCGGCGCCGGTGCGGAGCGCCGACTTGAGCTCGTTCTCGATCTCGTGCCACTCCTCCAGGAGTCCCTCGCCCGACGGCGTGCCGCCGACGGTCTCGGAGAAGGACTCCATCCGGGAGATGGCTGCCTGGAGCTGCTCGCCGACGACCTCTTCCCCCTCGGCCTGAAGGGCGCCGAGCAACCCTCCCTCGGGCTCGGACGGCGGTCCGTCCGGCGCGGGAGGGTTGACGTCGGGGATCGGCAGGGGCGCCGAGACGGTCATCGGGTCGTCGTCGAGAGGCGCTGGCGCCGGCGGGCCGGCCGCCTGCCCTTCGTCGACACCCTGGGATCCGGCGTCTCGCAGCGACCCGAGCAGGTCGCCTCCCTCGTCGGAGTCCTGACCGGAGAGGTTGGCCACGGCACCTTCGCTGTCGGCGCGCAGCTCACCGAGGAGGTTGTCGCCCTCGGAGTGCTGGTCGCCTCCGGCGCCCGGCTGCTGGCCCTTCTGCTCGTCCTGAGTCGCCATCCCGAATCTCGAGCCTCCAGCCCTCATGTTAGCATTTCGGCCCCGATTCTCCTTCTTTGGAGTCTGCGCCACGGGGTCCGCGCGGATCCTGGAGCCCCCATTTCACCGTGAACGCGCTCGACGTGGCGATCGTCGCCATCGCCTGCATCCCCACGCTGATCGGGCTCGCCAAGGGCCTGGTGAACGTCGGGACGGCCCTGGTCGGCACCTGGGCGGCCTTCCTGCTCGCCCCCCTCATCGCCTCCCTCCTGCACGGCCCCCTGCGCTCGGCGCTAGGTCACGAGGGGCTGGCGGAGGTTCTCGCCTACGCGGCGGGATTCGTCACCGTGCTGCTGGCCGTCGGCGTGGCGGGCTGGCTCCTGACTCGGTCGCTCAAGAAGCTCGACCTCAACTGGGTGAACCGACTCGGCGGCGCCTTCCTGGGCCTGGCCTGCGGCATCCTGCTCTCGGGCGTGCTCGTCGCGGCGGTGAATTACGTGGGCCCCTCGTCGGCCCTTCGCCAGGGCTCGGTCCTCGCGGGGCCACTGACCTTCGTCACCGGCTGGCTCGTCCGCTTGCCCGAACGCCAGACCGAGGGCGAGGCGGAACCGTCGGACGGCGGGACCGAGGAGGGCGCGCCTGCCTCGACCCCGGCCACTGCACCCGCGACGGGCGGTTGATCGGCCTCGCCCCCGCCCTGGTTCCCTCGCGAACGGGGCGGCATGATGACGAGGCGGTTCGGGTCGCCTCCACTTTCCAGCGACGCCCCGTCCGCTCAGGCCGTCGCCCGTGACCCAGCGACCGCGAAACCACCTCGTCGTCAAGCTCTTCCCGTCCCTGCCTCGAGCAGGCTTCGGGGGACGCTGGCTGACCCAGTGGCTGGAGCGGAACTTCTTCTACCGGGAGTACCGCTTCACGCCCTGGAAGTCCGCCCTGGTCGTCCTTGGGCTGCTGCTGGGCGTGACCTGGTGCGTGGTGTCCCTGCTCTTCAGCTGGCTGGCTCTCGAGCGGGCCGAGGCCCTGCGACTCGACGTGGTCCAGCGTCAGCAGCAGGCGCGCGACGCCCGCTGGGAGGCAGCCCTCGCCCGACGCGATGCCGCCGTGCTGGAGGCGCGACTGGCCCCCCTCGACGACCGTGTCCAGCGGCTCTCGCGGCTGGGTCGCGACCTCGCGATCATCACGGGGATGGACGACCTCGCCGCCGAGCTCGACGACGCGATCCACGCGGAGCAGCCCGAGGATCGCGCCATCGCCGATGCCCAGCTCTCCCTGGAAGAGCTCGAGCAGCGCTACGACCGGCTGTCGGCCCATGCCGACAACCTCGAGTTCGAGCTCGCGCACACGCCCTCGATCTCGCCGCTGGACCCCGGGTTCGTGCCGACCGACCGCTACGGCTACCGCGTCCTGCGGGGGCTCATGGCAGCGTCGGGTGGGAAGAGCCGGCAGTTCCACGCGGGCCTGGACCTCGCCGCCCCCACCGGCACGCCGGTCCACGCGACCGCCGACGGCACGGTGCACTACGCCGGCCGGGTGTCCCGCAAGCAGAACGCCCGGGTCGCCAACTACGGCAACTTCGTCGTCCTCGACCATGGGAACGGAATCCGCACGGTCTACGCCCACTGCGACCGCCTGGCGGCCGAATCCGGGGCGGAGGTCCGGCGTGGCGACCTCATCGGCTGGGTCGGCTCGACGGGACGCTCGACCGGCCCGCACCTGCACTACGAGGTCATCGTGGACGGCCGGCCCCAGGACCCCGAGCTCTTCATCCTCGACATCGACATCCCCGGCCGGCGGGTGAAGGTCGAGCGCGATACCAGCCCCTCTCCCATCATGGAGGAGGTTGATAGACTCTTGCCCCCCGGCGGAGGCAAGTAGCCCGGCTTTCGAGAGGCTCCCCCATGGCAGACGAACGCTCTCAGACCCTGGACATTCCCGAGGGAACCAGCTTCGAGTTCAAGGACGGCAAGCTGATCTTCGGGCACGAGTCCGACATCTACATCCGGACCAACCTGGGCGGCTACAAGTTCGCCAAGATCTTCTCGAAGCACGGCTCGGTCCGCGTGCTCCCGCCCCAGGGCGTGGAGTTCGAGGTCGACGAGATCGAGGCCCTCGAGGGCGACGTCCAGGTCGACGGCTTCGTGCGGGTGCAGACGGCGCGCTCCGCGTCGATCACCTTCCACGAAGGGCGTCTCACCGCCGACCGTCTCGAGGCGACGCAGGGCATCGTCCTCGATGGCGGCACCGTCTCGGTGCTGCACGCCAAGGCGCCTTCGGTGAACATCGGCGAGAAGACCGAGGGCACCTGCCTGGTGGTCGAGTCCGACAAGCCCATGGGTCCCGTCCGCGTGCACGGTGGGTTCGGCAGCATCGACGAGGCGAAGAAGCTCTTCGATCGCTTCGCAGGCCTCGGCAGCGCGAGCAGCAGCAGCGGCGGAAGCGCGAGCAGCAGCAGCGCTCCGGCCACGCCGGCGGCCTCGGCCGAGACGACCTCGGGTCAGTCTGGCAAGCCCCTGGAGAGCACCCAGGAGATCCCGGCCCAGGCCATCGCCCAGGCCGTCCAGGCCGACAAGCCCGCCGAGCCGACCTCGACTCCGCCGCTCCCGAAGTCCTCGGTGTTCAGGAAGAGAAAGTAAGCGAGTCGACGCCGACCACTACCCGGAAGCTCCTCGCAACGAAATCGCGAGGAGCGCCGGTGCGTCGGATTCGGCCATGAGCCGAGCGAGCGAGCCGAGGTCCCGTCCGTTTGGATCCGAGGAATGAGGCTACGCCGGTAGTTGAGGGCGAGCGAGTCGAGAGCGAAGGCCCGAGGACGGCGTGCCGCCGCCCTTCGCGCTCACGTGTAGCTGAGGATCCTCGCAACGGAATCGCGAGGAGCGCCGGTACGTCGGATTCGGCCATGAGCCGAGCGAGCGAGCCGCAGGCTACGCCGGTAGCTGAGGACGAGCGAGTCGAGAGCGAAGGGCCGAAGACGGCGTGCCGCCGCCCTCGCGATCACTTGATGATCTTGGTGACCAGCAATTCGGCCGTCAGATCACCCTCCAGCTCGGGGTGATCGCTCGACGACAGCACGGTGCCGACGCCGAAGGTGACGAAGGTGCCCCAGGGGCCGGGGACCGTGCCGGAGACGCCGGCGCCGACGTGGTCGCTCCACTCGCGGGCGTCCGGTCCGACGCTGGTCACGCCCTGACGGTCCCGCGTCCGCGCCAGGCCGATCTCGCCCGACACGCCGAAGCGGCCGAAGAGGTCCAGCCCGTACGACAGGTCCACCATGGCCAGGTCGTCGAAGTGCAGGCCCGAGCCGCCGAAGCCCGGGAGGTTGGGCTCACCGAACGAGCGGAACTGATGCTGGCTGAAGCGATCGAGCGAGCTGCCGCTGCGCCAGGCGGCTCCTACCGAGAGGCGCTGCGCAGCCGGTAGCAGCCACACGCCCTCGATGGATGCGCCGTAGCGCCAGTAGGAGTCCGGGCTCTCGGTGAGACCACTGCCGTCGTCGATGCCCCAGGGCTCCCAGTCGAGACGATGTCCTCGCTCGACGAAGGTCTTGAGCTCGATCGAGTCTCGACGCCATTCACCGTTGAGCCGCAAGCGAGCGACGAGCCCGTCCTCCGGCAAGACGAAGGCCGGGTCGGTGTCGTCGGTGTCGCTCCAGTTCTCGTGCTCGAGACGCAGGGCGAGACCGAGACGCCCCCCCTGCCCCATGGCTCGCGACACGCCGACCTCGAGATGCGGCCGCCGCGCCTTGACCCGCAGCGCGTCGATCGTGCCCTCGCCCTGACGACGCAAGCGATCGCTGCGCGCGATGAAAGGAGCGAAGAGCTCGGCGTTGGCCTCGAAGCGCGAGTTGCCGATCTGAGGATCGGAGAGCGTGATCGTGTTGATGGCGCCGGCGAGGAAGGCATTGAGCTGCCAGCCCTTCCCACGGAAGTCGTGGTCGAGCCAGTTCACGCCCGCCAAGGGGAGCACGCCGGAGTAACCGGGGTCGTAGCGAGCCCCCGCGATCGCCAGGATCTTGCGCGTCGACGGATCGGACAGCTCCCGCTGGCCCTCCTCGTTCTTGCGCAGGTAGCGGAAGCCCTCCTCGGTGTCGCGCAGCACCTGATTGTCGGACGCCATGACCTCCGCGCGAACCCGGGCGAAGTCCGACGGGTTGAGCCGGTGGTCGCTGTAGTCCTGACGCATGTCGATGACCACCGTCGCACCGATGATGGTCACCGCTCGCTGGATCTCCGAGTGCGTGATGACCATGACGTCGTCGCCTTCTGGCGTGGTCATGGTCTCGAAGTAGTCCGTGCGCTGATCGGACAGCAGTGGCGCCTCGAGCCCTTCCTCGACCGACTTCACGCGGAGACGCTGGAAGGTCACCGCATCGATCCAGATCGTCCCCTGCACGCGACGCGACTGCGTGGCCAGGGGCTCGAAGGACACCTTGAAGGCCGCACGATCGGAGACCGTCTCGCGTCCGAGCAAGCGGTACTGGTAGTGCTTGTCGAGGTACACGCCGAGCGGCGCGACGGTCACCTTCTCCGGCTGCAGCAGCGGAAGCTCGGGGAGCTTGTTCTTGCCCTTGAGAGGTGCGCCGTTGACGAAGTATTGCCGGTTCTCAACCTCGCGGAGCCCGTCCTCTTCGAGGTAGCCACCGTCGATGCGCACCTCGATGGCCCGACCCGAGCCGCCCAGGCGGTAGCGCATCTGCGTCGAGAGCTCGGCGGTCCAGCGTGAGAGCGCTCGCTGCTCGCGAGCCTGCACGCGCAGGTAGCGCGACATGACCTCGTCGACCGTCCACTCGCGCTCGGACGCGACGGCGATGTCCTCGTCGAGATCGTCTAAGCGCTCGCGTCGAGCGAGCTCGAGGACCAGCGGTCGATCGGCCAGCTCGAGTCGCAGTCGCGAGCGGTCCTCGGCGTCGATGCGCAGCAAGCCGGGCAGTCGCCCCGAGCGCTCCCCGGCCGGATCGTGAAGTCGGGGGTCGTCGAGCGCGGAGGAGGAGAAGTGCAGGACCACCGCGTCCGGTCCGCCAGCGGCTGGCTGGACCACGATGCGCGAGGAGAGGTCGGGCAGCACCCAGCGCTGCCACGTCACGCCGCCGGCAGGCTCGACGCGGACGAAGGGCTCACCCACCTCGACGGCCGGTCGGGCCTCCGGCGGCAGGGCGTTGCCCAGCACCGCCAGGCCGGCGAGCTCGTCCTCGCTCAGCGTGCTGGCCGAGAGCACCGCCAGCTCGGGCCCCGTGCCGAGCAGCTCGAGGGCCGCGCGCCAGGCCTCACCGGCACCGGCGGCAGTCCGCTCGACGTGGGCTGCCGTGCCGTCCTCCCGGGCCAGGAGCGAGCGAATCGACGCCCGCGAGCCGGCGTCGAGCCCCGCGTGGACGTACCCGGCCAGGAAGGGAGCGACGCCCTGGGCGAGCAGCTCCTGCTGACGGGCCAGGGGATCGCCGGCGACTGGGACCGCGCCGGCCCAGGTCGGCAGGCGCGGGTCGCCGGCGGCCACCGCCAGCGAGGTCTTCTTGAGGAGGAAGGCCTGCTCCTTGACGCCGGGGGCGGTCGCATCGGCGGCCCAGCCAGTGGCCACGATGGCCACGGGGATCTCGAGCTTCGAGCAACGTCCGGCCAGCTCGGTGACGAAGTCGTCCCAGCCTGCCTGCTCGCCGGCCACCAGCGGGCTGTCGTGGCCCTCGGGCGTGGGCCCCACGACCTCGAAGAGCAGGCCGGAGAGCCCCTCCTCGGCCACCCGCGTGAGTCGGTCGACGGCGTCCCAGTCGCGGAGCCCGGGCAGTGCTTCGATCTCGTTCCAGGGCACGCGGACCCAGAGGGTCGGCGAGCGCTCCTCACCCGGGCTCAGGGCCGCCAGGTCGGAGGCGACGGCGACGGCGCGGCCGAGCTCGGTCGAGAGCGCCAGGCCCCGCGGGCCTTCCTTTCGCTCCGCCGAGTCTTGGGCCGTCACGGCCACCGCCGATAGCAGGAAACAGAGCCCTGCCGCCCGGATGGCGCGTCGGCCCGCTGGTGTAGTCTTGGCGGCTCTTTCGATGACCCGCGACTCGCTCTGGCTCATGCATCCCCCGGACGTGGTCGGACCGCCGTTTCGTCACCTCGGCCACCGCGCCGTTCTTCCGTTGCTTGCAGGCCCGAAAGACTAGCTCGAAACCCGGCCGAAGCAAGGTGACCTTCGGCGCTTGATTCGACCAGGGACCCGCGCGCCGTGAGCTCTCGCCGCCGCTTCGGACAACACTTCCTCGTCAACCGGGGCGTCGTCGATCGGATCGTCGAGGCGGCCGAGCTCTCCGGTGACGACGTGGTGCTCGAGATCGGGCCGGGCAAGGGAGCCCTCACCGAGCCGCTGGTGGCGTCCGGACAGCGGGTCGTCGCACTCGAGATCGACCGTGACCTCGTCGCCGAGTTCCCCCCGGCGCTGACCGAGGCCGAGAGCTTCACGCTGGTCGAGGCCGACGCGAACCGCGCCGACTGGCGCTCCGTCCTCCCCTCGCTCGACGGCGCCCGAGTGAAGCTCCTCTCGAACCTGCCCTACGAGAGCTCGAGCCCGCTCATCGTCCGCTACCTCGAGACCAGCCTGCGCGACGACAGTTTCGATCTCGCCGTGCTCATGATGCAGCTCGAGGTGGCCCAGCGTCTCGCCGCCGAGCCCGGGAGCAAGAACCACGGCAGCCTCGCCGCGCTCGCTCGCGCGACCCACTCGATCGAGACCGTCGTCGACGTCTCGCCCGGCTCGTTCCGTCCACCTCCGAAGGTGCAGTCCCGCGTGCTGCGCCTGCGTCCGCTCGAGCGCCCCCTGCTGGCGGCCGACGAGCACGCCGGCTACGCCGCCTTCCTCCGTCTCGCCTTCAGCCAGCGTCGCAAGCAGCTCGCCGGCTTGCTCCACGGAAACGGCGGGCTCGACCGCGAGGGCTGGAGCGCTCAGCTCCGAAGGCTCGGACATCCGCCCACGGTGCGTGCCGAGGCGCTGTCCCCCGAGGAGCTCGTCGCGCTCTTCCGTCAGTCCGTGCTGGAGACCACGTCGTGAGCTGGCTCGAAGCGATCATCCTCGCCATCGTCCAGGGGCTCACCGAGTTCCTGCCCGTCTCGTCGTCGGGACATCTCGCCCTGAGCCAGGCGCTCATGAAGATCGAGACGGGCGGGGTCTTCTACGACGTGCTCCTCCACGTCGCGACCATGCTGTCGGTCGTCGTCGTCTTCCGGCGCGAGCTCCTCGCGCTGCTCGACGCACGCCTCCCCGGCGAGGACGGCGCGCAGGCGCGCAAGGTGGTGCTGCTCATCGTGGCGAGCTTCATCCCCACGGGAATCATCGGCCTGTCTCTTCGTGGGCTCGCCACGACCGCCTTCGATCGACCGGCCTGGGTCGGCGCCGGCCTGCTGTTCACGTCCATCGCCTTGCTCGCGGTCGCCCGCCGCACGGGTGACGAAGCCGCCGACGGCGGCACGGCCCTCGCGGACCTCGCGACCCTGTCGCCCCTGCAGGCGACCCTCATCGGCGTGGCCCAGGGCTGCGCCGTGTGGCCGGGCATCAGCCGCTCGGGGAGCACCATCGCCTGCGCGCTCGGGCTGGGAGTCGCTCCGAAGACGGCCGCACGCTTCTCGCTGATGATCTCGCTCCCGGTCATCGCCGCCGGATTCCTGCTCGAGGCCCTCAAGCTCGAGGGCCTGCCGGCGACCTGGCCCGCCCAAGCTCTCGGAGCGGTGGTCGCCTTCGGCGTCGGGCTGCTCGCGATCCGCTGGTTGCTGGCCGCCGTCCGGGGGCGTCCGCAGCTCCTGGCCTACGCCGCTTACACGGCCATCCTGGGCAGCCTCGCCATCTTCCTGGGCTCGCGCTGAGCCTGGGTCGACGAGGCCCGCTTCGACTCACCGCCACGTGGTCGGCACCGGCGTTGACAAGATCGGCCCGAAACCTGAAAATTCCGTCCTCTAGTGGGTGAGTGGTTCGGACACCGGACCGGTCGGCGGGACACCGTCTACCGGGGCCGACGTGTCGAGCCGGAGGCGCCGTGCCGCGTCGCAAGCAGCCCACCAAGAAGAAGGACCTGCCCCCCGTCCGACCCACCGGTCCGGACGCTCCCCGCCGCTCTGCGGGTGTCGAGCTCGCCGCCATCGGTCTCCTCGTGGCCGGGCTCCTGTGCGGGATGGCGCTGTTCACCCACGACACCAGCGATCCCTCGTGGGGCTCGCTCGGCTCGCACGACGGTGAGGTCGGCAACGCCGTCGGCCCCTTCGGCGCGAACCTCTCCTACGCCCTGCTCCAGGCCTTCGGCGTCATCGCCTTCGCGCTCCCGCTGGCGCTGGTGGGCTCGGCCATCGCCTGCTTCTTCCGTCACCGCATCGGCCTCGGCTGGCCCCGTGCGGTGGGTCTCCTTCTTCTCGTGCTGTCGGCAGCCGCCCTCTTCGAGCTGGCGGGCTGGGGCTTCGGCTCGGCGGCTCCCACGCCCGGCGGGCTCATCGGCCACCTGCTCGGCACCGGTCTCTCCTCGGGCCTCGGTCAAGCCGGCGGCCTGCTCGTGGCGACCGCGCTGACCTGCACGTCGTTGCTCTTGCTCTCGCAGGTGTCGCTGCAGGACGCCCTGGTCTCCTCGGGCGAAGCCTCGGGGCAGGTCGGCCGCGGGATGATGAGCCTGCTCGGTCGCGCCCGCAGCGCTGCCGGCGCACGTCTCGAGACGATGGCAGAGGAGCGAGAAGTCCGACGTCAGGAGCGCGAGGCCGAGCACGCTGCCCGTGAGGCCGAGCGCGAAGCCGAGCGTGAGGAGCGACGTCGCAAGGCGGCGGAGGCTCCCAAGGTGAAGGCTCCCGCCGCGGCACGCGCCGCCAAGGGTGGTGACGAGGCCCAGCGTCCCAAGCGCAAGCTGTTCAACTGGTCGGTTCGCAAGCTCGAGAGCCCACGCGCCGACGCAGCCGAGGTGGACGAGGCCCCGGCCGCTCCACCGGCACCTCGCAAGGCGGGTGAGGAGCGTCGTCGTGCCGATCGGCGTCAGGGCGACCGCCGCCAGGCCGATCGTCAGGCCGAGCCCGCCGCGGCCGCGGCACCCATGACCGAGACGCCGCCAGCTGCTGCTCCGGCCCCGCCACCGGCACCGGTCGAGACCCCGGCCGCCGCGCCGGCCCCCGCCGCGGCCGCTGCAAGCGAGGAAGTCGGAGAGATCGCGGTCGGCGTGCAGACCGAGGTCCGTCGTGCGGTCAAGAAGGCCGACCCGACCCGCGCTCGCGACTACCGCCTGCCCCCCATCGAGCTCCTCGACGAGGCCGACGAGCCGTTCATCTGCAACGAACAGGAGCTGCTCGAGAAGGCCCAGCGCATCGTCGAACGCTGCGCCGAGTTCGGCGTGGGCGGCAAGGTCTTGCAGGTTCACCCCGGCCCGGTCGTGACGACCTACGAGCTCAAGCCAGATCCGGGCGTGAAGCTCTCCCGCATCGTCGGTCTCGAAGACGACCTCGCCATGGCCCTCAAGGCCGAGACCATCCGCATCGACCGCATCCCCGGCAAGTCGACTGTCGGCATCGAGGTTCCCAACCGGCATCGCGAGATGATCAGCTTCCGGGAGCTGGTCGAGTCGGAGGCCTTCGTCAAGGCGGACCACACCCTGCCCATGATCCTCGGCAAGACCATCGACGGCACTCCGCTGGTCGCCGACCTCGCCAAGCAACCCCACCTGCTCATCGCCGGCTCCACCGGCTCGGGCAAGTCGGTCTGCCTGAACTCGGTCATCACCTCGATCCTCTACATGGCGCCGCCGGATCAGGTGAAGTTCATCATGGTCGACCCGAAGATGCTCGAGCTGGGCATGTACCGGGAGATCCCCCATCTCCTCTCCCCCGTCGTCACCGAGGCCAGCAAGGCGAGCAATGCTCTCAAGTGGGGAGTTCGCGAGATGGAGCAGCGCTACGCCCTGCTCGCCGGCGTCGGTGTCCGCAACATCTCCCAGTTCAACGCCTGGATCGAGAAGGTCACCAAGGAGACCGGCGAGGCGCCGAGCCTCAACGAGATCACCTACGAGAAGCTCCCCTACATCGTCATCGTCATCGACGAGCTCGCCGACCTCATGATGGTCGCCGCCAACGACGTCGAGGACAGCATCTGCCGACTCGCGCAGATGGCGCGCGCAGTGGGCATCCACCTCATCCTCGCCACGCAGCGTCCCTCGGTCGACGTCATCACCGGCGTCATCAAGGCCAACCTCCCCGCCCGCATCGCCATGCGCGTGGCGACCAAGATCGACTCGCGCACCATCCTCGACACCAACGGCGGCGAACAGCTTCTCGGTCGTGGCGACATGCTCTTCCTTCCCTCAGGCTCGAGCCGGCTGGTCCGGGTCCACGGGCCTTACCTCTCCGAGGTCGAGACCGCCTCGGTCTGTGACCACCTCCGGAAGCAGCTCCCGCCCGTCTACGAGGAGGGCATCTGCGACGATCCGGCCGGCGCAACCGGAGGCCCCGAAGGCATCGAGGATCATCACGACGAGCTCTTCGACCAGGCCGCTCGCATCGTCGTCGAGCGGGGCGAGGCCTCGACCTCTTACCTCCAACGCCGGCTCAAGGTCGGCTACACCCGGGCAGCCCGCCTGGTCGACATGCTCGAGGCCGACGGGATCGTCGGGCCGTCGGAGGGCTCGAAGGTCCGCGAAGTTCTCGTCGGAGCCGACTACTTCGATGAGATGGAACGGGCGAAGGCCGCCACCGAGGTCTGAGCCTCCCCGCGCCCCGGCGGCCGACCGCCGGGGCCCCTCCGGGCCTCGTCCGACGTCACGCCGTGAACACTAGCCTCCGTCCGCATCATCGAGCAGGATCGGGCTCGGTGACCCGACGACCGCACCACTCCCCGGGCGGTCGTGCCGAGACGGAGCGCGCGGATGAGCCCCAGCGACGACAGCCACGACGTCGTCGGACGCAAGTCACGACCCGGTTCCGGAAAGGTCGCCTGGGTGGGCGACGAAGCGGCGGGCGCGACAGGGTCTGCCGACGGCGGCGCTCCGACCGGCTCGGTGCCCCTCCTCCATCCGCGGCGGGCGCGCCCCCAGCGAGTCGAGCGCCCGCGCCGCTCCCCACTCTCCGCCTTCGTGCCGCTCCTGCTGCTGGCGGCGCTGGCTGCCCTGGTCGTCCCTCCCCTGCTCGCCCGTCGTGAGGTCGCCACGACTCGGGTGCGGACCGCCGCGCTCGTCGAGGAGGTCACCGCCAGCCATCTCGCCCGCCACGCACGGCGGCGCGGTCAGCAGGCCGCCGTCGCGCGCACCCTCGTCGGACTGAGGCAGCGCCAGCTCGCTGCTCTCGAGAGCTGCGAGGCCCAACGCTTCTGTAACTCGCGACGCGCGGCCCTCGGCCAGTCCTTGCAGCTCGCCAATCGCCTGCTGACGGACGCCGCCGCCGACGCCACGGGCGTGCCGCCCGACTTCGCACGGGTCGAGATCGAGCACCTGAGAGACCTGGCAGAACGAGCGCCCGCTCTCGAGATGCAGCGCATCCTCGCGACGGAGATCCTCCTGCTCGAAGAGGTCGGACGACGATGACCTGCGAGCTGGAGCACGCCTTCTTCGAGACTTGGCGTCACGAGCGCGGTCGTCGCGCCAACGCCAAGCGGCGAGTCTTCGCGAGCCTGTGTCGCGAGCACGGCGGCGCCGCCGAGATCCCCACGTCCACCCTGCTGCGTCAGCTCGAACGCGGGCAGCTCGACGAGACGCTCGGCGAGTGGAAGCCGCTGTTCGCCGAGGTGCTGCGTCAGTGGATGGGCTTCCGGCTCGAGCACGAGGCCTTGGCCTCGGCTCCGGTCCTGTGCCTCGCCTGGTGGGTGCAGCCCGTCACCTGGCTCCGTCGGCGTGGTCACTTCGGCGGAGCCGCGCGGATGGTGTCGGCGCTGGGCTGTGCGAGCGTCGTGCTCGTGTTGCTGGCCCTGGTCAGCGTGACGGCCTGGCATCGAGCGCAGCTCCAGCTCGACCGACTGACCGAGAGCGAGCAGGCACTGAAGGCCGCCGCGCAGGCTGCCGAAGAGGCCGAAGCAGAGGCTGCCCGCGTGCTGCTCGACACCCGAGACGACAGCCTCCGCGATCACCTCGCTGGTGCCGACGGTCGGACGGCGAGCTACGTCGCGCTCCAGCGCCGCATCGATGAGGCAAGAGGCGCACTGGCGGAGTGAGGGCCCATGGGCTCGGAATGCTGAACGCCACGCTAAGTTCTCCCCTCATTGCTCGGCATGGTGAATGCCCTGGCTCTTGACCCCCTCACGGCCCGCAGAGGAAGTTCTCGCCGGAGGTTCCCCATGCCCCAGCGTGCCGCTCGCTCGTTCCTGGTCCTGCTCCTCTTCGCCTCGACCGCGAATGCCCTCGACTGGACCTACCAGCAGGTCGAGGCCGGTCGCTCCCTCGACGGCACCGCGGACATCGCCTTCGGGCCCGACGGCCAGCCGGCGATCGCCGCCGGAGGCTCGGTCCTTCGCTACTTCCGCTTCGACGGAGACCGCTGGCAAGAGGAGCTCGTCCATGGGTCGAGCTGCGGTCACTCCGATCCCGACCTCGTCTTCGATCCCGACGGGGAGCCGGCCATCGCCTGGGAAGACCTGGGCGACGGTGTCGTTCGACTGGCGCGACGGACGACCGGAACTTGGACGGTCGTCACCGTCGGCGAAGCCCTCGGCCGAAGCCGACCCAGCTTGACCTTCGATGCCGCCGGGGAGCCTGCCATCGGGTTCGCCGTCTTCGATCCGGAGTGCACTCCCCGCGTCGCGCGCCCCGGTGCCAGCGGCTGGACCTCGCGGGACTTCGAGGCCGAGGGGGGCCAGTGCTGGCCCTCGCTCGCCCGCACGGCGGAAGGGGCCATCGCCGCCAGCTGGTCCTCCTACGCCGTGTGGTGGACACCCGACATCGACGCCGCCGAGCTCGAGCGGGAGCCGATCGCGAGTGGCGGTTGGCCGACCGCCACCCGACTCGGTCGGGATCACGACGGCCGGCTCTGGACCCTCTTCCAGTCCCGAACGCACTACGGGCAGGTGAGCAGCCTTCACCGTCTTCAGCCCGACGGCTGGGTGCTCGAACAGGAAGTCGCCTACGGTCTCGAGCGCCCCGAGCTCGTCTTCCTCGCCGATGGCGGCGTCGTCGTCGGTCAGTGGGGTCGCGGGGCGTGGGAGCTCGAGGAGAATGCTCACTTCGACGGGACCAGGGGGTCGGTCGAGCATGCCGGCGGACGCCTGGTCGCCCTGGCCGCCGATCCCGTCCTGCCGACGGTGCACGGCGTCTTCTTCGACGAGGCCGCCGCGACCCTGCACGTGAGGGCGCTCTCCCCCGACGCCGGCTTCGAGCTCGAGCACGACGAGGTCCTGGTCGGAAGCGAGGATCATGGCCACGACGTCGTGCTCGCGATGGACTCGAGCGAACGGGTCGCGCTCGCGAGCCAGGGAGGCGCCATCCACCTCAGTCATCTCGACGACGGCGACGGGAGCTGGTCGACCGAGCTCGTTCCGGACACCGACGACTCGCGTGAGGGGCTCAACTTCGTCCTCACGGCCGATGGCGAGCCGGTTCTGTTCCACGCCGCCCAGGGCCTCGCCCCGGACCAACGAGACCTGGTCCTGCACCACTCCGTCGACGGCATGCCCCAAGTGCGCCGCTGGCGCACCGCCGGACGCTGGTCGGAGCTGCGTGACGAGCCGGCAACCCCGGGCCTGGTCCTCGACGGTCTCGGTCATCCGGTGGTCAAGGTCCGCGAGCTCTGGTCGCTGGATCCCGGTGGCACGTGGTGGTCCTCGCAACCGGTGGGAGCCACTTACTGGAACGCCCACCTCGCGATGGACGACGAGGGCACCCTGGTGGCCTGCCCACAGACCGCAGTCCTCGGCGTCACCTTCGTGCCCAGGCGCGGGCTCGCCGATGCCGGCTGGAGCTACGGCTGGTCGGTCGGCTTCCATGGCGATCGCACCTGGCTGGCCCGCAGCAACCTCGGCGATGCCGAGGTGCTCGTCGAGGACGGTCGCAGCTGGCGTTCCCTCCCGATCCCTGCGGCACCACCGTTCGACTACCTCCTCCCTCCCACCCTGGCCCTCGACTCCCACGGTCGGCCGCTCGTCGCCTTCCGGAGCGACGGGGTCGCTCACGTCGCCCGGTGGACGGTCGGTGGCTGGGTCATTCAGGTCCTCGATGACGCCCCCCGCAGCGGCGTCGAGTTCGACGACACCCTCGACCTCCTCGTCCGGGATGACGAGGTCTTCGTGGCCTTCCACGGACGAAGTCCCGACTGCCGTCGTGGTCCCACCGTCGGTCGCGCGACGCTCGATGCCGACGAGCTCTGGTCCCTGCATCGCTGGAGCCGCGACGCGACGCCCCTCCTGTCGTCTCCAACGATCGGCGACGACGACGAGGGAGCGGACTGGCCCCGCCCGCTCGGCCCCTTCGGCGCGACCCACGAGCTGCTCGACGACGCTCCGCTCCAGCTCTTCACCGTGCTTGGACCGGACGACTCCGACGCCCCGGTGCTGCTCCGACTCGGCAAGACGAACGGCACGCTCGAGATCGCGATCGAGCCGGCCGAGTGATCGCTGCAGAGAGGTGACGACGCTGCCGCCGTCGGACCGGAGCGTCCTCCCCAACGGGGCGCCCCGACGAGATCAAGCCGCATCCGTCGACTCGAGTGACTGGCTTCAGAGACGTTCTCAGTGGAGGGATCCCATGACCGCCAAGCTGACCCTGTCGTTCCTCAGTCTCACCCTGCTCGCGTCCACGGCCTGGTCACTCGACTGGACCGTCCATCAGCTCACCGCCGGGCACGCCCTCGACGGGACCGCTGACCTCACGCTCGCTCCCGACGGCCAACCCGCCGTCGTCGTCGGGGGCTCGGTCCTGCGCTACCACCGCTTCGACGGGACCGGCTGGCACGAAGAGCTCATCCACGATGCGACCTGCGGACAGGTCGACCCCGTCTTGATCTTCGACGATGCCGGTGAGCCCATCGTCGCCTGGCACGACCAGGGTGACGACGTCGTGCGGCTGGCACGCCGAGGTCCGGCCGGCTGGTCCTCCGAGGTCGTCGCCGACGTCGTGGGTCGGGCGCGACCCAGCCTCGAGCTCGACGCCGCGGGCCAGATCGCCGTGGGTCATGCGACCTTCGAGCCTCAGTGCATCCCGCGAGTGTCGCGGGAGACTCCGGGCGGCTGGACCACCCGCGTGCTCGACGACGACCTGGAAGCGCAGCTCGTGGAGTGCTGGCCCTCGCTGACCCGCACCACCGCCGGGACCGTCGCCGCTGCCTGGGCAGGACGAACGGTGCTGCTGATCGAGGACGTCGACACGCCCGAGATCGAGCCCGTGGAGATCGGCGGCTGGTCCGCTCAGACGACGGCCACGCGGCTGACCCGCGATCGTCACGGAACCCTGCACGTGACCTGGCAGGGCTGGGGTCACACCGGTCGGTGGGGTCGCTTGTTCCGCCAGTTCTCCTCGAACTGGGTCGAGGAGCAGGACCTGCCATTCGGCGAGGGCCTGCCCGAGGTCGTCTTCCCCTCTCGTGGTGGCGTGGTCGTCACCGGCGTCTTGGACCGCGAGCAAGGCTCGAGGTTCTTCGAGAGCCCCTGGGGCTCCTACACCTTCACCGACCGACGTCTCGTCGCGCTCGCCAGCCGCCCGGACATCGAGCGTCACCACGCGGTCTACTTCGACGAGACGACCGCGACCCTCCAGGTCGAGCAGTTCCTGGTCAGCGCCAGCCTCGGGATCGAGGTGCAGCGTCTGGACGTCCTGGCCAGCAGCGAGGACATCGGAAGCGGCCCGACCCTGGCGGTCACGCCCGACGGTCGACTGGGGCTGGCCAGCGGCGGCGGCGGACTCGTCCATCTCAGCCGCCTCGAGGACGACACCTGGACGACCGAGCCTCTGCCCGACACCGGGGACTTCCTCGAGGGGTTGACCCTCGTCTTCGACGCCAGCAGCGAGCCGGTCCTGCTTCACGGGGCACGCTCGGAGACGACGCCCGCCTACCGCGACCTGGTGTTGCGTCGGATCGTCGACGGTGAGGTCCGTCATCATCGCTGGGAAACCTTCGGCCGCCGCGTCGACCTGCAATGGACCGGCAACCGACCGGGGCTCACTCTCGACCGAAGCGGTCGACCGGTCGTGAGCGCCGACGCCACCTGGCGTCTCGGAGCCGACGGTGAGTGGTCCGACGGCGCCCCGTACTCCCAGTACGATGCAGACCTCGCCATCGACGAAGACGGTCGCGTCGTGGCCTGTCCGCTCACTCGCTTCGGCGGCGGCCTTCAGTTCGACCCGCAACCGACGCACGAACCGCCGGAGATCAGCAGTGGTTGCCGGACTGCGCTCGACGACGGCCGCGTCCTCATCGCAGCCAGGCGAGTCCCGACCGGCCTGGACCTGATTCGGGAAGGCCCGGAGGGCTGGGTGAGCGAGACCGTCACCGAGCGCCTCGACCGGGACGCTGCCTTCCGGGTTACCGTCGACGAGCACGGCCGTCCGCTGGTCGCCTACCGCGTCGACGGTCTCCCGCAGCTCGCACGCTGGACCCTCGACGGCTGGGTGAGCGAGCCCATCGACGGTCCCGCCGGAGACGAGCTCCTGGACGACGGCCTGGCGCTCGCCGTGGTCGGCGACCAGGTGGCCGTCGCTCTCCACGCGCGGGACGAGGACTGCCGACAGGGACCACGAGTCGTGATGGCTGAGCTCGACGACTCCGAGCTGTGGTCACTCCATCGCTGGAGCCTGGTGGAGCCTCGACTCCTCGCCCCTCCCACCCTTCCCGACCAGGACGAGACCGCAGCGTGGCCGACCGCGCTCGGTCCTCCCGGAGCGAGGGTGCGAGACACGCTCGACGCGACGCCACTGCAGCTCTACACCGTGCGCGAACGCGGCACGCCCGCAGCCGGAGTCGTGCTCCGTCTCACCAAGCTCGGCGAAGACGAAATCGCGCTCGGCGTGGAGCCGCTCGACTAGCAGGCCCGGACGCGGCCTACTTCATGCAGACGGCGCGGATCTGATCGAGCGTCGTCTTGGCGTGCACCGCCTTGAAGATGCCGTCCTGGAGCAGGGTGGTCATCCCCTCCTTCACCGCCTGGTTGTGGAGGTCGGCCACCGGCTCCTTGTTGGCGATCATCTCGGTCATCCTCTCGCTCGTGACGAGCAGCTCGTGGATGCCCATTCGTCCGCGGAAGCCACCGCCGGCACAGGAATCACAGCTCCCGGGGCGGCCGAACTGCGTCTCGGGGCCGTACTGGTAGTTCAGCCGCGCGAAGTCTTCGGGACCATAGGTCTCGACCAGGTCGTTGAACTCCGCCTGGTCGGGCTGGTAGAGCTCGACGCAGTCCTTGCAGACCGTCCGGACGAGACGCTGGGCGAGGATGCCGAGCAGCGCATCAGCGAAGCTGAACGGATCGCTCTCCATGTCGAGGAGACGGGTGATGGGCTCGGCCGCCGAGTGGGGGTGCAGCGTGGAGAAGACCAAGTGACCGGTGAGCGAGGCTTCGATGCCCGTCTGGGTGGTCTCCCGGTCACACATCTCGCCGACCATGATGATGTCGGGGTCGGCACGGAGGAAGGCGCGCATGGCTGCGGCGAAGGTCAGGCCGATCTTCGCGTGCATCTGCACCTGCCGAAGACCCTTCTGCGTGATCTCGACCGGGTCCTCCGCGGTCCAGATCTTGCGGTCGACCTTGTTGATGTAGCCCAGGCTCGAGTGGAGCGTGGTCGTCTTGCCCGAACCCGTCGGTCCCACGACCAGGCAGAGCCCGTAGGGCTTGGTGATGCAGTCGTCGACCCACTCCTTGTAGTTGCGGTCGTTGAAGCCCATCTTGTCCAGCGGGATCGGCTTCGAGCTCGCCAGGATTCTCATGACGATGTCTTCGTTGCCGCCGGTGGTGGGGATGGTCGCGACACGCAGCTCCAGGCCGCCCTTCTTGGTGTTGAAGCGGATCTTGCCGTCCTGCGGCTTGCGCTTCTCGGCGATGTCGAGCCGGCTCATGATCTTGAAGCGCGACACGAGGGCCTGGCGGAACTCCGCCGGCACCTCCTTGTAGACCGTGCAGGCACCGTCCGTGCGGAACCGGATCATCACCGGATCCTTGTCGCCGTTGGGCTCGATGTGGATGTCGGACGCGCCCATCTTGTAGGCGTCACGGACGACCTTGTTGGCCAGCTTGACGACCTCGTTGTCGTCCTCGCCCTTGTCGGGGTCGTCATCGTCTTGATCCTCGACCGGCGTGAGATCGTCGGCGTCGAGATCGAACTCGTCTTCGTCGTCATCATCGATGTCGACGACCTCGCCGAAGTTCTTGTCGATGAAGCCGATGATGTCCTCGGCCAGGGCGACGAGCATCTCGATCTTCGGCGAGATGTTGGTGGCCTGAATGGCATCGACCTTGGTGAGGTCGTGGGGGTCGGTGATGGCGATGAGGACGGCCTTGCCGTCACGCCCGACCGGCGCCCAGTTGTTCTTGCGGAGGAACTCGTGGTTGAGCTTGCCCTTGAGGTCGACCGGGAGCTCTTCCTCGCCGGTGAACTGCCAGGACGGGACCGCATAGAACTTGCTGAGCGACTGGAGGATGTCGCCCTTCTGGACCTTGCCCTTGTCGAGGAGGATGGCCTCGATGGAGCAGTTCTTCATCCGGGCTTCGCCGGCGGCCTGCTGGATCTCCTGCTCGGAGACCGAGCCCTTGGCGATGAGGAGGCCGTACTTGCTCGGCTTGGTCGAGCTGCTCGTCTTGTTCTGGTTGAAGAAGGCGATGCCGATGGTCTTGGCGATCTCCTCCAGGCCGGCGACCTCTTCCTGACTGAACGCGCCCACCTGCGGCCGGTTGATGAGCTGGATCACTCCGAGGAGGTACTTCTCGAAGTTGATCGGGACCGAGAGCACCTGACGCGTGCGGAAGTTGGTCTTCTTGTCCCAGCTCGGGTCGAAGGCGAGCTTGGGGTGGAGCCGCTTGAGCTCACCGTCGTCGTAGGCGTCGGTGACGTTGACCGTCCGACGCGAGAGCCCGCAGAAGCCGGCCAAGGAGGTGAAGGTCTTGGGGACCCGGATCTCCTTGAGCTGCGTGCCCGTGTTCGTGACCGAGTAGAGCTGCTGGTTCTTGGTGTCCAGCGCGTAGATCGTCAGCCGCTCGGCGGCGAACAGCGCCTGGATGTCGTCCTTGAGGCCGACGATGATGTCCCGCGTGCTGGGAGCGGCGTGGATCTTGTTGACCACGTCGAGCATCCGCGACTGGAACGGGGTGTTGGCCGGGCTGGTCGCCATGGGACTTCTCCTGAGCTGTCGACGACGGCTCCGTCGCCGCAGGCTGCGGGCAGGCCACGAGATTCCGTTCCCCCCGAGGGATCACCGACGGCTGGGCTCGTGGCAGGCGGGCATTCTAGAACACTGACCGCCCCCAAATCCCCCACCTCAGCGTGGCGGCGGCTGGCTTCGGATGCGCAGGAAGGTCCAGGTCCGGACCTCGTCGCCGCCCTCGGCGGGGGTCTCCACCATCTCCCCCACCTCGAGACGCCCGTCGGCCAGGACGACCTCGTTGCGCACGAGCGGGGCGAGGCTTCCCGGACAGCCCGCCTTCAGCGAGCGCCCGGACAGGTGGTCGCCGCGATCCGAGAGCATGACCCCGCAGTCGCGCTCGATGTCGAGGTCGCGGGGCGCCAGCGGCCTGAACGACGCCGGACGCAGCCAGGCCCAGACCACCCCCGCGCCGTCCTCGGGCAGGCGATAGACGTCGCGTCGCACGCGGCCATCGCCGGTCTGGGTGAGGCGCCAGACCGCCTGGTAGTCGGGCTGGTCCAGGGCGTCGACCGGGGCGGACTCGAGATAGAGCCAGGGTCCGTCGACCCGATGTGCCCAGACGTGCAGCACGACCAACCGTCGGGGCGTGTCGTGGTCGAAGGAGATGAAGGTGCCCGGCATCATCCGACCGGCGCGCTCGAGGAGGAGCCGACCGGGCGACGCGGTGCGGGTCCGTCGGGCCGAGACGTCGGTGGCGACGGGCCCGAGGAGGACCAGGGCGAGCGCGAAGAGACCGAGCGACGTGCGGAGACTCACGAGGTCTCTTCGGAGAGCCCCCCGTAGCGGCGATCGCGTCCCTGGAAGTCGGCGATGGCTGCGAAGAGGTGACGCTTGCGGAAGTCCGGCCAGAGGGTCGGGGTGACGTGCAGCTCGGCGTAGGCCGCCTGCCAGAGCAGGAAGTTCGACAGCCGGAGCTCGCCGGAGGTGCGGATGACGAGGTCGGGGTCGGGCTGCCCGGCGGTGTAGAGCTCGTCGGCGAAGGAGTCCTCGGTGATCGGCCCGGAGAGCTCGCCCGCCTCGCGTCGCGCCAGGAGCCGGTTGGCGGCGTCGACGATCTCGGTGCGCGAGCCGTAGGACAAGGCGACGTTGAAGATCATCCCCTGGTTGTCGCGGGTCGACGTGGTCGCCCGCTCGAGCTCCTCCTGAACGGGCAGCGGGAGATCGCCGGGACGGCCGATGGCCTGGAAGCGGATGTCGTTCTCTTCGAGGGTCTTGACCTCGCCGCGGAGGTACTCGACCAGGAGCCCCATGAGGGTCTCGATCTCGCGGGGCGGCCGCTTCCAGTTCTCACGCGAGAAGGCGTAGAGCGTGAGGACGCCGACCCCCAGCCGAGCCGAGGTCTCGACGACCTCCCGGACGGAGATCAGGCCCTGGCGATGCCCGAAGACCCGAGGCCGGCGGCGCTGGGCGGCCCAGCGTCCGTTGCCGTCCATGATGACGGCGACGTGGCGGGGCAGCCGGTCCATGTCGAGACGCGCGAGGAGCTCGGCCTCCTCGCTCCCGGGCTCGACGATGTCACGCAGCTCTGGCTTCACGGGCAGTCATGGGGGGCGTTGGGCTCGAAACGAGGCCCTGATGACCCGATCAGCATGCTAGCACGGTCACGAGGCCGGTCGACCCTCCCGGAGATGGCGATTTCGTGACGATCTCGCCGCCTCCAGCAGCCCTGAGAACAGCCGAAAAGGGGCTCCAGGGTGCATGATGAGCGCCCTTCGGAGGGACACGAGCCGCGGACGAGGTCCGGCGGCGGGCACCCTCCACATCGTTCTCGCTGGATCGACGCGACGTCGTTTCAGTCCTCCGGCCGCACGTGGCGGCCGTGCCTGGAGCCCCCATGTCCCCGCAGTCTCTTCCGAACGGCTCTCCCCTGATGGGTACCCTGCGAACCGCCTGGTGTGGCGAGCTGCGCAGCGATCACGTCGACACGACGGTGGCCCTCTGCGGCTGGGTCGATCGACGCCGAGACCTCGGGGGCCTGGTCTTCGTGGACCTGCGGGATCGCAGCGGTCTCGCACAGGTGGTGGTCGAGCCCGAGAACGCCGAGGTCATGGAGGCCACGCGCGAGGTCCGGGCCGAGTTCGCCGTCCGCGTGGTCGGCCGCATCGTCGCGCGCGAGAAGCCCAACGCCGACCTCCCCACCGGTCAGGTCGAGATCCGCGCCGAGTCCTTCGAGGTGCTCTCGTCGAGCAAGGTGCCGCCCTTCGTGGTGGCCGACGACGCGCCGGCCAGCGAGGAGCTCCGGCTCAAGTACCGCTACCTCGACCTCCGTCGGCCGAGCATGCAAGAGATGCTGACCCTGCGTTCGCGCGCGGTCATGGCGGGTCGAGTGGCCCTGGCCGACGCCGGCCTGCTCGAGGTCGAGACGCCCATCCTCTTCAAGTCGACCCCCGAGGGCGCCCGCGACTACCTGGTCCCGAGCCGGGTGAACAACGGCAACTTCTACGCCCTCCCCCAGTCTCCTCAGGTCCTGAAGCAGGTCCTGATGATCTCGGGCTGTGACGGCTACTTCCAGATCGCGCGCTGCTTCCGCGACGAGGACCTGCGCGCCAACCGTCAGCCCGAGTTCACCCAGATGGACCTGGAGATCTCCTTCTGCAAGGAAGAAGACGTCTTCCGGGTGGCCGAGCGCTTCGTGCAGGCGGTGTGGGCCGCGGGCGGTCACGAGGTCACGCCCCCCTTCCAGGAGATGACCTGGGAGGAGGCCATGGAAAAGTACGGCTCGGACAAGCCCGACCTCCGCTTCGGGATGGAGCTCCAGGACCTCACCGAGCAGCTCGCAGGCGTCGGCTTTGGCGTGCTCGGCGAGGCGAAGTCCCGGGGCGACGTCATCAAGGCGATCCGCGTCGAGGGCGGCGCACGCTTCTCGCGCAAGCAGGTCGACGCCTTCACCGACAAGGCCAAGGCCGCCGGTGCCGGTGGCCTCTTGTGGATCAAGTGCGCCGAGGACGGCAGCTACAGCGGGCCGCCGGTCAAGCACCTCGAAGAGGATCAGCTCTCCGGCCTCGCCGAGACCCTGGGCGCCGCCGCCGGCGACCTGCTGCTCATGGTGGTGGGTCCGAAGAAGAAGGCGCGCACGGCCCTCGGCACCCTGCGGGTGCACCTGGGCGACGAGCTGGACCTGCGTCCGAAGGACCGCTTCGTCTTCACGTGGATCCGGGAGTTCCCCCTCTTCGAGGAGGACGAGAAGACCGGCGCCCTGGCGGCCGCGCACCACCCCTTCTGCATGCCGCATCCCGACGACGTGGAGCTGATGAAGACCGACCCGGCGAAGGTCCGCGCGCTCAGCTACGACCTGGCCTGCAACGGCGAGGAGCTGGGCTCGGGCTCCATCCGAATCCACCGGCAGGACATCCAGGCCCAGGTCTTCGACGGACTCGGGCTGACCCGCGAGCAGGCGCAGCAGAAGTTCGGCTTCTTCCTCGAGGCGCTCGAACACGGGGCACCGCCCCACGCCGGGATCGCGCTGGGGCTGGACCGGCTCATCATGCTCATCGCCGGCCGCGACAACCTGCGCGACGTCATCGCCTTCCCGAAGACGGCGTCGGCCACCGACCTCATGGCCGAGTGCCCGTCGGAGGTCACCACCGAGCAGCTCGACGAGCTGGGGATCGCGGTGAAGAAACAGGGCTGATGTCCGCTCGGGGGGAGGAGCGAAAGACCTCGACCCGACTCATGCAGGGCCTGCTCTACTGGGTCCTGGCCGAGCTGGTCGTCCTGGTGGCCCACGTGCTCACCGGAGACGCCCGGCTCGTCTTGCTCACTCCGGCCGCCGCTCTTCCCGGCTTGCTCTGGTGCATCGGTGCCTTCATCGAGGAAGACACCGGGCATCGGGTGCCCGAGGAGCTGGGCCAGGCCTGGGCAGCCTCGGGGACCGGACAGCGGCGGCAGTGGGGAGTCGTCAGCGTCCTGCTCGTGCTGCTCTCGGCGTGGTGCCTCGTGACGTTCTTCGCCGGCTGAGTCGCCCTCAGGCCGGCTCGATCGATCCCCGACGCATCATGTCCTCGAGCTCGACCTTGACCCTCGCGAACTCCATGTCGAGAGCCTCGATGAGCTCGGGCGCCTTGGTCAACGACTCCGCCCGGGCGAGCACCTCGAGCTGCTTGCCGAGCTTGCGCAGGTTCTTCGCGCCGAGATAACCACTGCTCCCCGCCAGCGCATGGGCCTCACGCTCGACCAAGGTGGTGTCGGCCTTCTCGGCCGCCTCCTTGATCTCCATGAGCTTGTTGGGAGTGTCGAGGAGGTAGACCTTGATGACGTCCAGCACCATCTGCGTGCCGTCCTCGTCCGGCCCTCGGAGCTCGATGAGCGAGTCGACGTCGATGACCGGGTCCGCGTCGTCGGCTGCTTGAGCCGCCACCGGCGGCGGCAGGCCGGCCGAGGGCAGCTCGCCGATGGCGGTGGTCTTGCCCTGCAGCGGACCGCTGCGTTCGAGCGCCGCCTGCAGCTCCTCGACCCGCACGGGCTTGCCGATGAACTCGTCCATGCCCGCCGCCAGGCAGGCCTCGCGATCCTCGGTGAGGGCCGACGCGGTGAGCGCGATGATGCGCGGCGGCGTCCCGTCCCCCGACCAGTCCTGCCGGATCCGACGCGTGGCCTCGAGGCCGTCCATCTCCGGCATCATGACGTCCATGAGGATCACGTCGTAATGCTGACGACGCAGCGCTCGCACCGCCTCGACGCCATCGCTGGCGATGTCCGCCCGGTAGCCCATGCGCTCGAGGATGCGCAGCGCGACCTTCTGGTTCACCACGTTGTCCTCGGCCAAGAGGATGCGCAGCGGCAAGCGCGTGGCGAGCCGGTCGTCGAGCTGCTGAGCCTGGACCGGGCTCACCTCCGGCAGCTCGACGAAGACGCCCATGAGCACGTCGTGGAGCTGTGAGGCCTTGATGGGCTTGGTGAGGAAGGCCGCGAGGTTGAGCTCGTCGAGCCCCTTCCACTGCCAGCCGATCGAGGTCAGGAGGATGAGCGGCAGGTCCGCCACCTCCGGGCGCTTGCGGATCTCGCGCGCCAGCATGACCCCGTCCATCTCCGGCATCTGCACGTCGAGGACCGCGACGTCGAACTCCTGCCCCTCCTCGAGCCAGGCGAGCGCCTCCGGACCGGAGCCCGCCGCCGACGGGACCATGTCCCAGGACTCCGACTGCAAGGTGAGCATGCGTCGGTTGGTCGCGTTGTCGTCGACGATGAGCAGGCGCTTGCCGTTGAGCGCCTGAGCGTCGATGGGGATCTCCGCCCGGGGCTGATCGGGCGCCTCGGCCGCGAGAATCGTGAAGCGGAAGGTCGTCCCGAGATGCAGCTCGCTCTCGACCTCCATGTCGCCACCCATGAGCTCGGTGAGCCGCTTGGCGATGGTGAGCCCCAGGCCCGTGCCGTCGTGTCGCCGCGTGGTCGACGAGTCGACCTGGGTGAACGACTGGAAGAGGTTGCCCAGGGCGTCTTCGGGGATGCCGCAGCCGGTGTCCTTCACCGCGAAGTGCAGCTCGTGCACGGTGTAGGGAACGCCCGCCGCGTCCACCTCGGGTGCGCCCCGACGCGCCTGGTCCGAGACCCACATCTTGCGGGAGCTGACCGTGATGGTGACCTCGCCCTGCTCGGTGAACTTCACGCCGTTGCTGAGCAGGTTGACCAGCACCTGCCGGAGACGCGTGACGTCGCCGGTGAGCGTCTGCGGGACGTCGCTCTCGACGACGTAGGCCAGCTCGAGCTTCTTGTCGGCCGCCGCCGAGGCGACGAGGTCGAGGGCTTCCTCGATGCAGCGACGCAGCTCGAAGGGCTGGGACTCGAGCTCGAGCTTGCCGGCGTCGATCTTCGAGAAGTCGAGGATCGAGTTGATGATCGACAGCAGCGCATCGCCACTGCCGCGGATGGTGTCGACGAACTCGCGCTGCTCGGGGTTGAGGTCGGTGTCGAGCAGCAGGCCGGTCATGCCGATGACGGCGTTCATCGGCGTGCGGATCTCGTGGCTCATGTTGGCGAGGAACTCGCTCTTGGCCTGGGCCGCCGACTCGGCCTCCACCGTGGCCTGGCGCAGGCGGGCCTCGGTCTTCTCACGCTCCCCGATCTCGGCCTCGAGCTCGTGGGTGCGCTCCTCGACTCTCTGCTCGAGCAGGGCGTGGCTGTCGGCCAGCTCGCGCTCTCGCTCCTGGAGCTCGTCGAGCATCTCGTTGAAGGCGCCGACGAGCTGCCCCACCTCGTCGCGTCCTCCCTGCTTCGCGCGCACCGAGTAGTCCTTGTCGACCGTGACCCGGCGCGACGCATCCGCGAGCTGGAGGATGGGGTCGGAGATGACGCTCTGGAGCTGCGACGACAGGAGGTAGGCGACGAAGGCGAGCACGAGCAGGGTGAGGCCGACGATGGTGCCGTACTGCCGAAGCCTCACGTTGACCTGCGCGAGGTCGAATTCGAGCTCGACCTTACCGACCGTCGCCCCCTCGTGGACGATGACCCGGGACGCGCTGAGCTCGCCGTCCTCGAAGACGTGCTGGGGATCGAGCTGCGCGGTCGAGACGACCGGGGCCTCGTCCCGCGATCGCAGGTAGCTCGCGACCGTGTGTCCGTTCGCGTCGAGGATGCGCGCGCTCCGGACGTGCTCGTGGACCGACAAGGTGTCGAGCGTCTCCTCCACCGCGAGCTGGTTGCCCTTGGCGATGGCACCGGCGCTGTTGTCGCCGATGAGACCGGCGATCATCGAGACCTCTTCGACGGCGGCCTCGCGGAAGGTGACCAGCTCGTAGATCACGAACGCGGTCGCAGCCAGCCCGAGCGTGATGGCGCTGGTCAGGCTGATGACCAGCGTCAGCTTCCGCTTGATCGATAGATCTCGAAAGGAGTTCACGCTCGAAACCCGGACTTGGTGGTCGCCGCCCCCGATGGACTCCGTCGAGTCACTGTCTGAGTCGGACGGCGCGCTCTACCCGTTGCATTCATCGCGACCGTCGGCGCCGGAGTCCCGGAAGGCGGCGGGCTGGGTGCGTGGGCACCCGAGCTCCATCCCACTGCCCGGCGCGACCTCGTCGTGCAGGTCCCCGGCCCAGGCGCTGTCAGGATTCGCGGGAAGCTTACCGCTCATTTTCTGAAGGAACCAGTCCCGAACGGAATTCCCATCGCTTTTTCGTGTCGCCCCTCGGGAGCGCTCACAGCCTACCTGCCGGGGGCTTCAGTCGCTCTCGAGCGCGGCGACGGCCAGGATCTGGTCCGCCTCCGGGGCGTACTCCCCGCCGATCTCGACGATGACGGGCAGGTGCCCCAGGGCCTCCTCGTCGCGCCCCAGGCCGAAGAGGGCCTGGGCCAGGAACCAGCGCGCGGGGGGAAAGCGAGGGGCCTCCGCGACGACGGCCTCGAGCGGCGCCAGGGCCTCCTGGTGACGCTGCGCCAGGACCAGGCAGACCCCGCGCAGGAGGTGCGCCTCGGTGAGGTCGGGGATCTCCGTCACGACCTCGTCGAAGGAGGCCGCGGCGGCCAGCAGCTCCTCGTCGGACTCGGCCGAGAGGTAGAGCAGGTAGGAGTCGAGGAGCGGCGCGAGACGTCCGTCCTCCCCCTGCCCGTCGGCACCCGTGACGGCCGGATAGGGGTACTTGTCGAGCAGCGCACGTGCCCAGTCCCGGGCCGTCTTGGGCGTGCTCTCCCGACGGCAGGCCGTGGTGGCGACGCCGAGGCAGAGAAGAACGAGGGCCACGAGCCGCAGGCTCCTGGCCCCCCTCGTCACGACGGCTCCGTTCCGGGAGCTAGGGCTCACCCGAAGTCCTGCCCGGTGAGCCGGCGGTAGGCCTCGAGGTACTTGAGCCGTGTCTGCTCGACGACGTTCTCGGGGAGACCGGGCGCCGGCGGGGTCCGGTCCCAGTCGACCTGCATGAGGTACTGCCGGACGTATTGCTTGTCGAAGGACACCTGCGGACCGCCCGGACGCCACTGCTCCTTCGGCCAGAAGTGCGACGAGTCGGGCGAGAGCACTTCATCGGCGAGGATGGGGGTCTCCTCCTCGTCGTAAGGCAGGACGCCGAACTCGAACTTCGCATCGCAGAGCAGGAGGCCGCGCTCCTCGCAGATCTCCATGGCGCGCGCGAAGATCTCGAGGGTGATCGCCCTCAGCTCCTCGGCGGCCTTCGCCCCGATGATCTCCACCGTCTGGTCGAAGGTGATGTTCTCGTCGTGCCCGTCGTCGACCTTGCGAGCCGGCGTGTAGATGGGCTCGGGGAGACGGTCGCCTTCCTTGAGGCCCTCGGGCAGCTCGACACCGCAGATCTTGCCGGTCGTCCGGTACTCCTCCCAGCCGGAGCCAGCGAGGTAACCGCGCGCCACGCACTCGACGGGCCACATGTCGAGCCGGTCGACGATCATCGAGCGGTCGACGATCTGCGGGTCGTTGGCGTCGACCATCGGCGGCAGGGTCTGGTCGTCGGCCAGGTGGTTCGGGACGTCCTGGAAGACGTCCATCCAGAACTTGCTGAGCGCCGTCAGGAGCCGGCCCTTGTCGGGGATCGGCGTGGGCAAGACGACGTCGAAGGCCGACACGCGGTCGGTGGCGATGATCAGCAGCCGATCGCCGAGGTGGTAGACGTCGCGGACCTTGCCGCTGCGCATCATCGCCAGGGGCAACATCGTGTGCATCATCGCTTCGGCCACGGGACCTCCTCTGCTTCTCTCTTCGTGCTCGAACTCGACCAAGCCGGGCGGGTCAACAAGGGAACGGCGGGCTCAGTCGTCCAGGAGCTTCTGGTAGTCCGCGGCGCTCATGAGCTCGGACAGCTCGTCGGTCGAGCCGATCTTGACCTTGAGCATCCAGCCCTCGCCGTGCGGATCGTCGTTGACGGTCTCGGGCGCGTCGGCCAGCGCCTCGTTGACCTCGAGGACCTCGCCCGACAGCGGGGCGTAGAGCTCGGAGACCGCCTTGACGGACTCGACCGTGCCGAACTCGGCGCCGCGCTCGAGGTTGGCGCCCGGCTCGGGCAGCTCGACGAAGACCACGTCGCCCAGGGCGTCCTGCGCGTGATGGGTGATGCCGACGGTGCCGGTGTCACCCTCGATGCGAACCCACTCGTGGTCCTTGGTGTACTTCAGCTCTTCGGGATGCTGCACGGCTGCGTTCTCCAGGACGTCCGGCTACTCGGCCGACGGCCGGCGGTAGAAGGGCAGGTCGACCACGCGGACCGGGAGCTCCCGACCGCGCACCTCGACGACGAGCTCGCGTCCGGTCTCCGCGACGCCCGCCTCGACCAAGGCCATCGCGATGGCCTTCTCCAACGTGGGTGAGTGGGTTCCCGAGGTCACGAGACCGACCTCGGCTCCACCCGGCTCGGCACGCACGACGTGGCCGTTGCGAGCGATGCCTCGTCCGAGCACCTCGAGCCCGATCAGACGACGGCTCGGGCCGGACTCCTTCTCGTTCCGGAGACGCTCCGAACCGGCGAAGTCGCCCTTGCCCAGCTTGACGGTCCAGTCGAGCCCCGCCTCGATCGGGCTGACGGTGTCGTCGATGTCGTTGCCGTGGAGGCAGAGCCCCGCTTCGAGCCGGAGCGTGTCGCGAGCGCCGAGACCGATGGGCGCGACCTCCTCCTCCGCGAGCAAGGCCTCGAAGACCGCCTCGGCCTCCGCGTTGGGCAACATGATCTCGACGCCGTCCTCACCCGTGTAGCCGGTGCGCGAGATCATCGTGAACGGCCGACCGGCAACGGTCCCCTTCCGGAGGAAGCCGAAGCTGCGCAGCTTCGCAGGACGCTTGCCCCCGTCCTCGGTCTCGAAGAGACGCTCGAGGACGTCGATGGCCTTCGGTCCCTGCAGGGCGAGCAGGGCCTGGTCGGCGGACTGGTCGTCCAGGGTGACCGAGCCCTCGAAGCCACGCTGGGCGACGAGCTCGAGCAGGCGCTCGCGGTCCCGGTCGATGTTGGCGGCGTTGGGCACGACGGCGAAGCGCTGGTCGCCGAGCCGGTAGACCAGTAGATCGTCGATGAGGGTGCCGTCGTCGGAGAGGAGCGAGCTGTAGTGCGCCCGTCCCTTCCGGAGCTTGCCGACGTCGTTGGGCGTCGCCCACTGGAGGAGCGCCTCGGCCGACTCGCCCTCGAGGAAGAACTGCCCCATGTGGGACACGTCGAACAGGCCGGCGCTGGTGCGCACCGCTCGGTGCTCGGCCACCACGCCCTCGAACTGCACGGGCAGCTCGTGGCCCGCGAAGGGGACCATCCGCCCCCCGTGCCGCACGTGTGCTGCGTGCAGTGGCGTCTTCCTCAGCGTCACGCTCTGGTCACCCCGTTTGACCCGGGGGTGAGGGGGCTGTGCCCGCGGCCCCCGGGAAGCGTCACGACGAGCTGGTCGACCACGGTGTCAACCGGCCATCGAAGACGGTCCGCCTCTTGCGAGGAAGAGGCGGAGGATAGCACGGAGACCCCCGTTTCCGAGCCGAGATCGGCGTCCGTACCAACCCGAAAGTCGCCGTCTTCAGGAGCCGGAGGCCCAGCCCTCCAGGCTCTCGAGGAAGGCCACGAGATCGGCCGGCAAGGGCGCCTCGAAGCCGACGGGCTCCCCGGTGCTCGGGTGCGGGAAGACCAGCCGGCGAGCGTGCAGCGCCGGACGCTCCCAGCGACGGAGTAGGGCCCGGAGCCGCGGGTCGCTCACGGCCTTCCAGCGCCCCGGGCCGTAGACCTCGTCGCCCACCAGCGGGTGACCCTGGTGGGCGAGGTGGACCCGGACCTGATGCGTGCGGCCCGTCTCGAGACCGACCTCGAGCAGGGCCAGGTGACGACCGTAACGCCGCTCCGCGGCCCAGCTGCTCCTGGCCACCCGCCCTTCAGCGCTCACC
Source organism: Acidobacteriota bacterium (assembly GCA_039029535.1). GTDB lineage: Bacteria > Acidobacteriota > JBCCFW01 > JBCCFW01 > JBCCFW01 > JBCCFW01. Next base: position 69,524 of record JBCCFW010000006.1, read on the forward strand.
CGCATCCGCGTGCGGTGCTGGGGGTCGCGGGCGATGGGGGCATCGACGCGCCCGGTCGGCGCCGGGTCGCCGTGAGCGAGGGCCAGGTAGCGCTTCTCGACACGACGGTCGGCGAAGGCCGCCGACAACTTGGCGTGGGCCGCACGGGTCCGGGCGACGACCATGACCCCGCTGGTCCCTCGGTCGAGCCGGTGCACGAGACCCGGCCGACCGGCAGCACCGACCTCGCGCAGCCGCTCCCCCTCGTGGTGCAGCAGGGCGTTGACCAGGGTCCCTCCCGGCACGCCCGCGCCGGGATGGACGACCCTCCCCGGCTCCTTGTCGATGACGAGGAACTCGTCCTCGGCGTGGAGGACGGTGAGGGGCAGGTCCTCGGGCTCCAGCGCTCCGGGGTCGTCGGGCGGGGCGTCGAAGCCCTCGGCCAGCTCGAGGACCTCTCCCCCCTTGAGCTTCACGCCGGGCTTGAGCGCCTTGCCGTTGCGGGTGACGAGACCGTCCCGTAGACGCTGCGCGAGCAAGCTGCGGCTCAGCTCGAAGCGCTCGATGAGGAAGACGTCGAGGCGTGATCCCCGTGCCTCGATCGGCACGACGAGACGCTCCGAGCTCACGAGACCGGCACCCCCGCCTCGTCGAGCTCGGCCGCGCCGTCCGGCCCGTCGGCACCCGACGACGTGTCGTCATCGAGGGGCGTGGGCGGGTGCCGCTTCCGGGCGCAGTACACGAGGAAGATCAGGCCGATGACCATCGCGCCGATGCCGACCACCTGCGAGGTCGAGAGCAGGTCGCCGAACCAGCGTCCGCGCGGGTCGCCGCGGTAGGTCTCGAGCCAGGTGCGGAGCGCACCGTAGGCGACCACGTAGGTCCACCAGGTCTGACCGGCGAAGCGCTGCCGCGAGAACAGCCAGAGAGCGCCGAGCATGAGCAGCAGCTCACCACCCGCCTCGTAGACCTGCACGGGATGCACGGCGAGCCCGCCGAGCGAGTGATGCGCCACCGCGTGCTCGGAGTGATAGACCACCGCCCAGGGCAGGTCGCAGGCACGGCCCCAGCAGCAGCCGGCAAGGAAGCAGCCGATGCGACCGAAGGCATGGCCCAGGGCCAGCGCGGGCGCGCAGACGTCAGCCAGCGCGTGCAGGGGCAGGCCCTTGCGGTGCGCGAGGACGGGCGTGACGACCGCCGCCGCGAGCACGCCACCGTAGAACACGCCTCCCTGGAGGAGCAGGGCGAGCGGCTCTCGGAAGAAGTCGCTTGGCTGCTCGAACACCAGCAGCAGCTTGGCACCGAGAAGCCCCGCCAGGCAGGACCAGGCGAGGACGTCCTGCACGGCCTTCGGATCCATCCCGCGACGACGCGCCAGCTTCCCGGTCAGGGTGAGCGCTGCGATGAGCCCCAGCGCCACCATGAGACCGTAGGGAGTGGGGACGGGCAAGGGACCGAGACGGGGCCACACGACGAGACATCCTGTCCGAGAGCGGGGGCGCGGCTAGGGGCGACCGCGGAGGAGACTAGTCTGTCGACTCCCCCACCGTCACGCGAGTCCGACGCAAGGCCGTGACCAGCAGCAGCGCACCCCCAGCGAGAGTGGCGAGCACGGCCAGGGCGAGCCGCGGCCAGGGCGGCGGCGCCGGCAGCAGCACCGCGCCGATGAGCAGGCTGGCGCCCGTGCCGTGCAGGGCCAGCCCCGACACCTTCCCGCCGGCCCAGCGACCGCCCGCGTCCTCAGTGCCGACGGCGCTCGGATCGGGTGCGACGAGCAGGCAGCAGGCCAGGGTGAGCCCACAGCCCGCGAGCACGGCCAGGGCGGGCGAGAGGCCGACGCTCCCGGTCAGCAGTCGGAGGCCGACCCAGGCGGCGCACCACGCGGGGAGGCCCACCGCGAGCCCGTCCAGCAGGCGCATGGGCCGTCGCGCGACGAGGGCTGCCGTCGTGACCACGGGCGTCAGGCCGATCAGCACCTGCGAGAGCGGCCAAGGGCCGGTGAGCACCCGAACCAGGGAGCCGAGCTCGAAGTCCAGGTGCCCCCGGACAGCGGCGATCACGACCACCGTGAGCAGCACGACGGCCAGGCCGATGAGGTGCAGCCAACGGACTCGCCGAGCGAGCTTGCGCTCCCCCACGGTCCAGGCGCCGACCTCGCTGGAAAGAAGAAACGCGAGGGCGGGGATGACGCCGGCCGGCGTCGGCGCGAGCTCCAGGCTCAAGGGGTCGTCGGGGCCGCCGTCTCGCTCGGCTCGTCCGGCGGGCTGGACGACGGCGGAGGCTCCTCGTCCAACACGGGAGACGCCTCGTCGGCGTCCTCCGTCAGCAGGAAGCTCGACAGCAGCAGGCCGCCGATGCCCGTGCAGATGCACGAGTCGGCGATGTTGAACGCCGGCCAGGACCAGTCCTGCCGGTAGAACAGCAGGAAGTCGACCACCTCACCGAGTCGGAACCGGTCGGTGAGGTTGCCCATCGCCCCTCCCACGACCAGGGCCAACGACCACTGACGCAGCCGATCGCGGTACGGGAGCTGAAGGGCGTGCCACGCCGCGAACAGCGTGACGAGCACCGGGAGCCCGAGGAAGATGACCTGACGCATCGTCTGGGAGAGCCCCTGCCCCAGGCCCCACACGCCCCCCGTGTTCACGAGGTAGGTGAGGTCGAAGAGACCGGGGATGACCTCGCGCCGCTGGTACAGCGCGAGCTCCGAGACGATCCACGCCTTGGTGAGCTGATCGAGAGCCAGGACACCGATGACGAGCAGGCCCTGGCGCCAGCGCCGGGCCGCGCGAGCGAGCAGCCCGCCCTCGTCGGTCTGGGTGGTGCCGCTCGGCGTGTTCTCGGTGCTCATGGAGGCTCGATTCGGGAGGGACAGACACGACGAGGGCCGCCGAGCATGCTCGACGGCCCCCGAGTCGCCACGGTCAAGTCAGCTTGCGTGAAGCCTGAGCGACCGGCGGCGTGCTGGACTCAGTCCTGAAGTCGGAAGACTTCAGGGGGAGGGGTGCTCCAGGGTCCAGTCGTCGACCGAGGTGGTCGTGGTGTTGTCGTTGAGGATGAAGTCCTCGATGTTCGCCACGAACTCACGGCGGAACTTCTTGATGATCGAGCGCGCCTCGAGCTTGGTGACTTCGCGCTCAGCGTTCTCGGTGAAGATCGCGATGTCGATGAAGCGAAGCATGTGAACCATCGCGCCCTCGGTCAGGGTCGCGTTGGCGTCCCAACCGTCGAGCGGCTCCATGCCGAGCTGCGAGAGCGCCGCGATGGCGTTCTCGGCGTTCCAAGTCTGGCGGACGTCACGACGCATCTCCTCGACGATGAGGATGGCGAAGTAACCTTCGGTCGCGTACTCACCCTCGGCAATCGCCCGACCGAAGGTCTGGGCGGAAGCCGGGAGAGCAAGGGCCGACATGAGCGCGGTGACGGCGAGGCCGAAACCGATCTTCCGAGCTGCCTTCTGCATCTTTTTCTTCCTTTGCTCGAGCCCTCGAGGGCCCCTTCAAGCACGGCTGAATCATTTCACGCCGCGCGATACGCCATTCGTCTCGGGGGCCGCAAGAAACGACCTTCCTCGACGCGAGGGCTGACTCGGAGGGCGTGAGCATCCCAGTCGCCGTGATCATAGGAGACGGCCCGGATGCCTGTCAAGAGCCCACAAGTGCCCAGATATCAAGCACTTGCGGGCCCGACGTCAGGCCGACTGAACGTCGGCCTGGCCGTAACCGCGCCCGTATTGGAAGCGACCGTAGTAGCGACGGTTGAAGGCCTGCTTCATGTCGACCCCATTCAGGACGGCTCCAGCGACGCGAGCCCCCACTCCCTCGAGCCGCTTGGAGATGCGCGTGGCGGCGTCCCGATCGGTCTTGTCGTGCCTCAGGACCAGCACGACGTCTTGCACGACGTCGGCCAGGACGAGGGCGTCGGAGACCGATCCAGCGGGCGGAGAGTCGACGATGAGCCAGTCGTGCTCGGCGCGCAGGGTGTCGAGGAGAGCGCGGAAACGCGGCATCCCCAGCACCTGCAAGGGGTTGGGCGGCAGCGGGCCCGTCGGCATCAGCGAAAGCCGCTGACCGAGCTCGACCACGTGGTCGCGCCAGTCGTCGTTCTCGTCGGCGATGAGGTGCCGGGTGAGGCCGCCCTTGGCCTGACCGGCCATGGCGCCGGTGAGCCCGGGTCGTCGGAGGTCGCCGTCGAGGAGGAGCACGGACGAGCCAGTCGAGGCCAGGGCCCGGGCGAGCTGGAGCGAGACGCTCGACTTGCCCTCGGCCGGAGCCGTCGACGTGATCAAGGCAGCGCCCTTTTGTCCTCCCGAGGCGAAGACCAGCCCCGTTCGGAGGGTCTGGTAGGCCTCCCGGCTGACCGCGTCGATCTCCTGCCCGTGCTTGGGGACCACCGCCAGGAGCGGCAGGCCCATCCCCTCCTCCACGTGCTCGATCGAGCGCACGGAGGTATCGAGGTGATCCCGGAACAGGAGGATGCCCGAACCGAAGCCGAGCCCCACGATGGCCGCCAGGGCCAGGTTGAGGCTCAGGCGCGGAGCGAAAGGACGTCGAGGCTCCACCGCAGGATCGAGCACGGCACCCCGCGACTCCGCGAGCTGCGTGATGAGCGTGAGCTCCTGGATGGCCTCGAGCATGTTCTTCTGGATCTCTTCGTCGACCACGCGCTCGGGCTCGGCGACGAACTGCGAGTCCTCGGTGGCACCACCGATGGCGGCGAGCTCCTTCTCGAGCCGATCCCTCAGCGCCGCCACGGCCTCGTTGATCTGGCTGCGCACCTCACCGAGCTTGCGGTTGATCGCACGACGCTCGGGATGGTTGGGGCCGAAGATCGCCTCCTTCTCCCGAAGCTCGGTGCGGACCTCGCGCCACTGGTTCCGCAGGCTGTCGAAGCCGTCGCCCTCGGCCTCCTCGACCACCGTCAAGGTGAACACCTTGTCGGGATCGGGACGTCCCTCGAGCTCGGCGAGCTGATTGACGAGGAACTGCCGCCGGGCGCCACCGGTCGATCCGGCCGACGCCTTGAGACTCTCGACGCGGGCAGAGCCTCGCTCCCGCTGCGACTCGAGCGTGACGTCGCAATAGGTGTCGACGACGGAGTTGGCCAGCAACGCGGCGCCCTCGGCGGAGAACCACACGGCTCTCACCCGGGCGACGTTGGTCTGCGGCACGCGCTCGACGCTCACCAGTCGACGGATGAGCTCGACTGGATCGCTGCTGTCCTGGAGATCGGGAAGCGCGTTGAGCAGGTCGTGTCGATCGAGCGCCTGCTGCAGGAGGCCCCGCGCCCGCATGCGGACGAACTCGGTCTTGAAGGCCTGGTCCTTGTCGAAGTACCCGCGCAGGTTGTCGCTCTCCCGCGCCGAGCCGAGCAGCCGACCACTGGACAGCCGGATCTCGAGCATCGCGGTCGCGCGATAGCGCTTCTTGACCGTGAAGGTGACGGCCACCGCGATGGCGGACGTCAGCAGCACGCAGAGGAAGAGCACCCAGCGACCACGCCAGAGGATGCCGGCGTAGTCCCAGGTGGTGGCTTGGCGACCCTGCTCCGGACTGCTCACCGATCAGATCTTTCTCTTGGGCACGAAGATGCGGTCACCCGGCTCGAGCGGGACGTCGGGATTCCCGCTGCGCACGATGTCTTGAACGTTGATCACCGTGAGCTGGCTGCCGCGAGTCAGGTGCACCTTCTTGAGGTTGCCCGGGAAGATGTCGGTCTCGACACCACCGGCGACCATCACGGCATCCGACACGGTCATCCCCTCTTCCCAGTCGTAGCGTCCCGGCGTGGTCACGTGACCACCGACGGTCACCTTGTCACGAATGAACGGAGCAACGATGACGTCGCCGGGAAGGATCTCCGGCGGCCAGGCGTCGTTGCTCTCGAGCTCCTTGAGCTGCACCGGGATCCGACGCTGACCCTGGGCACGAAGGATGGTCAGCTTGCGCGGGGGCGGGCTGTCCTTGCGGAACCCACCGGCGAGGGCGAGGGCGGTCATGAGATGAGTGCCCTCCTCCAGCGGGTAGCAGTCGGGCTTGTCGACGCTGCCGCTGATGCAGAAGCGATCCGCGTGCGGCACGTCGATGGTGTCACGTGACTGGATCGAGAGGTCGGCGCGGCGCGCCGCCTGCGGGTCCGGCCCGAACAGCACGTCGCGACTGATGCTGACGATCTCGCCCGCGTGCCGTCGCACCTGGATGGCGGGGCCGGCCTTCTCGGCATCGATGCCACCCGCCAGGGCGAGCATCTCGGTCAGCGTCGTCGGTCCGCTGAGATAGTGGAGCAGCGGCTGAGACACGGCGCCCTGGACCGACACGGGCTGGCTGCCGTACTCGGAGACGTTCACCGCCACCGTCGGCTTGTTGAAGATGCCTCCCTCGCGCAATCGCCGACGGATCTCGTCGGAGATGCTCGACGTCGGCATGCCGGCCACCTTGACGCGTCCGACCGAGACGACGTCGATGTGGCCGTCGCTGGGAACCTGGAGGTCTTGGTCGCTACCGACCCCCTCCCCACCACCGCTTGCGCGGATCGACACGGCGAGGACGTCTCCGGGGCCGACCAGGTAACTGCCCTGGGCGTGGGCCGATGCGGCCAGGGTCAGGCAGAGGAAGGTGAGCAAGCTCGAACGCATGGCAGGGAGTCCACTGGATGGTGGTTGCGGTGGGAGCGGACGACCGATCATGACAGGCCGGGCGCCTGATGCCATCAGGGCATGTTCAGCGTACCTGGCCCCCTCGCCGAGAGGCCAGTCGAGACGGGCGAGCACCCGACCGCGACCTCCCCCATCAACCGGACCGCCGGAGGCTCCAAGTACCTGAGAAGACGCCGGAGCCTACATGAAGTCGGGCCACTCGTGGGAGCGGAATCTCGACGAAGAGGCTCCAAGACAGAACAAAGGGGGTGATGCCGAAGCATCACCCCCTTGCGCCGGACCCGAGGGCCCGGAGACCGAAGCCGGACTAGAAGCCGAGCTGGGCCTGGAAGATGATCAGGTTGTCCGTGTAGCCGAAGCCGACCAGGTTGGACTCACGCTCCTCGTAGCGGTAGTTGAACCGCAGCGAGAGGTGCTCGAGCGGGTGGTAACCGAGCTCGGCGCGGAGCGACGTGATGTCGTCCTCGCGCTCGGAGAAGCCACCACGGCCGGTCGGAGCGAGCTGGTCGTAGGTGTTGCGCTGGAAGGCGCCCTTGAGCGACCAGAAGACACGACCACCCTGCGGCTGCTGGGTGAAGGTCACCGCACCACGGTTGGACACGTAGTAGGTGTTCCAGACAGGGCTACCGCCGACATCAGTGGCGAAGCCAGAGAAGTTGACGTTGCGGTTCGCGCTGAAGGCGAGCTTGGAGTAGCGCGAGAAGGCCTTGGTGATGGCCGCATCGAGCGTGACGCCGTCCCAGTCCGCGTTGTTACCGGCGTTCTGGTCGTAGTCGAGGCTCGCGAAGCCGATCTTGGCCGAACCGGTCGTCGTGCGACCGAGCTCACCGGCGAAGCCGAAGTGGACACCGAGACGGTTCGAGTTGGGGTCGACACCGTTCGGGATGCCCGCGGTGGAGCGGAGAGCGCCAGTCGGAGTCTGGCTCGTGTCGGCGAAGCTGATGCCGACGACGAAACGCGACAGCGGCGTGAACTTGTAGGCGTACTCGGCGCCGAAGGTGGTCTCGTTCAGCTCGAACCAGGACGGAGCCGAGGTGGCCAGGTCATCCCAGTTGGAGTCGAAGCGACCGACGCTGATGGTCGCGCCCTGGGTGCTGCCTTCCCAGTTGAAGTCGACGTTGAGGCGGTTGCTCCAGAAACGCGAACCAGCGCGGTTGAGAAGCTCACCACGGTTCGGGTCGATGGAGTCGACTTCGAGGCTGCCCAGCGCGTACGAGTTGGCGATGTCGACGGAGAACACCGACGAGCCATGCAGGTGCGCCTGGAGATCGAAGAAGTGAGACGTGCTGTCCTGGAGATCGAAGCTCCCCTGGTTGACGTTCACGTTGCGGTACTGCGGCGAGTACTCCAAGCGGAGGTTGTGCCGAGCACCGGGAATCTCGAGAGCAAAGTTGGCGCGCGCCAAGAAGCTGTCGGCGCTGACCTCGTTGAACTCCGAGAGGAAGAAGTTGTCGTCGTGCTGGTAAACCAGCTCGAGCGACGGGTAGAAGATGGCGTGACTGCTCTGGATGCCTTCCAAGGCCTGAGCCTCGGGGTTGGCAACGAGAACCAGGGCGGCGGTAGCGACACCGGCGACGACGGCCGACCTCGTCCTAGACCAGCTAGCGAACATCAAGTCCTCCTTGCGGACGCGAACACCCCAGGCAGTCAGTGGCCGGGTTTCTCGTAAGCCTTGACGAATCAGGCAGTTGCGTCTGTCTGGCAAGCGATTCGGTGCCAACTCTATCCGAGGTCTTCGGAGGGTGTCAAGGCCGTTCTCGACACTTCCTAGGACCTTTTTTCGAGCTTTTGGGGATCGACGCAATCACGCTTCTCTCAATGCGTTGCAAGGCCTACTTCGGGAGCCGAAAACCACGCCCCGAAGTGACTCTCCAAGCTCCGTCAACCGATGCGATTCAGGATTTCTTCGTGCTCGGAGGAGTGGAGGCCTAGAAAACGGGGCAAAACGCTCATTCGGCGTTGCCAGGAACGCAGCATCGAGGGCTCCAGGGCCCCGAGACGAGCCAGACAATCGTCACGACGTCGCAGGTCGAGACGCAGGCCGACGTCCCACTCTTCGAAACGCCGCGCATCAGGCGTTCCTTCCTGCAACACGACGGGACGCGCGAAGTGAAGGGCCTCATAGCCGCGTGTCGCACGGGCCCAAAGCGCGTTGCTCTTCCCGTGGAGATGTGCGGCCCAGCACAGGTCGATGGGTTCCATCAGCTCGGCGAGGTCCTCCGGGCTGCGGTAAGGCCCCTCCCATCGGAACCCCGGCGTCGTCTCGAGCTCGGCTTCCGTGATCACCGGTGGGCACGCCACGCCTCGGACGTGCACCTCGAAACGATCCGGCCAGCGCGTCACGAGCTCTCGCAGCAGCTCCAAGCTGCGTCGACAACGCAGCAGCCCGTGCCAGCCGATGCGCAGGCGCCCCTCCCCCCTCGCCGTGAACGGGGCCGGCGACAGCGGACCGCCGAGCGGCTGCATCAGCTTGTTCTCAATCACCATCAATTGCGATGGTTGCAAGCCCTGCTGCTCCACGAACCAGCTCTCGGCGAACTCCGGCGACGTCGTCACGACGCAGCGCGCCCGACGGAGGACGAAGCGCTCGAGCCAGCGCAGGACCCACCCGGACGGTCCGGAACGGAGCAGCGGCTCGCGCACGTCGGCGACCTCCACCACCAACGGCGGCGGCGCAGGCAACCCCCTCCCGGCCAACCAAGCTAGGAGACCGAGGTCGGAGCCGAAGGCCATCACCGCTCGGGCGTGGCGCAGCTCGCGACGGATCCGGGGCAGGGCGCGAAGGTAGGGACCCAGCCTTCGCAGCAGACGCCCTTCCTCCACCAGCCCGAGCCGCTCGACGCGGGGAGGCCAGCCCTCGACCACGCCTGTCTCTCGTTCGAAGCCCAGGGAGACGGTGCTGGCGCCGGCTCGCTCCAGCAGGGCCCGCCGCTTCATCAGACGCGCGTCGCCGAGCACCGGCAGGAGCAGGACGACGGGAAGCGGCGTCGCCCTGGGCCGGCCCTGCGTCACGAAGCGATCTCGACGGCCTCGTGCTGCCGACGTCGGAAGAGCGCGGCCAACCCGAGGCCCATCCAGGCCATGAGCGGAACGGCGAAGGGCAGGAAGTAACGCGGCTCGGCGTGCAGGGGAAGGTGCGAGACGAGACCGACGAAGGGCACCGACCCGACGCACCAGGCGGCGACCCGCAGCGAGGCCTCACCCGAACGCAGGCCGACCCAGGCGCCCCAACCGACGAGGCCCCAGAAGAGCGGAGTCCATCCCAGGGTGAAGAGGAGATGGAACGGACGCTCGCTCAACGCGCGAAACGCCGCTCGGATGGCGCCGGACTGTCGCGGCAGACCCGGGTTCTCGTTGCGAACGCGTTCGAGCTGCTCACGCAGGCCGACACCGCCCGGCCACAGCGGCCCCGGGTGCAGGGAGAGCAGGACGGGAATGCGCTTGAGACAGCCGAGCCCCCAGGTCACCGGCTGGGCGCGGATCAGCTCCAGGGCGCGACGTCGTCGCTCCGCGTCGCGCTGACCGGGGTTGGGCCAGTACGTCGCCGAGTGCCCTTCCTGCGCGGAGATGTTGCGGTCGCCGTAGGGAGCGTCCGGTCCGGACACGGACTCGCCGAAGCCTTGCAGCAAGTTGTTGCCGAGCCCGCAGGTCACGAAGAAGCCGTCGGCCACGCGTGCGTTGCGAGCGCCCCAGCTCAACGCCAGCGTGAGGAACACGACCACGAACGGCAGCATCGTGCGCGCGATCTCCTTCGACGGCACGCGCAGCCCGAGCAGGGCCAGCCAGGTCGCCGGCGCGACGATCATGTTGTCGGGACGCAAGACCGCGGCCAGCACGCCGAGCAACGCGAGCTCGATGCCACGACGCCAGGTCCGCTCCTCGACGAAGCGGAAGGTGGCCAGGGTGACGAGGACGAGCGCGAGACCGCAGCACCCCGTCTCCAGGAGCTCGCCGTCGCTGCGCCACCACGGCGGCCACAGCGCGTGAAGCAGCCCCGTCGCCCAGCCGACCCACTCCCCTCCGAGCCGACGGCCCAGGAGGACGAGAAGGACCGAGGTCGCTCCGCCGATGAGACAGTGCAGCGGACGCAGGGCCACGGTCTCTTCGCCGACCAGCGCGCGGAAGAAGAAGAGCAGCACGGGATAGCCCGGCAAGCGCTCGACGTAGGGGATGACTTCACCCGAGCTGCTCACCCACAAGGTGAAGCCGCGTCCCTCGGCGAGGAAGCGAGCGACCAGCAGGTACTTGCTGGTGAGCCCCTGCATGGCCGGCGTCGGATCGACGACGAACCAGTACAACCAGCGAGCCAACGCCGACAGCAGCCCCAGGCCGAGCAATGAGATCCAGGGGCGCTTCATCGTCGAGCTCGCAAGAGCGCGAGGGCGTGACGCCCCACGCGTGACGCCGTGCCGCCCAGGCTTCGTTCCGACGACGTCCCCAGGACGCCCCGGACCAGTGCTCGAGCCGAGGTCAGGGAGCGCTCGTGCCAGAGCGCCGCCGAGAAGCGACGAGTCAGTCGGCGCGGTCGCGGTGTTCCGTCCTCCGCGAGCCCCCGCACGAGCTCACCGTTCGACAGGCGCAGGGCGAGAGCTCTCCGCCAGGGCGCCGCCCGTGGCGCGACGGCCTTCGGCCAGGCGGGAGCCCCGGCCACGCCGGCCAGTGTCCACGTGGATCGCGCCAGCGCGCCGAGCCCGCGTCGATCGGCCTCGTCGCAGAGCTCGGCGACGCCCTCCTCCCCACGCTCGTCGACGAGACGACGGGAGAGCAGGGCGAGATCGCGCAGCGTCGGCCAGGTCTTGGCGCCGTCCTGCTCGAACAAGATCAGGTGAAAAGATTGCAAGAGAAAAGCATCCACGAGACCGGGAAGCTGAAGCCCCGGCACGCCCGCCTCGACACCGCGTTCGAAGAAGCGCCCGACCTGCAGGTCGAAGGGATGAGGCGGGGGGAAGAGATCGAGGTGCAGCTCGAGACAGAGTCCCTCTCCCCCGTCGACGCCGCCCGTCTCGAGACGCCACACGGTGTGCAAGGCGGTGTCGTGACCGGTACGGCGAAAGCCGGCCGTCGTCAGGGCCGCCTCGGCCGGTGCCACCTGCTCGGGCAGGACGACCAGGTCGAGATCGGACATGGGTCGGCGACCCAGCTCACCGTGGGTGAGCCGCACCACGGCCTCGCCCTTGTAGAGCTGAGCGACGACGCCCTCGGCATGCAGCGCCGCACCGACGCGCTCGACCGCCGCACGACGTCTCCGTCCCAACACCTCCACCCGTCCCCGCTCGATCGCAAGACGCGTCTGCGCCTCCATCGAGAGCGCCTTCCGCGCCGGCAGGGCCGACAGCTCCGGCACGAGACGACGCTCGGTCAGGAACTCGAGCCAGGCCTCCTCCTCCGACGTGCTGAGCGGCTCGAGCGTCTCGTCGTTCAGGGCCCGACGGGTGAGCTCTCCCAGCGGGCTCAGGCGAGGACTCGTCACGGAGGGGCGACGCCGGACTTCGGCGTCATGCCGGACAGCCGCACGATGAGCGCCAGCGTCATCCAGAACGGCAGCGACCAGGGGTTGCCCACGGAGAGCAGCGTGGTCTCGACCGCGCCGTGCAGGGCGGTCCCTGTCGCGCTCGCGGTGAGGGCGAGGGCGAGCAGGCCGTGGGTGCCGTGACGATCGCGCAGGTAGCAGCGGATTCCGGCGAAGAGGCATGCCGCGATCACGAGCACCATCAGGCTGGTCCCGATGAGGCCGATGTTCATGTAGGCCTCGAGGTAGCTGCTGTGCACGGCGGGCAACGGCCCCCTCTTCGAGTCGAGACCGTAGAGACCGAACAGGTTGTCCCCCACCCCGAACCCGTGGCCCAGCCAGTGACGGTTCTGTCCTATCGCGATGGCCACCGCCCAGATCAGCGTGCGGTTCGACAGGGTCCAGAGCGTGTCGAAGCGCACCTGCTTGTCGAGCACGGCGACCATGACGTCCTGGAACTCGTGGCCCAGGCTCGCGACCACCAACGCCACCGTGGACAGAATGAGCCCACCGACCATCGAGAGCTGGAAGACCCGCATCGGCCAGCGACAGGCCGCGTAGAGACCGATGCCGATCATCGCCCCGACGAGGGCGCCCCGCGACCCACAGAGCAGGGCGCAGAGCACCGCACAGACCAGCAAGAAGCGGGTGAAGCGACGACGCATCGGACGCGGCTCGGTCAGCGACAGCGCGAACAGCAGCGGCAGCGCAGCACCGCAGAAGAAGCCCAGCGAGTTGGGGTTGGAGAAGACCCCACGGAAGCGGCTGAGACCGCCACCCCACGAGGAGCCCAGCGGCGCGACGAGCAGGCTGAGCGGAAACACCGCCCAGAGCCAGTCGACGTGGACGTCGACCAGCGCTCGCAGCCGTTCGAAGCGTCCGGCATGGGCCCAGGCCCCGATCCACGCCACGCAGATCGCGACGCCGAACACGCCGGCCTTTTGGAAGCTCTGAACCGGTTGGATCGACCAGTCGATCGACCAGACACAGAGCCCGAGGAAGCTGCCGACGAGGAGGTGGTACCGCCCCGGCCAGGGCTTCTCCGGCAACCAGACGATGACTGTCATGGCCGACACGCCCGCCATCGCGAAGAGGGCGTGCCACTTCCGGACGTCGGCCTCGTCCACGACGAAGCCGAGACGCCACTGCCCCAGGGCCGAGATCGAGATCGCCAGGAGATAGAAGTCCTGGAAGCGCCAGCGTCGGAGCAGGACGTGCAGCGTGAACAGGGCCGTCAGGACCAGCGGCTTGCTCTCACCGGTGGCCACCGCCCAGCCCATCGCCGCCGAGGTGGCCGCGATGGAGAGTCCGACGAGCAGCTCGAAGCGACGCTCGATGAAGCTCACGCAGCGCCTCCGTCGGCCACTCGCGCCGACGACGTCGTCTCGACCTCCTGCGGACCCGGGGTCGTCCCGTGGACCCGAGCGACGACGTAAGGCGGTGCGCCGCGGGCCTCGTGGTAGGTCCGGATGCCGATCTCGGCCAGCAAGCCGAGCATGACCACCTGCACCCCGAGCAGGAACAGGAAGACGGCAAGCAGGATGAGCGGGTTGCGGTGCACGAAGGCGGTGGGGTCGTGCCAGCGCTGGATCAGCGTCACGGCCCCGGCGATGCAACCCATGATGCAGCTCCCGACGCCGACCGCTCCGAACAGGTGGATGGGTCGGCTGCCGAAGTCGAGAAGGAGCTTGAGCGTCAGCAGGTCGAGGAGCACCTTCCCGGTGCGACCGATGCCGTACTTCGATCGGCCGGCGCGTCGCGGGTGATGCGCGACCTCGACCTCGACGACCCGACCTCCGGCCCAGGCGCAGTAGGCGGGCACGAAGCGGTGCATCTCGCCGTAGAGCCGGAACGAGTCGAAGAGATGACGTCGGTAGGCCTTGAGCGAGCAGCCGAAGTCGTGCAGCCCGAGGCCGGTGAGACGCGCGGCCAGGGCGTTGGCCAGCCAGGAGGGGAAGCGGCGGCTCCAGAAGGCGTCGTGCCGCTCACGCCGCCAGCCCGAGACGACGTCGGCGCCGTCGGCCAGCTCCTCGAGCAGACGCGGGATGTCCTTCGGGTCGTTTTGAAGGTCGGCGTCCATGGTGACGACGACGTCGTGGCGAGCGTGGTCGATGCCCGCCGAGAGCGCCGCGGTCTGACCGAAGGACCGAGCCAGCCGCACCACGCGAGCCCGGGAGTCCCGCTCGGCCAGGGCGACCAACCACTCCGACGATCCGTCGTTGGAGCCGTCGTCGACGTAGATGACCTCGCTCGGACGCTCGAGCGAGTCGAGGACCGTCACGAGACCGTCATGCAGGGCTTCGAGGTTGTCGCGCTCGTTGAGGACCGGGATGACGACGGACAGTCCTTCGGGAGCGCGCTCCTCTGGGAGGACCGCCACGAGCCGATCATGTCAATCCGACTCCCCTACGGTCAGCAGGAGCGATCAGCATTCCAGCCTGGCGCCCGAGGCCCCCGTCACGACTCGGCCAGCAAGTCGGCGACCGCTCCGGCGCAGGCCGCCCACGATCGGGCCGCGGCGATGGCCAATCCCCTGTCCCGCCGGGTCGCTGCGTCCGACTCGGCCTCGGCCAGGAGCTCACTCACCGCCGCGGCCAGGGCCTCGGCGTCGTTCACCGGCGCCAGGGCAGCCGCCCCGTCGGTGAGCTCTCGCAGGGACGGCAGCGCAGAGCAGGCCACCGGCGTGCCGCAGGCCAGGGCCTCGAGCACGGGGAGGCCGAACGACTCCACCCTCGAGGGATGAAGCAGGACATCGGCCCGTCGGAGCAGCCCGGGGAGCTCCTGCCGGGGCGGCCCGCCGAGGGGGGCCATCCGTCGACGCGCCTCGTCCGACCAGCCTCGACCCTGCCCGAGGCGGTCGAGGTCCTCCTCGGTGAGACCCACCAGCTCCAGGCGGTGCGGGATCGACGAGGCGAGACGGGCGAAGGCATCGCAGGCGACGACCACGTTCTTGTAGGGGCTCGGGTTGCCGATGACCAGGAGGCTCGGCGTCGGCTCGGGAGGTGCCGGTGCGGCCTCGGGCGAGAACGACGGGTGGACCCCGTGCGAGACCACCCGCAGCCGACCGCGAGACTCGGGCACGAGCTCCTCGAACTCCTCGGCGAAGGCGTGGCTCGGCGCGATGAGGACGTCGGCTCGCCCCGCCGTGCGTCGGATGGCGTCGTCGAGCCAGAAGCGCCAGTAGAGCCGCCGCCCCAGCGGCTCTCCCTCGGGCTGGGAGAAGTTGAGATGGTGGTGGAGGGTGATGACCGTCGGCGACCGGGGTCCGGTCGGCAGGAGCTGACCGTCGGGGACGAGATAGCGATCCGCTCCGAAGTCGGCGAAGACCCGCGGCACGGCGCGGCGGGCGATGAGGAGTCGCGCGATCCGGCCGTTGGGCGTCGGCTGCCGCACCACGTCGCAGCCGAGCTCGCCGATGCGGTCGGCGAGGAAGGGTGTCGAGAGCACCACGCAGTCCCCGCCCAGACGCTCGACGAGCGGCGGGAGCAAGCCCTCGACGTAGACGATCGACGAGGTCGACTGCGGCTTGATGCTCAGCAGCGGGATCAACACCTTCACGCGCGGAGCCTACCGTGCTTCCGTCCCGACTCGACCCCGTCGCGAGGCCCGCTCGGAGCGGACCGGGCGGCCGGTCGGGCCGAGGCCGGTCGTGCTACTGTCCCGGCGTCGTCCCGGGTGTCCTGCCCGGCCGTTCCCTCCCCCTCGTCGTCGCGAGCACCGTGTCCCCGCAACCCCCTCGTCTCCTGGTCCTCAGCCAGGCCCATCCGCACTTCTTCACGCGCTGGCTGGAGCAGCTCTCCCGGTCGCTCGGACCGCTGGAGCTGTGGACGGGGACGGTGCCCTCGCCGCCGCTGCCCGACGTGGAGGTCGAGCCCCTGACGCCCTACGTCCGGGAGTCGAACCGATCGCGGCTGAGGTGCTGGCTGTCGGCCACCGCGCACGTCGCCCTGAAGCTGCTGACACGACGGGAGCGACCGCCGCTGCTGGTCCTCACCAACCCGCCCTTCCTCCCCCTGCTGATCGGCTTGCTCGCTCCCTTCCTCCGCCTCCGCTACGCCTTGCTCGAATGGGACATCTACCCGGAGGCCGTGAGCGCCATGGGCTTCGCCGGGGAGAAGAACCCGCTGCTGCGCATCTGGCGGAGCCTCCACGGTCGCGCGCTGCGGGGCGCCGAGCTGGTCATCACTCTCGGTGACGGAATGGCCGACCGACTCCGCGAGGCCGCCGGCGACGACCTGGCAGTCGAGGTCATCCCCGTGGCCGCCGACCTCGAACGGCTCCGCCCGCTCCCACGGAGCGAGAACACCCTGGCAACGGAGCTCGACCTGGGCGACGAGCTCGTCGTCCTCTACTCCGGCAACCTCGGCGCCACCCACGACCTCGAAGCCCTGCTCGCCGCCATGCACGAGCTGAAGGACGAGACCGGCATCCGCTTCGTGGTCGCCGGCGAGGGCAGCCAGCGTCGTCTCTTCGAGGACGCCGTGACGAAGGGGCAGCTCCCCCAGCTCTCGCTCCTCCCCTTCCAGCCGGAAGCCCGACTTCCCGAGCTGCTCGCCTTGGCCGACGTCGGGGTCGTGACCCTCGCCGCTCGGCTCTCGGGGATCTCTTCACCCAGCAAGATGCCGCCGCTCATCGCGGCGGGCGCAGCGCTGGCGGTCATCGCGCCGGCGTCCGACGACCTCTCGTCACTG
Organism: Acidobacteriota bacterium; assembly: GCA_039029535.1. Taxonomy (GTDB): domain Bacteria; phylum Acidobacteriota; class JBCCFW01; order JBCCFW01; family JBCCFW01; genus JBCCFW01. The sequence goes on from JBCCFW010000006.1 coordinate 86,358, forward strand.
GTGGTCGACGCCGACTGTGGTCGCAGCTTCCGCTCCGACGATGCCGTCGGCCTGGCCGGCTGGCTGCGCGAGCTGGCCGCCGATCGCGCGAAGCTGCATGCGCTGCGGGAGAACGCTCGTCGGCTCGCCGAAGAACGCTACGACGAGCGGCGCTGTCTCGAGCGGATGGCTGCCCGCATCGACGAGACCTTGCTGCGTCAGTAGCTCGGCTCAGCCGGCACCGTGAGACTCAGCGCCGGTGACGCCGCGCCGGACGTCCGGCTTCGAGAGCGCGCCGGTCCATCTCCTGTCGGAGACGTCGCCCCCGGGACATCCGCGGACGGTCTTGCACGCGTCGGATGGGACCCGCCTCCACCGTGGTGCCGGCGATGACCAACATCCCCGAGCTCGTCGGCGAGTGGAAGACGACCGGCCAGGAGCCGACCGCGTCGTCGCCGCCCCAGGACTCGAGCTCGAGTCGCGTCGGCGCCTGGTCGGGTCGGGAGGCGGCGGCCAGGTCGAGGAAGAGACTCCAGCCCTCGGTCGAGCGCAGCTCGAGACCCGGCGGGCTCCCATCGCTGGCCACGCGGAGACCGAGCGCGTACTCGCCCGCCGGCACGGCCACCGGACCACCGGGGGACGGGCCGAGAAGGATCGGTCCCGGCGCGACGAGGCGTCCGGCCTGCGAGTAGTCGGCGTGGTCGATGGGTCCCCAGCCGGCCGACAGCCAGCGAGGCTTGCGGAGGTCACCGCGGACCGGGCGGAGCTCGACGAGCACCTGGCCCGGGACGCTCTCGACCCGCTGGCTGGCCCGCAGCGAGCCGGCGACCGAAGACGCCAGGCCCAGCGAGGGCGACAGGACGAGCAGGACGGCGGGAACGAGCCGCCGGAGCGAGCTCGTCGAGGACGACGTGAGAGCGAGTCGGAGCAACGTGGCCTCCGGTCTGGGCCCCGCCGCCGGGCGGAGCGTGAGTGCCGTGCTCAACCTAGCAGAAAGGGCAGAAGGGCCGGAGCGCGGCGTCGGAGCTGAGAGGTTCGATCGCGTAGACTGACCGCGTCGGCCTGCTGGTCCCCCGCCACGAAAGACCGCCGCGTGTCATCGGAATCCAAGCCAGCCGCGCTGTCCCAGCGGGCCGCACAGGGCGCCTTCGCTCTCACCGTCTTCAACGGCGCCGCCGCCTTCCTCGTCGTCGGCCTGACGACCGTCCTGAACCACGTGCTCGCCGATCCCCGGACGGAGATCGGCGTCTGGCAGCTCCTGCTCCTGCTCTTCGGCCTGTCCTCGACCATCTTCGAGGGCGGGCTGGCCACGGCGCTCAAGCAGGCCAAGGAGCTCACGCCTCCGTTGACCCGCACCCTCGTGCGCATTCAGCTCCTCTTCAACGGCCTGGGCATCGCCCTGGTCTTCATCTTCGCGCCCTTCCTCACCAGCCTGGTGACCGACGAGCCCCTGACCGAGCTGCTCCGCCTGTCGGCGGTCGGTCTCCTCTTCGTCGCCTTCGGCCAGCCGCAGAAAGCCCTGCTCGAACGCGACCTGCACTTCCCCACCGTCGCCCGCATCGAGGCGGGCTGCACGACCCTCTTCGTCGTCGCGGGTCTTCCGCTGGGCATCCTCCACGGGGCCGAAGGCCTGCTCTGGGCGACGCTGCTCCGACATGCCGTCGAGACCGTCTTCTACTGGCGCCTCGGACCTCTCCGCATGGCCGACCTCGTGGCAACCGGCACCTTCGACGGCGCGGGCACGCCGCTCCGCACGGCGGCTGGGATGTGGGGCCAGGTCGTCGTCTCGCAGTGGCGACTCGTCGACCGACTGCTCGTCTCCAAGGTCCTCGGCGCCGCGACCCTGGCGTTCTACGGCCTGGTGCAGACCATCCTCGCCCTGCCGCTGGCGCGCTTGACCATGTACATCATGCGCGTCGCGCTGCCGGCTTTCTCCCGGGTGCAAGACTCGCCGGAGCGACTCAACCGCGGGCTCGAGCAACTGCTCGGGCTCCTGGCGCTCACGCTGTTCCCGATCATGGCTGGCCTGTGCTCGGTCTCACCCCGGCTCTTCTTCCTGCTCTGGGGACCCGAGTATGACGACGTCCTCGCTCTCGCCTCTCAGGTCACCGTCGTCCTCTGCGTCGGCGCTGCGGCGATGGTCTTCACCAACCCCCTCGGCATCGCCCTCAACGCCAAGGGCAAGTCGACGCTGCTGCTGGTCATCCAGACCACGACCGCGGTGGTCATGATCATCTCCTTGCTGCTGTCCGCCGGCCGGGGCGTCCTCATGGTCGCCGGCGTGCGCAGCCTCGGGCTGTCGCTGATGAGCCTGGTCCTGGTCGTCCTCGCGCGACGACATCTCGGCTTCTCGGTCCGCCGATCCTGGCGGGCGGCCTGGCGCGCGCTCGCGGTCGCCGTGGCCATGGGCGTGGCGGTGGCCCTCGCCGGTCGCGCCGCCGGCCAAGCCTGGCCGGCCTGCGCGCCGCTGCTGGGACACGACGAGGCGAGGGCCACGGCGGTGACGCTCGTGCTCGGCGGGCAAGTCCTGCTGGGCGTCGGCCTCTACGCCCTGGGGGTCAAGCTGCTCCGCGTGCCCATCCCGCCGGTGTTGTTCGACTTGCTCGCGCGACTGCGCGCGCGCCTGACGCGGAGCGACGCGAGGGTAGACTCGGCCACATGAGCAACGACTGGTCCGGACGTCGGATCCTCGTCACCGGAGGCGAGGGTTTCCTCGGCTCTCACCTCGTCCCCAAGCTCGCCGAGCGCGGAGCGGAGCCGACGGTGGTGCGCCGGCGTGAGCACGACCTGCGCCGTGCCGAGGACTGCCGCACGCTCCTGGAGAGCACGCAGCCCGACGTGGTCGTGCACCTCGCCGCGGCGGTGGGCGGCATCGGCGCCAACCGCAAGCAGCCCGGCACCTTCTTTCGCGACAACGCGCTCATGGGCATCCACCTCATCGAGGCCTGCCGCGAGGCCGAGGTCGCGAAGGTGGTCGTGGTCGGCACGGTCTGCGCCTACCCATCGCACCCGCCACTCCCCTTCTCCGAGTCCGACCTCTGGAACGGTCATCCCGAGCCGACCAACGCGCCGTACGGGATCGCCAAGCGAGCCTTGCTGACCATGCTCGCGGCCTACCGCGACGAGTTCGGGCTCGCCTCGGCCTATCTCCTCCCGGCCAACCTCTACGGCCCCCGTGACGACTTCGACCTCGAGACCTCGCACGTCATCCCCGCGCTCATCCGCAAGATGGTCGAGGCGCGGGAGGCCGGACGAGACGAGGTCGTCCTCTGGGGCGACGGCAGCCCGAGCCGTGAGTTCCTCCACGTGTCGGACTGCGCGGAAGGCCTGTGCCTGGCCATCGAGAAGCTCGACGAGCCGACCCCGGTGAACCTGGGCACCGGCGTGGAGATCACCATCCGCGAGCTGGCCGGGCTCATCGCCGAGCTCACCGGCTACGAGGGCACGATCACCTGGGACATCGACCAGCCCGGCGGTCAGGACCGTCGCTGTCTCGACGTGAGCCGGGCGCGCGAGCTGCTCGGCTTCGAGTCCCGGGTCACCCTGGCCGACGGGCTGCGCGAGACCATCGCGTGGTTCGAGAAGGAGGGACGGACCGGCTGAGCGGCCCGCCCCTCCGACGGCTCATGGACAGGGAACCGTCGGCCGCAGGCGACCGTCCGAGCCGACACCGTAGGCCGCCATCACCAACCCGCACTGGGTGCGAGCGGTGACGAGGTAGTAGTAGCCCGCCTCCTTGATGGGGAACGGGTCCGTGTCCTCGAAGCTCGGCTCGCTGGCCACCAGCAGGCACTCGTGGTCGTAGGGCTCGGGCCCCCGGACGCCCATCCCTCTCATCGCAGGGATGGTGCCGCGAAGCACGGGATAGTCCATCGCCGCCACGTGACCTTCCCAGGTGAAGCCGTCCGGGCTTCCCCGCAAGGTGTCGGCAGGGTCGGCCTCCTCGGTGCAGGGCTCGACCACCGTGAAGCTCGTCGTGCTCGACGCGACGCTCGCGCCGCACTCGACCAGCCAACGACACTCGACCGTGTAATCGGGCCCCTCGACCGGGAAGCCGACGTCGAGAAGGGCGAAGCCGTCGTTGAGCACCTCGCCCGCCGCGACGGTCGGCAGGTCACGCCCCCGAGTCAGCTCGACACCAGTGTAGGGCTCGAAGAATCCCGAGGCGTCGAGGTAGAGGCTGCGGTCGGGAGTGAGCACGACGTGCTCCAGCCGGCTGCCGATGAGCGCCTGGTCACCGACGTTGCGAAGCCGGGTGACGACCCGGACCAGCGACGCGTCGATGTCATAGCTCTCCTCGTCGGTGACCAGCTCCTCGATGCCCGTGTCGAAGCCCACCGCGAAGACGATGGAGTCGACCTCCACCTCGAGCCCCGGACAGGTGCCGTCGGGGTCGTAGCGGTCGGGGCAGCGGAAGAGACGCAGGGTCCAGGCGCCGGGCTCGGCGTCGAGCGGCAGGACGAAGTCGCCATCGGAGCGACCGTCGGGCCCGGACGAGGTCACCTCGGACGACATCAAGCGACCCGAGGGGTCCTCCCACCAGAACAAGAAGCGGTCGACGCGGTTGGGCGCCAGCCCGAAACCACCGCCGTGCACGCGCGCGCAGGGCTGGAAGTCGGTCGAGCCGAACACCCGGAGAGGATCGCGGAAGGTCACGACACGGCTCACGATGGTCTCGTCGAGCACGTCCGCGGAGTCCGAGCCGCCCCTCTCGACGGCGACGCCAGTGCTGGCGTCGACGGTGTCGACCGGACGATCGTCCACGTCGATCCGCAGCACCAGACAGGTGGAGTCGCCAAAGGGCGCCAGCGGTCCCACCTCCAGCGGCATGGGCACGCCGTCGAGCGGGCTGCCGTCACAGTCGGGATCGCTGAGGAAGGTCCCTGACAGGCCCTCCGAAGAGGTGTGGGACAGGAAGTAGCTCGCCTCGCTCGCGGTGTTGTTGGTGAGGCGATGGGCGAAGAAGGCCGCGGTGTCCGGACCGGCATGACGGGCCCGCCCCTCGGCAACGGTGTAACTCGGGGCGAGCACGACGGGCTCCGCCACGGTCGTCGTGTCGACGACGAACGCGGTGGTGCCCGGTGCCGCCCCGGAGCTGAAGATCACGACGGTCGTGTCGACACGACCGAGCTCGGCGTCCTCGGGCACGTCGACCTCGAGGACGAGACACTGCTCTTCGCCGGCCGGGAGCAGCAAGCGCGCGTCGGCCGGCCCCTCACCGAGACCGTCGCAGTCATCGTCGAGGAGCAGGGCGGTCGTCCAGAGCTCGCTCGAGCTCACCTCGACGGACACCAGGTCGTCGGCCGGGCTCGAGTTCCAGACGCGGTGGGCGTAGGGCACGCTCACGCCGGGCGCCGCAGTCGTGCCCTGATCGTCGCGGGCGACAAGGCGACCCACCCGGGTCTTGTCCACCACCAGGGCGATGGAGCCGTCCTGACCGACGGCCTCGATGGTGCTGTTCTCGGTGAGCGGCCCGGTGACGCCGGCCGGCACCTCGACGCCGAGCAGGATGGGAAGCGCTTCCCCGAGCGTTCCCGTTCGCGCTCCCGCCAACACGCCGCTGTCGGGGATGCCGTCGCCGTTCGAGTCACCGTCCGGCTCGACACGATCGCCGGAGCCACTGAAGTCCCCGTCCCCTTCCGCGTCCAGGCAGAGGAGCACGTCGGCGGCCGAGGGCAGGCCGTCGCCGTCGACGTCGTGCCAGAGCGAGAGCGCCCAGCCCTCGGAGGAGCGCAGGACCCAGTCGAAGCGACCATCCCGATTGCCCAGGTTCACCAGCTCGTGGGCGTGGTAGACGACCGAGCCCGGGAGGCCGAAGGTGTTCGACGGCGGGACCAGCTCGTGGCAGTCGAAGCCCAGCGTGCCGGGTCCCCCACCCAGCCCGCCGGCGTTGTCCCAGGTCGCCATGCCTTCGTAGTCGTCGTTGCTGGGCCACTCGGTGTCGGCCGAGGACAGGTGGTACGCGAAGGGCTGGCCCGGCTCCATGTCGAGATGGGTCCAGCGCAGGGCAAACTCGATCCGCTTCCCGTCGGTCGAGATGCAGCGGTTGTCGGTGCAGTCGGCGTAGTTGAAGAACTCGTCGAAGTCACCGTCCTCGTCACCGGGGAAGTGACCGTCGGCGCAGGGCTGATCTCCCGTGACGCCACAGCTCCGGTCCGACTCGTCGACGAGCGGGTAGCTGCGATCGGGTCGCAGGCGGTAGAGACGAACGTCGAGGTCGTCTTGAATGGGGGTTCCTTCGGAGAGGACCTCGAAACCGATCACGAAGTCGCGCTCGTCTTCCGCCGACCCCGCCGCGGCGTCGAACACTTGCTCGTCGTCGCGATCGATCCAGAGGTGGTAGTAGCGCTCGTCCCCCGTCGCGAGCCGACCGAAGCGCTCGATGAAGACGTAGAGGAAATCCCCGTCCCAGGTCGTGGCGAAGCGCCGGAGATCGAGCGCCGCCCCGAAGGGGCAGTCGCGATCTCCGGTGGAGCCACAGGGCGGGATGTTGCCGAAGGCATCCACGCCGAGGTTCGCGGGGTTCCTGAGCACGTTGGCCCAGTCCTCGAACCGTCCGTCGACGGTGATCTCGGCGAGCGTGGGCCCACAGTTGGCCCGGGTGTTCGGAGTGGAAAGAAAGAGACCGGAAAGAAAAACGACGGTGGACACGAGCACCGGCCGGAGCCGGGTCGCGCTCACGCAGGCGAACGGGCTGAGTCGTGACACGGTTGCATGGCATCTCCCCCACCGGGAGCCGCAGACACTGATTCAAACGATGGCGGTTTACTGACCAGCAAGCGTCGTGCCAGTGGACCACCGGTCGATGTCGTGTCACCCACACCGGAGCCCGGATCCGGGCTCGGACGGGACCGTAGCTCAGCGCGAAGCCGCCGCCAGGAGCTCCTCGAGCGGGCCGTTGCCGGCGTGCTTCGCCAGCCCGTCCTCGGCCCAGCGTCGCGCGGTCGCCGGGTCCTTGGCCCGCAGGGCGAGGTGGCCGAGCCAGTAATAGGTCATCGGCGTCGCCTCACCCGCGCTGACCTGCCCTTCGAGGACGGCTCGTCCCTCGTCGACGGCGTCACCGCGAGCGAGGGCCACGCCCGCCCGATGGCGGTCGAGAGGCTCGGTCAAGCCCGGGAGCAGGCGACGCGCCAGGGCGGCGACCTCCGGTCCCTGCCCCTGGACCAACAGCGGCGTGAAGATGGGAGCCTCGTCGCCGATCTCCTGCTCGGCCAGCCAGGCAGCACCCTCGGTCAGCACGCCCTCGGCTCCGGCCTGGTCGAGGGTCATCAAGTAGATGACGCGATGGCGGGGTCCGTCGACCCTCTGAAGGACCGCCGTCCGCTCTCCAGCCGAGGCGCGGTGCAGGCCGTGGATGACGGGCTTGCCGTGACTGACCAGACGATGCGCGGGCATGTCCTGGTAGGCGGAGACGAAGTGGTCGAGAGCCTCGTCGCGACGCTCCTCGAACAACGCCAGTCGTCCCAGTAGCAACTGGGTGGTTCCGCGATGCGGCGCGACGGCTCGCGCGAGCCTTGCAGCCGCTCCGACGTGCTCCTCCCGCCCGAGGCTCAGGAGCAGCGAGGCCGCCCGCCGAGCGGTACCCGGCGAGGCCCCGTGTCGGTCGAGCGCGGCGACCGCCGCCTCCAGGGCCTGCTGCCGCCCGTCGCGACGCTCACGGCCACGGAGATGCCGCGCGTGCTGCTCGGTGGCGTAGGCCAACGCCGCGTGTCCTTCGGCCCGGTCGGGAGCGAGATCGCGGGCGGTGACCGCCAGCTCGCGGACGGCCTTCCAGTCCTCGGCCGAAGCCGCGGTGGACGCTGCCCCCTGAACCTTCTGGGTCGCCCGCTGAAAGCGCACCCAGCCGGGCGCGAAGACCGCCTGGAGAACGAGCACGATCAGCGCGGCGACCAGGAGGAACCGCTCGCTCCGGCGCGCGCTCGTGCGTCCACTCAGCGACAGGGCCCAGGCCCGAGCGCTGGCGGCGACGATCAGCGACAGGGCTCCGACCGCCGGCTCGCGGTGGTGGTAGTCGACCATCGCGTGCAGCACGGTCGCGAGCGATGCGCCGAGCAGCCCGATGAGACCGAGCGGCGCGCGCCCCTGCAGGGCCAGACGCCAACCCGGAAGCCAGCAGGCCAGGAGCAGGGACCACCAGGCGAGCCAGCCCGGCCAGCCCAGCTCGACCAGGGTCTCGAGCCAGTCGCTCTCGCCGTGGTAGGGCGCGAGCCAGTCCGCCTCGGTCTTGCCGGCGGCCTCGGCCTCGGGGAAGGCTGCGAGCCCGTGCCCGAGCGGGGTGTCCTTAACCATCGACCACTGCCGCTGGTAGAGCGTCATCCGCTGGAAGTTGCTCCCGCTCCCCATCTCGAGGTTCTCCTCGAGGTCGAGCTCGAAGAGCCGCTCACCCTGCGTCGCCGCGACGAAGGCACCGCCACCCACCACGACGACCAGCGCGATCAGGCCCACGAGACGACGCCCAGGTCCCAGGGCCCAGGCGAGGATGAGGCCGGCGATGCCCGCGATCAGGGCGAGGAAGCCACCGCGGGACCCAGACCCGAGGACGCCGACGACCAGCACCGGGACGCAGCCGCCCGCGAGGATCCTCAGCGGCCAGGCGAGGGTGCGCGAGAGCGCGAGACCGATCGCCAGCGGCACGGCGAGAGCGGCCACGCCACCGAAGTGGTTCTCGCTGTAGAAGGGACCGAAGGGGCGGTGGTCGAGGCCCGGAGGCATCGGGAACTTCCCGTAGACCAGCCGCCCGCCGATCACCTTCGCCTGGTAGATCGCGAAGGCCGGCCCGGCCGCGATGGTGACGACCGCGAAGGTCAGCCAGACCTGGCAGGCCCGAACCCACGGTCGTCGCGCCAACACGAGCAGCAGCAGCAGCCAGGCGGCCAGCAGCAGGGTGACCTCGACGCCGAAGTCGGGATCGAAGCTGAGGCTGGCGGAGGAACGTCCCTCGACCACGGCCTCCCCGCTCTTCGGGTCAGCTGCCTCCTCGGCCAGCAGCTCGGCCAGAGAGCGTCGTGCCGGTGGCTCGGCCCAGGCGGAGACATCGACCGGAGTCGTCTTCGCGATCGCGGCGCGCCGCGGCGACAGGCTCTCCACCAGCCCCACCGGCAGCGGCACGAGCTGGAACAGCGCGATCGCCAGGAGCAGGGCGACCGAGACGGCCGGCCATGTCAACGGCAGGCCGGTCGATGCGGGCGCCGACACGGCCGCAGGCTCATCGTCGGCAGGCTCGTCCCCTTCGCCCGCTTCGACCTCGGTCGGCTCGTCATCACCCGAAGCCTGCGGACGCGTCGTCTCGAGCCGCGCCAGGATCGACGACCCCGCCGCGAGACAGAGCGCAGCGAGCACGGCGAGGATCGCGGCGCCGTGGTACGCGATGGCGTGATGCCGTCCGCCGAACAGGACGAAGGGCAGCACGAAGGCGGGGACCAGCAGCAGCCAGCCGAGCCCACCGACGAGGTGACCGGTCGTCCGCGCGCTCATCGGTCGAGCAGCTCGCGGAGCGCCTCGACCACCCGCTCAGCGGCGTGACCGTCCCAGCCCTCGATGACCGGAGGCTCGCTCGGCGGCGGCGCGGCGAGCACTTCCTTCCACGCCTCTCGCACGGCGTCCGGCTGCACGCCGACGAGACGGTTCGTGCCCTCCTCGACGGTGATGGGTCGCTCGGTGTTCTCGCGCACCGTCAGGCAGGGCACGCCGAGCACGGTCGTCTCCTCCTGGATGCCGCCCGAATCGGTGAGCACGAGCCGGGCGGTGGCCATGAGCTGGAGGAAGTCGAGGTAGGCCAGGGGCTCGGTGACCTTCAGGCCCGGGGCGTTCAGGGCATCGTCCAGGCCGAGCTCTCGAATGCGCGCGGCCGTGCGTGGGTGCAGGGGCCAGACGACCGGGAGCTCCTCGGCGAGCTCACCGAGCAGGCCGAGCATGGTCTTCAGGCTTTCGGGCTCGTCGACGTTGCTGGGGCGGTGCAGCGTCACGACCGCGTGGGTGCCTCCGGGCAGGTCGAGATCCTTCACGATCGACGAGGTCCGCGCCTTCTCGCGATGGGTCAGGAGCGAGTCGATCATGACGTTGCCGACCTGCCGGATGCGCTCCTCCGCCACGCCCTCGGCGCGGAGGTTCTTCACGCCGTCGGGCTCGGTGCAGAGGAGCAGGTCGGCGAGAGCGTCGACCACCACCCGGTTGATCTCCTCGGGCATGTCGCGGTCGAAGGAGCGCAGGCCCGCCTCGACGTGGACCAGCGGCACGCCGGCCTTGGCGGCGACCAGCCCGCAGGCCAGGGTGGAGTTGACGTCCCCCACGACCAGCACGGCGTCGACCGGGTTCTCGCCCAGCCAGCCCTCGAAGGCGGTCATGACCTGCCCGGTCTGGGTCGCGTGGGAGCCCGAGCCCACGCCAAAGTGGGCGACCGGCTCGGGCAGGCCGAGCTGCTCGAAGAAGAGGTCGGAGAGCCGGCGGTCGTAGTGCTGGCCGGTGTGCACGAGCAGGGGCTCGAAGTCGGCGGCGGCGGACAGCACGCGCTCGACGGGAGCGACCTTCATGAAGTTCGGGCGGGCCCCGGCGACGAGGGCGACGCGACGGACCGGCGAGTCGTCAGCAGACATCGGGCTCTCGGAGGAGGAACGACCGCGGCGTCAGGCCGCGGGGGCATCTTAGCCCGCAGCCCCGGCGTTCCCGATCGTTTCTCCGAGCCCGCCCTGCTCGTGAGATCCGGCCGCCAGCCGGTCGTGCAGGGCCTCCCAGCGGGGGAGCGCCTCGATGAAGGACCAGCGGTCGACGGCCGCCTCCCGACAGCGAGCCGACAGCGCCGATGCTTCACGCTCGCGCAGGTCGAGGACCTCGTGGAGACGTTGCTCGTCACCCGGACCCGACAGGTCCGGCTGCTCGAACACGGCGCCGAGCCGCTCCTCCTCCACCAGCGTCGAGGCGTCTCCGAGCTCAGCGGTCACCAGCACCGGCACGCCGCAGGCGAGGGACTCGCCGAGCTTGATCGGCGAGGCCACGGCGTTGACCGCGTCGCGCTCCCGCAGCACCGCCGTGAAGTCGCAGGCCGAGAGCCAGCCGGGCACCTCCGCGTGAGCGGCGCTCCGGAGCTGGAAGCGACCGGCCCCCAGTCCCTCTTCGAGCCCGGCAGCGCACAGCGCACGCGCGAAGTGCTCGCGGGCCGGGCTCACCACCAACAGGCGGGCGTCGGGTCGGGCGCGGACGATCGCGCCGAAGGCGGCGGCCAGGGCGTCCGGCGCCTGCCAGGGCGAGGGCGAGCCCACGAAGCCGAGGAGGAGCTCCGAGCCCTCCAGCCCGAGCTCGCGCCGATGGCGGTTCCTGGCCTCCTCATCGCGCGTGAACAGCTCGGTGTCGGCCGCGCAGGGAAAGACGTCCGCGTGCCGCACTCCGTGCTCGCGTCGCAGGAGCTCGGCCAGGGGTTGCGAGACGCAGGCATGGGCATCCGCCAGGCCGGTCGCCTGCTGGAGCTCGTGACGCACCCGTTGGAGACTCTCCCCACCGTGACGAGACACCTCCGCGATCGCGTCTCCACGGACGTCGTGCAGGACGGCACCCAGGTGACGGCTCTGCCGACGCGCGAGCGCGCCGACCAGGGCCGCGCGCGCGCCGCGAGCGTGGACGACCAGCGGTCGCTCCGGCCTCCACCTCGCGACCTCGCGCGCGAGACACCAGGCCGAGAAACGAAGCCAGCTTCCCCGCGGACCGTGGGGCAGGAAGCGATGCCGTCCCGAGAGGATCTCCGTCAGCTCGTCGTCGATGGCGTCGAGCCGTCGTCGTCCTGCTCCGACCAGCAACCGTGGTCCGACGAAGACGACGTGATGCACCTCGCGTCCCCGCTTCGAGAGACGACGAGCAAGCGCGAGCAAGTGAGCGCGGTAGGCACCGCTGCCGAGCTCACCGTGCGCGAGGAGCAGGACCGAGGCGCCCGCCGGCGCGCTCACGAAGGGGCGACGATCTCGCGCAGCAAGCCGGACAGGTGCTGCGCCGCCACCTCGCGACGGTAGTGCTCGGACACGTGCTCGCGTCCGGTGCGACCGAGCTCTGCTCGATGCTCCGGGCCCGAGGCCGCCAGCTCGACGAGAACCTTCGCCAGCTCGGCGGGACGTCCCGGCGACACCACCACTCCCCCGCCGGACTCCTCGACCACGCGCGCCGACTCACCGGCGGCCGACAGCACGATGGGCACGCCGAGAGAGAGCGCCTCGAAGACCTTGCTCGGCACGGCGTCGACCAGCTCTTCGGTGCGCAGCGACGAGAACGCGCAGCCACAGCGGGCCAGCCGCTGCTTGATCGACTCGCGCGGCTCGGGCGCGATGAAGGTGATCGGCAGCCCGAGCTCCTCGGCGCGCCGACGCACGCGCGGCAAGTCCTCGCCACCACCCACCAGGGTCGCGCGCAGCGGCGCGCCGCTGCGTCGGGCGATGGCCAGGGCCTCGACCAGCACGCCGAGATCCTGAGGACGGCCGACGTTGCCGGCGTGGAGGATCTCGAAGTCGTCGTCGTCGCCGCCGCCGTAGCTCGGCTCGCCCGACAACCAGTCGGGATCGATCCCGTTGCTCACCAGCACCGGCTCGGTCGTGAGGCGTTCACGGAGGCGCTCGACCTTGGTGCGCGTGACCGTCGTGACCCGCGTCGCGCCCGACAGCATCCGTCGCTCGACGAAGCGGAGGAAGCCCGTCACCGGCGACTGGTCACCGATGATCCCGGCCTCGACGAGCACGTCGGGCCAGAGGTCGCGCAGGTCGAGCACCAGCGGGAGCTGACGACCGCCCTTGCCCCGCAGCCCATGTCCGGCCAGCGCGGCCAGGGGCGGCGGGCTCGAGACGAGGACGACGTCGGGCTCGAAACACTCGAGCGCCGACTGAGCGCCGGCGCGCAGCGCGAACAGCAGCCGGAGCTGGCTCCAGGCGTTGCCGATGGGTCCGGAGCCGCGGCGACCGAGCGGCACGCGGATGACGCCCTCTTCCCGCTCGCGAACGGCACTGCCTTCCGGGAGGAAGTAGCTCGGCTGGGGCGCGACGACGAAGATGCGATGACCGAGCGCCGCGAGCTGCTCGGCGAGACCGGCGAGCCGCGCGGCGGCGGCCCCACCTTCCGGCGGGAGGTAAGGAGCCAGGAGCAGGACGCCCGGCAGGTCGTCGCGCGGCGGGCTCATCGCGTCACGCGGCACCCGCGCGGCTGACACCTTCCAGGGTGGTGGCAAGGGCCTCGACCACCCGATCGACCTCGTCGTCGGTCAACTCCGGGAAGACCGGCAGCGTCAGGACCTCGCGCGACCAGGCGAGCGCCGCCGGGGTCGACTCGGTCGACCAGCCCAGGTGCGACAAGGCGGCCAGCTCGGTGAGACAGCGCGGATAGATGACGCGGGTCTGAACCCCGCGCTCCAGGAGCTGCTTTGCGAAGACGTCACGCTCGGGGTGACGGAGCGCGAACTGATGCCAGGCCGAGCGCGCGCCCGGCGTGAGCGCCTGAGGACGGGCGACCTCTTGACCGTCGAGCACCGCGAGGTAGCGGGACGCGATGGCGTCGCGGCGTTCCTGCCAGCCTTCGAGCCGCTGGAGCTTGAGTCGAAGGACCGTGGCCTGAAGACCATCGAGACGGCTGTTGTGCCCAGGCAGGTCGTGTTGGTCGCGACGCTTCGGATCGAGCGGACGACCATGGTCGGCGATGACCCGGAGGCGATCCGCGAAGGCCGCATCGTCGGTGACGATCGCGCCCGCGTCTCCGAGGGCCGCGAGGTTCTTGGTCGGATAGAACGAGTACGTCGAGGCCCGACCCAGGCCGCCGATGGGCTCGCCGTGGAGCTGAGCACCGATGGCCTGCGCGGCGTCGTAGATCACCGCGACGTCGTCGCGATCTGCCAGGGCCTCGTCGATGGGGCCCGGGTCGCAGGGCATGCCGTAGAGATGCACCGGCAGCACGGCCTTGGTCCGAGGGCTCAAGGCCTGCTTCAGCGAGGCGACGTCGAGCAGCGCGTCGGACTCACCGACGTCGCAGGGAACGGGAGTGGCGCCCGCTTCGAGCACGGCTCCGGCCGTGGCCACGAAGGTGAACGCCGGCACGACGACCTCGTCACCCGGGGACAGCTCGAGCACGCGGAGGGCGAGCTTGAGCGCGTCGGTCCCGGAGGCGACGCCGAGGGCACGCGAGGTGCCACAGGCGGCGGCGAGCTCCTCCTCGAAGGCCGCCACGTGCGGCCCGCCGACGAAGGCGCCCGAGTCCAGCACCTCGGCCCACGCGGCGAGGATCTCGTCGCGTAGCGCCGCGTGTTGCCGCGCGAGGTCGAGGTGCGGGACCGTGCTCACCCGAAGCGACCCCCGCGCCCGACTCCCTCGTAGTCGAAGCCCGCCTCACGCACGGTCTCGGGGTTGTACACGTTGCGCATGTCGAGGAACACCGCCCGGTTCACGACCTGCTTCATGTGCTCGAAGTCCAGCATGCGGTACTGGTTCCACTCGGTGGCGAGGATGACGAGATCCGCGCCGGCGGCGGCATCGTACGCGTTCTCGCACCGAACGATCTCGGGAACGTGCTCGAGAGCCTCGTCGAGGGCGACGGGGTCGTGGCTGCGCACGGTCACGCCGGCCGCGATCATCTTCTGGGCCAGCTCGAGACCGCGGGACTCACGGGTGTCCTGGGTGTTGGGCTTGAAGGACAGGCCGAGCACGGCGACCGTGCGTCCCTCGAGCTCGCCGCCGAGCCCCCGCTTGATCTTCTCGAGCATCCGATCGAGCTGGCTCTCGTTGACCTGGATGGTCGCCTCGATCAGCTTGAGCGGTGAGCCGTTCTCCTGACCGATGTGCGCCAGCGCCCGAGTGTCCTTGGGGAGGCACGAGCCGCCGTAGCCGGGGCCGGCGTGCAGGAACTTCCTCGAGATGCGCTGGTCGAGACCCATCGCGCGGGCCACCCGGTGCACGTCGGCACCGAGCACCTCGGCCAGGTTCGCGACTTCGTTGATGAAGCTGATCTTGGTCGCGAGGAAGGCGTTGCTCGCGTACTTGATGAGCTCGGCCGTGACGACGTCCGTCTCCACGAACGGCGTCTCGATGAGGTAGAGCGGTCGGTAGAGCTCCTTGAGGATCTTCAGGGCGCGCTCGTCCTCGGCGCCGAGCACCACGCGGTTGGGACGCATGAAGTCCTCGACCGCCGAGCCCTCACGAAGGAACTCCGGGTTGCTGGCCACGGAGAACTCGGGGACCGCCTCGCCCTTGTCGCGGCGCTCGTCGAGAGCGGCCTCGACCCAGTTGCGCACCTTCTCGCCCGTGCGCGCCGGCACCGTCGACTTGGTCACGATGACCTTGTAGTCGTTGAGGTTGCGACCACAGGCCGTGGCCACCGACTCGACGTAGCTCAAGTCGGCGTGGCCATCGGGCAGCGACGGCGTCCCCACGGCGATGAAGACCACGCGCGCGTCGCGGATGGCCGCGTCGGCGTCGGTGGTGAAGTGGAGACGGCCTTCCTTGAGGTTGCGCCCCACGACTTCCTCGAGGCCCGGCTCGTGGATCGGGATCTCCCCGCGACACAGGGCATCGACCTTCTCCTGGATGGTGTCGACGCAGGTCACCTTCACGCCGAATTCGGCAAAGCAGGCACCGGTGACCAGTCCGACGTAACCCGTTCCCATCACGCAGATCTTCATGTCTTCACGCTTTCTGGAGAGCTCGAGCGGAGCGATGTCGCACGTTCAGCAGGCTCGACGAACGAGGTCGGGAGCCGGCCGACCTGAGGGCGATCTCAGATCCGACGAATTTTCTCACGAAGGGAGGGGTCGGCGGCGAGGACGGGGCCCGTGGCGTTGCGCGTGTCGACGACCAGCGAGGCCTCCCGGGCGATCCGGGCGGCATCGTAGCAACCGTGATCCGTAGCGATCAACACGACCTCCGCCCCCCGGAGCGCCTCATCCGAGAGCTCCGTCGACCGCAGGTGTCGATCCCCCACGACCACCTCCGGAACCAGGGGATCGTGGTATTCGACGGCGGCGCCCTTGCGGTTGAGCAGGTCGAGGAGAGCGAGGGCCGGCGACTCCCGGACATCAGCGACGTCGGGCTTGTAAGTGACCCCCAGGACGAGCACCTTCGAGCCCCTAAGCGGACGGCTCCGGTCGTTGAGCGCGTCCGAGACCACCGCCAGGACGTGCTCGGGCATCCGCGAGTTGATCGCGTCGGCCAGCTCGATGAAGCGAGCGGTGAAGTCGAGGGACCGGAGCTTCCAGGCCAGGTAGTGCGGATCGACCGGGATGCAATGCCCGCCAAGCCCGGGCCCGGGCCGGAAAGGCATGAAACCAAAAGGCTTGGTGGCGGCCGCGTCGACCACTTCCCAGACGTCGAGACCCAGGCGGTGGCAGATGAGGGCGAACTCGTTGACCAGGCCGATGTTGACGCTGCGGAAGGTGTTCTCCAGCAGCTTCACCATCTCGGCGGTGCTCGGGCTGCTCACGGGCACGACCGTGTCGCAGGTGCGCCGGTAGAGCGCGACGGCCGCGTCGAGACAGCCGGGGGTGAAGCCTCCGACCACCTTGGGCGTGTTGCGCAGGCCGTGGGTCTCGTTGCCCGGATCGACCCGCTCGGGCGAGAAGGCGACGGCCACGTCCACGCCTGGCTCGAGCCCGTGCTGCCGCAGCAGGGGCACGAGGATCTCCTCGGTGGTGCCCGGGTAGGTCGTGCTCTCGAGGACGACGAGCTGCCCGGGCCGCGCTCGCTCCGCCACCATCTCGGAGGCTGCGACGACGTGGGAGATGTCCGGGTCCTTCGTCTTTCGCAGCGGCGTGGGGACGCAGATGATGACGGCGTCCGCTTCGCTGAGCCCGGCCGGGGGGACGGCGACCCGCACCCCCCCCCCCCCCCCCCCCCCCCCGCGGGGGGGGGGGTAAAACCCAAAAGAAGTTTTTTTTTGTAGTTGTAGGAAAAAAAAAATAAATATTTTTTTATATTTAAAAAAAATATTGATAGATAAGA
>JBCCFW010000007.1:0-102689 GCA_039029535.1 Acidobacteriota bacterium
ACAGGATGTAATAGACAAAGTAACCGGTGGAAAAATTAACTTTTCTGCCAAATCACATATTGTAGATTTGTCAGATGCCCTCTTTAAAATAACGTCAATGCGTTTACCTGCCCAAAAACGTATGTTGCATGAGTTTAAGTTAATTCTCGGTGATATTGACGGATATATGCAATTCACCAATGTCGATCAACCGGTTCAAAAATTGCTAACTACGAATTTGGCTCGTATCACGTTTCCTGATGAAGTGTTTGTTGCTGAAGTAATTGTAGATTTTAAGGATGTATTGGCCAGAGCAAAAGCTGAACTCGAATTTAGTGCGGGCTCCCCAGCCACCAGCTCGCACCCACGACGACCCAAGGGAGCCACTTGGGTCCGAAGGACAGCTCCTCGTTCAGGTAGCCACGCCAGCCGACCTCTTCGAGGAAGGCGTAGACCACGACGAGGAGACCGACGCAGAGCCCGAACACGTGGGCGTTCACGCCCATCCCGTTGTCGACGCCCAGCACCACGAGGCAAGCGGGGGGCACCACGAGGGCGAGGAGGCCGAGCTTGGGGAGGGGACCGAGCCAGCTCGTGAGGCGCTCGGGGAGTGATCGCCGCAGGAAGCCGCCCATGAGCGCCAGTCCGAGCGCCGGGGTCAGGGCGAACAGCAGACGCACGGGGCCGAGCACCGAGGCGAGCCAGTTGCTCAGCGGTCGCAGAGCGAACCACGCGAGGGACCAGCCGAGGGTCACCAGCAGGAACAGGCCGATCCTCACGTTGCGGCTCATGCGTGTCTCCGCCCTCCCTCGGAAGGAAGCCTCTCATGGGCATCCATTGGAGGTGAAGGAGAGACCCGACGCCCGAACCATGGTCACGCTGAAACGCGACGAGCGACCGTCCCGGCGAAGAGCCAGAACGGTCGCTCGTGGAGGAGAGGGTCGAGAGGCTCAGTCGACGAGCACGAGCTCGCCACTCAGCTCCTGGAGGTCCGAGCCGAGCAGCTCGACGACCAGCGCGGTCTCCGTCGGACCGAGAGCCCGCGGACCGCGGTAGCGCAGGGTCAGCAGCTCGGCCGGCGCCTCGAAGGCCGACGGGTCGAGCACGCAGGAGACCGACACGCCTCCGGAGTCGAAGCGACCGTCGTCCTCACCGTCGAGAGCGCAAGGACCCGCTTCCCAGGCGACCGGTTCGACCCAGGCGGGCCAGCCCGACACGCGCAGCGAGTAGCCGATGGCGGGAGCGTCGGCCGTCTCCAGCACGACGCCGAGCTCGTGCTCGGGCCAGGTCAAGCGATCGAGCCCGACCGACACGCGGAGCACGGCGACCACGTCGGCGATGTCGACGCGCTCGTCACCTCGCGCCACGGACCGATCGCTCCCCTGCTCGACCGGGGCGACGTCGAGGAGCTCGGCCTCGTCGGCGCTCAAGGCATCGAGACCCACGGCGGCGCGGAGCGTGAGCACGACGTCAGCGATGTCGACACGACCGTCGCGGGCGCCCCGCGGCGCAGCGTCACCGGGGAGGAAGCCGATCGGGGTCCCGAAGCTCGCGGTGCTCGCACAGGTCTCGCAGGAGAGCTGGTATTGCCGGAGCATGAGCCGACGCAGGACCAGCGCGTCGCCGAAGTCGAAGCTGCCGTCGCCCTCGACGCACCAGTACGACGTGTCGTTCTCACGCTCGCAGGCGACCGTGCCGGGGTGGAAGTCGGCACAGGTCGTGTCGCGCTCGTTGCCGGCGACCATGCCGAGCACCTTGCGACGACCGATCACGTAGTCGGCCAGGGTGACGAGATCGTCGCCCGTCGCGTCGGGGTGGATGTCGGCGAGGAGACAGTCGGGCAGCTCGCAGCTCACCGCGTCGGGCGAGAGCAGGTCCAGGGCGTCGTCGAGGAACTCGTTGGGGAGCTCGGGCGTGGTGCAGAAGCGCTCGCAGGCGGCCGGGAGCTCGCCGAGCACCTCGAAGTGGAAGCGTGCGAACTCCAGCGCCGTGCCGTCGACCGGGCCCTCGGCCGAGCCGTCGCACTGGACACCCGGACCGAGGGCGCCCGGCACGTCACCGAGGCAGTCCCAGCCTTCCGTGTCGGCGCCCGCGCCGGCCCCGACGTAGCGCAGCGACTTCAGGCTGTCGGCGAAGTAGAGGAAGGAGCTCAGCTCCAGCCCGCCGGCCGCCTCGACGATGAAGCGGACCTCGAGATCGCAGGCGTCGCCGATGCCGTCGGCGTCCACGTCGAGCTGTCGTCGGTTGGCCACCGCCGCGCAGTTGTCGTCGGCGTTGGCGATGCCGTCTCCGTCGGCGTCACCATCGGCACAGGCGGCCTCGCGGAGACACTCATGGTCGTCGCAATCGACCAGGCCGTCTTCGTCGTCGTCGGCCTCGTTGCCGCAGTCTTCCGGAGCGCAAGCGAGGTCGTCGGCGCAGTTGTCGTCGGCGCAGTCGATCTTGCCGTCGTCGTCGTTGTCGAGCCCGTCGGTGCAGTCGGTCTCGGGCGGCTCGGGGAGGAGGGCCGGGTAGTCGGGCGCCTCGATGCCGCCGACGATGGTCTCGAGGCCCGAGCCGTCGAGCTGCATCCGGCTGACGAAGTCCAGGTCGCTCCCGATGTAGATCCAGCCGTTCTCGATGTCGAGGGCCGTCGCCAGGGGCTGACGGTAGCCCGAGAGCAGGCGGACCAGGCCGGTCCCGTCGAGATTGGCGCGCCAGACACCGCCGCCGTCACCCCAGCCGGTGATGTAGAGGTGGCCGTTGATCGGATCGATGTCGATGTCGCGGTTGAGCTCGAGCCCGAGCGTGCCGCCGGAGATGAGGGGCACGTCGAGGGGGTTCATGTCGAGGTCGTAGCGGTTGATGGAGCCACCACCCCAGGCGGCGGTGTAGATGTGGCCGTTGGCCTCGTCGACGGCGATCCCGAGGGGGCCGGAGCCGACGCCGCCGAGGTTGCCACCGAGCTCGGCCTCGACGGCGCCCGTCCCGTCCTTGCGGACGCGGTTGACGTAGTGACCGCAGCAGGTGTCGTGAGTGAAGTAGAGGTAGTCGCCGGCGAGCTCCATGTCGTCGGCGTTGGAGGGGATCTCGTTCTCGAAGAACGTGTCCAGCACGGTGCCGTCGAAGGCGATGCGATCGATGCCGTTGGCGGGGTTGTTGTCGACGGCGTAGAACACGCCCGCGTCCTCGTCGACGGCGAGACCTCGAGGCGAGCCCAGCCCGCCGATCCAGAGGAACTCGAAGTCGGAGCCGTCGGGGTTGGAGCGGCTGACGTGGTTGCCCTCGGACCAGATGAGCTTGGCGGCCTGGAGCGAGGTGGTCGGCAGGAAGAGGAGGAGCAGCAGCACGAGACCGTGCCGCGTGGCGAGCGTCAGGGCGGATGTCATGGGGTCCTCGGGCGACGGAGTGTCGATGTCCGAGGGGCCGGGGCGACCCCTCCGAGGACCAGGACGGAAAGCGGTCGAGGATCGGCCAATCGGAGGGACCGAGCTCAGTCGTCCGAGGGTGTCGTCAGCTCAATCCGCTCGGTTCCCAGCCGGAGCTGCCGCGTGCTCCGCCTCCGTTCGATGAGCCCGGCGGCCCCTCTCACGCCCAGCTCGGCCAGCCGACGGCGGGCCCGGTAGACCTCGACGCCGAGCTTGTTGTCGTCCGTCTGGAGCTGACGGCAGAGCTCGTCGACGTGGAGCCAGCCGCGGTCGCCCGGAGCGCCGGCCCCGTCCTCGAGGTCCTTCTGGCGGGCGCGGGCCAGGGTGAGCAGGAGGTAGTCGTAGGCCCGGGCGGGGAGGGGCGTGGACCGACCGCCCTGGAGCAGGGTCAGCGTGACGTGCTCTTCGTCGCTGCTGACCTCGAAGCGCAGGGTCAGGTCGTCGAGGCTCGGCTCGGAGCTCCGCGGCTCCCAGGTCCCCTGGATCGACTCGGACAGGTGCAGCACCCACGACCGCCCGTCGACCTCGAGCACGTGCTGGTCGCGCACGGCGCGCTCGTCGTCACCGACCTCGGCGAGCCAGCCGCCGTCCTCGGTCGTGTAGACGAAGGCGCGAGGGTGCTCGTCGTCGGGGAGGGCGAGGTAGCCGCCCCGGGCCCAGACGAGGGTTCCGTCCTCGGCGTCACGGGCGGCGGCCGCGGGCGGTGAGGCGTCGACGAGCTCCCAGCGTTCGCCCTCCTGACCGAAGGAGACGTGGTCGCCCTGCTGCAACGTGACGCTCTCGCCGGCGGCGATCCTGCGTCCCTGCACCCAGGTCCCGTTGCGGCTGCCGAGGTCGCGCAGCTCCCAGGCGCCCGAGCGGAAGACGAGTCGGGCGTGCTCGCCGGAGACTCGCTTGTCCTCGAAGCGGAGCAGGCAGGCCGGGGAGCGACCCACGAGCACGCGGCCCGTGAGGATGCAGGTGCGTGTTCCTTCCTTGCGGTGTAGCTCGCCCATGGACGAATCCTACGCTGAGCCGTCAGGTCCCCGAGCCGACGACCAGGCGGCGTCGCGCCGAGCGACCGGCGTCGTCCATGACCAGGAGCTCGTGGGTGCCGGGCTCCGGTGCCCACCAGGCACGCTCGTGCGCTTGCACCGTCGCGACCAGCTCGCCGTCGACGAACCAGGTGAGACGCGATCCGGTCGCACCCGTCTCCGCTTCGAGCGGGAGCTCTTGCTCGTGGCTCGGCACGCCCGGGACGAGCAGCACGATCTCGCCGGCCGGCGGCGACAGGATGGACGGTGGCGAGCGGTCGTCGAGGGGGGCGCAGCCCGGAGCCAGGGTCGGAGGTGCGGGGAGCCAGCGCTGCTGCTGGGACAGGAAGCGACGGACGGCGCCGGGCCACGAGAGAAAGGTGCGCGTCTCGTAGCTTCGACCCGAGCGACAGGCTGCGGTGAGCGCGAGCCCGGACTCGAGGTCGACGTCCACCTCCACGTGGTAGGGACAGGTCGTCGTCGGAACGCGCGAGCGCAGCGCGAAGTCCCGCTGCTGTCGGGGACACGCCGGGCTCGGGCGATGGCCCGACACCGAGCAGGTGTCGACGGGGAAGAGGTCGGCGGTGGGGCCGCTGCGCCAGGGCGGACGCGAGCGATCGGCCACGGCCTCGAGAAGATCGAAGAGCACCGGCCCGGCCGCCTCGGAGCCGACGAGCTCGGAGCTGGACTGATTGTCGAAGTTGCCCAGCCAGGTGACCGCCGTGTAGCGCGGGCCGGAGCCCGCCGCCCACGCGTCCTTGTGGCCGTAGCTCGTGCCGGTCTTCCAGTGGATGCTCGCGGGCATCCCGGTGAAGCGACGACGCGACGGGAAGTCGGGCCGGTCCTTCTTCTCGAGCGCGAGCCGCGTCGAGTAGGACGCGCCCGGTGACCACAGCGAGCGCGGCTTCGTGGGCTGCTGGTCCTGGAGCCAGCGCAAGGGGCGATGACGGCCATCGCGGGCGAGCGTCGCGTAGAGAGCGGCGACCTCCAGCGGCGTGATCTCCACCGCGCCGATGGCCGCCGACAGGCCGTAGTACCCGGGCTCGGGTCGCAGGCTCGTCACGCCGCCGTCGCGCAGCACGCCGAGGAAGCGCTCGACACCGACACGACCGAGGAGGTTCACGTACGGGATGTTGAGCGAGCGGGAGAGAGCATCCTCCAGTCGGACGAGCCCAGCGAAGCGGCCGTCGTAGTTGTCGGGCGAGTAGCCGGCGTGGGAGACCGGCACGTCGACGACGAGCTGACGCGGGAGAGCGAGCCCTCGGTCGAGGGCCAACGCATGGATGAATGGCTTGAGCGCCGAGCCGGGGGAGCGCGGCGTGTCGAAGCCGACGATCTGCGCCCCGTGCTCGTCGGCCCAGAAGTCGAAGTTGCCCACCAGCGCGCGGACGAGACCGGTGCCGTGCTCGACGAGGACCACCGCGCCGGCGTGGATGCCGTCTCGGTCCATCTCCTCACTTGCGGTGCGAAGCCGACGCTCGGCCACCCGCTGAAGACCACGGTCGATCGTCGTGGCGATCTCGGTGCGGTCGCGGTGACGGGCGCGGAGCCAGGTCGCCGCGTGAGGCATGGCGCGAGGGAGAGGGCGCAGCCGCTGCGGCAGGTCGGCGCCGCGCACGCGCGCCAACGCTTGCACCGGCGACTCGTCGTCACCCGTCGGCAACGCCTCTTCCTCGAGCAGCCACTCCGCGATCTCGTCACGGGCGGTTCTCAGTCGCTCGAGGTTGCGCGGGCGCGGGTGACGTCGGGTCGGCTGCTGGGGGATGGCCAGCAGGACCGCGATCTCGTCGGCGGAGAGGTCGCGCGCCGAGTGACCGAAGAGCGCGAAGGCGGCCGCCTCGACCCCCTCGACGTTGCGACCGTAGGGCACGTGGCTCAGGTAGGCCGCGAGGATCTCGTCCTTCTCGAGATGCAGCTCGAGCTGCCAGGCCCGGAGCATCTCGACGAGCTTGGAGCGCACCGTGCGCGGCCGTGGCTCGAGCATCCGGACGAGCTGCATGGTCAGCGTCGAGGCGCCCGACACGACCCGACCGTGACGCAGGTTCAGCACGCAGGCCCGTGTCAGCGCGACGAGGTCGACGCCGCCGTGCTCGAAGAAGCGCTTGTCCTCGTAGCGCAGCAGGGCGGTGACGTGATCGGGATCGACCGCATCGAGACGCACGGCCATCCGGTACTTGTCGTCGGGCGACAGGAAGACGTGCGCGGCTCCACCGTCGGCCCAGCGGACGACCGGTGACGGCGCCGCATGCAGCCGGGCGGGCAGCGGCACGGTCCAGGCCGCCCACCAGGCCGCGCCCGCCAGCGTCAGCAGCAGCGTCGCCGCGACGAGCAAGACACGACGGTGACGACGGACGAGCCGCGCCGCGCGGCTGCCGGCACGACGCAGCGCGACGAGCCGCTGGCTCACTGCGCGACGGGCGTCCACGGTCCGCTGATGGTCAGGGGGAAGCCGGCCTGTCGCGCCCAGACGCCGGGGTCGTACATGGCCTCAACCTCCACGGGCGGGATGGTGAAGCGACCGGCAGTCACCGCGCGCACGGTGTAGACGACCCGCTTGCTCTCCTTCGGGTTCAGGTGTCCGAAGACGGCCAGGCGATCGTCGCGCAGGTCGAGGTGGTCCGCGTTCCAGAGCGCGTCGCCGTCGATCCAGTCGAGGCTGCCGCCCCGTCCGAGACGTGGGTTCTCGATCTCCCAGCCGGCGGGCAAGCGATCGACCAGGGCGAGGTTGGCCAGGCGCTGCTCGGTCGTGTTGGTGATCGTGAGCTGCACGTTCACGAGATCACCCAGTGAGTGCTCGCCGTCCTCGAACGAGACGGGCTCGCCTGCGCCATCGAGGAAGACGCGCTCGACCTTCAGGCTCGAGCCGCCGACGACGAGCTCGCCGTCCGTGCGCACGCCCTCGCTCGAGAGGATGAGCCAGAGCGTGCCGTCGCCCTTCGACGGCAGGTCGAGGACGAGGTCGTCCCGTTCGCTGGCGGCCAGCAGGCTCCAGCTCCGCTCGTTCGTCGGTCGACCGGGAGGAGGCGGGCTCGAGGCGAGCTCGGCATCACCGGCGAGAAGACGTGGTGGCTCGAAGTCGTCGGCACCCTCGGCCAGCAGCTTGCCGAGGCCCGACACGACCCAGGCCATGTCCTGCGTGGTGAGTCGGCGGTCGGGGTCGCTGCGGAGGAGAGCGGCGAGCTCATCGGCCATCTGCTCACCCTGGGCGTCGCGTCCGAACAGGTCGACGTGGGTGGACAGGGCGAGACCTCGATGACGGAGCCGCGAGTAGAAGGTCCACGAGTGACGGTGGGCCCGCGAGCCTTCGGCGGTCAGCTTCGGCTTGCGGAGCGCCGCGTCGTGACGACGGTCGCCGGCGAGGTGGAGCGCGGCCTGGAGGAGGTAGCGGTTCTCGTGGACCTGGCCATCGCGACGTCCGCTGTCCTCGGCCAGCAGCTTCTCGATGCGCGCCTTGCGGGGACGACCGGCGAGAGCGAGCACGTGGTGGAGGTAGGGCTCGGCGTCGCGCGAGTACCAGTCGTTGCGGGTGCGACCGCCCCGCTCGTAGTGATGGGTGATGCGGTCCTCCATCCAGTCGAGCGCCTCGTCGAGCCGGTCCTGCGGCACGGGGTAGCGCTGCTTGCGCGCGTCGAGGAGGGCGTGGACGGCGTAGGCGGTGGCCCAGTGTGTGGGTGAGCTCCCCCCCGGCCAGTAGGCGAAGCCGCCGGACGGCGTCTGCATGGAGAGGATGCGGTCGATGCCGTGGGCGACTCGATCGTCGACCGAGCCGTCGGCGACCAACTCGGCGTCGACCTGCGGGAGCAGGCTCGACACGAAGAGCAGGGGCCGGAGCTGCGAGGTGGTCTGCTCCAGACAGCCATGGGGATAGCGCAGGAGCTCTTCGGCCTGGGACAGGACGTCGGCATGCGGGTTGCCGGTGACCCAGAAGGTGCTGCGCTCGCTTCCGGGCTCCCAGCCGGTGAGGTGCTTGGTCAGCGGCGTGCGACCTTCTTCCAGCTCGATGCGTTGCCGCAGGCGAGTGCGAGGTCCAGCCGGCAGCAGGGGGACCTTCCGCTCTTCGACCGAGACGAGATCGCCTGAGCGGATCGTCGCCGTCAGTCGCGCCGCTCCCGACGAGCCACGCACGCGCACCCAGAACAGGCTCGTGCCGCTCTCGCCATCGGCCAGCGTCAGCGTCTTCGCGTCCCGGCTCACCACTTCGACCGGGCTCACGATCGGTGCCGGCGTCCCGCCCGCTCCGGCGATGGCTTCGGCGGTGAGGGTGACCTCGACCTCGCGGGGCTCACCCGACACGTTGGTCACGAAGACCGGCACGTCCAGGGCGTCGTCCTTGATGAGGAAGCGGGGGAGAGTGACTTGCAGGACGACCGGGTCGCGGACGATCACGCGTCGACTGGCGTGACCCATTCGCTTCGCGTCCGCGGTCAAGGCCATGACACGGAGGGCGCCGCGGTACTGCGGCACGTCGAGCGTCACGTCGACCTTGCCGCTGGCGGGCACGTCGACGACACCGGACCAGAGAGCGACCGGCTCGACCACCTCGACACGATCCATCGACCCGTCGCCACCGCCACCGACCGTGGACGACGGGCCGGCCGGCGGACGCAGGAAGGTCCAGCCGATGGTCTCGAAAGTCTCCACGCCGAGCGCGCGGCGCGTGAGGATGGAGGGGAAGGGGTTCGGGCTCTCGTGCTGGGTCAGCGAGAGGATGCCCTCGTCGACCGCAGCGACCGTGGCCTTGGTCGGTCCGCTCGTCGGCCCGAGGTCGAGCGTGATCATCAGCGGAGAGTTGGAGCGCACCTCGTCGGGCACGTCGAGCTCCAGGGAGTGCATGAGCTCGGTGGGCTCGAGCTCGATGGAGCTCACGCCGAAGGCGCGGTCGGGGAGGAACGACTTCGGCGAGTCGAGATGCGGTGGCTTGAGCAACAGGGCGGTGACGTAGAAGTTCGGCTGCAGCTCGGGGGCCGTGACGGTCCAGCTCACCTCGCCGGCCTCGACGTCGCGCCACTCGCTGGCCCAGAGCTCGTCGGTCTCGGCGGTGAGCAGCACGCGGCCGGCGTGGGGCGCGTCGAAGCGCACGGTGAACGGCTCGCCGACCCGCGCGGTCTCGGGCGTCTTCAAGTCGAGCCAGGCGGGGCGGTCGGGGCGGGGCGTGCGGTCGGCGCTGCTGACGCTCGGTCCCCACCACCAGCCGCCGCGGCCTTCGAGCTCGAGATCCGTGCGCGCGGAGTCGGCCTCGACCCGCACCACCCAGCCGACGCCGTCGCGCTCCGGAGTCCAGCTCAACTGGAAGCGACCGTCGGCGACGGGGATCGTCTCCTGCACGGCGACCACCGGCCGGCGGAACTGCCGGTAGCTCCAGCGACCCGTGACCGGGTCGAGACGATGACCGTACTCGCGCTCCAGCCGAAGCAGCGTGGCCTTCACCTCGGCCGGGCCGCCGTCGGTGCGACGTCCCTCCCAGTCGACCACGACGCCGTTGACCGTGAGCTGCTCGCCGGCCCGCACCTTCTCGGTGCCCGACGACAGGCCGAGATAGAACGGAGCCGGATGGACCGGGGTCGTGGTCGTGCCGACGGTGGTGCGTCCGCTGCCGGACTCGAACACCGCCGCTCGGGCGACCAGCGTCGCGGTCCCGCGGAAGCCACCGTGGGTCTCACCGCCGGGGCACTGGAGAGTGACGGCGCCGTCCTCGTCGAGCAGTCCGTCGGCGTTGCCGAGGTCGAGCGACCGCGGCGGTTGGTCGTCGGAGTGCCAGGTCCCGTAGTGGAAGCTTGCGTTCTCCTTCGGCGCGAAGCCACCGGGCTCCAGCGTGCAGGTCAGCTCGACCCGATGTCCGTCGGGCACGCCGCCGAAGAGATAGCGTGCCTTCACGTCGACCGGCACCGGCTCACCCATCCGGCTCGCGCCTTCGATGGTCGAGGTGACCTCCATCCGCTCAGGGACGAACTCCTCGACCTGGAAGCGGGCTTGCCCGACCTCACGCTCGGCCACCCGGGCCCGGACGAGCCAGCGACCGGTGGGCGCGAAGTCCGCAAGCTCGATGTCCTGGGTGAGGAGGCCGGTGGCGTCGGTGGTGAGGACGTGACGTCGGACCTCTTGTCCGCGCGCGTCGTGGACGTGGACGACCACCGGCAGGCCGGCCGGCGGTGCGACGTGCTGGTCGTCGCGGACGAAGAGCGTGAGGTGGACGGTCTCGCCCGGGCGATAGACGCCACGCTCGGGGTGGACCGCCACTCGGTAGAGCTGCTCGCTCGCGTAGGGCTCGCCGAAGACGTGTTGCTCCTGCACCTCGGTACGGAGCTCGGCGAACTTCAGGTAGGTGAGGTCGTCGCCCTTGCGTGCGATGACGGCCAGGGGTGGTGTCGGCTCGAGTGCGTCGGTGGGTGGCACCAACTCGCACTCGCCGTTGCGGTCGGTCACGCAGCCGTCGAGCAGGCGACCCGAGGGAGCGACCAGCTCGAGGCTGACGTCGGCAGCCGGCGCCAGGGTGGTCATGTCGAGGACCCAGGTCCTGACCGCTTCGGTCTTCTCACCGTCGCGCTCGACCATGATCCGCTTGGCGACGAGCTGGAGGTCGGTGAGCAGGAAGCGAACGGCGTCGCGATCGTCGCCGCCGCTCAGCTCGAGCTCGACGAGACCGCGCAGGTCGTTCGGGACCAGCTCGCGGAGGTCGAGATGAGTGGTGGTGAGGACGTCGGTCTCTCCACGCACCGGTCGGGTGGTCTTGCCGATGAGGTCGCTGGTGCGGGTGGTGGCAGGCTCGGACCGCTCACCCAGCCAAAAGATCAGGTTGCGGGGCGGGACGTGACGCACCGCGAGATCGACCTCGCTCACGTTGAGGTGCCGCACGGCCAGGGAGCCCCACTCGCTGCGGGGGAGATAGCGCCCACGGGAGGTGAAGCTCACCTTGGGCGTGCGGGCCGGGACCGTGAAGCTGCGCTCCTCCATGGCCGAGAGCACGCCGCCATCTTGGCTGCGCAGGCCCGCATCGAAGCGGACGGTGTAGCTGCCCCGCGGGAAGTCACCGAGCAGGCGGAAGCCGCCGGGGGCCGGCGAGAGCGTGAAGTCCACCGGAGGATCGAAGTGGATGCCCTCGGCCGCGTCCTCTTCGCGGGGCAGGCAACGGCTGGACAGCTCGGAGTGTCCGCGTCCCCGCTCGGAGTCCCAGTACCAGCGGCTCTCGTGCACGGCTTCGTCGTGGCAGACGATCTCGACGTGGAAGCCGTTGATGCCTTCTTGCCGGTAGACGTCCCGGATGACGACGGGCGGCTCCTTCGGGAGCGTGGCGGTCGCGACCGTGGCGGGGGCGACGTGCTCGCCGCGTCCACCGAGCGAGACCCCCTTCGAGAGGGCGAGCTTCACGCTGCGACCCGGCCGAAGGCCATCGCCCTTCACGAGCAGGCGGACGACCTGCGCGTTGCCGTTCCAGTGCCGCTGACGCAGCACCTTGAGTGGAGTCGCCTTGCCTCGGCCGTCTTCCGGCAGGAGAGCCAGGGTCGCTTGACGGGCGACGTCCTTCGGCCGGACTCCTCCGGAGAAGGTCAGCGCGAGCAGGGCGGTGCTCTTCTCGACGTCGACGCTCACCGCGTCGAAGCGGACGAACCAGAAGTCCGGCGTGGTGAACTCGTGAGCCCATCCTTGATCCGGAGCAGAGACGAGGCCGTTCGGTGTCTCGACAGCGGTCAGCCGCGCGGTGTAGTGCGTCGACGGCTCGAAGCCGGACGCAGGCTCGAAGACGAGGGTGGTCGGGCTCTCCTGACGGAGCGTGCCCTCGACGGACGGCGTGAGCTCGAGGCTCGTGCCGTCGTCGAGCTCCTGTCCGTTGCGTTCGGGGCCCGCGATCCGACGGGCGAGCTCGATGACCAGCCGAGTGGGCAGGCCTTCGGAGGTCCCGGTCGTGCTGAGCACCGGCGCGAGCTCGGCGGCCGTCGGTGGGGCGGCGGCTGGCTCGTCATCTCCGGCAGCCGCGGCGCTGGGCGGGACGACCGGCGGTGGCGGATCGGCCGATTGCCGGCAGCCACCGAGGACCAGGAGAGCGAGCAGGACGACGAGGAAGGGGCGGCGCGGTGCGAGCGAGCCGCTCGGGCGTCCCTGGAGCATGACGAACCCTCCGAGCATCGGGCGCTGCGAGACGCAGGCCGACGGTGCCGAGGTCACGGGGGACAGGGGGGGAGAACCAGCTCAAGCCTGTCATGTCGGACGGCGGGGGACCAGGTACTGGGTGTCAGGCCTAGGCGAGGGCGGCCAGGCGATCGGACGGCAGGTTCGAGTAGAGCGCGATGGCGTTGCGATCGCACTCCATGACCGTGCGGTAGCCGGGGAGGAAGCCCGTCGGGCGGAGGTCGAAGCGACCGAGGGCGCCCAGCAGGGAGCTCTCGCGTCGTTCGAGGTAGGTCACGAGGACCGGGCGACTCGCGTCGTGATGGGTGAGCTGGAAGAGCGTGTCCGAGAGACGGCTCAGCGACACGTTGAAGAAGGGTGGGTCGCAGAGCAGCACGTCGAACTCGTCCGAGATCCACTCCGGCTGCGTGAGGTCGAAGTGCCGGAAGCCGGGGACGTCGGCGAAGCGCTCATCGAGGTCGAGCAGCGTGACGGTCCGGCCTCGCTCGGCGACGGCCCGGGCGACCATCGGTGCGCAGAGGCAGCAGGGGGCCTCGAAGCCGGAGAGCAGGTCGGCGAGCAGCTCGATCGTCGGCTCGTCGAAGAAGTACTGCTCGTTCTCGTGTCGCTCGTCCATCGAATGAGCGTAGCGCCGATCGCTCGGCGTGGCAGGCCGGCCTGCTTGACGGAGAGGGCTGCCTCTTGTTGACTCGTCGGGAGCGTGGAGGGCTGCGAGGAGGGTCGTGGCGCGAGGGCTTCACGCTGGGAGGAGAAGTCGTGTCGTCACGATCGTTCGTGTTTCTTGGTGTTTTTTTAGCGCTCGTTTCATCGTTTTCCACGGCCTCGGCGCAGACCGTCTGGGTCGGCGCGATGGTCGACGGCACCCCCGATGGCTCCTGCGAGGCGGCGGCGGCTCGTGCCGAGGTCGAGCTCTACGCCGTCAAGCTCACGGCCCTGGGAGAGGGCACGACCGACTGGCACTGGGACCTCACCGCGAAGGGCGGGGGCCGAGTGGGCGGCATGGCCATCACCGACTTCAACTATCAGGTGGTCGGGGGCAACTTCACCATCGACGAGTCGCCCTTCGACACGATGTTCGTCGTCGGGACCGCGCCGGGCCTGCCCGGGTCGTTCGGCTGTCGTGTCCTGCTCGATGCGAGCAACAGCGCCGACGCGTTCATGGGGCTGACGACGCTCCAGGCCCCCGGTGAGACGATCGATCCGGTCTTCGACGGATTCAACGGGAGTGGCGTGCGCCTCATGGACGGCCAGCTCGTCATCCCGCTGGATCGCGGCATGGGGGCCGAGCCGGTCACGACGCCGATCGGCTACTCCCGAGGCATCGAGGTGTTCTTCGGTGCCCTCATCGACTTCCAGCCGCTGAGCTACTTGCCCATGGCCGAGTGCGCCTTCGGTGGGGCGGTCGAGCACCCGACGAACCCGGGGCACGGGATCATCCATGGCTACAACATCTACCGACGCGAGGACGACGGCTCGGGGCCGCCGACCGCGTGGACCGAGGCGGACTGGCTGGGCTACGTCCCGCACCACGGCTTCGTGCTCACCACGCCGACCGCCGATCCGCCCGAGGACGACGCTGCGCGCTATCTCGATGCCGATGACGTCGCCTCCAATGGGAACGAGTACATCCGCTTCAACGACACCGACGATCCGAGCGTGGCGAGGCTGAGCCCGCTCGAACCGCCGGAGCTGGAGCGGACTTACTGGTACGGACTGCAGCCCACGGTGGACGGCGACCTCTTCGAGTGGAGCGCCGACACCGAGATCGCTCGCGTGCGGCTCGGCTTCAACCCGGTCTCCGGTCCGAATCTCGACCTCGACGGTGATGGGAGCCCCGAGTTCTTCAGTCCGAACGCGTCCATCGGTGGCTTGCGCGGGCTCGGTCTCACCTGCGGTGGCGAAGTGGGGGTGATCGGCGTCGTCCAGGGCAGGAGAAACCCGCTCTCGGCCACGGACGCCGTGTCCATGAAGGTCGAGGACGGTGCCATTCAGTTGAGCGTCGACGGGGAGCGAGCCGACGTCCTCGGTTACGACGTTCACCGCGTGCAGGGGGCGAGGCGAACCCGACTCAACGACCGACTGATCCCGTCGCTCGGAGGTGGCTCGACGGTGCACCGCCTGGTGGACGTCGAGTTGCAGCGTCGAGGTCGTGGGAGCTACGAGGTGGTCGTTCACCGGTCGGATGGGACCCGAGAAGTGCTCGGGACGTTCGATCTCGTCGTGTCTCGACGCGGCAGCTCTCGCCGAGGCTGAGGGGCGCTGGAGGGAGGCAACGGAGCCCTCGTCGAGGCAACGGGATCACCGTTCCGAGCAGGGTTCCGCGAGCGCTCGGTTCGCTGGTTTCGCGTCCTTGTCGGCGGTGGTTTCGACCGCGTTCACTGCTGGCAGGGCGTGGCCTCATCGCAGGGGAGCGGGCGAGGTTCGCGTCACGAGGTAACGAACCTTGAGCGCGAGACAAGCTGTCGTCGTTTCTTTCTTCCTCATCCCCCTCTTGACCTGCCTTGCTCCGAGCGCGCGAGCTCAGACGGTCTGGGGCGGCATCTTGACCACTGGAACGCCGGACGGCTCCTGTGAGCCCTTCATGGGCGACGCCGAGCTCTATGCCGTCAAGCTCACCGAGAGCGGCGGCGGCACCACCGACTGGCACTACGACCTTCGAGCCAAGGGCGGTCTCAACGTCGGTGGGGCGAGCATCTCCGACTTCGCCTACACGATCCTCGGAGGCAACTTCACCATCAGCGAGTCGCCGACGGACGGGCTCTTCGTCATCGTCACGAATCTGGGTGGGGCGGGTGAGCTCGGCTGTCGAGTTCTGCTCGACTCCGGCAATGCCGCGAACCCCAACCTCGGTCCCTCGACGTTTCAGTCCCTGGGCGAAACCATCGCTCCGGTCTTCGACGGCTTCATGGGCACGGGCATCAGCCTGCAGCCACCGGGCGTGATCGAGATTCCGCTCGACCGGGGCATGGGCGTCGAGCCCGTGACCTACCCGCTGGGCTACAGCTCGGGCATCGAGATCATGTTCGGAGCCTTCATCGATGCGCAGCCCCTGGTCTATCAGCCCATGGCCGGCTGCACCTTCGGGGGCGCCATCGAGCACCCGACCAACCCGGGGCACGGGATCCTCCACGGTTACAACATCTACCGTCAGCGGGACGACGGCTCGGAGACGCCGCCGGCGGAGTGGGATGAAGCCGACTGGCTCGGCTACATCCCGCATCACTCCTTCGTGCTCGAGACGCCGACGGGAGATCCCATCGGGGACTGGGCCACCTACGTGGACTCGGACGACATCCCGTTCAACGGCAACGAGTACGTCCGCTACAACGACACCGCGGATGGGGCTTACCCCCGTCCGAGCGGGCACGCGGCTCCGTCGCTGGGAAGCGTCTACTGGTACGCCATCCAGGCGACGGTCGAGGGCGATCACTTCGAGTGGAACGCCGACACCAGGATCGCAGGCGTGCCCCTCGGCTTCGATCCCGTCAATGGTGCCGCCATCGATCTCGACAACGACGGGTCAGCGGAGTTCATCAGCCACAACGCGACGGTCGGGGGACACCGCGGTCTCGGCCTGACCTGCGGCGGACGCATCGGGCCTCCCGGGGTTCCCCTCGCCATGCGGGGGCAGATGAACATCCTGTCCTCGACGGACAACGTCACGCTCACGGCGGCGACCGCTGGACGGTTGAGCTTGGCGGTCGACTTCGAGTCGGCCGAGGTGCTCGGCTACGACCTGTTCCGGCTGAGCGGTCGGTCGCGGACGCGGATCAACGAACGACTCGTCCTGGCTCGTGGCGGGCAGGGAGTCGTCCATCGATTGGTCGACGCCGAGCTGGCACGCTTGGGTCGGGCGCGCTACGAGGTCGAGGTCCATCGCGTGGACGGCAGCCACGAGGTGGAGGGGCCCTTCCAGCTCGAGCTCACCCGACGGGGAAGCTCGCGTCGGCGATGAGACGAGAGCCTGGCTCGCGACACTCGCACCGGGTGGGCTTGGAGTCGGGCACGGGCTGACGCATCCTTCTCTGCATGAGCGAAGGAGAAGGATGCGTCGTCCTGCTGTCGGGAGGGCTCGACTCCGCTACCGTGTTGGCCATCGCCACGCGGGGGCAGGGCTTCGAGGCCCACTGCCTCTCGTTCGACTACGGTCAGCGTCACCGTCACGAGCTGGGCTGTGCGGAGCGTCTCGCCGACCATCTCGGCGCGGCGTCTCACCGGCTCATCCAGGTGGACGACACGGTCGTGGCCGGCTCGGCGCTCACCGGTGGGGAGGACGTGCCGAGGGGTGGCCCCGAAGAGGGGACCATCCCGGTCACCTACGTGCCGGCCCGCAACACGCTCTTCCTGGCGCATGCTCTTTCGGAAGCGGAGCGACGGGGAGTGGGCCGGATCTTCATCGGCGTGAATGCCGTCGACTACTCGGGCTACCCCGACTGTCGACCGGCCTTCCTGTCGGCCTTCGAGGCCATGGCGAACCTGGCGACGAAGGAGGCGGTCGAGGGAACCGTGCGGTACTCCATCGAGGCGCCACTCGTGGACCTGAGCAAGGGCGAGATCGTCGCCTGGGGCGATCGTCTCGGCGTCGACTACGGGCTCACGAGCTCGTGCTACGACCCGCTGGCCGACGGACGTCCCTGCCGTGAGTGCGACTCGTGCCACCTCCGAGCGCGTGGCTTCGCCGAGGCGGGGATCGTGGACCCGTTGGTGGCCGACTAGCGTGACGCCTCACCAGATCGTCCGCTCTCGCTGACGACCGTCAGGGCATCACGACGAGCGTCGACTAGCCGATGGTCTCGAGACGACTGTCCTGGGCGATCTCGGACCTGGCACGGTTCTGGCTGAACCGAGGGCGTGTCTCACTCGCACCGCCGCCGTCAGCCCCGCCAGCCCGTCGACTACAATCCGGACATGGACGGACCCGCCACTTACGAAGACTTGCTCGCCCTGCCCGAGGACGAGAAGGCCGAGATCATCGCGGGTGAGATCGTCGTGCAACCGGCGGGGTTGCCCGAGCATGGTCGGTCGCAGGGGTGGCTCTGGAGTCGTGTCGGCGGCGCCTACGATGATGATGACGGTCGCGGGGGGCCTGGCGGCTGGTGGATCTTGCAAGAGACCGATGTTCGTTTCAGGCCGAACGAGATCGTGCGGCCCGATCTCGCCGGCTGGCTCCGCGAGCGTCTTCCGAGTCCTTGGGGCTTGCGACCGATCGACGTCGTCCCCGACTGGACCTGCGAAATCCTCTCTCCGTCGAATCGCTCACTCGACCTGGTGACCAAGCGGGAGCTGTACGCCCGTCATGGCGTGCGGCACTACTGGATCGTCGATCCGGAGAACGCGACGCTCGAGGCGCTGGAGCTCGTCGACGGCGGCTGGTGTCGTGTCGGTCATCATGGCCGTGACGACTGCGTGCGCGTGCCGCCCTTCGAGGAGGTCGAGCTCGAGCTCTCGCGACTCTTCCTCGCTGCGGGCTGAGAGCAGCAGGAGGGCTCGGTGACAGCACGAGGTCGTCGGACCATCGCCCTCATCGTGCTCACGCTCCTCGTCGTCGGGGCGCTGGCCACTTACCACCACGGTCGACGGCTTTGGGTGCCGGCCTACCTGAAGGTCAAGGGACGGCGGACCGTGGCGGAGGCCGTCGAGCAGTTCGCGCCCGATGCCGAGGCTCGTCTCCGGCCTCACTTCGAGTCGGCCGGCGTCGACTACCCACCCGAGCGCCTGGCCTTCGTGGTCCTGAAAGACACCAAGACCTTCGAGCTCTGGGCCGACGACGGCGGAGGCCCGACACGCGTCGTCGACTACCCAGTGCTCGCTGCCAGCGGCGGGCCTGGTCCGAAGCTGAGGGAAGGCGATCGGCAAGTGCCGGAAGGGCTCTACCGGATCAGCGGGCTCAACCCGAACAGCGCCTTCCACCTGTCGATGAAGGTGAGCTATCCCAACGAGCACGACCTCCTGCATGCCGAGCGCGAAGGACGGACCGAGCCGGGCAGCGACATCTTCATCCACGGCAAGGCGGCGTCCATCGGCTGTCTCGCCATGGGGGATCCCGCCATCGAGGAGCTCTTCGTCCTGACCGCCCGGGTCGGGCGGGAGCGGGTCGAGGTCCTCATCGCTCCGACCGACTTCCGTCGGCACGGCGTGCCCCCCGTCGACGAGGAGCAGCCGGCCTGGGTGCCGGCCCTGCATGCGAGCCTGATCGAAGCACTGGCTCGGTACCCGCGAAGCGATCGCTGAGCGGCCTCGCCTGGGCTAGCATCGCGCATGTTCATCGGACGCGAGTTCCACATCGACAGCGCCCATCAGCTCCCGGGGCATCCCCGCTGCGGGACCCTCCACGGTCACACCTACCGGATCGCCGTGGAGCTGGGCGGGGCTCAGGACGAGCGGGGGATGATCCTCGACTTCGCCGACCTGCGTCGGGAGACCGAGGCCTTCCTCGAGCACCTCGATCACGTCTACCTCAACGACGTGCTCGAGAAGCCGCCGACCGTCGAGAACATCGCCGACTACATCTTCCAGGGCCTCAAGGAGCGCCTGCCTGGCCTGACCCGCGTGAAGGTCTGGGAGGGGCATGGCAAGTACGCCGAGGTCGGAGAGCCGCGGTGAGCCAGGAGGCCGTTCGGGGTCGCCTCTTCCTCGATCCCGAGATTCAGGAGTCCCTGAGAGAGCGTGTCCTGGCCCCCTCATGGCAGCTCGTCGACGTCGAGGAGCCGGAGCGTGGCGAGCTGGTCCCCTTCGCGCTCCTCCCCGGCTCCCTCGATGAGCCGCTCCTGCTCACGCGGGATGATGCTGGCGAGCTCCGCTGTCTCCAGGGCACCTGCACGCACCGGGGCTTCGTCCTGGCCGAGGCTCCCGCCCGAGGACCGAAGCTGCGCTGTCGCTATCACGGACGTCGCTTCGACCTGAGCGGACGCTGCCTCGGCTCGCCCGGCTTCGACGACGTCGCGGACTTCCCCGGTGAGGAGGACCACCTCCAGCGCCTGCCCTGGGAGAGCCTGGGACCCCTGCGCTTCACGACCGTGCAGGCTTCCGGGGCTCCGGACTTCGATGACTGGCTGGGGCTCGTGCCCGAGCTCATGGGCTTCCTGGATTGGTCGCGCTTCGAGCGCGCGCTCGACCGGGAGGTCGATCACGAGATCGACGCGCACTGGACCCTCTATCTCGAGAACTTCCTCGAGAGCCTGCACGTGCCCTTCGTTCATCCGAGCCTGACCGCCACCGTGGACCCGACCGCCTACGAGATCGAGACCTGGCCTCAGGGGAGCGTGCAGGTCGGCTTCGCGGCCGAGGGCGAGTCGGCCTTCGAGTTGCCGGCGGGCCATCGCTTCGAGGGACGGCGAGTGGCCGCCTTCCACTTCCAGCTCTTCCCCAACACCTTGCTGAACTTCTATCCGTGGGGCCTGTCGGCGAATCTGGTCGATCCGCTCGGCGACGCGCGCTGCCGGGTGCGCTACCGAACCTGGGTCGGCGACCCCTCGAAGTTGGACCAGGGAGCCGGGGGCGACCTCCCGACGGTCGAGCGCGAGGACCAGCAGGTCGTCCGCTCGGTGCAGCGGGGGGCGCGCTCGAGGCTCTTCCGACCTGGCCGTCTCGTGCCTCGGGACGAGGCCGCGGTGGTGCACTTCCAGGCGTTCGCGGCGGCGGCGCTGAAGTCCTGACGAGGCGGGCCGATGGGCTGGTGGGGGAGACGCGCCGGCCTGGAGCTGGTTTGGTAGGCTCCGCGTCTCCTCGCGGACGGCCACTCGGGCCCCGCGGATGGTGACGCGTGATCTCGACCTTGCCCGACCTGGCCCCCCTCTTCGCTGAAGCTCGTCGTCATCAGAACAAGCTGGCGCTGGCCGGAGGAGGCCAGGCCGGTGGCGTGGCGGCGGCCCTGATCACCGACCAGGGCAACGTCTACTCGGGCATCAGCATCGTCGTCCCCTGCGGCATGGGCTTCTGTGCCGAGCACGCGGCAATCGCGGAGATGCTCAAGCACGGCGAGCGCAACATCGCGGCCATCGTCGCCCTCGACGAGGAGCTCATCCTCCCGCCCTGCGGCCGCTGCCGCGAGCTCATCGTCAACCTCTCGACCTACAACCAGGACACCCTGGCGGCAGTGAGCGAGACCGAGACCATGCGCCTGGCCGAGCTGCTGCCGAATCAGTGGAACGAGTACGTCGACTGAGTCGTGGTGGATTGAGGGCCGCCGCGAGACGGCGCGTGTCGCATCGTGATCGTGACGAACGACGCGATTGGCACGTCCCGGTCACGGTTGCTACGGTTTCTCAACTGCGCTGAAGAGCGGGGCTGCCATCCCGCTCTTCGAGGGTGAACCGCGTCGCTCGACGTGGGCGCTCGCAGTCGTGGGAGGCGATGACGATCGCGATCCCACCCGTCTTCTCGTGGTTCTCACGGGAGAGGCGCCACGGGGGACTCCAGTCGTGGTGCGTCTTCAGCCCGAGCCGTGCGTGGATGGTTCGCCGATCGCACCGAGGCCGGACTCCCGATCCGGCCTCGGTGCGATGGCGAAGTGAAGATGCCGCGATGTTTCACGCGTTCTCGAAGCGGGCTTCGGATACGTTCGTCTCGTGGTCTCGACGTCGCTGCGAATCGGAGTGCTGCTGGCCGCCTGCTGGACCTGCGGCAGCCATGTCGCCTGCTCATCGACACCAGGCTGGCGCTTTCCAGTCCGGGCTCCCCCACACGATCACGGCGTCGAGCGTCTGATCGCTCGGCTGGCCGGTCGCGCCCAGTCCGCCACGGGACCCTGGCTCGAAGGCTCCGAGCAGCCGCCGCTTCGCGAGCTCGTCGGCCCATCGCTCCGCGAGGAGGCCAGCCTGCGTCAGCTCCAGGCGGACTGGACTCGTCTCCTCGGGCCTGGTGCCGTGCAGGTCAGGGGGCCGATTTCGAATCGGAGCAGCCGCCAGGGCTGGCTGGTCGGGCTCATGCTGACCGCGTCGAAGACGGAAGCTCGCCTCACCGCGGCGGTCGACGGCGCGGACTGCGTCGTCGGGCTGACCCTCGAGACCGCGGAGGGACTGCACGCCACCGTCGGCATCGACCCCCGCGAGCTGCTCGTCGACGTTCGCGAGCTCTCCGTCCGGCTCGACAAGGGTGGCGCCATGCTCACGTTGCCCAAGGGGGACGGTCCTTGGCCGGCGGTCGTCCTGGACTCGACTCCCCTCGCGTCGGAGCACGCGCTCAGCCGCGAGCTCGCACTGGGCCTGGCTGCGCGAGGCGTGGCCGTGCTGCGGCGGCCGGCAGGAGGGAGTCCCTGGTCTTGGACCTTGGAGGACGGGTTGAGGTTCCTCATCGATCATCCGGAGGTGAGGGCGGACCGCCTGTTCCTCGCCGGAGAGCTGCTCACGGCGACCACCGTCCTGAGCGTCCCGCCCCGTGACGGGATCGTGGGGCGACTCCTGCTTCAGCCGGGTGAGCCATTGCCTTTCGAGGAGTACCCCTGGTCGGAGAACCCGCTCGAGGCTCCCTTGTCTGACCTCGAGTGGGGTGGCTCGGGAGAGGAGGTGGCTGCCGACCCCTCGGTTCTTGCCCCGCCGTCCGAGCGTCTCCTCGTCATACGAGGCACTTGTGAGCCCGAGACCCTCTCCGGCTGGGAGGGGAAGGAGTGGTCCGCGCTCACGCGACGGCTCGAGCGCACGTGGCCCGAGCACGTCGTCTGGGATCGTCCGGACCTGAACCGACGGCTCTGGCCCTGCTCCCAGGCGGCACCGGTGTTCTCCTCGGGTGCGAGCCTCGACCACCGTCTCCTCGAGGAGATCGCGGACTGGTTGACCGCGGCGCGCTGACGGCCAGTCGGCTGGTCAGTCCGTGTACCCCAGCGACTTCAGGCTTTCGGCCACCGCTGGCGGCAAGCCCTTCGGCAGGGTCGTCCCCACCGCCGCCTTCACCGCCGTCTCCGGCGGGGCGCTGCCGAACAGCGTCGCAAGCTCCTTCTCGAGTCGTTCGAGGTCCTCGGGACGAGCGTTCGCGAGGTCGGTGCGCTCGAGGGGATCCGACGACCAGTCCCAGAGCCCTCGCTCGGGTGGTGAGCTCAAGCGCGCTCGATACTTGAGCCCCGAAGAGGCCAGCACCGTCTTCTCCTCATGGGGCTTGAACTGCGCGTTGATCGCCTCGCTGTAGACCCGCTCGTGACCGCCCGGCACCTGGAGCTGACGCCCCTGACCACCGGGGTCGTCGAGACCCGCGATGGCGAGCACGGTGGGGAAGATGTCGAGCAGGGTGACCAGCTCGTCGCGACGACCCGGCGCGACGGAGGCGATGTCGGCCACGAGCGGGACGTGGAGCAAGGTCTGCCACGAGCCATGCCCGTGACGATGTCCCTTGCCCACGACGCCGCCGGAGTGCTCGCCGAATTCCTCGCCATGGTCGGAGAACACGAGGATGTCCGTGGTCTCCCGCAGCCCCAGCTCCTCGAGCGTGCTCAGGATCGCGCCGAAGGCCTCGTCCACCGCCGCGATGTCGCCGATGTAGTGGAGCCACTCGTCGCGCACGGCCTCGGGGACCCCGTCGGGCAGGGCGGCGGTGCTGCCCAGGAAGCGCTGGTCCGTGTAGGGGTCGTGCGGCTCGTAGCTGTGCCAGAACATGAAGAACGGCGAGCGAGCACTGCGGTCGTGACGTTGCTTGAGCCAGCGCGACACCGCGTGGGCCGAGCGCCAGCACTCCACGCTCGGGTTGGGTCGGTGCCAGCGACGTGCCTTGGTGTGCGAATGCTCGACGACCAGGTCGAAGCCTCGGGTCGGACCGTAGCTCCAGGAGATGAAGCCCTCGCCGGTGAAGGCGACCGTCTCGTAGCCCGCCTCGCGCAGGCGAGTGGCGAGGGTGGGGCGCGTCGGCGCGCCGAGCGAGGCGCCCGAGCTGCGACCGTGCCAGGAGGGCAGCACGCCGGTCAGCGCCGACGCGTGACTGGGCAGGGTCCAGGACGAGGGCGCCTGAGCCCGGGTCCAGGTCGTGCCCTCGTCCGCCAGCGCGTCGAGGTGGGGCGTCGACTCGATGACCTGGCCGAGGTGCGACACCGCGTCGGCCCGGAGCGTGTCGAGCGAGACGAGGAGCACGTTGCGGCGCGGGTCCTTCGCTGCGGTCTCCCAGTGCGGGTCGCTCCACCAGATCTCGAGCGCGTCTCCCGCGTCGGCCTCGAGACGCAGCGACCGGGTGCCGGCCGGGACCTCGACGTCGAAGGCGTGCCAGCCGGCCGACTCGCGCTTGGCGGGCGTGAGGCTCGCCGAGGCCAGCTCGACCAGCTCACCCTCAGCTTGCTCGGCCAGCACCCGGCCCTCCGCGGCCGTTGGCCAGGGCCAGCCGGAGTCGGTGAGGGCCGTCACGTGGATCAGGGCCCGGGTCGCAGTGGGGGGCACCTCCACCGTCAGCGCCGTCCCCGGCGTCGCCGCGCGCTGCGCCAGCCGGCGTCCTTCGCCGATCCAGGCGGCCGTGGCGAGGGCGCCCGAGCCCACCGAGCGGGGCTTCGAGGAGCAGCTCAGGCCGAGCAGGACCAGCAGCCCGAGGGTGACGGCGTGGAGGGTCACGCTCCCTTGCCGGGCCCCGGGGTGAGGGCTAAGCTTGCTCGTTTCTAGCAGTTGCAAGACGGCAGTCCCAGGTGGAGCCGGAGGTCGACGTGGCAGCAGAGAAGGAGATTCTGGTCGGCGGGCAGGCCGTCATGGAAGGGGTGATGATGAAGCTGCCCGAGTCTTGGGCGCTCACGGTGCGCCGGAGCAACGGCGACTTCGTCACCAAGACCGGCCTCTGCAAGCCCTGGAGCGACCGCTGGCCCATCCTCAAGCTCCCCGTCCTGCGCGGTGGAGCCGTCCTCATTTCCACGCTCATCCTCGGGATGAAGTGCCTGTTCTTCTCCAGCGACATCGTCGCGGCCGACATCGAGGCCGAGGAGCAGGCGAAGAAGGACGAGGACGCTGGGAACAAGGGCGGCGGCAAGCCGACCGGCGGCGCTACGACCAGCCTGCTGACCCTGGCGAACCTGCTGCTGCTCACCTTCGTGACCTCGCTCCCGGACGGGACCGAGTCCGACGACGAGGGCACGGCCAGTAACGATGCCTCGGGCGCCGGTGCGGCGACGGCCGTCGAGGGCGACAAGCCCGTCGAGGGGGGAATGCGCTGGTACGAGATCGCCCTGTCGGGCGGTGTTGCCTTGCTGCTCTTCCTCGGTCTCTTCAAGGCCCTGCCCCTCGCCGTGGCCTGGGGTGCCAAGTCGGTCTGGCCGGCCCTGGGACACCCGGTGGCTGAGAGCCTCATCAGCGGCGTGGCCCTGCTCTGCGTCTTCATCTCCTACCTGTGGCTGGTCTCGCGGCTGCCCGACATCCGACGGGTGTTCCAGTACCACGGCGCCGAGCACAAGGTGGTCTACCTCCACGAGAACGGGGGCGAGCGCGAGGTCGCCGCTGCCCAGGAGTACTCCACCTTCCACCCGCGTTGCGGGACGTCGTTCCTCGTGTTCATGGTCGCCACGTCCATCCTGGTCTGGGCGGCCTTCCCGATGGACGTCGGCTTCCTCGGCAAGTTCTTGCTGCGCCTCGCGCTCTTTCCGCTGATCATCGGCCTGTCCTACGAGATGATCCGGCTCACCGCGCGCAAGCGGACGCAGTCCCTGTTCAAGGCGCTGCTCACTCCGGGGCTCTGGACTCAGCGCATCACCACCAAGCCGCCGGACGACTCGATGGTCGCCGTCTCGCTGAACTCTCTCGCTCTCGCAGAGGAAGTCGCCAATGGAACACGAGCTCCGAGCGATTGAGGAGCGCTACGAGCACCTCGCCGCCGAGCTGGCCGACCCGGCAGTCCTGGGCGACCGCAAGAAGTACGAGAAGACCTCTCGGGCCTACGCCGAGCTCGAGCCCGTCGTGGAAGCGAGCAAGACCTACCGCCGCCTGAAGGACGAGCTCGGTCAGGCGCGAGAGGTCCTCGACGAGTCCGCTGGCGAGCCCGAGCTGGTGGAGATGGCCAAGTAGGAGGTCGGCCGTCTCGATGGCGAGGTCGCCGAGTGGGAGGACAAGCTCAAGGTTCTCCTGCTGCCCAAGGACGAGAACGACGACAAGAGCGTCATCCTCGAGATCCGGGCCGGCACCGGTGGTGACGAGGCGACGCTCTTCGCGGCCGAGCTGCTCCGTGCCTACCTCCGCTACGTCGAGGGTCGTG
Organism: Acidobacteriota bacterium; assembly: GCA_039029535.1. Lineage (GTDB taxonomy): Bacteria > Acidobacteriota > JBCCFW01 > JBCCFW01 > JBCCFW01 > JBCCFW01. The sequence continues at coordinate 25,664 of JBCCFW010000007.1, forward strand.
GCTGGAAGGCCAAGATCGTCCACTCGTCGGAGTCGGCGGTCGGTGGCCTGAAGGAAGCCATCGTCGACGTCGACGGCAAGGGCGCGTACAGCCGGCTCAAGCACGAGTCGGGGGTGCATCGCGTGCAGCGCGTGCCCCAGACCGAGGCTCAGGGGCGCATTCACACCTCGGCCGCCTCGGTGGCGGTGCTGCCGGAGGTGGAAGAGGTCGACATCCAGATCGAAGAGCGCGAGCTGCGGGTCGACTACACCTGCTCGAGCGGTCCCGGCGGTCAGTCGGTCAACACGACCTACAGCGCGGTGCGGCTGACTCACCTGCCGACCGGGATGATCGTCCAGTGTCAGGACGAGAAGTCGCAGCACGCCAACAAGGCCTCGGCCATGAAGGTCATGCGAGCGCGTCTTCAGGAGCTCGCCGAGCGAGAGCAGCACGACTCCATCGCGGCCGACCGCAAGTCGATGGTGGGCAGCGGTGACCGCTCCGAGAAGATCCGCACCTACAACTTCCCGCAGGGTCGCATCACCGACCACCGGCTGCCGCTCACCATCCATCGCATCAACGAGGTCATGGGTGGCGATCTCGATCACATCCTCGAGCCGGTCATCGCGCACTTCCAGGCGGTGCGGCTCAAGGAGGGGAGCGAAGCGGCGTCGTGAGCACGCTCGACGAGACGCTCGGCCGGGCTCGGGAGCGTCTGGTCGCTGCCGGCCTGGTGAACGTCGAGACGGAAGCCCGCCGACTGCTCGCCCACTGCCTGAGCGCGTCCACGAGCTGGACCTTCGCCCACGGCGACGAGCCCATGCCGGAGGAGGCGGCGGCCCGTCTCGACGAGCTGCTCGAACGACGGGCCACCCGCGAGCCGCTCCAGCATCTCCTCGGTGAGGTCGAGTTCTGGTCGCGTTCGCTCAAGGTGTCACCGGCCGCGCTCATCCCGCGTCCCGAGACCGAGCACCTGGTCGAGACCGTGTTGCTGGGCCTGGGTGAGAAGGAGACGCCCCGTCTCGCCGACATCGGCACGGGGAGTGGTTGCATCGGCCTGGCCTTGCTCTCGGAGCGACCGCTCGCTCGGCTCGTCGCCACGGACGTGTCCGAAGAGGCGCTGGCCCTGGCCGGAGAGAACCTGCGTGAGGCCGGCTTCGAGGATCGCGTCGAGCTGCGCTGCGGTCATCTCGCGGAGCCGCTCAGTGACGTCCCGCTCTTCGACGTCGTGGCCGCCAACTTGCCGTACGTGCCGCAGCGGCACCTCGAGGGTCTTCAGGTGGAGGTGCGGGATCACGAGCCCGAGGTGGCTCTCATCGGTGGGGAGCGAGGGACCGAGCTGGTCGAAGAGCTCATCGGGACGGCACCGGACGTGCTCGTCGACGACGGGCTGTTGGTCCTCGAGATCGGGCTCGGTCAGCACGAGCGCGTGGTGGAGCAGCTCGAGCTGGCTGGCTACCATTCGGTCGAGGTCGTCTGCGACCTCGCCGGCATCCCCCGGACCATCGCCGCCCGCCGGCAGGCCCGCGATCCCTCGACGGAGACCTCATGAGCGACCAGGACGAGAAGTGGAAGGACAAGCTGAGCCCGGAGCAGTACCACGTGCTGCGCGAGGCCGGGACCGAGCGAGCCTTCACCGGCAAGTACTGGGACGAGAAGGCGCCGGGCACCTACAAGTGCGCGGCCTGCGGAGCTCCGCTGTACTCGTCGAAGGCGAAGTACGACTCGGGCTCGGGCTGGCCGAGCTTCTTCGAGGCCGTCAATCCGGAGGCCGTCAAGCTCACCGAGGACACCAGCCACGGCATGCGTCGCATCGAGCTGACCTGCGCCGAGTGCGACTCGCATCTCGGTCATCTCTTCCCCGATGGACCGCAGCCGACGGGGATGCGGCACTGCATCAATTCCTGCTCGCTCGACCTCGAGAAGGACGAGTAGGCCGAGTCCGCGAGAGGCCGTGATGGGGGACTTGCGCTTCGAGCGCTTCGTGACCGAGCAGGCCGAGGAGCTGGTCGACTGGCTCCTGTCGGAGACCTGGCCCTTCCACGGAGCCACTCGACCGGACCGCGCCAAGCTGCTCGAGCGGGTCGAGAGCGGGTTCTTTCTCGGTGAGCACGTCGAGACCTGGTGGGGCCTGCTCGGTGACGAGCGTGTCGCCTTCGTGCGCCTCTTCGACCTCGAGGACGAGACTCCGCTCTTCGACCTGCGGTTGCGGGAAGCGTTCCGCGGACGCGGTCTCGGGGCGGCGACCCTGCGCTGGCTCACCGAGCACGTCTTCACGAAGCACGAGCACTGCATCCGCGTCGCCGGCTACACGCGGGAGGACAACGCGGCCATGCGGGCGACCTTCCAGCGCTGTGGCTACGTGAAGGAGGCGCGGCACCGTGGGGTCTGGGATCGACCCGACGGTCCGAACCTCGACGCGGTCGGCTACGCGATCATGAAGTGCGACTGGGAGAGCGGGACGACGACGCCGCTGCGCTGGGAGGAGTGAGCAAGCGTCTTCACGAGGCGTGAAGGCGAGTGCGCGGCCGGGGCCGGGAAAGAGGGCAGGGGACGAGGTCGAAGCCGAGAGTGCGGTTGGCACGGCTCCTGCTCTGACGAGCGCATCGAAGGAGACCGTCATGCGCTCGTTCCTCATCGCGTCGTTCGGACTCATCATGCTCTGGCCCTCGAGCGCTCACGGCTCGGCCCTCCGCATCGAGCGGATCGCCGCGCTTCCCGAGCCGAGTGAGCACGTGACGAGCACCTTCCTCCTGCACACCGCCCAGGACAACGTGTTCGAGGTGAGGGTGCTCGAGGGTGGCTGGGTCCGTGCTCCGCGGAGGGACATCGACTTCGAACTCGCCTGGGGTCGTCACCTCGGTGCAGGTGAGGGCCGAGTGAAGCCTCTCGACGATGGCGACGTGCTTCCGCTCGCTTCCGCAGCGCTGCGCGAGCTGCCGAGAGGGGAGTGGGGCGGCGTGGAGACCTTCGACGACGAGGTCGCCATCGAGCTCCTTCCCACCGCCACCTGCCCTGGCGAGCTCTGGCTCCTGAGCCGTGACGGTACGGCTGCACCGCGACACGTGACGATCCCGTCCGGCTATCGCTTCGTGGCCGCCACGCCGGACCACCTCGCCTTGGGCGTGCTCGGTCGGGAGGCGAAGCACCCGCTGCTGGTCCTTCGCCGTCATGATCTCGTGCTGCACGTTCCCAAGCTGTACGGAGGTGCCATCCGAGGGGCAGGGGCCGCCGGCATCGTGGCTGGCTCACCGCTGCTCATCGTCGTCGGGATGCCGGTGCTCGCGGCCGTCATGGAGTGCGATGGCCCGAGCATCGAGAAGAGCGAACGCCGACGACGCAAGCGGCACGCGCGGCTGACCCGCAAGCTGTGGCGTCAGTGTCTCGTGGGGGCCGTCGGGTGCGAGCGTCCTGCCAGGCTCCCATCACTTCCGCCTTCGCGCGCTGACTGAAGGCCCGGCACGTGAGCCGCTAGTGGTTCGAGCATGAGCTCAGCGACACCATCTCACGCCACCCGGTGAGCCGAAGCCGCGGTCCTGGCGGTACGAGAGCACCGAGCCGGCGCTCGCCTACTCCGACGAGCAGCTTCACGGCGCGCGTCACGATGCCGGATGCGTGGGAGCGCGTGCCTCGAAGTGTTCTGAGGATGCTTGGGCTACACTTCCGACGTGATGGCGCAACGCTCCTCAGAGACCTCAATCGAACAGCTCGAGGCCCTCCCTGGGGCTGAGCTCGTCTCTGTCGGTCTTCGCGACCTCATCGCTGGGGACCTGACGGACGAGGCTCTCCTGGTTCTCATCGGCGCGCCACGTCTCCGGCGCATCGGGCTCGACGTGCCTTCGCGTCCCGACGTGGACCATCCCGAGCATGCGCTCTACCTGCGCCTCGACGACGCCCACGGTGCTGCTGCCCACGGAAAGTACAACGGGCTCATCCGACGGCTCGTCAGCTTCGAACGGGCGGCCGAGTGCCTGAGCTAGTCGGCGCGGAGCTCGTTCATCGCTTCCTGCGAGAGCTGAGTCGAAGCGCGCGGTCACCAGCGCGCGTGTACTTCACCGGTGGGGTCACTGCGGTGCTTCACGGGTGGCGGCCCTCGACCGTGGACCTGGACCTCAAGTTCGTGCCCGACCACGGCGAGCTCTTTGATGCCATTCCGCGTCTCAAGAGGGAGCTGAAGCTCAACGTCGAACTGGCGTGTCCGTCCGACTTCGTCCCGGAGCTGGAGGGTTGGAAGGACCGGAGCATCTTCATCGCCCGAGAGGGAGAGCTCGACGCCTTTCACTACGACCTCTACTCGCAGGCACTCTCTAAGATCGAGCGGGGACACGACCGGGATCGCCACGACGTCGAGCGCATGCTCGAGACGGGGCTCGTCGAGCCGGAGAAGCTGAGGCAGCTCTTCACGGAGGCCAGGCCCCGGCTGGTGCGCTACCCGTCACTCGATGAGGAGAGCCTCGTCCGGGCGCTCGATGAGACTCTCGCGCCGCACGAAGAGAGCTGACGCTGCCATCCACCGCAGAAAACCGATGGGTCCTCGGCCCTCGCTCGGCTATCCTTTCCGTCCCCCCTCCCCCCGACGCATCGGGATCCGACGTGGACAGCATTCGCATTTCGGGCGGCCGCCGCCTCTCCGGCCGCGTGCGTGCCGACGGCGCCAAGAACGCCGCGCTCCCCGCCCTCGCCGCCTCACTCCTCACCGACCAGCCGCTCGACCTTCGCGGACTCCCCCTCGTGCAAGACATCCGCACGATGGTCCGAATCCTCCAGCACCTCGGAGGCCAGGCCGAGCTCGGTGACGATCCCGCTGGTGGAAGCTCCTGCCTCGTCCGCAGCGACGACGAGACGACTCACGAGCTGCCGTACGAGATCGTCAAGACGATGCGGGCGTCGGCCATGCTCCTCGGTCCGATCCTCGCGCGCCGCGGTCGGGCCCGCGTGTCCTTGCCGGGCGGCTGCGCCATCGGTGCCCGCCCGATGGACCTCCACGTCACCGCCCTCGAGGCGCTGGGTGCCGAGCTCGCGGTCGAGCACGGCTACATCGTGGGCGAGGTCCCGGGCGGACGGCTCCGCGGTGCCCGTCACCACTTCCCGAAGGTCACCGTCACCGGCACCGAAAACCTCATGATGGCCGCGACCCTCGCCGAGGGCACGACCGAGCTCACCGGCTGCGCGCGGGAGCCCGAGGTGGTCGACCTCGCCCGGCTCCTCACGAAGATGGGCGCGAAGATCGAGGGGGCCGGCACCGACTGCGTGCGCATCGAGGGCGTCGGCGAGCTGCACGGCGCCGAGCACCGCGTGCTGCCGGACCGCATCGTCGCCGGCACCTACCTGGTCGCCGCGGCCATGGCCGGTGACGACGTCACCGTCGAGGACATCGTGCCCGGTGACCTCACCGCGCTGCTCGGCGTGCTCCAGGATGTCGGTGTCGACGTCGAGGTCGACGCAACTTCCGTGCGGATTCTCCGTAATGGTCCTCGCAAGGCGGTCTCGGTCCGCACCGAGCCCCATCCCGGCTTCCCGACCGACATGCAGGCCCAGTACATGGCGCTGGCGACTCAGGTCGAGGGCCTCACCGTCATCGAGGAAACCATCTTCGAGAACCGCTTCATGCACGTGGCCGAGCTCGACCGCATGGGCGCGGACATCCGCGTCTCCGGACACTCCGCGGTCGTCCATGGCCGAACGCCCCTGTCGGGTGCGCAGGTCATGGCCACCGACCTCCGCGCGTCGGCCTGTCTCGTCCTCGCCGGTCTGGTCGCCGACGGCGAGACCACGGTCGGACGTGTCTATCACCTCGACCGGGGCTACGAGCACATCGAGGAGAAGCTCCGCGGTCTCGGTGCCGAGGTCGAGCGCATCTCCGACCGTCGGGTGGAGACCACCGCTTGAGCGAGGGAGCGACCGCGACGCGACCGGTGGGTGATCCGGTCGAGAACCTGGTGAAGGGCTACCTGATCCACCGGGTCCGGGCGCATGCCCACGAGGATCCGGGGCTCTTCGACATCGCGTTCGCTCTCTACGACACGCTCGAACGCTCGGGGGCCGCTCGCAGCGAGATGGCCCTCAAGCTCGGCAACCACCGGGCGTTCAAGGCCCTGCTCAAGGTCCTCGGCGCCAAGGTGTCGCGGCTTCATTCCGCCGGCATGCGCATCGCCACCGACAACCGCACGATCATGGCGCTCGTGCGGGAACGGTTGGCCGAGGCCGGCATCGACGTCGAGGACCCCGAGCAGCTCGACGCCGCTACGCTCGAGTACGAGCGGGCCCTCGCGGCGACCGTGAGCGAGGAGGACTCGCTCGAGAACGTCGAGGTGGTCGCCGAGACCATCGAGGTCGCCGCCGACCTCATGGGAGCGAGCGGACCGAAGAAGCTCGCCGTCCGGGCGGCCATCGCGACCTTGCTCCCGCTGGTGGTGAAGGACGAAGATCTCCGCACCGAGGTCAAGCGTCTCCAGGGCGAGCTCGAGAAGGATCCCGACCGCCTGCGCGCCATGGCCGACCTCGTGCGACGCGAAGGACCGGCCCTCGTGCGCGAGGCTTATCGACGAGGCAACTCATGACCCCGCTCGACATCCGGATCAACGGGACCCAGCGCTTCTTCGGGCTCGCCGTGCTGATCGGTTGCCTCGTCGGAGCGGTCTTGCTCCCACAGATGGGGCCGGTGCCCGTCTTCACCTGGTGCTTCCTCGGCTTCTTCGGGCTGCTCTCCGGCTACCTCACCGTCGTCAACTTCGGTGACCGCATCACCGTCGACGACGACCGCATCCAGCGGCGCAACGTCATCGTCGGTGGCCTCTTCGGTCGCGACCTCGACCTGAGCTTCGCCGACATCGCGACCGCCACCGACTACGAGGGGCGGGCCTGGTTCCTCAGGTTGGAGAGCGGCAAGAAGGTCGTCCTCGACTACCTCGACAAGCACGAGGAGCTGGGCCTGGTCTTCGAGAGCTCGAGCGTGTCGACGCGCAAGGCCGAGAAGCCCAAGCTCCTCGGGCGTCGGCTCGAGCCACCGGAAGGCCCTCGGTGAGCCGGACGTGATCGCGTCTCTCCCGCCCCGGCTCCAGGACGTCCTCGAGGAGAAGCTCACCGAGCTCCCGGGCTCCGAGCTCAAGATCATCGCCCGTCGTCTCTCCGACGCCTATCGAGCGCACCGCGCCTCTGGTCGCAAGCGTTTCGTTCGGGATCGTCCTCAGGCGCTCGCGCAAGCGGCCTTGCGGCTCCCAGCAGCCCACGCTCAGCTCCAGGCCGTGTTCGAGACGGCCGCCGACCTCGCTCCCGACTTCGCGCCCACCACCGTGCTCGACCTCGGCAGCGGACCGGGCACCGCGCTCTGGGCCGCCCGCGCGGTCTGGCCGAGCCTGGAGAAGGCGGTCGCCTGCGAGAAGGAGCCGTCGACGCGACGGCTCGCGCAAGAGCTGGCCGACGGAGGCGGGCTGACCGACGGCCTCTCGGTGCGCTGGGTCGAGGACGACATCACCCAGGGGATCCCTGCCGGTCGCTTCGACCTGGTGCTCCTCGGCTCGGTGCTCTCCGAGCTCGATCCGGCCGATCGGCGTCGGCTGGGCATCAAGGCCTGGGGCGCCTGCGCCGGCGTGCTCGTCGCCGTCGAGCCGGGCACGCCTCCGACCTTCCGCGTCCTCGAGGACCTGCGACAGCAGCTCGTCGGCATGGGGGGGAGCACCTGGGCGCCGTGCCCCCACGACGACGCCTGTCCGCTCCGCGGCGACGACTGGTGTCACTTCGTCCAGCGTCACCTGCGTCCGCCGTTTCAGAAGCAGGCCAAGACGGCGAGCCTGCCGTACGAGGACGCGACGTTCTCGCACGTCGTCGTCGGACGTGAGCCGGCACCGCAGCGGCCCTGGGCGCGGGTCCTCCGCGTTCCGGGCAAGGCCAAGCGTCGACTCGGCTTCGAGCTGTGCACGAGCGAAGGTCTCCGGCACGAGACCGTGCCCAAGAGCCGGAAGGAGGCCTACCGCCTCGCCAAGACGCTCGATTGGGGCAGCGCGGTGGCGAGCCCGGAGGTCCTGGGAATCGACGCCGACGCCGAGACGGACGGCGACGCCTGAGTGTCGGTCGTCGTCACTCGCGTCGCAGGACCGCGCGGAAGCCGGGGTGGGTGGTCTCCATGATCTCCTCGGCCTGCTGAGCTTCGAGCTCCATCGCCAGGGCAGGAGTGGGAGCTTCGCGCTCGCCTTGTGACTCCCAGGTCTCCGGCGTGAAGCCCTGAGTGGCGAGCTCGCGACGCAGCTCGATCTCGTTCCGACGCGACAGCGCCGGGCCCTCCAGCAGCCAGCTCGCGACGCGGGGGCCGCGGTCGGGACCGAGGGCGATGAGAAGGAAGGAGCCGAGCTCGGAGGGCGTCAGCAGGAGATGGGACCAGGCCGGCAAGAGCACGAGGCTGCGCTCGTGGTCGCCGATGTCGTCGCAGCGCCACGCGGCGTGGCCGAGCGACGAGCCCCAGGTCGGGCCGCCGTGGACGACGAGCCGTCCGCCTGGACGGAGTGACTCGCGTGCGGCGCCGAGGAGGCCGGGGGGAAGTGGGCGTTCGAGCCCACGCGAGATCAGGAGCAAGTCGAGACCACCGAGCTCGACGGCGACCCCGTTCGTGTCCTGGAGGCAACCCCGCTCCTCGTCCCAATCACCGAGTGTCCAGGCCGGTGAGGGCGGCGTGACGGCGTCGCTGGTGACCCGATCGTCGAGAGTGAGGAGCAGCGACTCGCTGCCGTGGAGGGAGTGGCGATTCTCGAGCCAGGACCGCAGCCCAGCCTCGCGCTGACGCAGCTCGCTGGTCGCGAGGGCCGTGAGGTCGTCGTCGGACGACGGGCCGGGCGGTCGGGCCCGGCGGAGCTCGTCCTCGACCGACGCAAGGTTGTCGCGTGCGACGTCGTAGCTGCTGTCGAGCACGAGGGCGGCCCGGAGGCAGTTGGCGGCCGTGGCGGGGTCGCCGGCGACGAAGCGGAGGGCGCCCAGGTCGTTGAAGAGGGAGGCGTGCTCGGACGCGCGGGGGCCGTCGCGCTCGTCCAGCTCGCGACCGCGTCCCGCGAGCACGCGGATCGCCTCCACGCTGGCCAGGTCGAGGTCGCCCTCCTCGGAGAGATCGCGGATGCGTTCGACACCGGCGGCGAAGGTGGTGCTCAAGGGAGGCTCCTGCTCGGGACCGTGAAGGGCGGTCGAACGGTCCTTCGGTGCCTGAGGTCGCGAACTTGATGCGCTAATCTCCGCTGCGAAGGGGCGTCTCCCCTTCAGCAAGGAGTGACCGTGGCGCTTGGTGACGTGCTCTGGCAACCCGACCCGCAGGCGGCGGAGAGCACCCAGATGGGCCGCTTCGCCGCGCTGGCCAGCGAGCGGACCGGTCGGGACCTCCACGCCTGGGACGCTCTCTGGGCCTGGTCGGTCGACGACCTCGAGGGCTTCTGGGGCCTGCTCGCCGAGTTCCTCGAGATCGACTTCCACCAGCCCGCCGAGCGGGTGCTCGAGGGGCGCGACCGGATGCCGGGAGCCACCTGGTTCCCGGGCGCCGAGCTCAACTTCGCGGCGCACCTGTTGCGACGTGACGACGACGGTGAGGCCCTGGTCGCCTGGCGTGAGGACGGCCGTCGCCGCGCCATCACCTACCGCGAGCTGCGGCGGCTGGTCGCCCGCGCTGCCCGCGGGCTGCGCGACGTCGGGGTGGGGCGAGGCGACGTCGTGGCCGGCTTCCTGCCCAACTGCCCGGAGGCCGTCATCGGGATGCTCGCTGCCACGAGCCTCGGAGCAACCTGGTCATCCTGCTCACCCGACTTTGGTCGGCAGGGTGTCCTCGATCGCTTTGGTCAGGTGGAGCCCAAGGTGCTGTTCGGCGCCGACGGCTATCTCTACGGAGGCAAGAGCTTCGACTCGCGCGAGCGGCTCGGTGAGGTGGCGGCGAGCCTGCCGACGACCGAGCGGATCGTGCTCGTGCCCTTCCTCGACGACGCCCCCGAGCTCGGCGAGCTCCCGCGGGCCGTCGGCTGGGCCGACTTCCTCGGTGCCGACGACGACCCCGAGCTGACCTTCACGCCGGTGTCGTTCAGCGATCCGCTGTATGTCATGTACTCGTCGGGGACGACGGGCCTGCCCAAGTGTCTCGTGCAGGGCGTGGGCGGCATCCTCCTCAACCAACTCAAGGAGCACCGTCTCCACTGCGACCTCCGACCGGAGGACCGCATCTTCTACTTCACCACCTGCGGCTGGATGATGTGGAACTGGCTGGTGTCGTCGCTGGCCACCGGCGCGACCGTGGTGCTGTTCGACGGCAATCCCTTCCATCCCGATCCCCTCGCGCTCTGGAGGATGGCGGAGGAGGAGAGAGTCACCGTCTTCGGCACGAGCGCGAAGTTCCTGCTCGCCAGCGACAAGGCCGATGCGAGGCCCGGCACCGACTGCGACCTGTCGACCATCCGCCTGCTGCTCTCGACCGGCTCACCACTTCCGCCGGAAGGCTTCGAGTGGGTCCACGAGGCGGTGTCGTCGAGCGTGCAGCTCGCGTCGATCTCGGGGGGTACCGACCTCAACGGCTGCTTCGCCCTGGGCAACCCGCTGTTGCCGGTGCACTCGGGCGAGATCCAGTGTCGTGGTCTCGGGATGAAGGTCGAGGCGCACGATGGGGAGGGTCGCAGCGTCGTCGGCGAGCTGGGGGAGCTGGCCTGCACGGAGCCCTTCCCGTCGATGCCGCTGTACTTCTGGAACGACCCCGACGGCGAGCGCTATCGCAAGGCGTACTTCGAGCGAGAACCCGGCACCTGGCTGCATGGTGACTTCGTCGAGATCACCGAGCGGGGCACGCTGGTCATCCAGGGCCGCTCCGATGCGACCTTGAACCCGGGTGGCGTGCGCATCGGCACCGCCGAGGTCTACCGGGTCGTCGAGCAGGTCGAAGAGATCGAGGACAGCATCGTCATCGGGCAAGACGTCGGTGACGACGTTCGCGTGGTGCTCTTCGTCAAGCTGGCGCCCGATGCGACTCTCGATGAACAACTGAAGAAGCGGATCGTCTCCGACCTACGACGCGAGGCGACGCCCCGTCACGTGCCGGCCGTCATCGCCGAGGTCACCGACATCCCGTACACGATCAGTGGCAAGAAGGTGGAGCTCGCCGTGCGCGAGGTCGTCCACGGTCGCCCCGTCAAGAATGCCGACGCACTCAAGAACCCCGAGGCGCTCGAGCTTTATGCCGATCGCCCCGAGCTGGAGAACACCCCGTGAAGCATCTCCTTCCGGTCCTGCTCTCGATCGCGTTCGTATTCCCGGCTCTCGCGGCCGACACCCCCGAGGTGGATCTCGACGCCCTCGTCGAGCGGGCTCGCGCGAACGCCAAGCGCTCGGAGGAGGCGATCGTCCACTACACCTTCCTGCAGCACGAGACCTCGGTGGTCCGCAAGAAGAACGGGGACGTCGTCGAGGAGAACGAGCGGCTGTATCGGGTCGTGCCCCTGGAGATCGGCATCGTGCGCGAGCTGCTCGAGGTCGACGGTCGGGCGCCGACGAAGAAGGAGTTGAAGAAGAACGAGAAGCAGAACGACCGGGAGGTCGACCGCGAGACCAAGAAACGCGAAAAGCTGGCCGAGGCCGGTGAGGAGGAGGCCGACGAGTCGGGCTCGGCCCGGCTCATCGAGCTGCTCTCTCGCACCGACTACGAAGTCGTCGGTCGGGAGATGGTCGACGGACGCGAGCTCATCGGCCTGGCCTTCGAGCCGAGCGTCGTCGAGGGCGAGAAGGGGGTGACCAAGAAGCTCCTCAAGCATCTCCGGGGGACCGTCTGGCTCGACATGGAGACCGGCGAGGCCGTGCGGGCGGAGGCCGGCAACGCCGATCGCTTCCGTCTCAAGGGTGTCGTCGGCGTGAAGGACTTCTCCTTCCGGCTCGAGCAGGTCCGTGTCCACGACGAGCTCTGGCTGCCCAGCATCGTCGAGGTCGATGGGCTCGTCTCGGTGATGGGGCTCAAGCGTCGCTTCGAGTCGGTGATCACCTTCAGCGAGCATCGCAAGGCGACGGTCTCGGTCGAGGAGGAGGAGCACGACGAGATCATCGAGGCTCTCGAGGAGCTGACGGCCGCCGAGGAAGCGGCCGGGACCGATTGAACATGAGCGCGACCGTCGTCGCGGTGAGCCGCAAGGACAGCCACTCCCTCGACAAGATCGTCGTCGAGGGCATCCGCCTGCTCGAAGGCGTGGGCGTGGAGGGGGACTGTCATGCCGGCACGACGGTGCAGCACCGCTCGCGGGTCGCTCGCGATCCGAGCCAGCCGAACCTTCGTCAGGTCCACCTGATCCACGCCGAGCTCTTCGACGAGCTCGCCGACAAGGGCTTCACGGTGGGTCCGGGACAGCTCGGGGAGAACGTCACCACGCGTGGCATCGACCTGCTCTCACTCCCTCGTGGGGCGAGGCTGCGGTTGGGGACGAGCGCGGTCGTCGAGCTGACGGGCCTGCGCAATCCCTGTCGTCAGCTCGACGGCTGGCAGGACGGGCTCATGACGGCCGTGCTCGAGCGCGACGCGGACGGCGGTCTCGTGCGGAAGTCGGGTGTCATGGGGATCGTGCTGAGCGGCGGTGAGCTGCGGGCTGGTGACGCGATTGCGGTGGAGCTACCGCCGGAGCCGCACGAGGTGCTCGAGAGAGTGTGATGGATCAGCCCGCGGGTTCGTTCGCCTGGCGAATGCGTTCTTGGTGAGCCTCGAAGTTCATGCGATCCCACTCGTCTTGGTGTACCCGAGCATCACCGATCGTCCGGAACTTGTAGACACCTGGAGGGTAGCGTCGGGGAGCCGTGCGTCGAGCCAGCTCCATGACGTGGCGGATCACGCGCATGAGCCGGGGTGAGCCGGGCTCGTAGTGTGGTCGATGCTCCTTCATCTCTTCGATGCTGCGGAACTTCTCGACTGGCATCAGTCGGACTCCTCGAGGCCGAAGCGCTCTTGCAGCCTGGCGGCATCACCCCAGTCCTTCGGCCGCACGGTTCCCTTCTTCATTTGATGCAGCATCTGCGGGGTTGCGACCGTCACTTCCAGGTCGTCGAATGGGACACGCACTGTCTCGATGTCTTCATACCGGTAGAGCTCGCCGAGTCGAGTGAGGATGTCCATGTAGAAGTCGCCCTCGGGAGGAGCGTAGCGAACTGAAGGGTAGTCCCCGAGGAGGTCCTCGGCCGTGATGTCGTCCACGCACGGATCATCGAACACCGACCGGAGCGCCATACGGAGACGCGCGACGTTGGCTTCTGTGGGGGCGATGAAGATGTCGAGGTCCTCGGTTGCTCGGGGGAGCCCGTGGAGGTTGACCGCGATGGCTCCGAAGACCGCGTATTCGACCTTCTCGTCCTCCAGGGAGGCCAGCACCTTCTTGAGAGTTTCGTAGTCCACGGTGTTGCCTTCGTCCACGCTCCAGTCTAGCTGAATGCCGTGCGCGCATCACGTGAGTGGATTCTCAGAACAGTCGCCCCTGCAACGGCCGATACGTCAGCAGCCCGTCCTCCAGCTCCGCCTCGTCTCGCTTCTCGTGTGCTGTCTCACCGTCCTCGGTGACGTGCACGACCTTCCAGCCCTGGAGCACGAGCAGGTCGGCGATCACGCTGCGGTGACAGTGCGCCGGTGACTTCTCGGCGCAGAGCACGGCCGTGCGCTGCGTTTGCGCCAGGACCTCGAGCCGACCGAGGTCGGAGGCGAACTCGGGTGCCGTCCGAGCGTGCCAGGCGTAGCCCGACCAGGGCTCGTCGAGCGCGCCGACCAGCGCCTGCGCCTCGTCGGGAGGTGTTCCGCGATGACCGCCGAGCCCTTCGAGATGGTGGTACTCGACGCCGGCTTCCACCAGCGCCGGACCGAGCGTCCGCCCATCGAACCAGGGATGGCGACGCGAGCGCGGGAAGCGACGCACGTCGGCGATGACGTCCAGTCGGGCGCTCTTCACCAGCGCGATGAGCTCGTCGAGCGTGCGGTTGGAGTGCCCGACGGTGAAGAGAGTGCCCGTGCTGCTCACGGGCTCCGCCGTCGCGATCCGGCGGTGATGAAGACGAGGTCGGCGCCTTCGTCACTGCGTGCCCAGCCGAGCACGACCGGACCCAGGTGTCCGACTTGACCGACCAGCGACAGGCCGTAGCCAAGGGTCTCGTCGACGCGCCGGAGGTCGCGCGTGCTCGCTGCCGTGCGCAGGACGTCGGCTCCCAGCTCGAGCCGCACGCTCAGGGGGCCGCGCTCGAAGAGCGGGCGGTGGATGCGAAGACCCGTGCGTGCGAACTGCGCTGCCGCCGCGCCGTAGGGCACGACGCCGTAGACGTCGGAGTGTCCACCCGGATCGAGCAACAGCGGACGACGTCGCGCGCCTGCCGACAGACCGAGCTCGAGCTCGGGGCTCACGACGACCTCGCCCGGCAACGAGAAGGACCAGCGTCCCGAGAGCTGGAGACGGTCGAGACGATCGCCGCCCAGGCCCAGCTCGGCACGCGTCCGAAGCCGGCCACCTCGGGTGGGGACGTCGAGCCGGTCCTCACCGTCCCAGTCGAAGCCGAGCTCCACCCACTGTCGGTCGAAGTCCTCGCCCGGCAGCAGGTCGGTCGCTTCGAAGTGACGGCGCTCGGCGCCGAGTTGAGCCCGGAGCGTCCGGCTCGGTCCCGGGCGGTGGAGCAAGGCGAGCCACAGTCGACCCCCGTGGTGCGGCTCGAACGCGTCCTCCACGTAGCGCTGTCCGCGGTTCGTCACCGGGTAGCTTCCGTCGAACCAACTCCCACCCAGGTCGAGCGACAAGCTCGGCGGTCCGAAGCCGGCACCGAAGCGATGCTCGAGCTCCACCAGGTCGAGCTCCTTCGACACCGAGCCGAGCAGGCGGATGCTGGCCCCCTTGCCCCGGAGGTTCGTGCGACGGAGCTGCGCCCATCCGGTGCCCCGGAGGTCGCCGTGCCATCCGGCTCCCAGCCCGAGCTCCGTGAAGCGGTCGCGCTCCACCGCCACGTCGAGGGCGAGACCTCCGTCTTCCGACGGTCGGGGATGGAGTCGCCAGTTGCGCACTGCCCCTTGCGCGACGATCTCGTCGAGGCGGAAAGCGAGCCGACGGAACGACAGGTCCTCGCCGGCGAGACGAGCGAGCCGCTTCTCTGCCGACAGTGGCTTGCCGCGGTCGGGCGTCACGGTCAGCTCGACGATCTCCTCGTTCGTCCAGGTCTCCTCGAGCACGCCGGTCTCGGGCTCCCAGGACAGCGTGGCGAGACGGGGAAGGAGCCAACCGTCGTCGAGGAGGTTCTCCCGATGGCTCCAGGTGACCTCGCGGAGACGCTGCCAAGTGAACGGCTGGCCGGCCAGCTCTCCGGAGCTGGTCGTGTCGAGGCTGCGACGCACGTGCTGACGCACGACCACCGGCTCCTCGACGACGATCCGGAGCACCGAGCGTCCGTCGTGCTTCACCAGCTCGGCGTGGGCTCGTCCCTGCGTGAAGGTGAGGACGCGCAGCAGCGCCTCGACGCGAGCGGGCGAGAGAGGACCGGGGCAGGCGAGACGCTCGCTGACCTCGTCGTTCGTCCAGGTGGTCTCGCCGATCAGCTCGACCGCGTCGCAGTCGTGGGCCGAGGGCTCGGCCTCCTGGTCCAGGAGTAGCCAGAGCTCGCCGAGGAAGTCGCGGGCGGCGGTGCGACCGGCGTCGAGGAGGTCGTCGAGGTTGTCGGCGTACTCGGCGACGGGGAAGTCTTGAACCTCGGCCTTGAGGTAGAGGTCGGCTCGCGCTGCCGAGTCGGCGGTGGCCTTCTCCATGACGATGTCGAGCGAGCGTCCGAAGATCTCCGCCAGCGAGCTCGCCGAGTCGATGGGGGCGACTCGCGAGGACACGTCGCTGGCGATGACGACGCCGGGACCGAGCGCACGGGCGGTCTCTACCGGCAGGTTCTCGACCAGGCCGCCGTCGACCAGGAGGCGGTCGCCGACGGGGACCGGACGCAACGCGAGAGGGACCGACGCCGAGCCCTGTACCAGGGCGGCGAGGTCGCCGCGGACGGGCGCGTACTTCGCGCCCGACAGGAGGTCGGTCGTGACGACACGGACCCGAGGGAAGAG
Source organism: Acidobacteriota bacterium (assembly GCA_039029535.1). Lineage (GTDB taxonomy): Bacteria > Acidobacteriota > JBCCFW01 > JBCCFW01 > JBCCFW01 > JBCCFW01. The sequence continues at coordinate 41,691 of JBCCFW010000007.1, forward strand.
CCGGTCGAACTCGTCACCGCAGAGAGCTCGGACCGGGAGGAGCCGTTGCTGGAGCTCACGGGTCAGGGGGGCGGCGGTGAACAGTCCCGTGGGCTTGCGGCGCTCTTCCCGGCGCTGACGGAGGTTGATGAGATGAGAGCTGCCGCGGAGGTCGTCGGTGAGCGAGAGGGCCTGACGTCGTCGGCCCACCGTGGCCAGCAAGGACGACCAGTTGCGACGGCGGAACAGCTCGGCGAGCTCACCCGGGCGCTGTCCCGACGCCGTGAGCGACGCGACGATCGCGCCGCCCGAGGTCCCCGCCACGCCGTGGATGACCAGCCCCTCCTGCTCGAGCACCTCGAGCGTGCCGAGGTGGGCGAGACAGCGCGCTCCTCCTCCAGACAGTGCGAGATGGAGCGGTGGCTGGTGACGCCCTTCGAAGCTCGGCCAATCGCCGAGGACGGTCGGGCGTCGATGCTCCTCGAGCTCGAAGCGGACGACGACGGTCTCGTCGGCGAGGGCTGCGGGCGTGCTCAGCAGGAGAAGCGAACCGAGCGCGCACGATGCGGCCCGCGCGAAGACGACGCGCGGGCCGAGGGAACGTCGACTCGGGAGCGACCACCGAAACATCTCCGGCAGTGTAGACGGCCGCTCCGAGCACGAGGAGGTCTTTCAGCGTCCGAACTTCTTGCCGAGACCGCTGACGACGTCGATGCCGTCCTCGAGTGACAGGGTGTCGCTCACCCAGACGTCGCCGGCGATGGGCTCGCTGCGGCCGTCGCGACCCACGTGCGAGAACTGGATGACGAAGAAGGAGCAGCCCGTACCCTTCGGTGTCGGGAGAGCGCTGGTCTCGAACACGACCCACTGCTCACGAGCACCGGTGCCGTGCTCCGGCTGAACGGCGCACTCGCCTCGGTCGCCACCGTAGCCGCTTCCTCCGACCGTGCACGTGAAGTTCAAGCTCACGGGACGACCACCGACGTGAAGGGGCTCTCCGAGGGGGGAGTAGAGCGCGCCGCTGATGGCGCTCGGATCGAGTCGCTCGTCGAGCCGAATGGCGGCGACGACCTTGAACTCGTCCACGTCCACGACGCCCGGCGGCAAGCCGTAGCAACAGTCCACCTAGCAGCCGGGGCCGGTGATGACGAAGCCCTCATCGTCTCGGGCGACGCCGTACTCGACGATGCGAGGCGGGGGCCAGTTGGGGAGTGCCTCCGCAGCGGTGGCGGAGAGCAGGCCGACGAGGAAGGTGGCGGTCACGAAGCGACGGACGAGCATGCGGACTCCCTGCGATCACAGCCCAACGCATGCGGTGCATCCGGCCTGCGTGAGCTGCGTGCAGGGGAGTAGGTCGCTCGAGGGGGGAACCTGACAGACCGAGTCGTGTTGCCGCTCAGTCAGACGCTTTGTCGCTCCAGCAGCTTCACGAAGCGTCCGAACAGGTAGGACGAGTCCCGCGGTCCCGGGCTGGCCTCGGGGTGGTACTGAACGCCGAACACCGGCAGCTCCCGATGGGCGAGGCCGGCCAGCGTGTGGTCGTTCAGGTTGACGTGCGTCATCCGCACGGAGTCGCTGAGCGAGTCCGGGTCGACCGCGTAACCGTGGTTCTGCGTCGTGATCTCCACCACGCCGGTGTCGAGGTCCTTCACCGGATGGTTGCCACCGCGATGACCGAACTTGAGCTTGAAGGTCTTGGCCCCGAAGACCTGAGCCAGGATCTGCATGCCCAGGCAGATGCCGAAGGTCGGGAGCTCGGGCACGAGCCGTTCGACCTCCGCGACGATCGAGCCGAGCATCGCCGGGTCACCGGGACCATTGGAGAGGAACAGACCGTCCGGCTTCATGGCGAGGACTTCGGCGGCCGGCGTCCGGGCCGGGACCACCGTCACCTGGCAGCCACTCCGGACGAGCGCTCGGAGGATGCCTCGCTTGATGCCGAAGTCGTAGGCGACCACCTGCGGTGGCTCGCCGTCGTGTTCGGGCTCGGGCAAGCGGTCGATGCCGATCCAGCTCGTGCCGATTCCCTCGTCCCAGGCGTGCGCCGTGCTGGTCGTGACCTCGCCGACGAGATCCTGGTCTGCGAGGTAGGGCAGGGCCTTGGCCTTGGCGGTGAGCTCGTCGTCACCCTCGCTCGTCGAGGTCGTGATGATGCCGCGAAGCGCGCCGGCGCTCCGGATGTGACGAGTCAGCGCCCGCGTGTCGATCCCGGTGATGCCGATGACGCCGGACTGCTCGAGATAGCGCGGCAGCGACATCTCGCTCCGTTGGTTCGACGGCGAGGGCGAGACCTCCTTGAGGATGAAGCCGCGGGCATGAACCTCCGCCGACTCGGCATCGAAGTCGTTGACTCCGACGTTGCCGATGAGCGGATAGGTCATGCAGACGAGCTGACCTCGGTACGACGGGTCGGTGAGGACTTCCTGGTAGCCGGTCAGCGAGGTGTTGAAACAGACCTCGCCGCCAACCTCACCGGTCGCTCCCACCGCTCGGCCGACGAAGCATCGGCCATCCTCCAGGACGAGACGGGCGTCTTTCATGCGCGGGCGGCTCCAAGACGGGCGGGATCGGGTTGGACCGGGGGCTCGCCGTCGAGCACCCGCCGGCCGAGGCTGCGGGCGATGGCGTCGAGCTGACCCGTGAGACGAGTGAGGTCCTCCGGGAGCAAGGCCTGAGCTCCGTCGCTGAGGGCGTCCTCCGGACGGGGGTGGACCTCGAGCATGACCGCGTCGGCACCGACTGCGACGGCGGCGCGAGCCAGCGGCTCCACGCAGTCGCGGCGACCCGTGCTGTGGCTGGGATCGGCCATGACCGGGAGGTGCGAGAGCGTCTGGGCCGCTGGGATGATGTTGAGGTCGAGGACGAAGCGGGCGTGGTCGCCGAAGGTCCGGACCCCTCGCTCGCAGAGAACCAGGCCAGGGCAGCCGGCATCGAGGACGTACTCGGCCGCCAGCAGCCACTCTTCCAGGGTGGAAGAGAAGCCTCGCTTGAGGAGGACGGGCAGGCCGCAAGAGCCGACCTCTTGCAGCAGGGTGAAGCTGCTCATGTTGCGGGTGCCGACCTGGACCATGTCCGCATGACGGGCGACCAGCTCGACGTCACGGGGGTCGAGGGCCTCGGTCACGACGAGCAGGCCCGTGGCCTCCCGGGCCAGGGCGAGGAGCTCCAGCCCCTCCCGACCGAGGCCTTGGAAGCTGTAGGGCGACGTGCGGGGCTTGTAGGCGCCCCCCCGGAGGAGCCTTGCGCCCGCCGCGGCCACCGCCTGCGCCGTGCCGAGAACCTGCTCCTCCGACTCGACCGAGCAGGGACCGGCGATGAGCGGGACCAGCTCACCTCCGAACACCACCGGCTCATGACCGGTGCGGGAGACGACGACTTCCGAGCTCGCTCCGAGCGACGAGGCCAGGGGGTGCTTGACCCGACCCTCGGCCACCGCCGCGACACCGGGTAGGCTCATCAGCTTGTCGGAGAGTTCCGTTTCCCCGGCGCCGAGCGTGGCCGCGTCGGGCGCCGGGAGGGGGGAACGGAACCACCTCAATCGGCCACCCGGCCCGGCAACTTCGTCCAGGCGGAGAGCGGCAAGGCGCTCGTCGAGAGTGCTTCGAGCTGCGGTCGAGAGATCGCGCTCGAGCAGGATGGTCCACTCGCCCACGGACGCATTGTTCCACGAGCGATGCGTCGCGTCCATTTCGGACGGTGGGTCGTTTCGCCCTGCCGTCGGCAGGAGCGGCTGGTCCGCTTGACCGTCTCCGGCAGCCCTGGTAGGTTCCGCGCTTCGCGCAGCCCCATCAGGCTCCGTTCGAATCCATTCGATAGGCCCGTAGCTCAGGGGTATGAGCGCTTCACTGACACTGAAGAGGTCGGCAGTTCAAATCTGCCCGGGCCTACCAGCCTCCCACTCTCTGGGGGCTTGCGCGCAGCCGAGGCAAACAATGCCCAAGCAGAAGACTCATCGTGGCGCCGCCAAGCGCTTCAAGGTCACCGGCTCCGGCCGGGTCCGGCGCGGCAAGGCGTACCGCCGTCACATCCTCACCAAGAAGACCACGAAGCGGAAGCGCGACCTGCGCCGGGGTGCTGAGGTCCACGAGTCCGACATGCGTCGGCTCAAGGACATGATCCCCGCCGCCCGCTAGAGAGAGCACGACATGAGAGTCAAGAGAGGCTTCAAGCGCCGTCGTCGACGCAACCGCTTGATGAAGCTCACCAAGGGCTTCTTCGGCAGTCGCAAGAATCTCTACGCCACCGCCAAGCAGGCGGTGGAGCGCGCGCTCGCCAGCGCCTACTCCGGCCGTCGCCTCAAGAAGCGCGACTACCGTGGCCTCTGGATCGTCCGCATCGGCGCCGCCGCTCGGATGAACGGCCTCAACTACAGCCGGATGATGAACGGTCTCAAGAAGGCCGGCGTCGAGCTGGACCGGAAGGTCCTGGCCGATCTCGCGGCCACTGACCCCCGGGCGTTTAGCCGCCTCGCCGACACCGCGCGCGAGGGGCTTGCTGCCTGAAGACGACCTCACCGTCGTCACCCACGAAAGACCCTCGGACGCCACCGCGTCCGGGGGTTTTTTCGTCCCTGCATTGGCTGGAGGAATGATGATCGAGCAACTGAACACCCTGCGCGACGAGTGCCTGGGGGCCATCGAGGCCGCGGGCTCCGACGAGGAGCTCGAGACGATCCACGCCTCGTTCCTCGGCCGCAGCGGGGAGCTGACCAAGCTCATGAAGGGGCTGAAGGACGTCCCGAAGGAGCAAAAGAAGGAGGTCGGCCAGACCGCGAACCGCGTCAAGCAGGAGCTGTCCGCTGCCCTGCAGGCCCGGCAGGTCGCCCTGGTCGACGCGGCGTCGTCGCTCCCCGTGGGCTTCGACCCGACCGTGCCCGGTACCGGGGCCGCCGGCGGCCTCCACCCGATCACGCAGATCACGCTCGACCTCAACGACGCCTTCGCCACCCTCGGCTTCGAGGTCTACGAAGGACCGGAGATCAGCAGCGAGCTCTTCGCCTTCGACAACCTGAACTTCCCGCCCGACCACCCGGCGCGGGAGACGATGGACACCTACTGGCTCGAAGGACGTGAGAACGAGCGGGGCGCCGAGCGTCTCTGCCTGCGCCCGCACCTCACCGGGGGCTCGGTCCGCTACATGCAGGAGCGGAAGCCGCCGTATCGCTTCGTCTACCCGGGTCGCGTCTACCGGAACGAGTCCACCGACCGCAGCCACGAGCGGGCGTTCTTCCAGTACGAGGCGCTCATCGTCGACAAGGCGGTCCCGTTCTCGGCCGGTCAGCTCCTGGTGAAGACCATCCTCCGGACCGTGTTCGGTCGCGACGTGCCCACGCGGATGCGCTCCGGCTTCTTCCCCTTCGTCGAGCCCGGCTTCGAGATCGACATGCAATGCCTCAACTGCGGAGGGGCCGGCTGCTCGGTCTGCAAGCAGGTCGGCTGGCTCGAGGTCATGCCGGGCGGCCCACCGCATCCCAACGTGTTGAAGGCTGCCGGCGTCGATCCCGACGAGTGGGAAGGCTTCTACATCAACGTGGGTCTCGATCGCATGGTCATGATGCGCACCGGTGTCGACGACGTGCGGCTCTTCCACTCGGGAGACCTGCGCTTCCTCGGCCAGTTCGAGTAGGGGGGCGGACGATGAAGGTTTCGCTGGAGTGGCTCAGTGAGTACGTGGACCTGCCCGCGGATCTCGAGCCGAAGACGCTGGCACACGACCTCACGATGTCGACGGTGGAGGTCGAGCAAGTCATCCACGTGGCCGCGAGCCTCCGTGACGTCGTCCTCGGCGCGGTGGTGAGCGTGCGCCCTCACGACGAGGGCAAGGGCCTGTCGGTGGTCGAGGTCGACGCAGGCGGGGCGACCGTGCAGGTCGTCTCCGCCGCCACCAACCTGCGCGAAGGGCTGCGCGTGCCCTTCGCCGGACCCGGTGCGATCGTCTTCGATCGCGACGGCAACGAGACGACCATCACCGAGACGAAGGTGGCTGGCGTCGAGAGTCACGGGATGATCTGCGCCGGCACCGAGCTGGGCCAGGTCGGCCTGCTCGGCAGCAGTGACGACGGGCTGGCGCCGGACCTCGCCGAGTGGGGCGGGGAGCCGGGCGACGACCTTGCCGGCGTGCTCGGTCTCGACGACGTCGTGCTCGAGATCGACAACAAGTCGCTCACCAACCGACCCGATCTCTGGTGTCACCACGGCGTCGCGCGAGAGCTGGCCGCGATCTACGACCTTCCCTTGAAGGAGCCGACGGTCGTCGCGCCGCCGACCGAGGACGGCGGGCTCGTGGTCGAGATCGAGTCGCCCGAGCTCTGCGGACGCTACACGGCGACCCTCGTCGAGGGCGTGCCGGTCGAGGCGGCGCCGACGTGGATGCGCAGCCGGCTGGCGCGAGTCGATCAGCGTCCGATCAACCTCCTCGTCGACCTCACCAACTACGTGATGATGTCGGTCGGTCAGCCGAGCCACGCCTTCGACGCCCGTGACGTCGAGGGCGTCATCAAGGTCCGACCGGCCCGACCAGCGGAGTCGATCACGTTGCTCGACGCCAGCTCTCATGAGCTGGAAGAGCGCGACCTCGTCATCGCCAATGCCGAGCGCGCCATCGCGCTGGCGGGGGTGATGGGTGGTGAGGATGCCGTTCGCGACGACACGGCCTCGCTGCTGCTGGAGGTCGCGTCCTTCGATCCCACCGGCGTGCGACGCACGGCCACCCGTCACGGCCTGCGCACGGAGAGCTCGTCGCGCTTCGAGAAGGGCATCGACCCCGCGCGGGTCGACCTCGGCCTGGGCATGCTCCTCGCGTTGCTCGGCGAGCTCTGTCCCGACGCGAAGGTGCAAGCGACCAAGGACGCCTTCCCGCGACCAGCCGAGTCCGTCACCGTGCGGGTGAAGGTCGACACGATCGAGCGTCGTCTCGGACAGGCGCTCGGGCAGGAGCGCATCCTCGGCCTGCTCGATCGACTCGGCTTCTCCACGGTGGCCGAGGGCGGCGAGCTCGTCGTCTCGGTGCCGTCCTGGCGGGCGACCGGCGACGTGTCGCTGCCGGCCGACATCGTCGAGGAGGTCGGACGTCTCCACGGCTACGAGCGCTTCGACTTCGTGCCGCCGCGGATCGAGCTGACCGAGCCCGTGCTCCAGCCGCGGCCGCGGCTGAGCCGCCGGCTGCTCGAGTACTTCGCGCACCGTGGTCAGATGCGTGAGATCAAGAGCGCTCCCTGGACGCACGAGAAGTGGCTCGACGCTTCCGGGCTCGAGGAGCCGCGGCTGGCCCTCGCCACGCCGCCGTCTCCCGAGGAGCGCTGGCTCCAGGCCTCGCTGGTGCCGCCGCTGCTGCAGGCCATCGCCTCGAACCTGCGCTGGTCCACGAGCTTCCGGGTCTTCGAGCTGGCGCGGGTCTTCCGCGACGAAAGCTGGGCGACCACTGAAGGCTCGAGCGAGTCGCTGCCGCATCAGCCCCGACACCTCGCTGGTGCCCTGGTCGGAGACGACGCGGCCGCGCTGTTCCTCGAAGCCAAGGGGCTCCTCGAGGGGCTGCGTCGGGGCGTGCATGTCGAGGACCTCCGCCTGGTGACGGGAGTCGAGGTTCCCTGGGCGGAGCCCGCCGGCTGCCTGGGCATCGCCGTGGGCGAGCGCGTCATCGGCGCCGTCGGCGTGCTGGCCTCGCGCACGCGGCGGCTGGCCGACCTGCGGCGTGCCGAGGCGGTCGTCTTCGAGCTCGACGTCGACGCTCTCGAGCCCCTGCCGACTCGAGACAACCGTTACGCAGCGCTGCCGCTCTACCCGGAGGTCGACTACGACGTCTCCTTCCTCGTCGATCGCGCGACCACCTGGGAACGCGTCGTCGAGGTGGCCGGCGACGTCGACCCGCTCGTGCGTCGCGTGAGCTTCGTCGATCAGTACGTGGGCGAGCAGGTGTCAGGTGACCGCAAGTCGGTGACCCTGCGTCTCTTCCTGCGGTCCGACGAAGGCACCCTCGTCCGCGAGCAGATCGATGCCGCGGCGAGCCAGGTCATGGACCGGCTGAAGGAGACGCTGGGCGCGGAGATTCGCTCGGCCTGAGCGTCCCGCTCGTCTCGACAAGTGAACGCCCGGGTTTGAGCCGGACGTGGTCACCGACTTAGCGTGGGTGGTCACGCCGGCTCTTCCGCGTTTTCTCAGGAGAGACCCATGCCTTCTCGTCGGACCTCGACCCTGGACGGCTTCACGCTCAACGCCCTGCCCGACATCCCCGACTATCGCGACCGGTACTACGAGCCCACGCTCCAGCCGCTGGCTTCGGAGGTGGCGCCGCCGGAGGACACCGTCATCCTCGACCAGGGGCAGGAGGGTGCCTGCACGGGCTTCGGCCTGGCGGCCGTGGTCAACCTGCTCCACGCCCGGCAGGAGCGGGACGTCCAGGTCAGCGCGCGGATGCTCTACGAGATGGCCAAGCGTCACGACGAGTGGCCCGGCACGGAGTACGCCGGCTCGAGCTGTCGCGGCGCCATCAAGGGCTGGTACCACATGGGCGTCTGCAAGGACTCGCTCTGGAAGTACCGGTCGGAACAGCCAGGCAACCTGACGATCACGCGGGCCAAGGACGCGCGGGCTCAGACCCTCGGCGCCTACTACCGCATCCGCAAGAACATCGTCGACATGCACGCGGCGATCAACGAGGTCGGTGCGGTCTACGCTTCGGCCGAGGTTCACGAGGGCTGGAGGCGCTCGGCCGCGCGCGGCGGGCGGATCCCGCTCAAGGCACGCAAGACGGGTGGCCACGCCTTCGCCATCGTCGGCTACGACGACGAGGGCTTCCACGTCCAGAACTCCTGGGGAGAGCGCTGGGGCAACAAGGGCATCGCGCTCTGGACCTACGAGGACTGGATGGAGAACGTCCGGGACGCCTGGGTCGTGCAGCTCGCCCTGTCGACGCCCGGTCTCTACTCGCGGCGGAGCCTGTCGGGTGGCCCGGCCGGCGGGCGAGCCCAAGGGTCCCGCTCCACGCGTCGTGACGAGATCGCCGGTCACTTCGTCCACGTCGACGACGGCCGCTTCCACGATCACGGCAAGTACTGGAGCAACCTGGACGACGTGAAGGAGACCGCCGAGCTCGTCGCGCAGAGCGACAAGTACGAGCACCTCCTGTTCTACGCCCACGGCGGGCTCAACAGCGTGAAGGCCTCGGCCGCGCGGATCGCGGCGATGCGCGACACCTTCAAGGCCAACGGCATCTACCCGTACCACGTCATGTACGACACGGGGCTGCTGGAAGAGCTCAAGGACGTCATCTTCGGCAAGAAGGGCGACGCCGACGAGCGGGCCGGGGGCTTCTTCGACTGGACCGACCGGATCATCGAGCGGGCTGCGCGTCGTCCGGGGCGGGCCCTGTGGCGAGAGATGAAGCAGGGGGCACGGCTGGCCTTCAAGGGACGCACGAGCCCCGGCTCCCAGTCGCTCAAGGCCTTCCTCGACGCCCTGGCCAAGCCCGGCGCGAAGAAGAAGAAGATCCACCTCGTCGGTCACAGCACCGGCGGCATCCTGCACTCGCATCTCGTCGAGGCGCTCGAGCAGCTCAAGAAGCCGATCCGGCTGAGCTCGGTGTCTCTCATGGCGCCGGCCAACACGTTGGAGCAGTTCCAGGAGACCTACCTGCCTCGTCTCGGCGGGAAGGGCTTCGGCATCGACGAGATGCACGTGTACGCGCTGAATGATCGGCTCGAGCGCGACGACAAGGTGACCGTCGCCTATCGGAAGTCGTTGCTCTACCTCGTCTCCCGGTCCTTCGAGGAGGTGATCCGCCCGCCGACGCCACTGGCGGGGATGCAGCGTCACGCCAAGCCGCTCGAGAAGCACGACCCGAAGCGGCTCTCCTTCCACTACAGCAACGGCATCGCCTCGCCGCGGGACCGCACGAACAGCACGACCCACGGCGGTTTCGACAACGACCCCAAGACCATGAACGACGTCTTGAAGGTCGTGCTGGGGCGCAAGCCTGGGGTGGAGTTCACCGAGGAGACGCTCGACTGGTAGCGAGCAGTCTCCTCGGCGGCCTCAACGGCAGGGCTCGACGGGTTGGGGGCGGGAGCGGCCGTAGCTGTCTCGCCCAAGCGACGACAGGCTGCCGTCGTCGCCGACCGACACCACCAGGTAGTAGACGTTGCCGTCCGGAAGCTCGACCTGAGCTTCCGGCTCGGAGAGATCGCAGGGCGCCACGGGACGGTGGTCGTAGGTGCCCGTGGCCGCGAGCCGATCGAGGTCGCCGACGACGATCTGGTAGCGCTGACCCTGGGTCTCTTCCCACACGACGTCGAGAGCCGTCGTGATCACCGGCTTGGTGAGGATGAGAGGGTCGGCCCAGGTCCGGACGTCCAGGGCGGAGGGCTCGTCGGGGTGACCCTCGGAGAGGGCGCTGAGGACCATCAAGGTGGTCTCCATCCCGTCGGACTCGTCCTGGAGCGGATCGACGAGGGGGAAGTGCTCCAGGTTGCTCACGCCCACGACCGCCAGCATGTCGCCCTGCACCACGAGGTCTCCCGCGATGGCCAGTGGGTAGGGCGGAAAGTGGCCGATGTCGCGCGAGACCGGTCCGAGCTCCTCCCCGCCGATGCCGAAGGCCCAGTGAACGCCGTCGAAGCTCGGTGTCAGGCGCATCAAGCCGGTGTCGTCACTCTCGAACCCGCCCTGCGTGTGCAGGCCGCCATCGTCGATGGGCAGGATCGACCCGGCCGGACCTTGGAGGGTCGTGATGAGCGCACCGCGATCGTCCATCACCATCCGGCCCACGCCGGGCCCCATGGTCCCGGCGTGGCGGACGGTCTGGCCGTCGGCGGTGATCTTGAGCAAGCCGCTCCGGTCCGTGAGCTCGGTGGCTCGGAACCAGTCGACGACGGGGAAGAAGGCAGGGTCGGCGACCGACAGGGAGGCGTGCAGCTCGCCACCGGGGTCGACGAGGAGTCCGCTGACGCCCTGAGTTCCTGGGTAGTAGGTCGACCAGAGCAGCTCGCCGGCGGCCGAGAGCTTCACCAGGACCGCGTTGTCGGTGCCGCTCGCCTCCGGGTAGAGGGCGTCGACGATGGGGAACCCCGCGCTCTCGTACTCGCGAACGCCGACGTAGAGGCCGCCATCCGGCCCGACGGCGATCTCGCGGATGCTCTCGCCACCGTCACCACCGAGATAGGTCGAGTACACCAGTGAGCCGTCGGCCCCGATTCGGGTGATGAAGGCATCGGAGTAGCCCGACAGCTCGTCCTGGATGGGGTTCATGGTCACGAGCTCTGCGTCGTGGGTCGTGCCGACCAACAGCAGCGAGCCGTCCTCGTCGAGATGGAGACCGCTCACGCTGCCGTGATAGCTCAGGAAGTCGAAGGACGCTGCGTCTGCGGCAAGTCGCCCGACGAATCCCTCCTCGGAGTCGAAGGTGTCGTCGAAGGGCTCCACCAGCGGCAGCTCCTTTCGACAGTGGCCGGCGAACGAGACGCGACCCAGGTCGTCGACGGTGAGCGTGTCGACGCTGATCGGGCCTCCATCGGGAGTGCCGTCACCGATGTAGGTGTACCAAACCAGGCTCGGCACGGTCGGGTCGATCTTCGCGATGAAGGCTCCGGTGCCGGCTTCTTCCACGACTCCCGGCGTCGCCAGGCCCGGGCTTCGCGTCCCACCGCCGAGATAGAGCATGCCGTCCGCTCCGAGCGCGATCGTGTAGGAGGCATCCCATTCGCTCCCACCGAGGAAGGTCGAGAAGTCCAGGTCGGGGCCTGCTTGAGCCGGCATTGCCAGCGAGGCCAGGAACAGGGCTGACGAGAGACGATGCAGCATGAGACTGGGGGAGAAGCGAGCAGTCATCGGGAACCTCCTCGGGAGCCCGCCATCGCGAGCTGACGAACGGAGGATCGTCGGCGCTCCCCATCCGAACAAGTCGTGCCGTAACATCTTCCCCCAGTCAGCTTCGGGAGGTCGGTCATGGAGCACGAGCGACGAACGAGTGAGGACCAGGTCGGCGAGGTGCTCCGTTCGCGGCGCGAGGCAGCCGGGCTCTCGAAATCCCGGCTCGCCGAGCTGACCGGGCTCGACCGAGCGACCTTGAGAGCGGGTGAGCAAGGCCAGGACGCACGTGCCTCGACTCTCGAGGCCTACCTGCTCGCGTTGCCCGAGCTCTCACCGGCAGAGCTCTTTCCCGAGATTCCCGTGCGTCGTCCGCCTTCCAGTGAAGGGGCCTGGCGTCACGTGAAGGACGCGCGGCTGCTGCGCTGCGACGCGATCGAGCGCAGCGTGCGTCGTGGCGACGACGGTCGCCTGCGTTGCTCCCTCGAGACACGCGGGCTGAGACAGGGTCGCGCGGACCTCGACGATCCGGCGCATCGGTTGCGATTGATGAGGATCGCGAGCCGCGCGTCCGGCGACTTGGCCCTGCGCCTGGCCGAGCTCGTCTCGGGTTGGCGTGGAGAGGAGACGCGAGTGGACGACGCCGGTGTCGAGCACGTCTTCTGGGTCGACGGGTCGGGTCGGACGCCGTCGTTCGGACACCGCAGCACGCGAGTCGTCGAGCCCCGCACGGGCTCACGCAACCCGGGCTTGCCGGCGCTGGCCACCGGCTGCCACGTGTCCGTTCACGTTCCGTGCCGTGAGCTCACGCTGCGGCTCATGGCGCCGGAGCTCGACGAGGCGGAGGCTCGTCTTCTCACCTGGCCCCACGCGCTGGTGCCCGACGGTCTCGACGACGACCTGTCCTCACTCACTCATCCCGAGGACGACGTCGCCATCACTCGAGGAGGGGAGGGCGAGCTGGTCGCGCGGGTGCGTCATCCCTTGGTTGGCCTGGACCACGGTCTCGCCGCAGGGCCTGAGCTCGTGAGCACGCCCCGGCGTCGACGGCCTCGCTCGACGGTGAAGGTGGACCTCGCCGGGCGACTCCGACGAGTGCGCGAGCGCTCGGGTCACTCGGCCCGCAGTCTCGCCGATGCCATGGGTCGGTCGGCCATGACCGTGCTGCGCGCGGAGGGAGGTCGCGATCCTCAGCGCTCGTCACTGGTCGGCTACCTCCAGGCGCTGCCCGAGCTCTCGGCCTGGGAGCTCTTCGCGGTCACGGCTCGACGCGCCGTGACGCGGCGAGCGGCCTGGGCTCACTACCGCGACCTGTGCAATTGCGAAGCAGACGAGCAGGTCAAGCTCATCGTCATCGCTCGTAGTGGTAGCTCGCGCATCAGCATCTCCACCGAGGGCTTCCGCTGGCTCGGTCCGACCGACCGTGACCTGAGCCTGCGGTTGGGGCTCGGTCGCTCCGCGCTCCAGGCAACCCGAGCGGAGCTTCAGTCCATCGACGCGACCAGTCGTCAGGAGGCGCTGCGCATCCGGCGGGTGCCAGGGCTGCTCGCGGGTCAGGAGCAGCTGCTCAGGGTGCCGTTCGGCCTGGCCCGGGACGGCGTGTCGTTCTCGAGACGGCTGAGCCACGCCAATTTCTTCTCCCTGACGGCCGCGCGGGCCCGTGAGCGGATGGGGCGGGAGGGGCCTTACCGAGAGGGGGCCACCTTCGGACCCATCCTGCCGAGTCGCCGGCTCCGCCTGGTCGTGCGCTTCCCCCGGGGGCACGCACCCCACGAGCCGCGCGGTCACGCCTGGCTGACGCCGGACCAGCCGGATTCCGACCGGCCGGGTCTCGAACGCAGGCTCTATCCGGAGGGGCTCGTGCCGGAGTGGGACGGGCGGGAGCTGTCGCTGAGCACCGAGGCGTCGATGCCGGGAGTCAAGCTGGGCTTGAGCTGGGGCCTGCCGGACTGAGCCGAGGAACGAGTGGTCGCGCTCGTGGGGGAGAGGTTGACCATAATCGATGTTCCGGTGCTATGATGCGCCGTCCGGGGCAAGTGGGCTCGGCCGGTCTGGTTCGTCGATGACGCTCCGGATCGGCCGAGTCTCCTTCTTTGCTGATTGCAATGGAGCGAGGGGACGACATGACCCGCGTGACCGACCTGAAGAGCCTCGAAGTCCTGGACCAGAAGATCAAGCGGGCCGTCGACCTGGTGACCCGCCTCAAGAGCGAGAACGACGAGCTCTCCGAGGAAGTCGCCAGCTGGAAAGGCAAGGTCCGTGACACGGCCGAGCAGGGCGCCGAGCTCGAGCAGTTCCGCGTCGACCATGCTCGCCTGAGCGACGACCACGCCGCGCTTTCCGAGGACCACCAGAGCCTGTCCCGGAAGATGTCCGAGATGCAGTCCGAGCGGAAGGACCTGCTGGACAGGGTGGATGGGCTCATCTCGAAGCTCGACACCCTCCCCCTGGATTGACGGGTCTTTCGCGGCCTGCGGGTGTCGCTTCGTCGCTCGCCTACCAAAGCGTAGGCGTCGCTCCTCGCTCCTACGCAGGCCACGAAATCCCTCGTCAATCCCTGCCTCGTCGGTAGGCGGCTCGAGCAGGCGTTCGTCTGCCTGAGCGTGTCGCTTCGTCGCTCGCCTACCAGAGCGTGGACGGCGCTCCTTGCTCCTACGCAGGGCATGAAATCCCTCGCCGGCATTTCCGTGGCGAGGGCCCCATGGGCTGGGAGACAGAGTGCTCTCGGCCTCCAGCGCAGCTCCCCGTCCCCTCCTCCGCGGGGAGCTTCGGGCGCCCCGCTCACCCCCCGCGGGAGCGCCCGAGCGTCGTTGCCGGCTGCTTCTCGCTCTTGCGGGGCTCCGGCTCCACTGCCTCGGTCTGACACGCCCATTGTCGTCGGCCTCGCGGCAGCGGCCCCGATCGCCCGATAGACTCGAAGGGGTGCCAGTCCCTCGATCTCCACTTGTCTGTAGGATGATCGAGCGTTAGTTACTGGGTATTGAGAAAACTGATGGGAGGAGGGAGCGTGACTCGTTGCGCCTCGGTGGCTCTCGCTCTGCTGAGCCTGATTTCCACTGCTTCGGCGATGCCTCAGCTCGCGTTGGGTGACGTCAGCTGTCAGCCCGGTGCCGAGCTCGCGGTTCCCCTGAGCCTGTCGGGCGACCCCGTCGCCCAGCTCCTGGTGTCGATCGAGCTCGAGTCCTCGCTCGCCGAGCCGGTGGACGTCCGCGAGAGCGGGGAGCTCCTGGCCTCGGGAGTGAGCCTCGACTGGGCCCTCACCGCGCCGGGTCGGCTCACGATCCTTATCCACGACCAGCGAAGGCAAGCCCTACCGGAACAGCTCGGCGACCTGATCTTGCGGTTGGCCGACGAGGTCCCTGCCGACACCGAGCTGGAGCTGCGAGTCGAGGAGCTCCAGCTCATCGGTCCCGACTCCAGCGAGCTCGCGGGCCTCGCCCGGGATGCGACGATCACCATCGGCGAGTGTCGTCCGGGTGACGTTCATCCACCGTCCGCGGGCGACGCCCGAGTGGACCTCGCCGATCTCCTGTTCGCGCGTCAGCTCGTCCTGGGAGAACGCGGCGCGAGCGAGCGAGACCTCTGTGGTGATCTCGCCCCGGGCCTCGGCGAGGGTCAGGGCTGGCAGGTGGTCGGCGACGGTCGTCTCGATGCGGACGACTTGCCCCTCCTCCGTCGTGCGAGCGCCGGTCTCCTCGAGCTGGGCTGCGGCGCTCTTCCAGTGCCGAGCACGGGCAGCGCGGCCCGGCTCCACCGGCATCCCGGTGACATCGCGCCAGACGCCTCTGGCGACGGCCGAGTGAACATCGCCGACGTGGTGACCCTGCTGCGGTTCTCAGTCGGTCTTCAGGTGCCTTCTCAGGAACAGCTCCTGCGTGCCGACATCGCACCGAACCGAACGCTCGACGGTCTGACCATCGTGGACGGCGATGGTTCCCTCGACATCGCCGACGTGGTGGCCGCTCTCAGGGCCGCGGTCGATCTCATCACCCTCGCCTGGCCGGAGCGTGAGATTTCGGTGGCTTGGGAAGAGGGAGGCGAGCTCGTCGCCCACCAGGCAGTGATCGCCGGCTGGCCGAGCTGGGCCGAGCCGCGGCTTCCCCCGGGCGAGTGCGACGGGCTGGGGGAGGGACTCGACTGGAGCGTTGGCGGCGACCGGCTCGCGATGACCTGCCTGCCCGGACCGATCGAAGGCCCGACGACCTTCGGCCACCTGCGCTACCGAGCAATCGAGTCGATCGACCTGACGAGCTTGAGCCTCTCGGTCCTCGCTCTCGACTCCGACCTCATCCGACGTCGCCCCGGCACGAGCCTGCGCGCCGAGGAAGGAGCGACGCCATGAGAGAGCCCGCACTCCGCGCGCTGCTCGCCCTGTTCTGCGTGATGCTCGTCGGCCCGGCGCAGGCCGAGACCGAGCTGCTGGGTGACGTGGACCTGGACGGGCGTCTCGATCTCCACGATCTCGCCCTGCTCCAGGATCACGTCGCGGAACGGCGCGTGCTGTCTCCTGAAGCCGCCGGGCTGGCTGATGTCGACCTCGACGGGGCGGTTGACGCATCCGATGAGGCAGCTCTCGTCGATGCTCTCCTGGGGCGCCGGCTGCCGCGCTACGTGAGCCGTGGTGACGGTCCGACCCTGCTCGCGACCCTGTCTGCCGTCCCCAACGAGCACGGCTGGTTCAGCGAGCCGGTGACCATCGAGTACACCTGTCTCCCCAACGGCTCCGAGGTCGTGGAGTGTCCGGGGCCCGTCACGCTCGACACCGAGGGCGCGCGCCTGCGCGTCAAGCGCACGGCGATCGATGCCGCGGTTCGAGCTCGCAGCCTGGAGCTCTTCTTCGACATCGACCTGAGCCCACCGGTGCTCCGTGTCGTGCCTGATGGCGCACCCAGCTCGGAGGGCTGGCACCGGCAGCCGGTGACGATCGCCTTCGAGGCCACCGACGAGCTGTCCGGACTGGTCTCGGTCGCGCCGCCCGTGCTCGTGTCGGCGGAGGGACGGAGCACGCTGAACGGTTGGGCCATCGATCGAGCGGGGCATCGCGTGGACGTGTCGAGCCAAGTGCTCGTCGACACCACGCCGCCCACGCTTCAGGTCGTGGTCTCGCCTGAGGCCGGTCCGACTGGACTCCATCGAGAGGACGTGCTGGTTCGCTTCCTCGCCGACGACGCCGGCTCGGGCATCGCTCACGTCACCCGGGACCAGGTCGTCGCGCGCAATGGTCTCGATCTCGAAGTTCCGGGGATCGCCATCGACCGCGCGGGCAACAGCGCGTCGGTGACCGTCGTGCTCGACGTCGAGCGACCGCCGAGCGGACCGGTACCCAGCCTCGCCATCGACTACCCGCTGCCGGGAGTCACGACCGAGCGGGCGGTCACCGACGTCGCCGGCACCGTGCACGATCTCGTCGCCGGCACCGTGAACCCGCCGCAGTGTCGGGTCACCGTGAACGGCGTCCCGGCGGAGGTGCTGAACCGGAGCTTCTTGCTTCGCGGCGTGCCCTTGGTCCTCGGCGAGAACCTCATCGAGGTGGTCGCCACCGACGTCGACGGCAACGAGGTCCGGGAAGACGTCACCATCGAGCGCGTGCCCCCCGGGCTGTTCCGACTCGAAGTCGTCGAGGGAGACGGTCAGGTCGGCACGCCGGGTGAGGTCCTTCCCGAGCTCCTGAGCGTTCGGGCCGTGGACGACGCTGGCGTCCCGCTGCCCTTCCTCCCCGTGGAGCTCGAGGTGTCTCGGGGTGGTGGTGTTCTCGGCGACGGTGACCGTCACGCGACGGCGGTGACCGACGTGGACGGGAGAGCCGCGATCGCGTTCCAGCTCGGCCCGCGGGCTGGGGTGGGGCTCCATCGGGTGCGGGCCATGCTGACTGGGCTCGGCGGTGAAGTCGAGCTCGTCGCCACGGCGCGGGCCGACGCGGCGCGTGGTCTCGCGTGGGTCGCAGGTGACGGTCAGCGTGGCGGCATCGACGAGGTCTTGCCCGAGCCGCTCGTCGCCCTCGCCCTCGACGAGCACGGCAACCCCGTCGCGGGAGAAGAGGTCCTCTTCGAGGTCCTCGACGGTGATGGCCTGATCGACGGACGTCGTGCGGTCACCCGTGTCACCGACGGTGATGGACGGGTCGCCGTGGATCTCCGGTTGGGGCTCGAGACGGGCTACGACAACAACCTCGTGCTCGCCTCGCTGGTAGACGATCCCGAGGCGACCCTGGGCTTCCGTGCCTCGACGTTCAGCTTGGGCAATCCGGAGCTGACCAGGATCGTGGGCCTGGTCATCGACAACCAGGATGCGCCGGTTCCGGGCGCGACCCTCACGCTCGATGGACAGGAGTCCAGCACCGTCACCGACGAGGACGGGCGATTCGTGCTCGCGGGGGTGATCCCGGGGCACCTCCACCTGCGCTGCGACGCCACGACGACGACGCGCGAGGGCGTCTGGCCACGCTTGGAGTTCGTGATCGACGCCCTGCCCGGCATCGACAACACCCTCCTCGACGGTCCCATCCAGGTCCTGCCCATCGAGGTGGAGGAGGGAGTCGAGGTCAGCGCCACCGAGGGAGCGGTCCTCACGCTCTCCAGCCTTCCTGGGGTCGAGCTCAGCATCGAGGCGGGATCGGCGACCTTCCCCGATGGGGGCTCGTCGGGGCTCGTGAGCCTCACGCAGGTCAACGTCGATCGCATTCCCATGGCGCCGGGTGCGGGCCTTCAGCCGAGCCTGGCCTTCACGTTGCAGCCCGGCGGCACGCACTTCGATCCCCCCGTGCGGGTCACCGTGCCGAACCTCCGCGGTCTCGTCCCCGGACGGGTCGTCGAGCTCTTCTCCTTCGATCACGATCTCGTGCAGTTCGTGTCGGTGGGACCGGGGACCGTCAGCGAGGACGGCGCGACCATCACCTCCGATCCCAACCACGGCATCCACGAGGCCGGGTGGTGGTTGGTCTCGCCTCCTCCCGAGTTCGGAGACCTCTCGACGCTCGGTCTTTCCGTCGAGGACCAAGAGCTCTGCCTGAACGAGGAGCGAGAGGTGACCGTGCAGGGCTATCCCCGCACCGGTCGGCGTCTCCGCTTCGAGTGGGAGGTCCCCGAGGCCTACGAGGACATCCTGGAGATCGACCCACCGGGTGGGGCCTCCTGCGAGAGCTCACGGCTGGCCGATTGCAGCGTGACCATCCGTGGGCTGAGCGCGGGGCGGGGGCTGCTCCGCGTGCGGGTCGTCGACCTCGAGAGTGGCGAGGAGGACGGCAGCGGGCAACGCTCGGCGAGCGAGCTCATCGACGTGACCGTCACCGATGACAACTACTTGCTCGAGGTCGTCCTGCCCTTCCGCGACGGGGCCACGGTCGCGGCCGGCCGGCAGATGGCGCTGTCCGCGAGCCTCTACGAGACCGACGGGGACTGCGAGTGGGTGCCCGTCGAGAGGGGGGCGGTCCTCCGCTGGTCGGTGAGCGGTGGCGGCGTGCTCGCGGATCCGACGACTCCCGTCACCGACGGTCTCGCGCTCAACACGCTGACCGCGCCGGACGGGGCGGGAGCTGAGCTCGAGCTCGTCGTCGAGCTGTCGACGATCGATGACGAAGAGCTCGAGCCGCCCTTGCCACCGGTGCACCGCAGCTTGCCCGTGATCCCCGGGCCGGCCGACCGGCTCATCGTGTCACGCGAGGCGCACTTCGTCGGTCACGAGTCCCGTGACACGGATCGGGTCACCGCCGATGACCTGAGCTCCGTCCGCTTCGACCTCGAGGCACGGGATGAGCACGGCAACTGCGTGGAGGAGAGAGAGCTCCGCGCCTCGCACTCCGGCGTGGGACACCTCGTCGTCCAGTTCGACGGTCTCGCGGGTGGTCCGCCGGTCGAGTCGGATCCACCGGGCTGCAGCCGCTACGCGGTGACCGTGAGCGCGGGCAGCTACGCCGAGGGCCATGCGGACGGGTCGATCGTCGATGACGACATCGACTTCTTCCTCGACGAGCTCATCGAGAGCCGGAAGCTGCACCCCCGGGCGATCGAGGTGCAGCTCGAGACCTTCCGGGCCGAGGCACCGACGGTGCGTGCCTCGCGCATCGACGAGCACCTGCCGCTGGACGAGGAGCGGTTGCTGGTCGTGGCGACGGTCTTCGCCGGTGACCTGCCCGTCTCCGACGGCACGGAGATCTTCTTCCACGCCAGCAGCGGCGAGCTCCGCAGCCTCACGGGGGACCGACGCTCCACCCAGCACATGGTCTGGGACACCGTCCAGGACGGCAAGGCCATGGTCTTCCTCGATGCGGGAGCCAACGTCCGCCTGGGCGATGCCCTCGTCACGGCCATGGTCGGGACGACTCGCAACTTCGTCGAGGTCGAGTTCACCAGCTCGGCTCCCACGACCATCGAGACGACGAGCTCCCTGCTGGTCGGCGACGGCCAGTCGGGCTCGTACTGGGTCGAGCGGGCGGACGAGAGCTTCGAGCAGGTCTTCTACGAGACCGAGACGGACGTCCGGATCGAGACCACCGAGCACGACGACGATCGCCGTCGGATCGCGCTCGACGTCGCCGGACCCTTCGCTCCGCACTTCCTGCTGCACCCGCCGGAAGGCTGGACCCTTCGAATCGGGAGCAATTACGTCGCGGAGTCCTACGCCTACGAGTCGGGGCAGCTCGTCCTGCACGTGCCACCGGGCCCGGTCTCCGTCGACGCTCGGCTCGAGTCGCTCTTCACCCTCCCGTCGACGACGGTGGGCGGTGTCCTCGCACTCTCGGCGACCGTGGAGTCGATCGACGACATCATCCTCACCGAGGGTGAGCCCGAGCCGCCCTTCGTCGCCACCCGCGAGGTGGCGGTCACGAGCGAAGGTTACTTCGGCCCCGTCGTCCACTTCACTGAGAACACGGTCGTCGGATTCGCGACCGGTGGGGGTGAGGGGGCGGGCTCCTTCGTCGGCGACCTCGCGGCCTCCGTGTTCATTTGGGGTGACGTGCGCGACCTGGCGATCTACATCGCCGCGCAGTGGGGCGCCGACGTCGAGACCGACCACCTGACCGGTGCACTCGCCTTCATCGGCCTGCTGCTCGAGCTGGGGCCGGTCGTGCTCGAGGCACCCGACGCGACGGTCGGCGCGATGAAGGCGGTGGCGAAGAAGGCCAACCGCGGACCCGTGCGCGAGTGGCTGGTGGCGATCTGCAAGCGCTTCGGTCGCTGTCTCCGCGACTCGGTGCTGGGCAGCCCGCCGCTGTCGCCGGACGGCAGCGTCGTCCTCGCGACCGCGAGCTGCAACGTCGACTTCCACCACTTGATGATCCGGATCGCGGCGAGATCCTCGGACGACATCACTGCGATCGGGAGGGTCGTTCGCGACCGGCAGACCATGTCGCGGCTGGCCTCGCTTCAGCGACGCCTCGACGGTCGCTGGGACATCCTGGACGACATCCTCTGGGTGAGTGGGACCGGGTTCCGGGGAGGCGCCAAGCAATCTCGTGCTGCGGTGAACAGCCTGCTCGACTTCTACGCGCGGGTCGACGACGACCTGCTCGAGCTGATCAAGGACGTCCCGAACGCCCGCCGAGCGATCATGATGGCCTCCCCGAGCACCAACTCCACCACCGTCGCGACCCTCCTCCGGCCGGGCAACATCTTTGCTGAGGCCACGGATCCCGGGCGGGTGAAGTTCCTCGAGCAGCTCGAGGAGCTCACGCGGGTGAATCAGGAGCTGGTCAGTGGCAAGTTGAGACAGCTGCCGGGGCTCCAACAGAGGTTCAAGGACATCGCCGGCAACCTGCGCTCCGGCGGAGAGTTCCGCGGCTACCTGCTGGAGTTCCGCCGGGCTGCCGAGCGGGCTGCTGCCGGGAAGAAGACCCCTCGCATCGATCCGGACGAGAAGATCCCACCGCTCCCCGGACACACCAAGGACATCGACGGCGATCTCTGGGGTGAGGAGGCCATCGAGCAGGTGAAGCTCAAGGGGCAGCTCGCCATCGACGAGATCGCAGGTTCCGTCGATCCGGAACGATTCCTCCAGAAGCTCCTCGACAACGACGCCGCCTGCATGGCTCATGCCGGACTGAGCTATCGGGTCTGCGTTGCCCTGGGAGAGAAGGACAAGCTCTTCGACCTCATCCGCGGCGTGCCGGGTCTCGACGACGTCGATGACCTGATCGGGATGATCGAGCCTTTCATCAAGGAAGCCGACCTCGGCATCCCGCTGGACTGAGGAGGGGACATGCAGATCCACTACGACCCGAATGTCTCGCGCTCGAGCTTCTACCTCACCCGCTTCCTCGCCACGCTTCCTTCTCCCCTGAGCCTCTCGGAGAAGCGAGAGCTCAACCCTCGCATGGATCCCCTGTTCGAGAAGGTCGGGCTCCGTCGTCGCGAGCGTGACGAGTGGCTCGATGCCCGCTTCGACTTCTGGCTCGGACGTCATCGACCGGGCTTCCGAGCCGCCTTCCGGCTCGGGACCTCGTGGGCCATCGAGCTCGGCTTGATCCCTGACGAAGAGGACCGCATCGAGAAGGTGCAGCTCCTGTCGAGCGCCCTGCCCTTCGTCGGCAGTCATCACGAGCGGGACTTCTGGTCTCGGACGGTCGTGGCCGCAGCCTCCCTGGAGCGGGAGCTGGGCACCGGACCCATGACCGCCATCGACATGACGACCGACGATCCGTTCTTCGAGCGTCTCCCGGAGGACCTGTCCGAGACCTTGGTGGTCGCTGCGCCTGGGCTCTGTCCGAGGTCGGAGAAATGTTGCCAGTTGATTCCATCTCTCATCGAGCGGGGTTGGCCCCTGAGGTACGAGCCAGACAGCGGCACGACCTGGTTGCTGCCCCCACCGCAGCTCTCGGAGCACGGGCCGGCACTTCATCACGAGTGCCCGTGTCTCTTGGGACAGCTCTTCGATGTCGACGGGCGGCAGGGTCGGCTGACCGACGTCGAGGAGCTGGAGCTCCGCCAGCGTGCCTGGCCCGCGCGGAGCGAGGACGAGCTCGTCGAGCGCTTCGGTCCACCTGACCAGCGGCTCGGTGGCTTCGATGCCGCGGACGTGCGGGAGTGGTTCCTGCCGACCGTCGTCGAGCACCTCGTCTGGTGGGATCTCCACCCGAGGGTCGTCGTCATCGCCCGGCTCCACGAGGACGGGTTCATCCTGCTGGGACAAGCGGGGAAGGAGCTCTCGTCATGAAGACCTCGACGTTCTCGCTCCTGCTCCGCCTCAGCCTCGCGTGGACGGCCCTGCTCAGTCCGGTCGCCTTCGCCGTCGACTACGAGCCGGGCCAGTGCACGGTGCGAGCGCGCAATCGCGTCGCCTATCTCGCCCCGGGGCGGAACTTCGAGCTCACCGGGATGCCTGCTGACGGGACCGTGAGCTCGGCGCGTGTCGACTGCTTCGTCGGCGGCCGCTGGGTGCGAGGCGGTTCGGACGACTTCTTTCTCGAGCAGCAGGACGACCTGGCCGTCGTCGAAGTCTCCTTCGACCCGCCGCCGATCCTGCCGCGTCGCCTGGCGGTCGTCGTCGAGTCCGACGAGCTCGCAGCGGGCGCCTCCACTCAGCTCCAGCTCAGGGTGACCTACTCCGACGGCTCGCAGGTTCTCCTCACCTCGGCAGCTTCGGGAGTCCTCTGGCGTTCGAGCAACCCCCGCGCCGCCAGCGTCGATGCCGACGGGCTGCTGAGCGCCGAGGCCGGGGGCTTCGTGCTGGTCTCCGGC
Organism: Acidobacteriota bacterium; assembly: GCA_039029535.1. Classification (GTDB taxonomy): domain Bacteria; phylum Acidobacteriota; class JBCCFW01; order JBCCFW01; family JBCCFW01; genus JBCCFW01. The sequence continues at coordinate 65,140 of JBCCFW010000007.1, forward strand.
TCCTTCCGCGGGCTGGTCGCCACCGCCGGTGTTCAGGTGGGAGAGGGGGCGCCGGACAGTGATGGCGATGGCATCCCGGACGACGTCGAGGTGGCTCTCTTCCTCAACCCGAACGATCCCACGGACGCCCTGCTCGACTTCGACGGTGACACGCTCGACAACCTGACCGAGTACCAACTCGGCACCAACATCTACGCGTTCGACACCGATGGTGACGGCTACAGCGACGGTGAGGAGGTGGCCGCCGGCTGGGACCCGCTCGACGCCGACGATCCGCTGGGGAGAGTGACCGAGCTGGTCGTGTCGCCCGAGCGCCTGGACATCTTGCTCTCGGGTGGTGGCTTCCCCCGTCCGACGCTCGAGGTCACGGGGTTGCTTCCCGACGGGAGCTCGCTCGATCTCACGCGCCACGTCGACACGACCTTCGACACGAGCGACGTGATGGTCGTCGTGCCCGACACGCCACCCAACGAGCTGAGGCTCATCGGACTGGGTGAAGCCACGGTGACGGTCGGCTTCCGCGAGCTCGCGACCGAGGTTCCGCTGACCTACGCGATCTACATGCCGGAGCCCGTGACCCGACTCGACCTCGTCGGGCACGCCAATGGTGTCGACTTCGAGGGCTCGCTCGCCGTGGTGGCCGCCGGTCGAGCTGGCCTGCAGGTCGTGGACTTGTCCGACGAGGAGACCCCGGCTCTCGGTGTTCGTCTCCCCACTGCCGGCAACGCCAACGACGTCTTGCTTCGGGATGACTTCGCGCTCGTCGCCGATGGTCTCGCCGGGTTGCTCGTCGTCGACCTGACGAGCCCGACGAACCCATTCGTTGCGGCTCACTTGCGTGACGTCGGCCATGCACGGGAGCTGGCACGCATCGGCGACGTGCTGGCGATCGCGGCGGGTGATGCCGGCTTGTGTCTCGTGGACGTGAGCGATCCCACGGCGCCGAGCCACCTGTCGCGCCTAGCCGTGCGAGACGAGAGCGAGCAGCCGCTCACCGCGATCTCGGTCGACCTCATCGCCGACCGAGCCATCGTCGGCACGGGACGGACCGGTTTCGCGATCGTCGACATCGAAGACCCTTCGCTCCCGCGTCAGCTCGAGCTGGTGGCTCCCTTCGCCGACGCCTACGCCGATGCCGTCGCGTTTCACGACGACTGGGTCGTCACGGGTGATGCGTCCTTCGCTTCCCCGTTCGGCGACAGCCTCACCGTGTACGAGCGAGCCGAGCTCGAGCTCCTGTCGACGGGGGGCTCTCACGGCTGGGTGATCGACCTCCAAGGCGAGCAAGACCGGGTCGTGGCGGCCAGTAACGGTGGCTTGGCCTGGGCACACTCCGAGTCCCCGTTCGGAGGGCTCGTGCGGCTCGACGACATCGACGACGACCGCGACGATTTCGGGACGGCGGTGGCCGCTCGTGACGGGTTGGCCTTGCTGACCGGCTGTCAGGGCCTGCGACGATCGCAGGTCGGTCTCGAGGGCGACTGCGCCCTCTACGTCATCCGCCACGCGGACTGGCCGCTGCCAGTGGCGGTCGAGCCACCTCGCTTGGTGACCCCGGCGGCGGATGCACGGGTCGCTGCCGGCTCCTTGCTGACCCTGCGTGCCGAGATGGACGAGCCGGGAGATCTCGGTGTCATCGAGGTGCACGTGGACGGTGAGCAGGTGGACGTCATGCGTCACGCGCCGTTCGAGCTGCGACTTCGCCTGCCTCAGCTCGTGCCGGGGGTCACGCGGGATCTCGAGATCGGCCTGCGACGAGTCCATCCCAAGGGGTCGTCGAGCTCGATCGTCTGGACTCGGCTCGAGCTCGTCGGCGCAGCGGCTCCGTCGGTCACCCTGCTCGCACCAGGCGCCGATGTCCTGGCGGAGCCGGGCGAGACGGTGACCCTTCGGGCGGAGGCGACCGCACCGGCCGGACTCGACCGGGTCGAGCTCCTCGTCGACGGCGAGGTCGTGAGCACGTCCTCCAGCGTGCCGTACGAGCACGAGCTGAGCTTCGCCGGTCCCGGGCCCGTCGCGATCGCGGCACGGGTCGTCGACTTGCTCGGCCAGGCACGCACGAGCAGTTCCGCATTCATTTCACGGAGACCGGACCCGATCTCCCATCTCGAGCTGAGCCTCGTGTCTGCGATGCCGCCCGGTGGATTCCGGGCCGGTGAGTGGGTGCGGGTGGACGCCACCGGCGTCGGCGCGACACCGGACTCCGTCACGTTCCACGTCGATGGTGCGCTGGCCAAGATCGACGAAAGCCCGCCGTTTGGAGTCAGCTTGCAGCTGCCCAGCCGGGCCACGATGGTGCGAGTCGTGGCCGAGGGAGAGGGGCTGGGCTCGACACCGCTGGTCCTCGCGGTCGCGGCTGACCCCGGAGTCGTCGTGACCGGTCGTGTCGAGGACACGCTGGGTGCGCCGGTCGCTGGGACCGAGGTCCGGGTCCGTGGGCGGCTGACGTCGAGCGACGGTGATGGCGAGTTCCGCCTCGACGGGGTCCCCGCCGCGCCGGGACCCTTGCAAGCAGAGTCGCGACTCGGATCGTTGCGAGGACTCTCCGAGATCGGCACGGTCCTGGGTCCCACCGTGAACCTGGGCACGGTGATCCTACGTGAGCCCGATCCTGCCCATCGAGTGATTGTCGGAACCAACCGAGCGGCTTCGTGGCTCGAGGGACCGAACCAGGTGGCCACCGTGTCGCGGAGTGCTCAAGGTTCGTCTGCCCAGATGTACGGGGTGGCCATCACGCCGGACGGCAACTCGGTGATCACCGCTCAGCGCTACCGTCGATTCGGGACCCTGAGGACCCGGAGCAAGGTCTTCGCGGCACCCGACTGGTTCGAGGTCGACGAGCGACACGTCGCTGCCGACTCGCTTCACGTGAGCCCGGACTCCGCGATCGTGGCGGCGGGCCGCGAGGAGTTCGACTCGACGGCCCTGCTGCTCACGGGAGACCTCGACACCGCGTCCACCGTCGCCGTCGTCGAGCTGCCGAACACCGGGCTCTTCCTCGATGACCCGGGGCAGACGCTCCTCGTGGCGGGCGAGCCCGACCGACTGGCGGCCGTGGCCGTGGCTCCCACGGCGACGGGGACGGACACGGGCGAGCGGGTCGACCTCCCTGCCGGTGACGGCCCCCACGCCCTCGCCGGGCTCCCTGGTGGCGAGCACGCCGTGGTGACCCTCGGCGATGCGGTGGCCCTCGTGAGCTGGAGCGGTGGCGTGCTCGCTCTCGAGCAGGTGCTCGAGCTCGACGAGAGAGGAGTGGAGCACGTCGCGCTGTCTCATGACGGTGGCACCGTCTTCGTCAGCAGCGACGATGCGGAGGTCCTGGTCTTGAGCTTCGACGGCGCGAGCCTCGCCGACACCGGTCGGCGGATCCCGCTGGTCGCGTCCGTGGGCGAGGTCGCGTTCCGCGGAGGGAACCGGCTCGCCGTGTCTCCGGACGGCACGCTGCTCCTCGCATGGCACCCGATGGGCTTCGAGGCGCGGCTGAGCGCGATCGACCTGCTCTCTCACCAGGAGAGGGCTGACCTCCGCTTCCAGACCAGTGGGCTCCCGCGCTCGCTCGCCGTGCCGTGACGGTGACCGCGCTGGGGAGGCTCGGCCGGGCTCCGGGCGGTGGCGCGACGCGCGAGCGGCCAGAGCCGCTTCTCGGCCTGGCTCCGTCCCCAGGGCGCGATTTTCGCCTCCTCCCCGGCTGAGGCCATTTCATCACGATGAACGGGTGCAAGAGCCGGCCGGACCTGCGATGATCCGTCCATTGGATGACAGGGCCGTCAGCCGGCGGCCCGCTCCGTGGAGACGGTGATGGCTCGGTCGCGTGAGAACCTGATCCAGGTCGAGATCTACGGGCAGCGCTACACGTTGAAGGGCAGCGACGATCGTGCCTACGTGGAGTCCCTCGCCGCCCACGTCGACCGGCGGATGCGCGAGATCGCCGAGACCACCTCGACGGTCGACTCGCTGAAGGTCGCCGTCCTCGCCGCGGTCAACGTCGCCGACGAGTACTTCCGACTGAAGCTCGCCGGCGAGAGCGTCGAAGACCGTCTCCAGAACATGAGCGACAAGGTCGATCTCCTTCTCTCGGAGGTGAACGACAAGGACTGAGCGACACGAACACGCTCGTCCAGGTTTCCCTGCGGTGTGCGTGATGGCTGGAAGACCTTGAGCCTAATTCGTGACTTCGGGAGTCCGAGTTCGTCTCGGTACGTCATGCCCCTCATCGTCGGGGACTGCGTTTCCGAGCGGTAGGACACCCACCTGGTTATCCAGGTTCAAGTCACCCCAGCCACACGGCTCTCGCGGGGCGTCTCTTCCCGGAGCGGGGATCGCCATCCCCGCTCCGGGACTCTCCATCCCACCGGGCCAGGACATGTACGACGACGAGGGCCCCCGAGGCAGCCGCCCGACCTGGACACCACCAGGCAGCGGCCGGGACCGCCCGCTCTCGGTCGCCGAGCTCAACCGCAAGGCTCGCTTCTCCCTCGAAGACCACGTCGGCGAGGTCTGGGTCGAGGGAGAGGTCTCCGGCTTCAAGGCCTGGAGCTCGGGTCACTGGTACTTCGGCCTGAAGGACGGCCGCGCCACCGTCGACGCCGCGATGTTCTCCCGCGACAACAAGTTCTGCCGGGAGAAGCCGGCCGACGGTCAGCAGGTCCTCGTCCGAGGGCGCGCCTCGATCTTCGAGGCCCGCGGTCGCTACCAGCTCGTCGTCGAGCATCTCGAGTCCGCCGGTCGCGGGGCCCTCTGGGCCCGACTCGACGCCCTTCGCCGACGCGTCGAGGAAGAAGGCCTCCTCGACGCCGCCCGCAAGCGGCCGCTGCCCGCCTGGCCCCGTCGCATCGGCGTGGTCACCAGCCGCCAGGGCGCCGCCTTCCAGGACATCTGCAAGGTCCTCCGAAGCCGACACGCCCAGCTCGCCGTCGTGCTCTCGCCCTGTCGCGTGACCGGGCCCGAGTCCGCTCCCGACGTCGCCCGCGCCATCGAGCGGCTCGCGCGTCGCGACGACCTCGACGCCGTCATCGTCGGTCGCGGCGGCGGCTCCCTCGAAGACCTCTGGGCCTTCAACGAAGAGAAGGTCGTCCGGGCCATCGCCGCCAGCTCGGTCCCCATCATCTCCGCCGTCGGTCACGAGACCGACAGCACCCTCGCCGATCAGGTCGCCGACCTGCGTGCCGCGACGCCGACCCAGGCCGCCGAGCTGATCTGCGCTCCCCAGGCGGAGACCGGTCGTCGGCTCGCCACCCTGCTCGAACGCCTGCAGCGCGAGACGACCACGCGCTTGTCTCAGGCTCGGGTCCGTCTCGACCGGGGCCAGCCCATGCGTCTCGCGTCGGTGCTGCTGCGCGAGCAGGACTCCCGCCGTCAATCGCGGGACCTCGCGCTCGAGCGGATCGTGCGTGCGGCTCCCGTCCGGATCGCGGCGGAGCGTCAGCGCTTCGAGGGGTTGAGACGTCGTCTCCAGGCGCAGCGACCCGATCAGCGGCTCCGGGCCCGACGTGAGGGCCTGGCCGATCGACTGCGTCGTGGCGAGCTGGCCCTGTTGTCGGGCTTGGTCCAGCGCTGGAGCCGACTCGAGGAGCTGCAGCAGCGTCTCCAGCGAGCCGGAGCGGCGCTCGCCGAGCCGCGTCGGGCTCGGGTCCGTCAGCTCGACCGGGCCCTGGCCGCCCTGTCTCCCCTGGCCGTGTTGCGACGAGGCCATGCCATCCTTCGTCGCGAGGACGGTCGGATCATTCGCGCGCATGACGAGGTCGCCGCTGGCGACGTCTTGACCGCCCTGCTCGCCAGTGGCCGGCTTCGGCTGGTCGTTCGCGACACCCTGCCCCCCAAGGAGTGAGCCATCGTGGCTGCGAAGAAGAAGAAGACCGAAGAGCCGAGCTTCGAGGACGCCCTCACGCGTCTCGAGTCCATCGTCGACGAGCTGGAGGGGGGAGAGCTCACGCTCGAGCGGTCGCTGGAGCTGTTCGAGGAAGGCGTGGTGCTCGGGCAGCGCTGCAACCAGCAGCTCGACGCTGCCGAGTCGAAAATCACCGTGCTCATCGAGTCGGCCCGGGGGCGAGTGGACGAGGTCGAGCTCGAGGAAGCCCCCGAGGACGACCCGGAGCCCGTCGCGACCCCCGATCCGCCGGCATCCGAGCCCGCGCCCAAGCCCAAGCCCAAGCCAGCGCGTGCCGCCAAGAGCCAGCGCTCCCGACGACCGACGCCGGTCACCAGCCCACCCGATGACGACGACGATCCGCTTCTCCAGGACGACATCCCGTTCTAGCCAACACTTGTCCAGCAACCGCTGATCACGAGCCACGACGATGAGTGACGTCCCCGCGTTCTTGACCGAGTCGGCCCGGCGCATCGACGCCGTCCTCGACCAGCTCCTCCCACCGGCCGGTGAGGGGGCGGGTCGCCTGCACGAAGCCATGCGCTACTCGACCCTCGCGCCCGGCAAGCGACTGCGGCCGGCGCTCGCGCTCGCCTCGTGCCGGCTGTTCGCCGGTGATGAGACGCTCTGTCTCGAGCCCGCTGCGGCCCTCGAGATGATCCACGCGTACTCGCTCATCCACGACGACCTCCCGGCCATGGACGACGACGACCTGCGTCGGGGGCAGCCCACGAGTCACGTCGTCTTCGGTGAAGCGATGGCCATCCTCGCGGGGGATGCCCTCCACAGCCTCGCGTGCGAGACCATGGCCTTTCATCCCGGTGGTCCAGAGCACGCCAGGCTGCGCAGTCGCGTGCAGCGTCACGTGCTCGGCGCCATCGGCTGGCAGGGCATGGTCGGAGGGCAGGTCCTCGACCTGTCGCTCACCGGTCGGGGTGGGCAGGCTAGCGAAGGCGAGGTCGAAGAGGTGCACTTGCGCAAGACGGGGGCGCTCATCCGCGCGTCGCTCGTCGTCGGTGCGGAGGTCGGTGGCGCGACGCCCGAGCAGGTCGAGGCGGTGGGCGAGCTCGGCAAGGTCTCCGGCCTGGCCTTCCAGGTCGTCGACGACGTCCTCGACGTGACCAGCCACGCCGACGAGCTCGGCAAGACCGGTGGCAAGGACGAGGCGGCCAACAAGGTGACCTACCCGGCGGTGCTCGGTCTCGAAGGCGCGCGCGAGAAGGCGACCGAGCTCACCCGCGACGCCCTGGCGCGACTCGAGGCGGTGTCGTCCGAGGCCTCCGGTGACGGCGGCCCGCTGGCCGAGCTGCTGCGCTTCGTCCTCGAGCGGAGGTCGTGAGCCCAGGCGCCGACGGCGAGAGCACGCCGGCGTCGGAAAAGCGTCGAGCCGACCTCGCCCTCGTGGCGGACGGGCTGGCCCCGACCCGCGAGAAGGCGCGGGCGCTCATCCTGGCCGGACGCGTGAGCCGCGACGGACGGCCCGTCGCCAAGGCCGGCGAGGTCGTGCCTCCCGGTGCGACGCTGGTGGTGGAGGAGGGCCTGGCCTACGTGTCGCGGGGCGGGCACAAGCTCGCCCACGCTCTCGACCGCTTCGAGGTCGATCCGACCGGCCTGACCTGTCTCGACCTCGGCGCGTCCACGGGCGGCTTCACCGACTGCCTGCTCCAGCGGGGAGCGGTGCGGGTGATCGCCGTCGATGTCGGTCACGGGCAGCTCGACTGGTCGCTCCGTCAGGACGATCGGGTCACCTGTCTCGAGAAGGTGAACGCGCGATACCTGACACCCGAGCAGGTCGGCGTCGTGCCCGAGCTCGTCACCGCCGACCTGTCGTTCATCTCCGTGCTCAAGGTCCTGCCGGCCCTGAAGGACTGCGCTCCGGGGGCGCCCTTCGTCACGCTGGTGAAGCCGCAGTTCGAGGCGGGTCGACGGGAGGTCGGCCGCAAGGGGGTCGTCCGCGATCCGCTCGTGTGGCGACGGGTGCTCGGCGAGGTGGCCGATGGCCTGCTCGGGCACGGCTGGGACGTGATCGGCGCCACCGTTTCGCCCATCGCCGGACCCGCCGGGAACCGCGAGTTCCTTCTCCACGGTCGGCCGTCAGCGGGCCCGACGGAGCCCCTGGAACCGGGTCTTCTCGACCGTGCGGTAGAGGAGGCGATCACGGCCTCCAGCGGCGCGCCGGACGGTGCCTCCGAGGGAGGTCCGAACAGTGGGCCGACGAGGGGACAGAACTGAAGGGTCCGTCTCGGGTCTCTTTAGCATTCCCGGGTGAACGCGATGCAGACCCCCCTCCACCCGCAGGTCGTCGGACTGACCTGCAAGCGGACCGACGCGCCCATCAGCGAGGTCGTGCGCGGGGTGGCCAGCGTGCTCACCGAGCACGGCTGCGATCTCCTGGTCGATCTCGAGGCCGCTCGTCACCTCGAGCGCTCGGACGGACAGCCGCGGCGGACCATGGTGGGGCAGGTCGATCTCGTCGTCTGCCTGGGCGGTGACGGCAACGTCCTCTCCATCGCGCGACGCTTCGCGCGGAGCGGCACGCCGATCATGGGCGTGAACATCGGCCGGCTGGGTTTCCTCGCCGAGGTCGAGCCCGGGGACTTCGCCGACTCCTTCGCGGCCTACCTGGCAGGGCAGCGCTCCATCGAGGAGCGGCTCATGCTCGCGACAGAGATCGCCGACCCGGCGCCCGAGATGATCACGGTGCCGGCGCTCAACGACGTGGTCGTCACCAAGGCGGCGCTGGCACGGATGCTCGAGCTCGAGCTGCGCATCGACGGGTCCTTCGTCACGCGCTATCGCTGCGACGGGCTCATCATCTCCACGCCCACCGGCTCGACCGCCTATTCGCTGGCGGCGGGCGGTCCGCTCATCGGGCCGGGGCTCCCGGCCATCATCATCACGCCCATCTGCCCGCACGCGCTGTCGCAGCGGCCCCTGGTGGTCCCGGCGGCGTCGGTCATCGAGCTCGAGCTCCTGGAGGGCACCGACGTCTACCTTTCCATGGATGGGCAGCGTGGCTTCCCGCTGCCGGCTCGCACGCGGATGACGGTGACGGAGGCCGAGAAGCCGGCGCGTTTCGTCCGCGATCCGGCGCTGACGTACCATGAGCTCTGGCGGCAGAAGCTGGGCTGGGGTGGTCGCGACCCGAAGGCCATCCAGCCGAGCTGACCCGGGTCTTCATCGATGTCCTCTGCTCACCTCGCGAGCTGGCTCGCCGTCGGCGTCGTCGCGCTCGCCTATCTCGTGCTTCGACGCGCTCGGGTGCGGCCGGCGCTGGCTGCCAACCTGCTCACGTCGCTGGGCATCCTCGGCACCTTCGTCGGCGTGGCCTGGGCGCTGCTCGGGCTCGACCCGGAGAACGTTCACGACGGCTTGCCCGTCTTGCTGGCCGGCCTGCGCACGGCCTTCCTGAGCTCGGTGGCGGGACTCGCGCTGGCGGTCCTCGTCCGCGTGGAGGCTCTCTGGAAGGAGCGACACCGGCCGGCCGAGCCGTCGCTGTCGTCCTCGGTCACGCGTCTGTCGCAGGAGCTCGACGAGCAGGCGGCCGCCGCCCGACTCCAGCGCGAGAAGCAGGTGGAGCTGCTGCGCGCGCTGCGGGCCGGGCTGGCTCCCGAAGGCTCCACGCTCTCGCAGGAGCTGGCGTCGACTCAGGTCGAGGCCCTGCGCGGCACGATCTCCGACCTGGTCGAACGATTTCATCAGGGGCTCGACGAGCGCTTCGGCGTCGACCTGCGCCAGCTCGACGAGGCCGTGCGCGAGCTGGCGAGCTGGCAGCGCCGCGCCACCGAGCAGCTCGATGCCCTCCGCGACTCGCGTGAAGACCTCGTCGCCAGCCTGCGGGCGAGTCGCGAGCAGCTCGAGGCGCTCACGCGGACGGCCGGCGAGCTCGGCGACGCGACGGGTCGCCTGTCGAGTCTCTCCGGCGAGCTGGGAGAGAAGGGGCAGCTACTGGAAGAAGGTCTCGCGCGCATCGCGACGCTGGGGCGCGAGGCTTCGGAGTCCTTGCCCGACCTGGAGCGGTCGCTCAGCGCCGTGACGACCGGTCTCGAGCGAGCGGCGAGCGAGGTCATGACCTCGCTGGAAGAGGGCTCGGGCGAGCTGCGGGGAGCCGTGCGTCAGTGCCTCGACGCCATGCGCGACTCGCTGGAGCTGGGCTCGAGCGAGCTGCGCAGCACCTTGCAGGCCGGACAGGTGGAGCTGCGTGAGTTCCTCGTCGCGATCAGCCAAGGGCTCAAGGAGTCGCTGGAAGGCGGTCACGCCGAGCTCGGGTCGCGCCTGTCGGAGTCGGCCACCGAGTTCCAGGGGCGGCTGCGTCAGCTTCACGGTGAGGTGTCGGAGCTGCTGGGTCAGCAGCTCGCCGAGCTGGCCACGCGAGTCGACGATCTCTCCACGCGCTTGCCGGAAGAGCGCGAGAGCTTGGCTGAGATCGCGAAAGCGCAGGCGGAGATCGCCGAAGAGCTCCGGCAGGTCGTGCGTCTGCTCGGCAAGACCGGTGACGACGCGCCGCCGCTACGTGGGATGCCGTGAGCGACGAGCCGGTCGGCGGCGCGTCGGGAGAAGAAGGCGGCGAGTGGCTCCCGGTCGCCGATCTCATGGCGGGGCTCATGCTCGTGTTCCTCGTGCTGGCGGTGAGCTTCATGCTCCGCGTCGAGCAGGAGAGCGAGGAGCTGGAGCAACGTCAGGAGGCGGTGGAGCGTCTGGCCGAGGCGCACTCGCTCGTGCGTCGTCGGATCCACGAGGAGCTGGTGGCCGAGTTCGCCACCGACCTGGACGACTGGCGGGCGGAGATCGATGCGGACGCGCTGTCGCTGCGCTTCTTCGAGCCGGACGTGCTCTTCGAGCGGGGCCAGGCCGAGCTGCGGCCTCGCTTCGTGGAGATTCTCGACGACTTCTTCCCTCGTTACCTTCGCGTGCTGCGGTCGGAGAGTCTCCGGGACCACGTGCAGGAGGTGCGCATCGAAGGGCACACGTCGAGCTACTGGAACCGCACGGCGACGCCGGAAGAGGCCTACGTCCACAACATGGAGCTGTCGCAGGACCGCACGCGGGCGGTGCTGTCGCATCTCATGGGGCTCGTCGGTCCTGAAGCACAGGGCTGGTTGCAGACTCGGTTGACGGCCAACGGCTTGTCGTCGAGCAAGCCGGTGCTGGATGATGAGGGCCGCGAGGACCCGCTGCGGTCGCGACGGGTCGAGTTCCGATTGCGGACGGACGCCGAGACGCAAATCGCCCGGATCTTGAGCGAGCTCGGACGGAGGGAGAGTGATGGCATGGCTCGGGAGTGAAGGGAAGCGAAGGCTGCTCTGTGGGTTGCTGCTGTTGCCGGGGCTGTTGGCCCTCGGCGAGGTGGGGTGGCGGCTTCATCAGCATCGAGCGACGGCTGGACTGAGAGCCGAGATCGCGGAGCTGGAGCGGCGCAAGGCCGAGCTGAAGCCGATCTTCGATCAGCGGGATGCTCTGTTCACGAGAGAGCGGCAGCTCCAGCGCGGCATCGACGTCATCTCCTACTGGAAGAGGCGGGTCGACATCCAGCTCGTCGTTCAGGCGCTCGACGAGAGCGTCGGCGATGACGATGCGATCGAGCATCTCCTGCTCACGCAGGACGCCGTGCGATTGACTCCGGCTGACCCCTCACAGCTCGAGCCTCTCGCAGCGAAGCTCGGCGCCGACGAGCGCTTCACCAACGTCGAGGTCCAGGACGGGACCGTCCTCTCAGGCCACGCTTGGCTCGACTGGGAGCAGGTCCGATGACCCGCGACATCCTGCCGCGAGCCTGCGCCGTGGTGTCCATCGTGACGGTGGCTGTGGTCGTTCTCGCTCACGACCACGGCCTGCTCGTGGATCCGTCTTCTCCCGGAGGCCTGGAGCGCCTTCGTGACGCTCTTCTGAGCGAGGTCGAGGAGGCCGAGAATCTCGCCGCCAAGGAGACCGAGCTCGCACGCCGCATCGAGACGCTCGACGCGCAGCTCGCAGAGCTCGACACGATCCGGCCGCCGGGGCTCGACGAGGTGTTGGAGCGAACCCGGCAGCAGCTCGCACGCATCGAGACCCTCGAGCTTCGTGAGCTCACGGTGCTTCGCGACGCCGAGCCCCACGCCTTCGGCACGGTCGACCTGCGCTTGGTCTGGACCGCGACTGATGGAGACTGGGCCGCCATCCTGAAAGAGATGGCCCAGCTCTCCCTCCTGCTCGTCCCTCAGCGTGTCGACGTCGTCGGGCCTCAGTCCGAGCAGGCGGTGATCACGTCCCTGGCGAAGGTTCCCGTTCGCTGGTGACGGGCCCGAGACCGAGCGCGAGCGGGAGGAGCCCGGCAGCGAGGAGCAGGAGCAGGGCGGACTCGGGAGCGGGTGCTCGGCTCTCGCTCAGCCGCCAGGCGGCCAGCAAGCGGCTCCGCGAGTCGTGGGCCACCAGGAGCGTCCCTTCGCGATCGACCAGGAGTCGGTTGGCCTTGAAGGACTCCCGAGCGGCGAGAAGCTCCGTGCGTGTTCCGAGTTGATGCAGGTGCACCTGCTCTCCTGCGGTGAGCACGGACTGACCATCGGGGAGAGGCCGCAAGACGTCGGGCGAGGAGCGTGGCTTCCATCGCATTTCTTCGCCCGTGACGAGGTCGCGGGTCAGGAGCGTCTTGGACAGCAGCACGTGGAGCCAGCGTCCATCGGGCGACACGGTCGCTGCCCGGACAGGCGCGTCGTCAGCATCGATCTCGAGCTGGTGGAGTGACTCACCGGTCGTCGACCAGAGCGTGACCTTGCGTCCATGAGCTTCCGGCCAGGCCTCGCGTGCCGTCGGCTCGACCGTCAGCACGGCGCCTTCGTCGGTCACGCTGGGACGGATGCGTGGGTGGCAGGGGAGGGCAGGAGCGAGCACGTCACCCGTCGTGACGTCGACGACGGAGCAGCTCGCGGCCTGGCCGTCGACGAGCACGGCGAAGCGATCGTCGGGAGAGAACACGGCGTCGGCCCAGCGTGCCTGACGAACGTGAGGTGGGTGCTGGGGCCGAGGGCGGAGGAGGCGTTGGACGAAGGCATTGCGCCCGCTCTCCAGGCTCGGGGGCGTGGTCGCGTCCCACTCGTGGACCAGCAAGCCCTCGGACGTCCGAAGCTCTGCCGGTCCGTCCAGCGGAAGGGTCAGGACCCAGGCGCCATCGTTCGAGGCACGGGCACGACGGTACGGCACGGCCCTGCCGAGCGCGGAGGGGGGATCCTCACCCAGGGCATCCCAGGCGATGACTTGGTCCTGCGTGCCGACGCTGAGCAGTCGTGTCGTGTCGAGGAACTCGAGCGCGAGGACTTCGGGGGCGTGATGGGCCAACTCGCGATAGCCGGCGTCGATGCGGGAGGTGTCCACGACGTCGATGCGTCCCTGCCCGCGGCTGAAGGCGAGCCGGCGGCCGTCCGGGGAGAGAGTCGCCGCTGTCATGGTGAGCTTGGCGGCTTGTCCTCCTTCGTCGTTCATTGCCAGCGAGGTCATCGTCATGCGGGGGCGCATCAGGGGCCACGCGGCGAGGAGAACGCAGAGCACCGGAAGCCAGACCGTCGCCATCCGATGCGGGCGCCAGTCGAGCAGGTATCCGAGCCAGAACAGGGGGAGGCAGGCGAGAAGGCCGGCCCACGCCAGTCCCAGCACGAGCGCGGGAGGGGGCGCCGTGGACTGGAGGTGCAACGCTGCGTCGAGGGCACCGGTCGTGGCTGCGCCGAAGATGACGAAGACGAAGGAGAGCAGGAGGCCGAGCCCCAGGCGGACGACAGGGCTCGTTGGGCGGCGAAGCGTGCCGAGCGCGCAGGCCAGCACGAGGCCGGCCCCGAGACCGTAGACGAGGAGCATGAGGTCTTGGCGGCCGAGCGTGGTCGGTGTCACCACGCAACGGGAGAGGTACCAGGCGCTGAGGGAGAGCCACGCGACCACTGGCACGCTGAGGCGATCGCGCCGACTCCAGACCGCGACGAGCACGAGCCAGGGCAGCGACCACGTGAGCGCGGCCAGCGTGATGCGGACGGCGGGCTGGCCGAGGTGATCGAGGGGCCGGGGCCACCAGAACACCAAGGCGAGAATCAGCAGGCCAGCGTTGCCGGCCAGCGCCGTGACCTTTCCGGTGGCACGCTCCTCCCTCGTCTCCATCCCCGGAGCATCTCACCCCGAGGGTCTTCCCGGAAGCCCGGTCTCAGGCCCTCGGTGTCAGACCGTCTCGAGCACCACCGGGCCCTTCGACCGCGCCCGACAGCACAGCCGGACCGGACCGGTCAGCTCGTAGCGGGCGAGCGAGCTGGCCTCCAGCTCGTCGGGTGGCTCCATCCGCTCCGCCCCCTCGACGACCGCGTGCGCGCAGGCGCCGCAGGCTCCCACCCGACAGCCGTGCTCCATGTCCACGCCACCGTCGAGAGCACTGTCGAGCAGGCTCTGGCCCGGGATGACCTCGAAGGTCGCTTCTGTCCCGTCCCGCTGGAGCAGGCGGGCGGTCGCGGTCTCGGGTCGTTCCGGGACGGCCAGGACGGGGGGCTCCGGAAGGAGGGCTGACTCGCTCATGGGGCCTCGCTGGTAGGGGAAAGGGCGCTCACGCCCATGCTTCCATCAGCATCGGCCACCCCCGGGGGGACTTGAGCACTCCCTACGGCGTGCGATTTCAGGCACGCGGAGCCTGCGAGTTCCGGTAACCTGGGCGCTTCTCCAAAGGGGACAGTCGGTGTTCCGGATCGAGGTCCTGGGCAGTGGAAGCAAGGGCAACTGCACCTTCCTGCAGCTCGGCTCCACGCGCCTTCTGATCGACGCGGGGCTCTCCCGGAAGCAGACCAAGCAGCGGCTCGAGCTCCTCGGTGAGAACCCCGATCGCATCGATGCCGTCCTGCTCACCCACGTCCACGGCGATCACGTCCGCGGCGTGCCGGTGCTGGTCCGACGTCACCGCATTCCGGTGGCCTGTCACCCCTGGCTCCAGCCGGTGCTCGGCTTCAAGGAGGACGACGATCCCGAGTTCATCGACCTCCTCCCCGGCCGCGCCCTCACCATCGGTGACGTCGTCGTGCACCCCTTCCGCGTGCCGCACGATGCCGAGCCCACCATGGGCTTCCGGCTCGAGGCGCCCGGTTTCACCTGTGGCTACGCCACCGACCTCGGGCACGTGAACGACCTCGTCGTCGAGCGGCTCTCCGGGCTCGACGCTCTCGTCATCGAGAGCAATCACGACCTCGACATGCTGCGCGACGGGGACTATCCCTGGTCGCTCAAGCAGAGGGTGGGGGGCCGTCACGGCCACCTGTCCAACGACTCCTGCGCGATGCTCGTCGAGGCCGTCCTCTGGGACGGCCTGCGGTCGATCGCTCTCGCGCACCTGTCCGAGCAGAACAACGACCCGGCCCTCGCTCGGGCCGCCACCGCCGCCGTCCTCCGTCGCCGTCGTCGAGAAGACATCCGACTCACGGTCGCCGGCCAGGACCAGATCGAAACCGCCCATCCCGCCAGTCAGACGTCGGCGCCCGCGTCGACCGAGGAGATCCTCCGATGAGAGTGGAAGTCCACGTCACCCTCAAGCCCGCCGTCCTCGACGTTCAGGGCAAGGCCGTCCAGGGGGCCCTGCACTCACTCGGCCACGACGCGGTCACGGGGCTGCGTCAGGGCAAGTACTTCACCTTCGATCTCGGCTCGACCGATCGCGCCGGCGCCGAGGCCGCGGTCAAGGACATGTGCGAGAAGCTCCTGTCCAACCCGGTCATCGAGGACTTCACCTACGAGCTCCAGGAGAGCGCGTGATGAAGGCCGCCGTCATCGTCTTCCCGGGCAGCAACTGCGACCACGACGCAGTGCATGCCCTCCGGGAGATCTTCTCGGTCGAGACCCACGAGGTCTGGCACGGCGACACGAGCCTGCCCTCGGACACCGAGCTGGTCGTCCTCCCCGGCGGCTTCAGCTACGGCGACTACCTCCGCTCCGGTGCCATCGCTCGCTTCTCGCCGATCATGGACGCGGTCCAGGCTCACGCGAAGGCCGGCCGACCGACCCTCGGCATCTGCAACGGGTTCCAGGTCCTGGTCGAGTCGCACCTCCTCCCCGGCGCCTTGCTCCCCAACCGCGGGCTCAAGTTCTGCTGTCGGGTCATCCACCTCAAGGTCGACGGCAAGGGCAGCCCCTTCACCGCCGACATCGGTGAGGACGAGGTCATGACCATGCCCGTCGCCCACCACGAGGGGCGCTACCACGCCGACGAGGACACCCTCGATCGGCTGGAAGGGGAGGGGCTCGTCGCCTTCCGCTACTGCGGTCCCGACGGCAGCCGTGGCGAGGCCCACAACCCCAATGGCTCGCTGCGGGACATCGCCGGTCTCATGAACCCCGGCGGCAACGTGCTCGGTCTCATGCCCCACCCGGAGCGGGCGGTGGAGACGGTGCTCGGCAGCGCCGACGGACGTCGCATCTTCGAGTCGCTGCTGGCAGCCGGTCGGAGGGCGGCATGAGCACCGAAACCCCCGTGAAGCGTCCGGGCGAGCCCGATGTCGATCTCGGACTCGCCCGCGAGCACGGCATGAGCGACGAGGAGTGGGGGCTCGCCCTCGAGATCCTCGGTCGCACGCCGAGCTTCACCGAGCTCGGCATCTTCTCGGTGATGTGGTCCGAGCACTGCTCGTACAAGTCCTCGCGCACGCAGCTCAAGAGACTCCCGACCACCGGTCCCCAGGTCGTTCACGGTCCGGGCGAGAACGCCGGCGTCATCGACATCGGCGATGGTCACGTCGCGGTGTTCAAGATGGAGTCGCACAACCACCCGAGTCAGGTCGAGCCGTACCAGGGCGCGGCCACCGGCGTGGGCGGGATCATGCGCGACGTCTTCACGATGGGTGCGCGACCCATCGCCAACATGGACTGCCTCCGCTTCGGCCGTCGGGAGAACCCACGCACGCGCTATCTCGTCGAGGGCGTGGTCGCCGGTGTCGGCGGCTACGGCAACTGCATGGGCGTGCCCACGGTCGGTGGCGAGACCACCTTCCACCCGAGCTACGACGGCAACGTCCTCGTCAACGCCTTCTGCCTCGGCGTGGCGCCGTCCTCGCGGATCTTTCTCGGCACGGCCGGCTCAGCCGGCAACCAGGTCTTCTACGTCGGCTCACGCACGGGTCGCGACGGCATCCACGGTGCCTCGCTCCTCGCCTCGGCCGAGTTCGACGACACGACCGAGAGCAAGCGACCCACGGTGCAGGTCGGCGATCCCTTCACCGAGAAGCTCCTCCTCGAGGCCTGTCTCGAGCTGATGGAGGGTGATGCGATCGAGGGCATCCAGGACATGGGGGCCGCAGGGCTCACCTGCTCTTCCTGCGAGATGGCCGGTCGCAGCGGTGCGGGCATGGAGCTCGACCTCGACCAGGTCCCTCTCCGCGAAGAGGGGATGACGCCCTACGAGATCATGCTGTCCGAGTCCCAGGAGCGGATGCTGCTGACCGCGCAGCCCGGTCGGGAGGACGAGGTCGTCGCGGTCTTCGAGAAGTGGGGCCTGCCGGTCGCCCGCGTCGGCGTGGTCACCGGTGACGGTCGACTCGTCGTCAAGCATCAGGGCGAGGTCGTGGCGGACCTGCCGGCTGCCGAGCTGGCCGACAAGGCGCCGGTCTTCGATCGTCCTCGGGAGCAGCCGGCCGAGCTCGAGAGCCGCTGGGAGCTCGACGTCGAGGCTCTCGAGCAGCCGGGAGATCTCGGCGCCACGCTGACCGACCTGCTCGCCTCGCCCAACCTCTGTCGGGCGAGCTGGACTTGGGGTCAGTACGACTGGTCCGTGCGCACCAACACGCTGAGCCCACCCGGCGGCGACGCCTCGGTCATCCGCGTGAAGGAGACCGGCAAGGGCCTGGCGATCTCGGCCGACTGCAACCCGCGCTACTGCTTCCTCGACCCGAAGGAAGGCGCGCGGCAGGCGGTGGCCGAGGCGGCGCGCAACCTGGCCTGTGTCGGTGCCAAGGGTCTGGCCATCACCGACTGCATGAACTTCGGCAACCCCGAGCGGCCCGACATCGCCTGGCAGTTCGCCGAAGCGATCACCGGCTTGTCGGAGGCTTGCATTGCCCTCGACACTCCGGTGGTTTCGGGCAACGTGAGCTTCTACAACGAGACCGAGGGCAAGGCGATCCATCCGACGCCGGCCATCGTCATGGTCGGGCTCATGGACGACCCGACGGCGCGCGTGCCCAGCGGTTTCCGTGAGGCCGGCGACCGCGTCGTCCTCCTCGGTCGTGACCAGGGCGAGCTCGGCGGCAGCGAGTACCTCGCGGTCGTCCACGATCGCGAGTGCGGGCGACCGCCGCGGGTCGACCTCGAAGAGGAGGCACGGCTCGGTGACTTCCTCCGCTCCCAGGCGGACGTCGGACGTCTTCGCTCGGCGCACGACCTCTCCGAAGGTGGCCTGGCGGTGTCCTTGGCCGAGTGTGCGCTGCACGGTGACGACGGTCTCGGGCTCGATGTCGAGCTGACGGGCGACGGCTTCCCGCAGCGCGACGACGTGGCGTTGTTCTCCGAGACCCAGGCGCGTGCGCTGGTGAGCGTGAAGGCCGACGACGTCGCCGACCTGCTCGTCGCGGCGGGCGAGGCCGGGGTCACCGCGATGGAGCTCGGCTCGGTCGGTGGCGACCGGGTGACGATCCGTCGTGACGGTCGGTCGCTGGTCGACGTGTCGCTCGCCGACCTGCGCACCGGTTGGGAAGGCTCGCTGCCGAACTGGGTGGAGGGCGCGTGAGGGAGGTCCAGGTCTGAATCCGCTGGCCGGTCCGGGCGTCGATCCCTCCAGGAGGGGGCAACGGCGGCCGGCCGGTGCCGGCGCCGGTGGGGGTGTCGCATCATGAGCATCAGCCGGTTCGTCTTCGTCGCAGTACTCGTCTTCACCAGCGTCTCGGCCACGGCCGCGACTCGGAGGGCCTGCCTCTACGAAGAAGGCAAGGCCTCCTGGTACGGAGGCAAGTTCCACGGTCGCCAGACCGCCAGCGGCGAGGTCTACGACAAGAACGGCCTGAGCGCCGCTCACCAGTTCCTGCCCTTCGGGACCGAGCTGCTCGTCACCAACCTGGACAACGGGCGCTCTCTCGTCTTGAAGGTGAACGACCGCGGCCCCTTCGTTGGCAACCGCATCCTCGACTGCTCCGAGGCGGCGGCGGAAGCCCTGGGTTACCGTCTCGCGGGCCTGGCCAACGTGCGGCTCGAGATCCTCGACTCGCCGCCGCCGGTCACGAAGGCGCGGCTCAAGGGTCGCAAGCTCAAGAGGCTGGAGAAGGCGCTCAAGAAGGCGCAGCGCCGCTGCCGCAGCGTCGAGCTCCCCGACGGGCCGGGGCCGATCGCTCCCTCGTCGCAGCCGGTGCCCGCGCCCGTCCCGGCCACCGCGCCGCCGCAGGTCGAGGAGGCCCCGCCGCCTCCGGTCTTCGTCACCCGACCGCACTACCACGCCGTGCAGGTGGGGGCCTTCCGGGAGCGTGCTCGCGCCGAGGGCTTCATGGGTGAGCTCCGACTCTGCGGGTACACGGTCCGGCGGGTGACTACTGCGGGCTGGCATCGGGTGCAGGTGGGTCCGTACTCTTCCCGCGCCGACGCCGAGGCGGCCGCCGCGAGCCTGGCCGAGGCGGGTCATCCCACGCTCATCGTGGAGATCGAGAAGCACGGAGCAACGCAGCGTTGAACGAGCTCGCCCTGGCCGACGGTGCGCGGCTCGCCTGGACCGAGGCCGGTTCGGGTGAGCCGCTTCTTCTCATCATGGGCACGGGAGCCGACCACGGCTTCTGGGGTCCGCAGGTCGAGGGGCTCTCGGACCGCTGGCGGGTCATCACCTACGACAGCCGTGGCACCGGCGCGTCGGGTGACTTCGCCCGCCCCGAAGACTGCACGCCCGCGACCCTGGCGGCCGACGCCGCCGCGCTGCTCGACCACCTCGGGTGTGGTCCGGCCCACGTGCACGGCCTGTCGCTGGGCTCTTGCGTGGCGCAGGAGCTGGCCCTGGCCCGACCCGAGCTCGTGCGCTCGCTGGGGCTGCACGGCACCTGGGACCGCAGCGACGAGTGGTTCCTGCACATGGTCGAGAGCATGGAGCTCGCGTTGAACAACGGCGGGCTGTCCACGTTCATCCGCTCGGCGACGATGTGGATCCTGAGCCCCGACTTCCACGAGCACCAGACCGAGCTCCTCCACGCGGTGGAGAAGGGCTACGTCGAGAACCCGATGCCCACGCGGGTCGAGGGCGTGCTCGCGCACTGCCACGCTGACCGCGTCCATGACGCGACCGAGCGTCTGGGAAGCATCGCCGTGCCCACCCTCGTGACGGCGGGGGAGCGCGACATCCAGGTCCCGCCGCGTTACGGCGAGAGAGTCGCCGCCGAGATCCCCGGCTCGACCTACCACCTCTTCACCGGGCCGACGGCGAGCCACTGCGCGTGCTTCGAGATGGCGCCGGAGTGGAACCGTGTCATCGGTGACTTCCTCGCGAAGGTGAGCGCGTGACCCGAGCCGGCGTGTCGTTGGTCGTCGCGGCCGTGCTGTCGTGTGGCTGCAAGGTGCTGCCCGTGACGCCGCCCGAGGTGTCGGGGCTGGCGGTGCTGTTCCCGGAGCAGGACGCCGATGACACCGCGCGCAAGCTCGACGTGTTGTCTCAGCGCATCGGCCTGCCGCTGTCGCTCGAGGCGCTCCCAGTCGGTGAGGTGGCCAAGCCGTTGCCACCCCAGGTGCAGCTCGCGCGTCAGTACCTCCAAGGTGAGCTTGCCAAGGATCGCGGTCCGGTCGGCGAGCCGGGTCCCGTGCTCTCGCTCTGGCTGGAGGTCCACGAGGAGACCCTCGCGTCGATCAACGACCTCCTGCTGACCTCGAAGCCACCGCAGTGGCGACGACGACTCGGCATCCCGCGCGAGCAAGTGATCCCGGGGGTGGCCGGTCAGTACTGGTTGGCCAAGCTGCTCCTCGCATCGTCGCTGACGGAGCTGTCCCGGGGCGACCGCGTGAAGGCCGAGCAGCGTATCGAGGCAGCTTGGCGACTGGCCGAGTCGGTGGCGGGCGAGCCCCTCGTCGGCCTGCGCTCGCTCGGGGCCACCACGCTGGCCGAGCAGGCAGCGGCGCTGCGACGCCTGCCGTCGACCTCGTTGGCTCAGCGCTGGGAACAGCGACTGGCCGAGCGCGATCCGCACGACGGCCTGGCGCCCACGCTGCAGCTCGCGATGGATGCCGAGGTCCAACAAGTCATCACCGAGTGTTGGAGCTCGTCACCCTGCCTTCCCGAAGGCTTCGAAGAGGGCGGCTCGGTCGACGATGATCGGTGGTTCGTGAAGCGACTCCACGTGAGCACGGCTCAAGCTCGTGCTCAGCTCGCGCTCACCCGGCTCGTGCTCACCGAGCGAGCCGAGTCGTGGCGTGGTGCGGCCGGTGGAGAGCATCAGCCCGTCGACTCCTGCGACGACTGGCGTTGGGAAGGGGCGACCGGTGAAGACGGAGAGGTCGGCTTCCGCTGGCTCGGTCCGGTGCCGCCCGAGGACTGGGCGCTGCCGTTGGAGCACTGGGAGAGCGTCCGCTGAAGCGACTGCGGCTCACTCTCGTTGCAGGTGCCAGCGAAGCCTCATCCAGAGCCAGTGCCGCGTGTCCGGATCGAGGTGACGTCCCAGCTCGAGCGTGAGGCTCGACCCTCGGAGGCGCAACACGGCGGTGGGTGCGAGCCAGTGATGGCGGTCGTCCACCCAGCGGAGCTCCTCGACCTGCTCCCAGGAGAGCCGTGGCTCGCGCGTGGCGCCCGTCGTGAGCTGCAGCCCCTCGTCGTTCAGCACGATGGTCTCGGGCGGACGTCCGCTCCGAAGCCACGCGTGGAGACCGAGCAGGACGGGCACGAGGGCGAGCCCGTGGACGAGCCACGAATGGGCCGAGGCCGACTCGACTGAGCCCATCACGACCCGCAAGAGCCCGTCCGCGAAGACGTGCACGATCACGCCACCACCGAGCCCGGCGAGGACCGACGGCCAGTCGCGAGAGGAGAGGCGTGGCCCTGCCTCGATGCGGAGCGAGCTCTCGCCGGGCTCGACCACGCTGGACGAAGCATCGGGTGGTGACGGCGGCGCGTCGGGGAGCTGCTCGTCCTGGTAGGAGTGGACGGCGGGGGGCTCCACGGCGTGATCGTGCAAGGGCCGGCCGAGGACCCTCGCCGTGCGTTGCGCGAGCCGCCAGGTTGCCTGCTTCTCTCCCGGACCGCACAGCTCCAGCTCGGCCGAGTCACCGACCAGACGGGCGTCGATCTCTCGCACCCGTTGGCTGCCGTTGCCGGTACCGGAGGTCCTCTCGACCATTCGGTCTCGGTACTCGACGCGGTCGAACGCGTCGTCGAGAGGCCACTCGGCGGCCTGCTCGCGAGGCGTGATGCCCGTCCATGCGAGGGACGAGAGCCAGCGAACGGTTCCCAGCGCTGGCTCCACGACGAGCCGATCGTGTCCTCGGAGCATCGCGAGGCCCGTGAGAAACGGGAGCACGCCGAGGAGAAACAGCGCCACCAGGAGGATGGTGAGCAGCGAGAGCGGAAGTCCGCTCACCGGGCCGGAGAGGGCCCGCGTCACGGCCACCAGGCCGACGCCGAAGATGGCGAACGCCAGGCCCGCGTTGCGCACGGGGCGACTGCGGTCGAGCTCGAGGGCCTCGGCGATTCGTCGGCGTCCGGTCTCCATCACGAGTCCGAGCTTTCCTGCGTCTGGCTCGGTGACGCAAGCCCCGTCGTTCTCTTCCCGGCACGACGGCGAGAATTCAGTTTGACAGATATCTGTCGTTCCGGTAGATATCTGTCAATGATTCGATTCGAGCCACGGCCGGGACACACCCCGGAAGGGGCGGCGCTCACTCGCGCCATCCTCTCGACCTTTCGCCTGAACGGCGCGCTCATCCAGGCGGGCGACGAGCTGATTCGTGACCTGGGCGTGTCGAGCGCCCAATGGCAGGTCCTCGGCGCCATCGCGCTGAGTCCCATCACGGTCGCCCAGATCGCTCGAGATCTCGGGCGGAAGCGTCAGGGCGTTCAACCAACCGTCGATCGCTTGGTGAAGCGAGGGCTGGTCGAGCTTCGAGAGAACCCGAACCATCGCTGCGCCAAGCTCGTCGCTCTCACCAAGCGAGGGTGTTCCGTGCTCGAGAAGATCAGCGCTCGACAAGAGGAGTGGGTGAACGAGCTAGCGAGCGATCTCTCCGAGCGGAGTCTTCGGCAGATGGTGTCGCTCGGGTGCTCCATTCAACTCAAGCTGGAAGAACTAGGAGGTTCAAGCTGATGGCAGTCACTCTCATCAACCCATTCGAAGTGCCCGAGGGGCAGGAAAAGGAAGCGATCGCAGACTGGGAGGCAGGCGCAGAGTTCTTGCGAAAGCAGCCTGGTTTCATCTCGACCAAGCTCCACGAGGCCATCGCGCCCGGTGGCAAGTTCCATCTCATCAACGTGGCCCAGTGGGAGTCGCCGCAGGCATTTCAAGCCGCGGTGACGAGCTCCGAGTTCCGAGAGCTGGTCAAGGACACCGTCAAGAACTTCCCTCACTACCCGGCCCTCTACTCGGTGATCCGGGAGTAGCGGTCTCTCGGAGCGTCGACAGGTGAGAGTGATGAGCAGCTCTGTTGCGCGGGTGGTCCACCCCGCCGTCAGCGGGATGAGCCTCGCCGTGATCGTGATCTCTTGGATCTCGACCGTGGCCGGGGAGCTTCTCGGGTCGCGCGAGACCGTCGTGATGATCAAGACGGCGATTCCGTGGGGCCTTCTCGTCTTGGTCCCGGCTCTGATTGGGTCCGGCGTGTCGGGAGCCTTGCTGGCTGCCGGTCAGGCACGCGGGGCCATCGGGGCGAAGGCGAGGCGGATGCCCTTCATCGTCGCGAACGGTCTCTTCGTGCTGGTCCCGTCGGCGCTGTTCCTGGCCGCAAGGGCCAGGGTGGGTCAGTTCGACCACGTGTTTCAGGCCGTGCAAGCCGTGGAGCTCGTCGCCGGCACGATCAACATCATCCTCATGGGGATGAGCATGCGGGACGGCCTGCGCGCAGCTCGCTGGCGGAGTGGACGCTCGTCACGGCCGGTCGTGGAGGGCCCACTGAGCTTCCTGCGCCGGGAGGAGATCGCCGATGGAACGGGAGCGTTCTTCTTCCAGAAGCCCCCGGCTTTCGACTTCACGGCAGGACAGGCCGTGTACGTGACGCTGCCGGAGCTCGAGCAGGCCGACGCTGGCGGGCGTCGTCGGGTCTTCTCCATTGCCAGCGCGCCGAGCGAATCGCAGCTGATGCTTGCCACGAGACGCAGTGACACCAGCTTCAAGGCGGCTCTCTGGGGCCTGGAGCCAGGGGCTCGCGTGTCGATCGAGGGCCCTTACGGGAGCCTGGGCCTGGGCGATGCCTCCACGTCGCGGACGGTGCTCTTGGCGGGCGGTGTCGGGATCACGCCTTTCCGCAGCATGATTCTCCAGGCTGTCGAAAGCGGGCTGGCGCGTGATCTCACTCTGTTCTACAGCAATCGAGCGCCGGGAGCCGTGGCGTTCCTGGAAGAGCTCACGGAGTTGGCCCGCACGGAGCCACGCTTCACGCTGGTCGCAACCATGACCGACGAAGACACGGACTGGCATGGCGAGAAGGGACCCATCTCGATCGGGATGTTGAAGCGCCATCTCGTCCAGCTCGAAGACGCCGAGTTCCATGTCGCTGGTCCACCGGCAATGGTGACCGAGCTGCGACGGGACCTCTCGAGCAGCGGCGTTGCCGGTGGGCGCATCCATTCGGAGGGCTTTGACGGCTACTAGCCGTGACTCGTGATGATGAGGAGCTCCGAAGTCGCGTAGTCGCGCTAACCTCCTCCCATGCGCGCACTCACCTTCCACGACGTCGGCGACGTCCACTGCGAGACCGTCCCGGACCCCGAGCTCCGCGGTGACGACGAGGCCATCGTCCGCGTCACCCGCACGGCGATCTGCGGCTCCGACCTCCACGTCTACCGCGGTGGAGAGACCGGTCTCGACGCCGGCACCATCCTCGGACACGAGTTCGTCGGCGAGATCGTCGAGCTCGGACCCGCCGTGCAGGGTCTCAGCCAGGGCGATCTCGTCGTCAGCCCCTTCTCGACGAGCTGTGGAGCTTGCTTCTACTGCACGAACGAGCTCCCCTCACGCTGTGAGAAGGGCGAGCTCTACGGCTGGGTCGAGCAGGGGGAAGGGCTCCACGGCGCTCAGGCCGAGCTCGTCCGCGTGCCGCTCGCGAGCTCGACCCTCGTGCGTGTCCCCGATGACCTCGACCCTGGCCTCGCGCTGCTGACCGGCGACGTCCTCGCCACCGGGACCTTCTGCGCGGAGCTGGCGGGCGTGGGACCGGGGATGACCGTCGCCGTGCTCGGCTGCGGACCGGTGGGCCTGCTCGCCGTGCTCGCGTCCTGTCGTCGTCAGGCCGACCGTGTCCTCGCGGTCGACGACGTGCCGGAGCGGCTGGCCTTGGCCGAGCGTTTCGGAGCCGAGCCCGTCGATCGCAGCGCCGTCGATCCCATCGAGCACGCTCAGGGGCTCACCGCCGGTCGAGGTGTCGATGCCGTGCTCGAGTGCGTGGGCAGCGAGGGCGCGACTCGCCTGGGCGTCGACCTCGTCCGGCCTGGCGGCACTCTCGCCGCGGTGGGCGTCCACGTCGAGGCGGGCTTCGCCTTCTCACCGGGAGAGGCCTACGACAAGAACCTCACCTATCGCGCCGGTCGCTGTCCCGCGCGTCGGCACGTCGAACAGCTCCTCCCGGTCGTGCGTGAGCGAGCCGACGATCTCCGCGCCTTGCTCACGCACGAGCTGCCGCTCTCCGACGGCGTCGGTGCCTACGAGATGTTCGACCAGCGTCGGGATGGCTGCATCAAGGTCATGCTCGACCCCGACGCCTGACGGGCGCGACTCTCAGCGCTGGTAGAGCACGCGAATCGACGAGAAGTTGGGAGCGTTCCGACGCAGGGTCAGCTCCTGCATTCCGGCGTCGTAGGTGACGTCGACCCAGCCCGGTGCTCCGATCTCGCCCGACACGTTGGGGTCGCCCGGGTAGTCGGTGAGGACGATCTCCTCGAGATAGGGCGAGCCGGGATCGGACTGACTCATCAGGACCAGGAGGCCGCCCTGGCCACCGCCTGGGACGGTGTTCTGACCGGCATCGAGCCCGGCGGCCGTCCAGTCGAAGCGCAGCCGTTGCACGTTGACGGCGTTGCTCACCGAGAGCGTGTTGTCCTGCAAGGGCATGACCGGGTTGCTGGCGATGGCGGGGAAGACCGACCAATTGAAGGACGAGAAGCCCGAGGTCCACGGGGTCTCGGGGAAGGGCGCTGGGCCATGCTGCTCGATCCCGAAGTAGTGGTAGGTGCCAGGCTCGGGTGCGACGGTGGTGTGGGTGATGGTGTTGCCCGGTGACGACGAGGCCGGGAAGCTCGCCGTCTTGCCGGCGAAGAAGCCGAAGACCGCATCGGCGTCGATGGTGCCCCACTCGTGGACGAAGCCGTCCCCGTCCGGGTCGTCGACCTCGACGCTCGTGATCGAGCCGCCGATCCCCTGCATCCAACTCACGTAGAACTGACTCATGGGGATGAGCTCGTTCATGTTGAGGTCGTCGTTGACGTCCCACCACGCCTGCTGCGGCACGTGGCGGAGGTTGTGGGCCATGGCGATGGTGCCCGGCGTCTCCTGCCAGGCCCCGCCGACCTTCTCCATGTCGATGGCCGAGGACGCCTGGTAGAGCCAGGGCACGGTGCCGAACGGCATCATGGGGTCGTCGGGGAAGAACTCGTTGCAGGTGAAGCTCTTGTCGGTTGCGCAGTCGTTGACCGCGAGCTGGTCGCCGATGGCGCAGTGAAACCACATCTGACGGGTCATGTTCACGCCCGACATGTCGCAGACCGGCTCGGTGTCACCGGTGGTCGCGTAGGCGGCTCGCTGACTCGGCAGCCCCGCGTTGCTCACCACCGCCGCGAAGCGCGGTCCGGCCGGGTCCTGCCGATGGGCCGCGTAGCTCAGCGCGAAGCTCCCGCCCATCGAGTGTCCGATGCCGTAGATGCGGTTCGGGTTGATGGGGTAGTTGTCGAGCGCCCACTGGATGGCCCCGTCGACGTGAGCCTTGCCGAAGCGGGTGCCGTGGTCGACCTGGTTGCGGGCCCGGGGGGCGAGGAGGAACCACTTGCGCTGG
This sequence comes from Acidobacteriota bacterium, assembly GCA_039029535.1. Classification (GTDB taxonomy): domain Bacteria; phylum Acidobacteriota; class JBCCFW01; order JBCCFW01; family JBCCFW01; genus JBCCFW01. The sequence continues at coordinate 92,132 of JBCCFW010000007.1, forward strand.
CAGGCTTCGTCGGGGAGATCGCTCTGGGGCCCGAAGATCGAGAGCTCGGTCCGGCTGAAGCCGTGGAAGGCGACGACCAGCGGGAGCTTGCCCCCGATGGGGAGGAGGCCCGGGACCTGGATCATCAGCGGCTCGTCCTCGACGGAGCCGTCCGGCATGGTCACCGGGATGACGTGCGTGCTGACGTGACAGTCCAGGGCGATGATCGGCCGCGAGGTCGACGTGGGGGAGGGGAGCGGGACCTGGAGAGCCAGGAAAGGGAGCAGGGCGAGCACGGCAAGAGTCATGAGACGGGGTCCGCTGAGCATCGAGGTGATTGGATGCCTGAGCGTAGGTCACGTGGGCCCCGCACGACGACCCCGGGGGTCGGTGGCGGTCGAGGGGGTGTAAGTTCCTCGCATGGTGCTTCTCCTGCGTGTCGAGACCTGTTGTCGTTTCGTGAGCCACCTCGGTGCCGGACTGGGGCTCCTGGTCCTGGCGGGAGCGCAGGTCCAGGCGGGTGAGCCCTTCGAGGGGCACGGTGCGGTCACCGCCGGTGCCGAGAGCTGTCCGACCACGCCCACCGACTACGTCGTCACCAGCCTGGCCGACGACGGCAGCCCGGGAACGCTGCGCGATGCCCTGCACGTGGCGAGCTGGGATCCGACGACCATCGAGGCCAAGGGTTGCCGACGCGTCACCTTCGCCGTGGCGGGCACGATCACGCTCGAGAGCGACCTTTTCCTACGCTCGAGCTACGTGACGATCGACGGGAGCACGGCGCCCGAGCCCGGCGTGACCATCACCCAGTCCACCGACAGCTACGCCGGTCTCCTCATTCAGGCCACGCGGCATCCCGTTCGAGACATCGTCATCACGCACCTGCGCTTCGACGGCGTCCACGACGAGCCCGGTCACGACGACCATCGCGTGGGCGACGCGATCCTGAGCTTCGACGCCGACTGCTCCGGCGTCCCGGCCGAGTTCCGCTGCGAGGGAGCCTGGACCGACGATCCCGACCGTGGGCTGCAGAACGTCGTCCTCGATCACCTGACCATCGCGACCCTGCGGGACAAGACGACCTTCTGGGGCAAGGTCCGCAACGTGACCGTGTCCAACTGCTTCTTCTACCGCTCGCCCCTGGCCTTCCTGCTCTCCTTCTATGCGGGGGCCACGGACCTCGAGCGACGGGGCTTCTCGGTCCACCACAACCTCTTCAGCCAGAACAACGAGCGCAACCCGCAGGTCCGTGGCTGGGTGGACGGTCTCGACTTCCGCAACAACGTCATCCACGCCTACGATCACTTCAACGATCGCGACAGCGGTGACTGGCCCGGTGACGGCTACGGCTTGCGGATCCGCAATGAGGACGGCGAGCGCTCGGTCAACGCGAACCTCGTCGCCAACGTCTTCCACGACACGCAAGGGGTGGGGGAGCGAGCGCTCATCTACGGCACCAACCCCGGCGCCGACGCGACCGACGGCGGTCCGGCCGACTGCCTGAGCCAGGGCGACGTGCACCTCGGCTCGACCCTGGGTGAGCTCTGGGTGGCCGACAACGTCTTTCCGCCGGGAGCCTGCGACGTCTACTCGACGGTGGCTGCCGAGCGTTCGGCGGCACCCGTGACCACGCACGCGACCTCGGAGCTCTGCGCGCTGCTCACGGCCCGCGTCGGTCCGACCTGGCGGACGACGGTCGAGGAGGAGATCGTCGACGCCGTCCGGGTCGACCTCGGCTGCGACGTGGCGGCCACGCCCGGGCTCGTGCCCGACGGTGCGGCGGTGGTCGGTGAGCCGCTCCGAGTCCGCTGGGACGCCGGAACGGGTAGCGCCCTCCTGAGCTGGGGCTCGAGCTGCGCGCTCGAGGCGACGGACTACGTCGTCCGGGAGGGCGCGATCGGCGACTTCACGGGGCACGGGGCCTCCGCCTGTAGCACCGGCGGCGCGACGAACCACGCGCTGGTCCCGTCCTTTCCCGGCAGCTACTTCCTCGTGGCCGCTCGCACGGACGCTCTGGAGGGGGGCGTGGGCGTCGATGGCCAAGGCGTCGTCCGGCCGGTTCTCGTTCCGTCCTGTGCGGCGGTGCTGAGCCTCGAAGACTGCCGCTGAGCCCTGCCGAGATCTTGTTACCGTCGAACCTGCTCCGACGGTGTCTCGTAGCAGCTATCGTCACGAGCCGTCCGTCGATCCTCCGCCTGCAAGCAATGGAAGTGCCCATGCCCCAGCGAGCGTTCGCTCTCGTCACCGCCCCGCTCTCCCTCACCCTGGCCTTCGCGATCCTCGTCGCGCCCTTGGCCGAGGCTCGACCCTCCAAGCGCTACCGTGAGCTCGTTCGCCAGATGGACGGGATCCTCCAGGACAACTACCCGGCCGACGGGCCGGGGGCGGCGGTGCTGGTCGTCAAGAATGGTCGCCCCCTCTACCGAGCGGCCCGCGGGATGGCCGACCTCGAGCAGGGCATCCGGCTGACACCGGACATGGTCTTCCGGCTCGGATCCATCACCAAGCAGTTCACCGCTGCCGCGATCATGATGCTTGCCGACGAGGGCAAGCTGCGGCTCGACGATCCCCTCACGCGCTTCCTCCCCGACTACCCGATGGGGGAGGAGACCATCACCGTCGAACACCTCCTCACCCACACCTCGGGCATCAAGAGCTACACCGAGGTGCCCGGCTGGATGTCCGAGAAGATCATCGAGGACCTCACCCTCGACGAGCTCATCGAGGGCTTCCAGGACCTCCCCAAGACCTTCCCTCCCGGTGACGCCTGGCACTACAACAACTCGGGCTACGTGCTCCTGGGCGCCATCATCGAGAAGGCCTCCGGGCTCGGCTACGCCGAGTTCATCGACCAGCGGATCTTCGCTCCGCTAAAGATGACCTCCTCCTACTACGGCGACTTCCGCCGCATCATCCCGCGCCGCGTCTCGGGTTACGACGGCTCCCGCGACGACCTGGTCAACGCCCGCTACATGAGCATGAGCCAGCCCCACGCCGCCGGCTCCCTGCTCTCCACCGTCGACGACCTCGCCCGCTGGAACGACGCGCTCTTCGATGGGCGGGTCGTGAGCCACGAGTCGCTGAAGAAGATGACCACCGAGCACAGCCTCGACGACGGGAAGGGAGCCGGTTACGGCTACGGCCTCATCCCGGGCGAGCTGCGCGGTCGACCGATGATCTCCCACGGCGGAGGCATCTTCGGCTTCTCGACCCACGGCCTCTACCTGCCGGAGGAGGACGTCTACGTCGCGGTGCTCACCAACTACCGCCCGGAGCCGTCACCCGCCATGGTCGCGCATCAGCTCGCGGCCCTGGCCATCGGCGACCCCTACCCGCCGCGGCGTCCGGTGCGCGTGTCGGAAGAAGTCCTCGCGCGCTACGTCGGGGTCTACCGCATCGACGAGACCACGACGCGCACGGTCACGCTCGAAGACGGTGCGCTGCACACCCAGCGCACGGGAGGGCGGCGTCTCCGTACCGTGCCGACGTCGGAGAGCACTTTCTTCTACCCGGGCTCGCTCACGCACTTCGAGTTCGCCTTCGACGCGAGCGGGTCCGTGACCGGCATGAACATGTATCAGAACGGTGCGGTCGAGCCGAGCCCCGCGACGCTCACCGATGAGGAGGCGGTGACGCCGTCGTCCGTGGACGTCAGCGCCGACCTGCTCGGACGCTACGTCGGTGACTACGAGCTGGCTCCTGGCTTCAACATCAGCGTCACCCGGGAGGGCGGCCGGCTCTTCACTCAAGCGACGGGTCAGGAGCGCTTCGCGATGGTCGCCCGCAGCGAGACCGTGTTTGCGCCCACCGACTTCGACGCCGAGCTCACGTTCGTGGTGGGCGACGACGGCTCGGTGAGCGAGGCCGTGCTGCGTCAGGGTGGACAGGACATGCGGATCCGACGGGTCGGCATGGCCAGTGAGAGCGCAGCCGCGGCCCCGACGGTGTCCGAGTCGGTCCTCCGCAGCTACGTCGGCGATTACGAGCTCGGCCCCGGCTTCGTGCTCGCGGTGACCACCGAGGGTGGGCAGCTCTTCATTCAGGCCACGGGCCAGCCCCGCTTCGGTCTTCACGCCCGGAGCGAGACCGAGTTCGGTCTCGACTCGCTCGGGCTGGAGATCGCCTTCGTCCGGGGAGCCGGTGGTGCCGTGAACGAGCTCGTCCTGCGGCAGGCCGGTCAGGAGTTGACGGGACGCAGGAAGGGCTGAGGCAGAGCAAGGGCGAGCTCAGGGGCAGGGGGCAGCGGGGCCGCCTCGGGCTCGTCCTTCGCTGTCCTCGCCGAAGTCGAGTCGCCCGTCGGTGCGGACGTGGACGAGCAGGAAGTAGCTGTCCTGCTCAGTCGCGGGAAGGGTGACGCCCGTCCTGAGATCACAGTCGGTGACGAGGACGTGGTCGTACTCGTGGCGGACGAGAAGCGACTCCAGCGTGCCCCGGTAGATGCCGAAGCGCGGGTCGCCGTTGGTCTCGTCCCAGCCCATGTCGAGATTGTCGGAGATGCCGGGCCGAATTCGGAGGAGCGGGGTCGCTGCGTCGGCGATGCGCGCGAAGAAGGCGTCGCTGGGTGACGTCAGGGGGCCGGCGCTGAGCGCCGACTGCAGCGGAGCGACGGTGGGAAAGTCGACGCAGCTCGTCCTTCCGACGACGACCAGCCCACCGTTGGTGTCGATCGCGATGCCGTGTGCCTGGTCCTTCGCCAGTAGGCCGGGGCTCATGTCCCGGGCTTGGGTTCCTCCCCCGAGGTAGGTGGCGAGCTCCATCGAGTCCAGCTCGGGTGACAGTGACACGACGATGGCGTCCGACGCCTGCGTGGTCAGGCCGAGGTTGATCGCGTCCTGGAGGGGGCGGACCAGGGGAATGGCCGTGCGATGAGTTTCGCCGACCAGGTGGATGGCCCCACGCGTGTCGATCACCATCTCTTCGAGCAGGGTCGACCGCGTGCCGTCACCGGTCGTGTCGTGAAATCGGACCACGTCTTCGAAGGAGGCCGCGTCCGGAGAGAGGCTGGCCAGGAAGCTGGTCGTGCGTGCGAATCCGGGCCCCCCGTTCACGTCGGGGTTCAGGCGATTCAGGTCGTACGACTCGGTCACGCCGAGCACGTGGACGCTCCCCGTCAACGGACCGAAGTCGATGTCCATGCCCTCGTCGTTGAGCTCGCCACCGAGCCAGGTCGAGAACTGGAGCTCCGACACGTCCGCATCGACTCGGACGACGTAGACGTCCCGTCGACCACCGTGCGCGGGCTGGAGCGGAGCGGCGGTCGGGAAGTCCTCCGAGGTCGTCCAGCCGGTCAGCCAGATCGCCCCGTCCTGGCTCTGGGCAAGTCGGCCCTGAGGCGAGTCGGGAAGCGCTTCGTCGGTCGCGTAGTTCTCCGTGCCGGTGCCTCCCAGGTAGGTCGAGGACAGGAGAGCACGGCCGTCGGGCGACAGGCGAGCCACGAACACGTCGCTGAGCCCCGACAACGTGTCCTGAAGCGGATCGCGGAGGGGGAAGTCCGGTGATTCCGTGACGCCCGTCAGGTAGATCGATCCGTCCAACCCGACCATCAGGTCGGTGAGCATGTCGCGATCGCTGCCTCCGAGGTAGGTCGCGTGGAGGAGTGTCGTCAGGTCGGGATCGAGACGGGCGACGTAGATGTCGTCGATGCCTCCTCGGGGACCGGCCTCGTCATCGGGAAGGGCGATGCGCACCGGCAAGGTCGAGGGCGCCGCCGAGAGTCCGATGAGGACGTTGCCGTCCTGATCGAGGGCGATGTTTTGGATGGTCTCGGAACGGGCGCCTCCGAAGTAGGTGAGGGCGATGAGCTCATCGTCGGCACCGATGCGGGCCACGAAGCCGTCTCCCCAGGGATCCGGCGCCTCATGATGCTCCGGCTGGAAGGCTCCGGGCGTCGTGGGCAAGCCGGACCCGCTGACATGGCCGGCCACGTAGAAGCCGCCGTCGGGTGAGGCGACCACGGCATGGGCGGCGTCCCGCGCGGACGCACCGCTGTTGCCCGGGACGCCGAAGTACGTGGAGAACTCGAGAGCCGGGAGGGCCCTGGCCGACGAAGGGTGGGCCGAGGTGGCGAGCAGTGCGCCGAGCGACAGCATTCGAACGAGCTTGGACAACGCGGGCATGAGTGTCTCCCTTTTCGATTCGTGCAGGACGCCTGGGCTCCCTGCTGCTCTCGGAACATCGCATCGGCCCTGGGTCGTCTCCAGGGGCGGAGCGTGGGGGCGTGCACCATGCTGCTCGCCCCTGGCGTCGTCAGGGGACGGGATCGGGGTCGATCACGACCCCATCGGGGTCACAGTGGTTGAGGCCGATGGCGTAGGGCTGCTCGCCTGAAGGACCACCGGCACCCGGCGGGGTACCGGCTCCACCGACACCGCCCATGCCGGGCTGTCCACTAGCGGCCCTTGCAACGCCTTCCGTGTCGTCGCCCGTCACGAAGGCATCTGCGTACCCGCTGTCCCCACCCGGGCCTCCGTCACCTCCCGGGCCAGCCGGGCTCGAACCGCCCGTGCCGCCGGGACCTCCGTCGCCGCCTCGGGCGTTGGCGTCCTGGTCACAGCAGGCCATGGCCATGGCCATGCCGCCCTCGCCGCCAACTCCCCCTCTTCCTCCGCGACCCGTTCCAGCACCGTTGCCGCCATCACCACCGATACCGCCGCGGCCGGCCTCGGCCTCGGCGCCGCAGGAATCCGAGCCATGCTCGCAGGTGGCGAACGCCGATCCGCCGTAGCCACCAGGTGCTCCAATCCCGCCGGCCCCATTGGGAGGAGCGCCGTCACCACCTTTCCCACCGTTGCCACCGTTGCCGGCGATCGCCGTGACGGACTGGCCGTCGCAAGGCTGCTTGGGGGGCACCGACACGCCACCGGTGCCGCCCATGCCACCCGTGCCGGGTTCTTGCTCCTCGACGAGCGCATGACCACCATCGCCACCGGCACCACCACCGCCGGCGATGCTGACGATGTCCATCGTGACCATCGACTGGACCCCGATGTTTCCTCCCTGACCTCCGGCCCCTCCGTCCGTCGGTGGTGACGAGAGGCTGCCGTCGTCTCCGTGCCGGCCCTCACCGCCGTCTCCCGCCACGAGGAGCGCGGCCGCGCCGGTGCCAGCGATGAAGAGGTCGATGTCACCACCCTGAGCGCCATCGGGCCCGCCAGGAGCGCCGCACGCGATCAGCAAGACGGTGTCGCGGGACTCGTCGAGGAAGAGGTCCGCTCCCTCGCCGGAAGACCGACCCGCCACCACGGCGCGGACGAGAGCCGGTCGTGCCTTGGCCTGAGTATCGGGGAAGACGGTCTCGAGCTCGGTCTCCAGGATCCCGTCGTCTTCGACGAGAGGACGCGCCGAGTCGCAGAGCTCGGTGGCGAGATCACCGAGCGCGTCCGGGTCCGTGAAGCCGATCTTCGGGCCATCGGGGTGGTCGACGATCATCGGCAAGGACTGGAGCGGCAGGGCTTCGAGTCTCTTGCTGATGAGCTGCCGGAGATCCCGGGCCGGATCGGCCGGGGACGGTGCCGCGAAATTCCACTCCGAGAGGCTCACCTCGGGAAGACCCGGTCCGGCCCAGGCTCGGCAGGTGCCGAGGCAGGTGAGGACCGAGAGGGCGGTGGCCATGACGAGTGAGTGATGGAGCGTTCGTCCGTCGGGTCTCAGCGAGCTCGTCGCCGGTGTCGGTCCAGTCCCACCTTCAGCTTGGTGACGAAGTCGTGGCCACTGTCGCGGGGATCGAGTGATGAGAGTTGCGCCGAGTGTCGGCCTTCGAACGAGCGTGGTCAGCACCTGCATGAGTGTCTTCCTTCGTGCATGGCAGGACGCCTCGGCTCCTGCCTCTTGCGGAACATCGCATCGATGGCGAGACGTCACCAGGGCTGCGCCTGAGAGGCGTGCACCATGCTGCTCACCCGCGACCTGCGCGTCGTCCGCTCGGCGGACATCTCCGCAAGAGGGACGAAGCGATGGAGGCCCCGGGAGCGAGCGTCCCGGGGCCTTGAGCAGGGCTCGTGTCAGGAGCCGAGTCCCGTGGTGAGGCTCAGGGCTCCCCCGTCGTCAGGGATTGGCATGGCAACCACAGATTCCCTCGCCGTTGCGGTAGCAGGTCGTGTTCGGAGGACAGGTTCCCCGACACTGCACGGTCGAGCCTCCGATGCACGAGCCCTGGGCAGGCAGGCCGTCCGCGTCGATGCAGGCACAGCCGGGGTACTCCCCACAGGTGCCATTGCAGTCGAGCTTGAAGCAGCCGAAGATCGTGAGCTCACCACAGATGTAGATGGGCGGATCCTCGACGCCGATGCCAATGTCGACGGCTGCTGCCGCTGCCATCGTGCGGGAGACGTAGGTGCCGGTCTCCCTGGCGACACCGGTCACGTCGGTGATGGCCAGGAAGCCCTCGCCGTCGATGCCGAGCTCGATCCGGTCGACGTCGATGACCGACAGCGGCTCGGACGGATCGCCGATGACGAGATCGGTCAGGTCGTGGGCTCGACGAACGGTTCTCGATTGGGAGGCGCCGCGGTGGAACGAGTGGAAGTTGCCCTGCCGGTCGTAGCCCTCGAAGGCGAGGAATCCGAAGCGACCGTCTTCGCTCACCTGCAGCACGGCAGACTCGATCTGATAGTCGCCATTGCCGAAGTGCACCAAGACGCCGGAGAGCTCGTCGAGATCCGTGAGCGGTCCGGGCTCTCGCTGAGGCAAGGGCCAGGCCGGTGGCAGGACCGGTCGGGACGTGTCGACGACCGCCCGGTGACCGAGCGGCGAACGGGCGGCCGGGCCGGCAACGACGAGCGACGGCAGCAAGCTCGCCATGACGATGGACAGGGTGAGTCGGGTCACGAGGTTCATCACTGAGTCTCCTGTGTCGAGCGGAAGATGGAAGGCGCACGGGGGCCATGAACGGTGTCGGAGGACATGCGACCTCGTCGTCCGTCCTGGCCTGTCTGGAGTGGGGGAGCTGGAGCTCCGGGAGAGAGCAAGCGGCGGCGCTCGAGCGAGAGCGCGGCTGCCGCTCGCCAACTGGAGCGTGGTCAGGGGCAGGGAGTGTCGGGACCGCCCCGCCGTCGTCCTCGGCTGTCGACGCCGAAGTCCTGTCGGCCGTCCTGCTCGAAGCGAGCGAGCAGGAAGTAGCTGCTCTCTTCAGCGATGGGGACCGTGGCGTTCGTTCGGAGGTGGCAATCGGTGACCAGCGCGTGGTCGTACGCGTGACGGCGCACGAGCGACTCCAGCGTCCCCCGGTAGATGCCGAAGCGGGGGTCGCCGTTCGTCTCGTCCCATCCCATGTCCAGGTTGTTCGAGACGCCGGGACGCACTCGGAGCGTCGGGATGTCGAGGCCTCCGATGCGGAGGATGAAGGCGTCGCTCGACCAGGGGAAGGGGATGCTCCCGCTGGTGTCGTAGTCCGGCTGGATGGGCTCGACCGTGGGGAAGTCGAGCGAGTGGGTCTCGCCCGTGACCAGGAGCCTGCCGCCGGCGTCGAGCGCGATGTCCAAGGCGTAGTCGTCGCCCCAGGGGGCGGATGGGCTCATCCCGGTGCCGCCGCCGAGGTAGGTCGAGAGCTCCACCGTGTCGCCATCGGGCGACAGGGTCATGACCAGGGCGTCAGTGGCACTGTCGTTCACGCCGAGGTTGAGCTCGTCCTGAACGGGGTGGGCCAGAGGGACGTCCGCCCTCCAGGTGAAGCCGGCCGCATGAGCTGCGCCTCGTGAGTCCACGAGCAGGTGCTTCAGGATCGTCACGCTCGGTGGTGAGCCATCGGAGGAGGCGACGTCGTGATGACGGAAGAGGTTGTCGAGGCCCGCGCCGCCCGGTGACAGTCTCGCCAGGTAGCTCACCGAGCCCGGGTAGCCGTCGCCTCCGATGCCGTCGGGATTCAACAGACTCGGGTTGCGAGACGACGTGACCCCGAGCAGGTGAATCGCGCCATCGGCATCGAGCGCGATGTCGTGACACCTGTCGTTCGAGTCGCCACCGAGGAAGGTCGAGAACAGGAGCTCCGTGCCGTCGGCGCTGAGCTGCATGACATGGCAGTCCGCCTCCCCACCGCCGTGCTCGGACTGAAGGGGCGCGACGGTCGGGAAGTCGTGGGAGCCGGTCCAACCGGTGAGCCAGGCGGATCCATCGGGCGCGATCGCGAGCTGACCCTCGATGGGCTCGAGGAGGCCAGCGCTCCTGCCCTCGGAGCCGGAGCCGCCGAGGTAGGTCGAGTAGACGATGGAGGAGCCATCGGAAGAGAGGCGGACGATGAAGTCGTCGTGATCACCAGCCAGGTCGCCCTGAAGAGGGTTCTCGGTGGGGAAGTCCGTCGATCGCGTCACGCCTCGAAGGAAGATGGAGCCGTCCGGACCCAACTCCAAGTCGGTGAGGTAGTCGTTGTTCGTCCCACCGAGATAGGTCGCCTGCAGCAGCGTGGTCAACGAGGGGTCGAGACGGGCCAGGTAGAGATCGAAGCCACCGGAGGGCTCGGCTTGGATGGCATCGGTCGTGGGGAGGAGCGCGCTGAGCGTGGTGAGCCCGATGAGCACGTTGCCCTCGGCATCGAGGGCGATGTCGGTGATCTCGTCGTAGTCGGCGTTGCCGAAGTAGGTGAGCG
>JBCCFW010000008.1:0-100732 GCA_039029535.1 Acidobacteriota bacterium
GCTCGTCCTCGACATCACCAAGGACGCCCTCGAGGACGCCGGCTACCAGATCCTCACGAACTCCTCGTGGGTCGAGGTGAACGCGACGATCCGTGAGCACCGGCCGGACATGATCCTGCTCGATCTCATGATGCCGTCCATCAAGGGCGAGTCGCTCTGCGAGATCCTCAAGAAGTCGTCCTTCGGCCGTGACCTCCCCATCATCATCTTCTCCACGAAGGAGGAGAGTGAGGTCAAGAAGCTCGCCGAAGACGCCGGCGCCGACGGCTACATCGTCAAGCGGATGAACAAGAAGGACATCGTCGAAAGCGTCGACTACTTCTTCCAGAAGCACTGCCGCGACGACTAGCAGCGACCGGTAGAGCCCTCCGGGCGCGCCTCTTCTTTCGAGACCCTCGTGAAAGGGTCGAGCTCGGGTTGGTCCTTTCGTGGCCGGCCCTCGAGATGGAGCACCACCATGGGTGCACGCACGCGCATCGCCCCGTCGCCGACGGGAGCTCCCCACGTGGGGACCGCCTATCAGGCCCTCTTCTCCAAGGCTCTCGCCGTCCAGACCGGCGGTCAGTTCCTCCTGCGCATCGAGGACACCGACCAGTCCCGGAAGGTCGAGGGGGCGGAGGAGGCCATCAAGCGCTCCCTTCGCTGGCTCGGTCTCGACTGGGACGAGGGTCCCGATGTCGGCGGTCCCCACGGGCCCTACCGTCAGTCGGAGCGGCTCGACATCTACCGTGAGCACGCCGAGCGCCTCGAGAAGTCGGGGGCGGCCTACTGGTCCGACGCGCCGCCCAAGCAGCAGGCCGAGGGGGAGGAGGAGGAGCCGTCCGGCTCCGCTCTCCGCCTACGGATTCCCGAGGAGGGTCAGACCCGCGTCGTCGATCAGTGGCGGGGCGAGGTGACCTTCGAGAACTCCGACCTCACCGAGCCGGTGCTGCTGAAGTCCGACGGCTTCCCGACCTATCACCTGGCCGTCGTGGTCGACGACCACCTCATGGGCATCACCCATGTCCTCCGGGGTGAGGAGTGGCTGCCGTCGCTGCCCAAGCACGTGCGGATCTACGAGGCGCTGGGCTACTCGCTGCCGCTCTTCCACCACACGCCACTGCTGCGCAACGCGGACAAGAGCAAGCTCTCCAAGCGGAAGAACCCGGTGAGCCTCGACTGGTTCCGCGAGCAGGGGAACCTGCCCGAGGCCCTGGTGAACTTCCTCGGCATCCTCGGGTGGTCGCATCCGGAGGAGAAGGAGCACTTCGACTTCGAGGAGTTCTGCCGGGTCCTCGACCTCTCGCGGATCAGCCTGTCGGGGCCGATCTTCGACCTCGAGAAGCTGGCCCACCTCAACGGCCTGTGGATCCGCTCGCTCTCGACGGCTCAGCTCGTGGAGCGTCTCCGGGCCGGCGACTTCACCACCCACGCCGAGGTGGAGACCCCGCGTCTCGAGGCCATCGCCGCGCTGGTCCAGGAGCGGATCGAGAAGCTCTCGGACTTCGACGACCAGGTGAGCTTCTTCTTCGAGGAGCCGCAGGTCGGGGAGCCCGAGGACCTTCTCGGCAAGAAGGCGACGCCGGAGGGCGTGAAGGAGGCTCTCGGGCTGCTCTCGCAGCGGCTGGGGGCTGTCGAGAGCTGGGAGCTCGCGTCCGTCGAGGCGGCCATCCGCGAGGCCGCGGGGGAGGCTTCGGAGAAGACTCGGAACGTCTTCATGGCGCTCCGCATCGCCTTGACCGGTCGCAAGGTCTCGACCCCGCTGTTCGAGACCGCCGACGTCCTGGGGCGGGAGACCACGCTCGCGCGTCTCGACGTGGCGGCGGGCTTGCTGTAGGGTCTGCGGCTCTCAACGGCCACGGGCGACGCACGCTGGGGGCCAGGGGAACGACATGGGCAAGATCGACAAGATGAAGAAGAAGGCCGAGAGCCTGAGCGGTCGCATGGGCCGCCTGGCCAAGAGCATCGAGCGCGCCAAGGACGGCGCCGAGGCCCGCAAGGCCCGGAAGCAGCTCAAGCGGGCTCAGCGCAAGAAGAAGCGCTTCGAGGTCCTCGTGGCCGGCGGCAAGAACGCCATCGCGCGCGCCGCCAAGACCTCCGAGGGCTAGGCACTCTCCTCAGGCGGGCTCGGCAGTCGACGGTTCAAAAACCGACGATGCTGTAGCCCGCGTCGACGTGCAGGGTCTCGCCGGTGATGCCGGAGCCGAGGTCGCTGAGCAGGAACAGCGACGCGTCGCCGACCTCGCGGGCCTCCACGTTGCGCTTGAGGCAGGCCTTCTCGCGGTGGTGCGTGAGCATCACGTTGAAGTCGCCCAGGCCTCGTGCCGAGAGCGTGTTGACCGGTCCGGCCGAGACCGCGTTCACCCGGATGCCCTGGGGACCGAGCTCCAGTGCGAGCTGGCGGACCGCGTGCTCAAGCGCCGCCTTCGCGCTCCCCATGACGTTGTAGTTGGGGATCGCCCGCTCCGCGGCCACGTACGACATCGTCACGACCGAGCCGCCTGGCTGGTCCTCGGTGGCGGCCATCATGGGAGCCGCGCGGCCCATCACCGCCACGAGGGAGTAGGCGGAGATCTCGAGGGCGACCCGCCAGCCCTCCCGGGACGTGTTGCGGTAGGCGCCGGTGAGGTCTTCCTTCTGGGCGAAGGCGACCGAGTGGACCAGGGCGTCCAGGCGCGGCATCTCCTGGCCCAGGGTCTCGAAGAGCCGGTCGAGCTCAGCGTCGTCGGTGACGTCGCAGGGGAGGACGAGGGGGTCGTTCAGCTTCTCGGCCAGGGCCTCGACCTTGGGCTTCATCCGGTCGCCGAGGTAGGTGAGGCAGAGACGCATGCCGGCTTCGTTGAGACGCTCGGCGACGGCCCAGGCGAGGCTTCGGTGGTTGGCGACGCCGAGCACCAGCCCGCAGCGTCCCTCGAGGTCGATTCCGAGCACCCTTGACTCCCTTCCCGGGGGGCCGCAGCGACGATTGGAGAGCGCCACTGGGGTGACTCGCCCCGTTCCGTTTCAGACCACCTGCCGGCGGTGCGGAGCATGTCATGGCGGCTCGAAAACCACGGACGCAACCTGGGGTACCGATTTCCGGCTCCTTGCGCCATGATCAGGCGATCACCCTTCGGAGCCCGTCTTGCCGCCTGAATTGACCTACGAGCAGGGAGGAGAGCGGAAGACCTTCGTCCTGACGGAGTCGGTCGTCCGCGTCGGGCGTTCGTCCGAGAACGACCTCGTCATCCAGGACGGGTCGATCTCGCGCCACCACGCCGAGTTCTGGATCGAGGCCGACGGCTGGAAGGTCAAGGATCTCGGCAGCAAGAACGGCACCCAGGTCAACCAGGCCACCGGCACCGAGTTCGACCTCAAGGAGGGTGACGAGGTCATCCTCGGGCGCTTCACGCTGAAGTTCACCGGGCTCGAGGAAGGTCCCCAGCAAGTCGCGCTGACGACCGAGTCGCCCGCCGACAACGCCCCTCCCGAAGAGATGGGCACCATGTTCCGGGAGGCGATCGACTTCTCGGCCCTGGCGGCGTCGGCCCCGGCTCCCGGCGCGACCAGCACCGCCGACGACGCGGGTCCGGAGCAGCAGGTCGAGCGGCTCCAGAAGCTCCTCGAGCTGGTCACCCATGCCTCCGAGGTGCTCATCCAGTCCGACGACCTCGAGGAGCTCCTCGACAAGGTCCTCGGGCTCGTGTTCGACCACCTGCCCATCGACCGTGGCTTCATCATGTTGTGGGACGAGGCCACCCAGGACCTGGTCCCCAAGGCGGTCCGGCATCGCGACGAGAAGAAGAGTCAGGACCTCGCCGAGATCAAGTTCTCGCGCACCATCGCGGAGAAGGTCTACCGCGATCGCGTCTCGGTGCTGACCACCGATGCTCAGAGCGATCCCCGCTTCGCCGGCGGTGCGTCGATCATGGCGCTCGGCATCCGCTCGGCCATGGCCGCGCCGCTGTGGAGCGGCGATCGGGTCGAGGGGATCATCTACACCGACACGCCCCTGCACGTGAAGGCGTTCGACGACTTCGACCTCGACCTGCTCTGCGCCCTCGGCAACCACGTCGCGGTGGCTCTCGAGCGCGCGCGGCTCCAGGCCTCGGTGGTCGACGAGCAGGTGCAGCGTCAGGCGCTGGCGCGCTACCACTCGCCGGCGGTCATCGAGCGGATCACTTCGGGTGGGGGAGAGACCCTTGCCGCCGAGGAGCGCGACGTCACCATCATCTTCGCGGACATCGTCGGCTTCACCAGTCGCTGCGAGTCGATGGAGCCGAAGGAAGTCGCCGAGATGCTCAACGAGTGCTTCTCGGGGATGGCGGAAGCCATCTTCAAGCACGAGGGCACCCTCGACAAGTTCATCGGTGACTGCCTGATGGCCGTGTTCGGCGCTCCGCTCGAGCAGCCGGATCACCAGCTCCGGGCCGTGCACGCGTCCCTCGACATGGCCGAGGCTCTCGAGCAGGTCAACGAGGGCGTGCCCGAGCATCAGCGGCTGAGCTTCCGCATCGGCCTGCACTCCGGCAAGGTCGTCGCGGGCGACATCGGCTCGGTGCGACGCAGCGACTACACCGTCCTCGGTGCCAACGTGAACCTCGCCTCCCGCATCGAGTCCAGCGTGGCCAAGGCGGGCCAGGTGGTCATCAGCGACACCACCTACGAGGCGGTCAAGGAGCACTTCGCGACCCGCTGCGTGGGCGAGTTCCAGCCCAAGGGCATCTCGCGCGAGGTGAAGGCCTACGAGGTCCTCGGTCGCCTGCCGCAGGCCAGCACCGTCGAGGTCAGCCGCAGCTGACCTCGGGTCCAGTCAGCGAACGGTCAGCACCACCGGCACGCGGGCGAAGCCCGGCACGACCAGGTCGCCCTCCTCACGTCCGTCGCGGCAGTAGAGCTGTGAGGACGAGCCACCGTCGAGGTTGAGGGCGTCCCGCAGTCCGAGCCCACCGCCGTCGGGAGTCGCCGCCAGCAGGCGGGCGAGGGTGGGCAGGTCGATGGAGCGCGTGCTGCACCCGAGGACCACGCGGCCCCGTGCGTCGATGCCGACGAAGCTGCGGCGCGCGCGCGCCGGTCGGAGGCGGCTGTTGGCGGTCCCAGCTTCGACGAGGAGCGGTCCTGCCTGCACCGCGGTGGTGATGCTGCCGCCCGGGGGCGACGCGGCGCGAGAGATGCCCGCACGGCCGGCGTCGTCGACGTGGAAGAGCCCCCAGCCTCGACGGTTCGGCTTCAGCCGTTCGTGTCCGTCGACGACGGCCCAGCCGAGGGGGGCTCCGGCCGCGTCGAAGTAGTTGGCGTTGAGGCTCGCCAGGACGCCCTCGCGGTCCACCCACTCGCCGACCAGGAAGCCGGGCTCCCGGACCTCCGCACCGAGCCGACGCTGCTTCGGGTCGACCCTGAGGAGCCAGGTCGGGCTCCCGTCCAGCACCTGCTCTCGGAGCTCCAGCCCGGGGGCGACCCGGCGCCAGCCCGAGGCCTCCTCTTGCGGAGTGGCGACCAGCGGCGCCATGAGGACGGCGACGAGCGCGAGGCTCACCAGGAGACGGCTCAAGTCGCCTCCACCGGGTGGCTCACGCGAGGGTTCGTGTCGTTCTGGGGCATCCTTGACAGTCTCCAGCTCCCGTTCCTACGATGACAGGCGGGTGAGGATCACGCCAAGCGCGAGCCGGCCCGACCTCTTACCCGATGGATCCACGCCGCTCTTTCTCCGCGCCTGCCTGCCGTCTCCTCATCCTGGCGGCTCTCTTCGTCGTCGGCTGTCGGGGCGAGCCCCAGACTCCCTTCGACCATGCCCTCGCTCAGGCGCAGCTCGCCGACCTGTTCGATGTCGCGCCCGGTCAGTTCCGGCTGCTGGCGGAGACGCCGACCGAGGAGGGACGTCTCCTCGACTTCCGGATGGGAGGCTCGCGTCAGCTCTTCCAGGCGCGCTTCCGGCTCGAGAAGGCGACCTGGAATCTCGCCGACCTGCGCACTCGAGATGCAAGCGGTGAGCTCGGTGACTGGGAGAGCCGTGAGGAGATCCTCGAGCGCCTGATCCTGGAGGAGGTCGACAAGGCCTTCGACACCATGGACCGGATGGAGCGGCTCGCCGCTCGACTCGAGCTCTGGAAGACCCAGCACGACGACGAGGGCTACCCTCGAGAAGACGTCAACGGGCTCGTCCGCTTGATGCGGAGCTCAGGACAGATCAAGGAAGGCGAGGGCTCCCCCGAGCTGGACGCCTGGGGTCGTCCCTTCGTCTACCACGCGAGCACCGACGGCCTCAGCTACGGGCTCGTGTCGGCCGGAGCCGATGGCGCCTGGGACGAGACGCCCAACGCCTACCGCCGTCGCATCGAGATGCGCGAGCTCGACTGGGGTGAGTTCGACGACCCCGACGGTGATCTCTTCCTCGTCGAGGGCAGCTTCGTGCAGGCCCTCTCCGAGTAGTGCTCGAGCCTGCGGCAGCCGACGCCAGCGCTCTGATGCCCTGGCTTCTCGTCTCCTTCGCCTGCTGTCTTCTCGGCTCGGCGTTCTTCTCCTTCTCCGAGACCTGTCTCACCTCGCTCTCCGAGAGCAAGGCGAAGGCGGTGCAGGACACCTGGGGACGGCGCGGTGAGGTGCTCACCCTCTGGCGGGAGAGTCCTCAGGGCGTGCTCACGACGATCCTCATCGGCAACAACGTCACCAACGTGCTGGCGCCGGTGCTGTTGTCCGAGCTGATGCGCGCCATGCTGGGGGAGGACCGCGTCGCGGTGGCCCTCGCCTGGGCCTCGTCGATCACCACGTTCATGCTGCTGGTGTTCGGTGAGATCACGCCCAAGACCCTGGCCCGTCAGCACTCCGAGCGGCTGGCCGTGCCGGTCATGACCCTGCTTGCTCCCATCCACTCCCTGCTGCGCCCGGCGACCTGGGTGTTCGTCCGGCTCGCGAGGCTTGCCGTCCGGATGTTCGGTGGCGAGCTCTCGGGCGCCCAGGGGATGAGCGCCGGCGAGATCCAGGCCGCGATCGATCTCGGTCAGCGGGCCGGCGTGCTCGATCGTTCGCGGGCCCGGGCGCTGAACGGGGTCTTCGCCCTGGCCGACACCCCCGTGCGCGAGATCATGGTCGCCCGACCCGAGATGGAGTGTCTCGACCTGGAGGGCGATGCCGGTGATCTCGTCGAGCGAGTGAGTCGCACGCGTTTCTCACGGCTCCCGGTCGTGCGTGGGCACGTCGACGAGGTCGTGGGGGTGTTGCACGTCAAGGACCTGCTGCGTGAGCTCGCGCGGGGCGCGGAGCCTTCCACGCGGCTCCTGCGTCGGCTCTCCCGACAGCCGCTCTTCGTCCCAGAGACGACGCGACTGGATCGCCTGCTCGGCGTCTTTCAGTCCGACCGCCAGCATCTCGCCGTGGTGCTCGACGAGCACGGCGGCACGGCGGGGGTCGTCAGCCTCGAGGACATCCTCGAAGAGCTGGTGGGGGAGATCCACGACGAGCACGACACGGGTGAGGAGATGCGACTCGTGCCGGCGGGGACTTCGCGCTGGGTGGCGCCGGGGCGCTTGCCCATCGCGGTGCTCCAGCGTCAGCTCGGGCTGGAGCTGCCGCGAGAGCCCGGCTACGAGACCCTGGCCGGGCTGCTCATGGACCTGGCCGGACACGTCCCCATCGAAGGCAGCCGCTGGGCGGTGGGTGGGCTGCGCTTCGAGATCCTGGTCGGGGACGAGCGGAGGCTCGACCTGCTGCGGATCGAGCGTCAGTAGGCACGGGGCGGCCCAACGGGCGCGCCCGGGACGTCAGGAGGTCGGGGAGCAGCGCTCCAGCAGGCCGTCCACGGCCCGGCTCCAGTCCTCGCGCGAGCCGTCGAGGGCTTTGAGCAGCTTCTTCCGGTCGTCCTTGGTCGTCTCGGTCGAGCCTTCGACCAGGGCCTGGAAGACCCGGTCGCGCTCGCCCGCTGGCAACATGCGCTCGATCCGCCGGAGCATCGACTCCGGAGACGGCAGTTCCAGGTCCTTCATGATGGCCAGGACCTGATCTTGGAGGTCAGCTTGACCCATCGGTTCCCCCGTGCTGCGCTGGGTCGGATTGACCCGGCTTCGCTTCGTGCGGACGCTGCCTTCCCCAGCCATCGCCCGCCGTCGAGGTCGTGAAAACCCCGACTTTCACCTGAGGATCGTATCGCGCCAGGCCTTCGGGGTCCAGACAAGAACCCGAAGTCTCATGCAACGACAGCATCAAGCAGGGTCGGGCTCGGCGTCGCCATCGGAGGCAGGAGGCGACGGCTCCGGACTGCTCGGGGCCTTGTGGAGGTACGCGATGGCCGCCTTCCGAAGCACCACGTGGCCGCCTTCCTCGAGGTTCACGCGGAAGCAGTCGCGGTCGTACCAGTCGAGCACGCCCCGGATCTCCTCGCCGTCACGGAGGCGGAAGACCAGCGGGGTCTGACTCTCGAGCTGCTTGAGGTAGTAGAAGGCCTCGGCGTGGGTCACCGCCGGGGGGGCCTTCTTGCGGGTGCGCTCGCCGAAGGCCCCGACGTGGTCGCGCAGCTCGTACTTTCGATCCGGTTGATGACGCACGGCGCGCATCTTTCGGCAGGGCCGGGGGCGTCGTCAAGCGATCCCCCGACCGGGGTGGCCAGCGGCCGAGCCGCTCCGGGGCAGACGCGGGCAGGCCGACTCCGGGCCGGCTCCGTCAGGGGACCGAACATGGGGCTGTTCGGCGTCCGGTCCGGTCGACATGATCCCGGTCGCCGCCCCACGAAAATGGGGTGCGAAGGAGAGGCCGTGGAAATCTTCACCTACGGACATTCGGTCCGAGACCCCGCCGAGCTGGACGTCGTGCTGGGCGAGCGTCGCTTCGGGTTCGTCGCCGACATCCGACGATTTCCCGGCGAGAAGAAGAATCCCGGCTTCGGCACCGAGAGCGTCCAGGGGCGCTGCCTGGCCCACGGCACGACTTACGTCGCCCTCGGACGCCAGCTCGGAGGGGGGCGCAGCGAGGGCTACCGGGAGTACATGGGGACCAGCGCCTTCGCCGAGGGCATCGAGGAGCTCTCATCCCTGGCCCGCCGCCAACCGACACTCATCCTGGGACGGGCGGCCTGGTACTTCCGCTGCGTCCGGAAATACCTGGCCGACGAGCTCCTGCGCCAGGGCTTCGTGGTCAGTCACCTCCTCGACGACAGCCGTGCCTTCCGCCATCGACTGGGCTGCTACCGCATCGCCGCCGCGCCCGACACCTGCGAGTGACTTGATGGTAGCGTCGTGCGGATCGGTTCGGGTCCGTCAACAGGGGAGGAGGGGTCATCATGTGGACACGGGAAAGAATCGGATTGAGGAGACGTCGGCTCGCCGACGATCGCCGCGGACGTGGGGAAGGGCGTCCGCGTGAGCTCGGGGTGCGCGCTTCGTGAAAGGAAGCTGTAGCGAGACCCCGCTGGCCGAGGTCATCCGCGACCTGTACTTCGATCGTCGCGACGGCGTGCTCAAGATCTCCGACGGTGAGCGCAACGTCGAGCTCTACTTCGACAAGGGCACGCTCTTCTATTGCACGGTCGACTCCGCCGACCAGCGGCTCGATCGCCTCCTCGTGCGCTGGGGGCTGGTCAAGGAAGAAGAGGTCGGCAGCCTCGTGTCGAGCGCGGGTAGCGACGTGCGGAGCTCCCTCGTGCAGGCCGGCGTGTTCCCCGATCCGGGCGCCTTCGACGAGTTCATGGCCCAGGTCCTCCGCGAGCGCATGACCGACGTCTTCGCGCTCGAGCGGTCGTTCTTCGAGTTCACCGACCAGGACGTCAGCGCCCTGCACTCGATGCCCTTCCCGACCAGCACGCCCAACATCATCCTCGAGGGCGTGCGCCGACTTCCCGACGCGGAGTCGCTGCTCGGTGCCTTCATCGAAGACGATCCCCAGCTCTCGGTGAACCTCGAGCCCGCGGTCCCCATGTCGAGCCTGCACCTCGGTCCGTCCGAGGGCTATGTCCTCGCTCAGCTCGACGGACAGATCCGCATCTCGGACATCGCGCGCACGAGCCCGCTGTCCGAGGGAGACACCCTGCGTCTCCTCTACGGTCTTCTCGTCCTCGACATCGCTCGTCACCCCGACTACGAGGGCTACCGCTTCTGCCTGTCCAACCTGGCGACGGCCAAGAACCAGGCGGCCAGCGAGGACGAGGCGGCGCGCGAGGCGATCGAGAAGGAGTACCAGCGCGCGCGAGCCGTCGACCTGTTCCAGGTCGTCGCGGCCGATCCCTCCGAGCCCGATGCCTACCGTCAGGCCCTGCTCGATCACCAGTCACGCTGGGACTCGGAGAACTTCTCCGAGCAGGTCGCCAAGGACATGCGAACTCAGCTCGCATACATCTCGGGACGGTGCACCGAGGCGCTGCTCGCGGTGATCTCCGATGGCCGCAAGGCGGCCGGTGTCGGCGAAGGCGGCACCGGCTCCTTCGGCATGAAGCGGATGGAGCTCAACCGCAGCCGGGCCCAGGACGAGCAGGCCGAGGCGCGCAGTCAGGCGCGGGCCCTGCGACAGCACGCCGCCGACGCGATGCGGAAGAAGGACTTCCACTCCGCGATCATCTACCTCCGCGAGGCGCTCAAGAAGGACGAGACCGCCGAGCTGCAGGAGATGCTCGGCGACGCCCTCGGGCAGAACCCGCACTGGCGGAAGAAGTCCGAAGAGGCCTACCTCCGCGCCATGGAGCTCAACCAGTACAACGCCGAGATCGCCGTCAAGCTCGCCAACACCTACGCGCGAGCCGGTCTCGTCGAGCGAGCGAAGGCGATGTACAAGAAGGCGCTCGAGCGTCAGGCCGAGCACCCCGAAGCGAAGGAAGGGCTCAAGAAGCTCAAGCGGCGCTGAGCGCTACAGGCAGGAGAGGACTTCCTCGACCGCCGTGTAGCCCATGACGACCTTGTTCACGCCGTCGCGCTTGAGCGAGACCATCCCCGACTTGGCCGCCTGCTCCCGGATCTCGGGGAGCGTGCGACGGGCGACCAGCATCTCCGAGACCTGGTCGTTGAGGATGAGCAGCTCGAAGAGCGCGATCTGGCCACGGAAGCCCGTTCCACCACAGGCGGCGCAGCCTGCGCCCCGGTAGAACTGGATGTCGGGCTTCATCTTGTAGCCGATCTCGGCGACGAGCTGTTCCGGCGGCGAGTACGGCGTCTTGCAGCCGTCGCAGATGCGACGCACCAGACGCTGGGCCAGCACGGCGTTGACCGCCGCGGTCAGCAAGAAGGGCTGGATGCCCATGTCGAGGAGCGTCACCAGGGCCTGGATGGAGTCGTGTGCGGCGACCATCCGGCCGAGGACGAGACGCTTGGCGAAGGCGCCGGCGAGCATCAGCCTGGCGACCTCGGGGTCCTGCACCTCGCCCACGAGGCAGACGTCCGGGTTGGACTCCATCATCGCCCGCACGCCCTCGGCGAAGCTGAGCCCGCCGCTCGGGGCGGCGAGCACGACGCCGGGGAGCTCGTACTTGTTGACCGGCTCGAACGCAGCCAGCGCCTTTTGCGGCGAGTTCATGGTCGCCAGCGACGCGTAGCAGGTGGTCGTGCGGCCGGAGCCCGGCGGGCCCGCCACGAGGACCAGGCCGTTGGGGGCGGCCAGGGCTTCCTTGTACGACTTCAGGACCTCGGTGAAGAAGCCGAGGTGCTCGAGGCTCAGCGTGACGCCCTGCTTGTACAGGATGTCGACGGTGATCTTCTCGCCGTGGACGGTGGGGAAGACGTAGGCGTTGCACTCTGCCCGCAGCTCGTCGGCCTCGACCCGGAAGAACCCCCGCTGGGAGATCTTGTTCCGGGTGATGTCCATGCCCGCGAGGATCTTGAAGCGGTTCACGATCTTCGGGTGGAGGCCCGCCTCGAAGGTCGCGACCTCGCGCAGGTCACTGTCGACGCGGCTGCGCACGCGCGTTCCCTCGGCACCGGGCTCGACGTGAACGTGCGTGGCGTTGCTGGCCAGGACCTCGGCGAGGAGCTCGTCAATCTTGTTGACGATGCCCTTGTCGTCGACGTTGCCTGGTCGTGCTTGTTGGCCGTCGTCCTCTTTACCGGTCTCGAACTTGAGCTTGGACATCGTTCCCCCGGGGCGGAATGACAGCATCATGCCGGCGGCGCTCGAAGGGGGTCAACACGGCACGCACCGGCCTCTTCGGGTCGCTTCGCCCCAGCGTGGGGGCCGCCTCGCGCGTGTTGACGCTCTCAGGGGGCGCTGGCATGCTCTGCCGCCCGTCGGGGCGAGCTCGGAGGCCAGAGCGGCTTCCGTCCCCGAACCTCACTTTCACGCCCCTGACGGCCGAGCCCGCCCCGCCTCACCACCGGCGGCGTGCCCGTGGCTCCGGAGACCGGTTGCTTCGATGTTGATCGCCCTCGCCGACCTCACGGAAGAGGTCCACGAGCTCTCGGGGCAGGTGAGCCTCGCAGACGGCGACGTGCCGGGGCCCTCGCTCCGGCGCGAGGGGGTGGCCCTGCCGCGTCCTTTCGAAGTGGCGGTCCGGGCCCGGCGCAAGGGCGACGTCATCCACGTCGAAGGGAACCTTCAGGGTCAGGTCGACGTGTCCTGCAGCCGTTGTCTCGGCTCTCAGGAACACTCGGTCGACCTGGGCTTCGAGCTCCGTTTCGCCGAGGAACCCGAGGCCCTGGGCGGGGAGGTGCCGGAGACGGAGGACGGAACCTGTCTCTCGGCGGAAGACCTCGACCTGTCGTACCTCGCCACCGGGGCCACCGCCCTGTCGGTGAGCGAGATCGTGCGGGAGCAAGTCCTCTTGGATCTCCCCGTGCGTGTCTTGTGTGATGATCACTGCCGCGGGCTCTGCAGCCACTGCGGCGCCAACCGCAATCGCGACGCCTGTCGCTGCGAGGAGGAGCAAGCCGAGGCCATCGACGCCCGGCTGGCTCCCCTGCAGGCGATGCAGCGACGCTTGCAGGCGACTCCGTCACCGAACCCGACGGACGAGCCGACTGAAGATTGAAGAGGAGGCAGCCATGGCCACTCCCAAGCGACGTGTTTCCAAGACCCGACGTGACAAGCGTCGGGCCCACGATGCCCTCGCGGCTCCGTCGATCTCGCGTTGCCCGAGCTGCGGCGAGATGAAGCGGCCGCACCGCGTGTGTGAGGCCTGCGGTAGCTACCGCGGCCGAGAGGTCCTGGACATCGAGCTCTGACCCGAATCGCCGTTCGACCGTGACGACCGAGCCAGAATTGGGCGATCGGACGCCTGCGGACCCTTCCGTGACGACCCCGCGCATCGTTGTCGATGGCGTGGGCGGCGATCACGGGGCTCCGGTGGTCGTCGAAGGTGCCCTGCGAGCGGCCGAGGCGCTCGGCGTGGGCCTGCTCCTCGTCGGACCGGAGGAGGAGCTCCGCCGCGAGGCCGAGCAGCGTCGCGACGCGGCGACCCTGGCCTCCCTGGACGTCGAGTATCTCGATGCTCAGGAAGTCATCACGATGGAGGATCCGCCCCTCGCGGCGATCAAGCGCAAGCGTCGTTCCTCCATCGTTCTCGGCCTGAAGGCCGTGCGAGAAGGTCGGGGTCAGGCCTTCTTCTCCGCTGGCAACACCGGCGCCGTCATGGCCGCCGCGACGCTCAT
This sequence comes from Acidobacteriota bacterium, assembly GCA_039029535.1. Lineage (GTDB taxonomy): Bacteria > Acidobacteriota > JBCCFW01 > JBCCFW01 > JBCCFW01 > JBCCFW01. The sequence goes on from JBCCFW010000008.1 coordinate 13,512, forward strand.
CCTCCGACGTCTTCCCGGCGTCGAGCGCGCGGCCCTCGCCGCCACCCTGCCCTCCCGCACCGGCGAGTCCATCGTCCTGGACGTCGGTGCGAGCATCGAGAAGAAGGCCTCTCATCTCGAGCAGTTCGCGATCATGGGCGCCTGCTTCCATCAGGCGCTCCACGGTGCGCAGCCCCGGGTGGCTCTCCTGTCGGTGGGTGAGGAGGAAGGCAAGGGCGACGAGGTCATCAAGCAGGCCCACCAGGCGCTCAAGGAGGCCTCGGTGGAGTTCATCGGGAACATCGACGGCAAGCAGGTCTTCACCGGTGAGGCCGATGTCATCGTCACCGATGGCTTCACCGGCAACGCCATCCTCAAGACCTCCGAGAGCCTCATGAGCCAGCTCGTGCTCATCGCCAAGGAAGAAGTCGGGAAGTCGTGGATGGCCAAGCTCGGCGCGTTGCTGATGGCACCGCGCCTGCGCCGGCTGAAGAAGCGCTTCGACCACGACGAGCACGGGGCGGTTCCCCTGCTCGGCATCTCCGCGCCGGTCTTCATCGGCCACGGCTCGTCCTCGGTCCGCGGGATCGAGAGCGCCATCGCCGTCACTCACCGCTTCGTCGAGCAGCGGGTGAACCTCGCCATTCAAGAGCAGCTCCGCGCCCTCGCGCCCGCCGACGAACCGGCGGTGGCGGGGGCCGGTGACGGAAGGGAGTCCGCGTGAGCATCGCCTTCGTGTTTCCGGGTCAGGGCAGCCAGAGCCCAGGGATGGGCCGCGATCTCCGCGATCGCTTCGAGCTGGCGGCCGCCGCCTTCGACGAGGCCGATGCGGCCCTCGACAGCCCGATCTCGGCCGCCTGCTTCGAGGGCAGCGCCGAGGACCTCGCCCTGACCGAGACGACGCAGCCGGCCATCCTCACCTGCTCGATCGCGGCCTGGCGGGTCCTCGACGGCGCAGGCATCCGTCCGAGCTTCGTCGCCGGGCACAGCCTCGGCGAGTGGTCGGCCCTGGTCGCCACCGGCTCGCTCGGGCTCGGCCCGGCCGTGGCGACCGTCCGCAACCGCGGGCGCTACATGCAGGAGGCGGTTCCCGTGGGCGAGGGGGCGATGGCCGCCCTCCTCGGGCTGGACCGCGAGCAGGTGGAGGCCGCCTGTCTGGAGCAGCGGCAGGAGGGCGAGATCCTCCAGCCGGCCAACTTCAACAGCGCAGGTCAGGTCGTGGTGGCCGGGCACGCCGTCGCGGTGGACCGCCTGCTCGAGGCCGGCGCTGGTGGGGCTCGTCGAGCGGTGAGACTCCAGGTCTCGGCCCCGTTCCACTGCCCGCTCATGCAGCCGGCGGCCGACCGTCTTGCGGCTGACCTCGAGGCCCTCGAGCTCGGGCCCATGAGCTGCCCGCTGGTGGCCAACGTCGACGCTGAGCCCCGCCAGGATCCCGAGGCCGAGCGTCAGGCCCTGCTCGCCCAGGTCACCGCTCCGGTGCGCTGGGAGGACACGGTTCGGACCCTGGTCGCGGCCGGGGTCGACACGGTGGTCGAGGTGGGGCCGGGGAAGGTCCTGGCCGGCCTGGTCAAGAAGACGGACCGCTCGCTCAAGGTGCTCTCGGCCGGCGACGCGGCCTCGGTCGAGCAGGTCCTCGAGACCCTCGGCTGACCGGGAGCGTCCGGAGATCGCTCGAGGCCGGCCGAAAGGCGGCATGAAAGCAGTTCTGGCGCTCAGGACCGGCCGGTGGCATGATGCGCGCCCTCGCAGGGGGGACACCCCGGATCCGGGCCGTTGCAGGCGTGCAGCGGCCGTGATCCTCCGGTGGATTGGGACAGGTCAGGATGAGCAGCCTTTCGGATCGCACGGCCCTCGTCACCGGCGCCTCACAGGGCATCGGTCGGGCTGTCGCCCTCGAGCTGGCGGCGGCAGGAGCCACCGTCTGGCTTGCCTCACGCGGAAGGCAGGGGCTCGAGTCCACCCGTGACGCCATCGTCGACGCGGGCGGACGCGCCGAGATCACCCAGCTCGACCTGTCGGACCCGTCGTCCATCACCTCCGGTCTCGAGCCCGTGCTCGCTGCCGGTGGTGTCCACGTCCTCGTCAACAACGCAGGGGTCACCGCCGATGGCTTGATCCTCCGCATGAGCGACGAGCAGTGGCAGACGGTGATCGACACCAACCTGACCGGCTCGATGCGGGTCACCCGTGCGCTCCTCAAGCCCATGCTCAAGAAGCGTTGGGGGCGCATCGTGTTCCTGTCTTCGGTGGTCGGCCAGGCCGGCAACGCGGGGCAGGCGAACTACGCCGCGGCCAAGGCCGGGCTGCTCGGGCTGACCAAGGCCCTGGCGCTCGAGCTGGCGAGTCGCAGCATCACCGTCAATGCGGTCTGTCCCGGCTATGTCGAGACGGCCATGACGGAGGCCCTGGACGAGGCTCAACGCGAGACGCTCCTGTCGCGCGTGCCCCTCAACCGGATGGGCCAACCCGAGGACATTGCAGCCGGCGTCTCGTATCTCTGCTCCGAAGGAGCGGGCTACGTGACGGGACAGGTGCTCAACATCAACGGTGGCATGTACGTCTAGCTAGGACCGGACGTCGAGGGCTCGTCAGCGATGGGCCTGCCCTGGATACGGAGGACGAGACCATGGAACATGATGACATCCGCGCGCGAGTGAAGGAGATCATCGTCGAGCAACTGGGCGTCGAGGAAGAAGAGATCAACGACGACGCCTCGTTCGTCAACGATCTCGGCGCCGACTCTCTCGACGTGGTCGAGCTCGTCATGGCCCTGGAAGAGGCCTTCGGCGTCGAGATCAGCGACGAGGACGCCGAGAAGATCGGCACCGTCGGTGACGCCGTGGGCTTCATCGCGAAGGTCAACAAGTAGCCGGCGTGGGCCGGACGAGGACCGGGCGATGAAGCGGCGAGTGGCGGTGACGGGCGTCGGCCTGATCACCCCCGTCGGCATCGGCAAGGACGCGACCTGGTCGGCCCTCTTGGCCGGCCAGTCCGGCGTCGGGCCGATCTCTCACTTCGATGCCTCGGACTACGCCGTGCGCTTCGCGGCGGAGGTCGAGGGCTTCACGGCCACGGACTGGATGAGCCGGCAGCAGGCCCGGCGCTTCGATCGCTTCATCCAGCTCGCACTGGCCACGGCGAAGATGACCTTCGCCGACGCCGGCATCGAGAAGCCCCTCGAAGGTGAGGAGGCGCTTCGGGCCGGCACGATGATCGGCTCGGGCATCGGCGGACTGCCGATGATCGAGAGCACCCACGCGACCCTGCTCGAACGGGGACCGGCCAAGGTCACCCCGTTCTTCATCCCTGGGGTCATCGTCAACCTGGCCTCCGGCCTGGTGTCGATCGAGTGGGGCTTGCAGGGACCGAACTCGGCCACCTGCACCGCGTGCTCCACGGGCACCCACGCCATCGGCGAGGCCTTCCGGCTCATCCAGTCGGGCAAGGCCGACCGGATGATCTGCGGTGGTGCCGAGGCGGTCATCTGCCCCTTGGGCGTGGCGGGCTTCGCGGCGATGAAAGCGCTGTCGACTCGCAACGACGATCCGCAGGCGGCCTCGCGACCCTTCGACAAGGACCGCGACGGCTTCGTCATCGGAGAGGGTTGCGGCCTGCTCATGCTCGAGGACCTCGACACCGCCCGGGAGCGGGGCGCTCGGCTCTATGCCGAGATGCTCGGCTACGGGATGAGCGCCGACGCCTACCACGTCTCCGCTCCCCACGAGACGGGGGACGGGGCGCGGCGGGTCATGCTCAACGCTCTCGAGGACTCGGGGCTGTCGTCGGACACGGTCGACTACGTGAACGCTCACGGCACCTCCACGCCGCTGGGGGATCGTCTCGAGACCGAGGCGATCCACCAGGCCTTCGGCGAGCACGCCAAGAAGCTCGTGGTGACGTCGACCAAGTCGATGATCGGCCACCTGCTCGGCGCGGCCGGCGGGGTCGAGGCGGTGGTGACCGCGCTCTCCATCGCGGAGGGCAAGCTCCACCCGACCATCAACCTCGACGAGCCCGGTGAGGGTTGCGACCTCGACTACGCCCCGGGCGACGCGCGGGAGATGCCCATTCGGGCGGCTCTGACCAACTCGTTCGGCTTCGGCGGGACGAACGCGGCGTTGGTGCTCGGCAAGGTCTGAGCGACTCGCGCTCTCGCGCAAGAAAAGAGCCTCGGTCACGTCGGTGATCGAGGCTCTCTTCGTGTCCCGGGCGGGGGGGCCGCCCGGGACGATCGCGACCGTGAGGCTAGTCGTGTCGCTTGAACTCGCCGGCCTTGAGCTTGGTGCCGTAGTCGTTCAGGCACTTCACCGCGAGGTAGCCGAGCCCGATGACGATGGGCAGGTTCGACCAGAGCATCGCGCCGGTCCCCAGGTCCATGAAGATGATCATGTCCGAGGTGTCCTGGATGCCGATGGTCGCGAAGATCGTCCCGATGAGGAAGACGATCTTGTAGGGCAAGACGCTCTTCTGGCCGAGCATGTAGACCATTCCCTGCTCGCCGTAGTAGCTCCAGGAGATCATCGTCGAGATGGCGAAGAGCCAGGCGGCGATGGTCACCAGCCACTTGCCCAAGCCCGGGAACTGGCGGTCGAAGGCGTGAGCCGTCAGGTTGGCGCCGTCATAGGTGCGGTGGACGCCGGTGTCGAGGCTGATGCCGGTGGGGGTGCCCACCCAGCCGTCGAGATCGACCGCGTCCCAGGTGACCATGAGCGGTCGCGCTGCCTCCGAGCTGGTGCCCTCGCCCTCGACCACGTGACCCACGACCTGGACCTTGTTGGTCTCCGTGTCGGGGCTGGTCGCACCGGCGACGGTGCCGATGAGGAAGAGGTCGGTGCCGGCCGTCCAGGCGTCGTGCCGCGACTCGGGCAGGGCCGAGACGTTGCTGGGGCCGGTGACCGTCCACTCGGTGCCCGTGCCCTGGGCGATGCGGATCGGGCCGCCGAGCGGGCCGATGGCGTCGCGGTTCCAGGTACCGGTGCTGAGGATGACCAGGGCGGTGATCGTGCAGATGCAGATCGTGTCGATGAAGGGGCCGATGCCGCCGACGATGCCCTCGCGAGCCGGCTCGTCGGTCTTGGCCGCCGCGTGGGCGATGGGGGCGGAGCCCTGACCGGCCTCGTTGGAGAACAGCGCCCGCTTCATGCCGGAGATGAAGGCCCAGCCCATCCCGCCGCCGATGAAGGCGCCGGCCGCCTCGGTGGGGTTGAAGGCGCTCTTGACGATGAGGGCGAGGAGGCCGGGGATCTCGGTGATGTTCACCGCCAGCACGACCAGGGCGGCGACGACGTAGAGGAGGCACATCCCGGGGACGAGCTTGGCGGCGACCTGCCCGATGCGCTTGATGCCGCCGATGATGACCAGCCCGACGATGACCGCCATGACGATGCCGGTGACGACCATCGGGATGCCGTGGAAGCCCTCGGTGAGGGTCGCCACGCTGTAGGCCTGGTAGAGGTTGCCGCCGGTGAAGGTCGAGATGATCAGCGTGATGCAGAAGAAGACGCCGATGATCCGGGCCAGGGTGCTCCAGATGCCGCCCTTGCTCCCGAGGACCTCCTCGACCACCCACATTGCGCCACCGCTGGGGTTGTCCGGGTCCTTCATGTTCCGGAACTGCATCGCCAGCGTGATCTCGATGGTCTTGAGGGCCATTCCGAGGAAGCCGACCAGCCACATCCAGAAGAGGGCGCCGGGGCCGCCGATGCCGATGGCGAGGGCGACGCCGCCGATGTTGCCGAGCCCGACCGTGGCGGAGAGCGCGGCCGCGAGCGCCTGGAAGTGATTGATGGCGCCGGGGTCGTCCGGGTCGTCGTACTTGCCCTGGACCACCGCGAAGCCGTGGGTCATGGCGGTGTGCTGGGTGAACTTGGTCCAGACGGTGAACAGGACCCCGGCGAAGAGCAGGACCCAGGGCGTCCAGGGCCCCCACAGGAATCCGCCGATGCTTTCCAGAACGTTCATGACTTGGTCCACGGGCGATCTCCGAGCGGGCCCGGCCCGAATGGCGCTCAAGTGAGCCGGGGAAGGAGGCGAAAAGGGACTGTTGGAAGCCCATCGTCGCCGGCCGTCGTGGACCGTGTCAATTCGAGAACAGCGGGGACGGAAGTCGTCGAGATCTTGATCTTTCCGCGAGAGCGGTGATAATTCACGACCCTCAGGAAGCCACTAGAACGACACCGCCTCCGGGCGGCAGGCACCAGGTCTCCGTCTTCAGAATGCGACGCATCTACACGCTCATGCTCGTTCCCCACGAGGGGGGCGCACCCAAGCGATTCAGCGTTTCCGGGCACTTCTTGGGCTCGCTCGCGCTGCTGTTCGTGTTCTGTTTCGTTTCGTCGGCCTTCCTCGGCCACGTCTTCCTGTCGAGTCTCAACAAGATCGCCCCGCTCCAGAAGATTCAGACGGAGAACGTCCGTCAGACTCGGGAGCACTCGCGGCTGGTCTCGAGCCTCCAGGCGACCGTGGCCAAGGTCGACGAGCTGACGGCTCGCCTCGAGGAGTACGCCGACCTCCATCAGTGGCCGGTCGACGAGAGCCAGGGCGGCTCGCTGGAGAACCTCTACGGCGGTGCCCCGCCGGCGCTTCAAGACGACTGGCAGGGCATGGCCGAGGCGGCCCAGGCGAAGGCCAGTCTCTGGTCGAACCTCTACGCCCAGCAGATCTGCACCTCGACGAGCTTCCTCGAGTCGCTGCCGACCATCTGGCCGGTGCATGGCCGCGTGACCTCGGGCTACCAGTGGCGCAAGGATCCCTTCACCGGGAAGCCGCAGTTCCACCGAGGCATCGACATCGCCGCCGAGCGTGGCACCCCCGTGCTCGCGCCGGCCGACGGCGTCATCACCTTCGCTGGTCGCAAGGGCGGCTACGGCAACTGCGTGAAGATCGACCATGGCAACGGTCGGGAGACCCTCTACGGCCACCTGCACAAGATGCACGTCGAGGTCGGTCAGGTCGTGCACCGCGCGGACCTCATCGGTGAGGTCGGATCCACCGGACGCGCGAGCGGCCCGCATCTCCACTACGAGATCCTCGAGGCCGGTGAGCGGGTGAACCCGCTCAAGGACTACCTCAAGCGTCAGCGCAACGGCGGTTGAGCGCGTCCGGGTCGTCTGAGCCCGCCGCGTTCGCTCTTCGAGATCCCGACGCCCGCCGTCCGCTCCGGGTCCTGACCTGCCACGCATCCGAGCCCGCTCTCCTCGCGGACCGCGCGCGTCGCGCCGCCGCGGACCATCACCGACGTTCGGGTCGACACGCCTGTCTCGAGCTCCGACTCGACCTCCTGCGCCGGCCTCCCGCTGCTGCCTGGCTCGAGCGTCTCGGAGCTCAGCTTCCAGGGCCGTGGATGGCGACCTGTCGTCCGGGAGGCACGGGGGCCCCTGCCCTGGAGGCCGACCGCCTGGCGCTCCTGCGAAGCGTGCTGCGTGCTGGTGCGACGGTGGTCGACCTGGAGCATCGACGCGAAGCCACGGGCTCGGTCGCCGACGAGCTCGGCGACGACCGGGTGCTGCTGTCCTGGCACGGTGAGCCCGACGAGGCACCGCCACCGTTGATGGAAGCGCGCGCCCTGGTCACCGAGATGGCCGCGCGCGCCCCCGCGGCCCTGAAGCTCGCGTTGCCCGCTCCCGATGCGAGCGAGGCCTTGGAGCTGCTGCTCGCCCTGAGAGAGGTCGTCCCGTCCGCCTTGCCCTGGGCGGGACTGCCCCTGGGGCGCACCGGACGGGGCTTGCGGCTCCTGGCGGGCTGGCGGCGGCCAGGAGACTCGCGACCGCTCTCGGACCTGCTGTACGCCCACGGCGGGCATCCCCTGGCCGACGGTGCGCGCCTCGGTCAGCCTGGCCAGGAGCAGCTTGCTTCGCTCGGTCTCGAGGAGCGCGACGAGCCGTCGCGCCGCTTCGGGGTGGTCGGCTGGCCGTTGACCCACACCTGGTCGCCGATCCTCCACGCGGATCTCTGGCGACGTCGCGGCGTGGACGCCGTGCTGGTGCCCTTGCCCGTGCGTGCGAGCCGGGACGCTCGCGAGCTCGTCGACCGGCTCGACCTGAGCGGGGTCGCCGTGACCATGCCGCACAAGAGCCACCCGACCTGGACCGAGCTGCCGGCCTCCACGGGGGCCCGTGTCGGCGGGGTCGTGAACACGCTGGTGCGAGGAACCGAGGGGCTGCGCGTGGCGTCCTTCGACGGACCGGCGGTGCGACGTGCTCTCGCCTCGCGGATGAGCTTGAGCGGGGCGCGTGTCGTGGTGCTCGGCGCCGGTGGCGTGGCGCGTGCGATCGTTCCGGAGCTGGTGGCCGCCGGTGCCCGTGCTTGCGTGCAGGCGCGCGATCCACGCTCGGCGGAGGAGCTGGCCCGAGAGCATGGTGTCGAGGCGGCCCCACTCGACGGCGGCGTGTTGCCGACCGACGTCCTCGTCAACGCCACGCCGCTGGGGAGTCGTGGGCACGAGGTGTTGGTGCCCGATCATCGGACCGACTGGCCCGTGCGTCAGGCGGTGGTCGAGCTCGTCAGCACGCCGCCTCGCACGGGTCTCGTCGCCTGGGCGGAGGCCCGGGGACTCCACGTCGTCGACGGCCTGGAGGTCCTGGCGCGGCAGGCGGCGGATCAGCAGAGGCTGTGGGCGAGCACCGAGCCCTCCGGCGTGCGAGCACCCTTGACGGACGACGAGGTCATCACGCGCCTGCGGGCCCTGGTGAGCGAGGCCGATGTCTTCGACTGAGCACCTCGTCCGGGTGGCGCTCCCTCGAAGCGGGGATCAGCTCTACACCTACCGCGTGCCCGACGAGCTGGCCCCGCCCGAGCCCGGGAGCCGCGTGCTCGTGCCCTTCGGTCGCAACCGTCGCGTCGGCTGGGTCGTGGAGAAGGGGAGCCATGACGACCTCCGCGACGTGCAGGTTCGCGACCTGACGCTCGTGCTCGATGCGTCGTCCGGCCTGTCGGGCCCCTTGCTCGAGCTGGCGCGCTTCGTGTCCGACTACTACCTCTGCCCCCTGGGCGACGTGCTCAAGAGCATGCAGCCCGGCGGTCCACGCGAGACGGTCCACGTGCTGCTGGAGGACGAGGGACGCGAGGTCGACCCCGCCGGCTTGCCGAAGGGCCAGGCTGCCGTGCTCGAGGTGCTGCACGCCGCACCGAGACAAAGCTTGGAGGGACTGCGGCGACGACTCGGACGTCGCGACCTCATGAGCTCGCTGCGAGCCTTGCAGGTCAGCGGCTGGCTGCGGCTCGACGAGTCCTTGCAGGAGTCGACTCGTGCCAAGACCCGGCTCGCGTTCGTGGCCACCGACGGCGACGCGGAGCCGGGTGGGCGGTCACCCTTGCGGGCGAGCCTGCTCGGCCTCCTGCGCGAGGAGCCGCGTCGGCCGTGGACGGTCGCCGAGCTCGCGACCCACGCCCGCAAGAGCGAGGGCTCGGTGCGTCCGGCCGTGCAGGCCCTGGAAAAGCTCGGCCTGTGCGAGCGGACCGAGCGCGAGGAGCGTCGTCGGCCGGGCATCCTCGCGCCGGGCGAGGACCAGGCGGGACCGAAGCTCGAGCTGTCCTCGGAGCAAGCCGACGCCGTGGCGCAGGCCGAGGCGCTCATCGCCGCCGACGACTTCGGCGTGCTGCTCATCGAGGGGGTGACCGGAGCCGGCAAGACCGAGGTCTACCTGCGGGCCATCGAGACGACCCTGCGGGCCGGGCGTCGAGCGCTCTACCTCGTCCCGGAGATCGCCATCACGCCGCTCCTGCTCCGACGCCTCCGCGCGCGCTTCGGGGAGCGCACGGCCATCCTCCACTCGGGGCTGTCGCCGGGGGAGCGTCGCGACGAGCGGGAGCGCTTGCTGCAGGGGGAGGTCGACCTGGTCGTCGGCGCGCGCTCGGCCGTGTTCGCGCCGGTGCCCGAGCTCGGCCTCATCGTCGTCGACGAGGAACACGAGTCGTCCTACAAGCAGGACTCCCAACCGCGCTACCACGGACGCGACATCGCCATCATGCGAGGACGCTTCGAGTCGGCGCCGGTGCTGCTCGGCTCGGCGACGCCCTCGCTGGAGTCGTACCGGCACGCGCTGGAGGGACGCTACGGGCTCGCGCGGATGACGTCGCGGCCGGCGGGGAGCCAGACGGCGACGGTGGAGATCGTCGACCTGCGGGCGGAGCTCAGAGAGGACCCGCTCAAGGGGCCGATCTCGAAGCGCCTGCGCGAGGCCATGGACGAGACCCTGGCGGCGGGTCGTCAGGTCATGATCTTGCTCAACCGAAGAGGGTGGGCCGACTTCTGTATCTGTCGAGAGTGCGGCGAGGTCGAGCAGTGCGAGCACTGTGCGGTGAGCCTCACGGTCCACCTGCGCTCGGGGATGCTGCGCTGTCACTACTGCGACGCACACCGATCCATCCCGGAGAAGTGCCGGAGCTGTGCCGGCGAGTTCATCCAGCACGTGGGGGAGGGCACCGAGCAGCTCGAGGCTGCGCTGAAGGCGCAACTCCCCGACGTGGTCATCGCGCGGCTCGACCGCGACGTCGCGCGGCGGCGTGGGGCGGCCGAGAAGGTGCTGGCGGAGTTCGAGGCGGGGCGGAGCCAGGTCCTGCTCGGCACGCAGATGATCGCCAAGGGGCACGACTTCGCCGGGGTCACGCTCGTGGGCGTGCTGCAAGCCGACCGCAGCCTGTGGCTTCCGGACTTCCGCGCGGCCGAGCGGACCTTCCAGCTCCTCACCCAGGTGGCGGGGCGGGCCGGTCGTCGTCAGGAGCCGGGTCGGGTCGTGGTCCAGAGCCTCACGCCGGACCACCCGGCGCTGAAGCTGGCGGCCGCCCAGGACTACGGGCCGTTCTACGAGGCCGAGGCGCTGGGACGAGAGCGGCTCGGCTACCCGCCCTTCGCGCATCTCGTGGCCCTGCTGGTGTCGTCGGAGATCCCGGAGAAGGCGTCGGACCACGCCCGCGAGCTGGCGAGTCGCCTGCGGCATCGGGTGCTCGAGCACGCGCGCGTGCTGGGGCCGGCACCGGCGCCGCTTCCGAAGCTCCGCGACCGGCATCGCTTCCAGGTGCTGGTCAAGACGAGCCGACGGCTCGCGTTGCAGGCGCACCTGCGCGAGGTGATGGGGGAGCTGCGGCTGCCCACCGGCGTGCAGGTCGACGTCGACGTGGATCCGCAGTCACTGCTGTGACTTCCGTGCAGCACGTGATCGCGCCGTGGGCTGTTCTTGAGAAGATGACGCCATGAGCACCGACGAACGACAGCGCAAGACGTGGCGCCCCCCCGAGGGCTTCATGCCCGTCGAGTCCCGCGTCGAGGGCGTCACCGTGCACGCGCCGGTACCTCCCGAGAAGGAGGGCTCCGAGCTCGTCAGCGTCGGGCGCTGCGATCGCTGTGGCGGCGAGGCGCGCTTCGATGCGAGCACCGGGCGACTTCGCTGCGGACATTGCGACAGCCAGCGCGACGTCGCGGCCGTGGAGGTCGGTCGCGACGCTCGCGAGCAGGAGTTCCGCGTCGCGACGCTCGAACGCGCTGCGCGCGGGTGGGGCGCCGAACGGACGCAAGTCCACTGCGAGAGCTGCGGGGCCGACATCGTCGTCGCAGCGCGGGCCCTCCACGTCGCCTGTGCGTTCTGCGGGTCGGAGCGGGTCGTCACTCGGTCCGCGCCCCAGGACGCCCTGCGTCCCCGCTACGTGCTGCCCTTTCAGATCGACACCGAGCACGCGCGGGCCATCCTCGAGGAGTGGCTGGGGAGCGGCTGGCTCCAGCCCGAGGGGCTCTGCAAGTTGGCCGGGTCGACGTCCGTCCAGGGCGTTTACCTTCCGGCCTGGACCTTCGACTCGCTCGTCGTGGCTCGCTGGCGGGTCGAGGTCGGCAGGACGGTGAGCACCGGCGACACGACCACGACGGTCTGGACCGTGCATCGCGGGAACCACGCGGTGGTCATGGACGACGAGGTCTCGATCGCGGTCGGCGATCTCTCGCGACTCCTGCTGTCGCGGATCGCGCCCTTCAACCTCGACGGACTGGTCGAGTACGACCCCGAGATCCTCGCCGGCTGGCAGGCACGCGTCGCCGACGTGAGAATCGAGGAGGCCTGGCAGGAACAACGGCTCGCGTGGAGGGACAAGCCTCGCGAGGAGGCCTGGAAGGCCATCAAGGAAAACCACTCTCAGCTGCGTCGCTTCATGGCCGTCGTCGACTTCACCGAGGAGAGCTGGCGGCACGTGTTGGTCCCCGTCCACGTGGCAGCCTTCAAGCATCGTGGGAAGACGCACCACGTGCTCATCAACGGACGCACCGCCGCCATCGCCGGTCAGCGACCGGTCGACTGGTGGAAGGTCGCCCGCTGGGTCGCTGCCGGCCTCGCCCCGGCAGCCGTGCTCGGTGCTCTTGCGACCTGGCTGCCGGATCCTCCGCAAGGCCTGATCGAGTCGGCGCGCTTCGCCGTCATCGTCGGCGTGGGCTTCGCTGCGTGGCTCCTGCATCGGGCTGCTTCGGAAGACGACGCATGAACGAGGAGCAGGCGGCCCATCGTGAGGAGGCGCGGCGCAACTGGGGCCGCGACCTGGACGTCGTGGCCTGCACCCGCTGCCGCACGGCGTTCCACGTCCCGACGGGCGATGAGCTCGTCTGGTGCTGCTGGTGCGCGGCCGAGAGCCTGGAGCCGGCCGAGGAGCGCCTGTGCGCCGAGGCGCCGGAGCGTCGCGTGCCCTTCGCCATCGATCGCGAGAACGCGAGCCAGCGTCTTCGCGCGGTCTGTCGAGGCTTCTTCAAGCCCAAGGACCTGCGACCGGCCCGGCTGGCGGAGCGCCTGCAGAAGCTCTGGGTGCCCTCCTGGCTCGTCGACTCTCGGATGAAGGGGAGCTGGCGGGCCGAGCTGGGCTTCAACTACCAGGTCGTGTCGCACGAAGAGCACTACCGGTCGGGCGACTGGGAGAGCAAGGAAGTCCGCGAGACCCGCGTCGACTGGGAGCCGCGGCTGGGCACGATGGACCGTGTCTTCGAGAACGCGGCCGTGCCGGCCTGGAGTCAACGTCATCGGCTGGGCGACCTGCTCGAGACCCTCGATGGAGAAGGGGGCGAGCCTGCGGACGGCGCCGTCCTCGACGAGGCCCCGGTTCTCGTGCCCGACCTCGCTCCCGACGAGGTCTGGCCGGACGCGCATCAGTCCCTGCTCGGCGTGCTGTCAGGGGTCCTGACCGAGGCCTGCGGGGCCCAGCACCTGCAGCGTCTCGTCGTGCAAGACGAGCACTCCGAGCAGTGCTGGACCCTTCAGCTCCACCCGATCTGGACGACCTGGTACTGCGCCGAGGACGGACGGGTCGTGCCCCTGTATCTCGATGGTCGGGCCGGCACCCTGCACGGCGAGCTGCTCGGCGCGCCGCGTCGAGCGCGACGTTGGGCGCTGGGCTTCGCTGCGGCGGCCGCGGTCACGCTCGGGCTCGGGATGGTCTACGGGGAGCTCGCCATGGGGCTCGGCCTCATGCTCGGCTGTGCCTCGGCGCTCTGCTTGCTCTCGGGCCTGGAGTCCAAGGGCTCGAGCAACCTGCGGGCGGCCAGCCGGCTCTTCGCTGTCTCACGCCGGGCCCGACGTCCGCCGCGCGCTCGGTGAGCGCGGCTCGAGATTCGTCGGTCAGCTTTCGAGCTCACCGTGGTTGTGCCTCACGAGTCATCGTCTGAACATCGGGGTCACGCAGCAGGGGACTCGTGAAGGGTCCAGGCCGAGAGGGGGGAGAGTTGACGAGCACCGACGACCTGCAACGCGAGGCGTGGCGGCCCCCCGAGGGCTTCGTGCCGGTCCGCTCCGGCTTGCCCGGCTTCACCATCTTCGCCCCGGCGCCGCCGGACCAGGGTGACCCCGACTTCGTCCGCGTCGGACGCTGCGACCGCTGCGGTGGTGAGGCGCGCTACGACGCGGCGATCGGGCGGCTCCGCTGCGGGCACTGCGCGAGCCAGCGCGAGGTCGCCGCGGTGGAGGTCGGTCGCGCCGCCAGCGAGGAGGAGTTCCGCGTCGAGACGCTCGAGCGGGCCGCGCGGGGCTGGGGCGCCGAGCGGACGCAAGTCCACTGCGAGAGCTGCGGGGCCGACACCGTGCTCGCTGCGCGAGAGCTCGTCGGCACCTGTGCCTTCTGCACCTCGCAGCACGTGGTCGCACGCCCGGCACCGCAAGACGCCCTGCGCCCCCGCTATCTCCTGCCCTTCCAGGTCGACGCCGACGAGGCGCGGCGCTTGCTCACGGAGTGGCTGGGCAGCGGCTGGCTCCAGCCGAGGGGCTTGAGCAAGCAGGGCCGGACGACGTCGATCCAGGCCGTGTATCTCCCGGCCTGGACCTTCGACGCGCGGGTCGTGGCGCACTGGATGGTCGAGACCGGTCGACCCCTGAGCGACGAGAGCAACATCACCATCTGGACCAAGAAAGACGGCAAGCAGGCCGTCCACATGGACGACGAGCTGTCGCTGGCCGTCGGCGATCTCTCGGAGCTGCTCTTCTCGCGGATCGCTCCCTTCGATCTCGACCGGCTCGTCGAGTACGACCCCGAGCTCCTCGCCGGCTGGCAGGTGCGGGTCGCCGACGTCCCGCTCGAGAAGGCCTGGGAACGGCAGCGGCTCGCCTGGCGCGATCGGCCGCGGGAGGAGGCGTGGAAGAGGCTGAAGTCGCAGCACGCGAAGCTGCGACGTTTCAGCGCGGCCGTCGACTTCACGAAGGAGAGCTGGCGCCACGTGCTGCTCCCGGTCCACGTCGTCGCCTACCGTCATCGCGACGAGACCCATCACGTGCTCATCAACGGACGGACCGGCGTGATCGCCGGGCAGCGACCGGTCGCCTGGTGGAAGGTCCTCGCGCTCATCGCGTTCGCGTACATGCCGGCAGCGCTCCTGGGAGGCATCGGCGCGTTGGCGGGACACCCGCTCCCGGAGCTGATCGTGCCGGTGTCGCTGCTGGCCGTCGTCGCGACGGGCTTCGCGGGCTGGCTCCTCGGCACCGCCACCGGGGAGAACGACGCGTGAGCGGGGAGACCGAGGCCCCCCGCGAGCGGGCCCGCGACGTCGTCACCGTGGAGTGCACGAGCTGTCAGACCGCGCACCATCTCCTCGTGGGAATGAGGCTCTCTTGGTGTTGCTGGTGCTCGTCCATGAGCCTGGCTCCCGTCGACGAGCCCCGCGAGGTCGCGGCGCCTGAACGGAAGGTGGCCTTCGAGATCGATCACGAGCAGGCCGTCAAGCGTCTCCGTGCTGCGTGCCGACGCCGCTTCTTCAAGCCGAGGGATCTCCGGCCCGCCCGACTCGCGGAGCGCTTGCGCAAGGCCTGGGTCCCGTCCTGGCTCGTCGACTGTCGACTGCGAGGAAGCTGGCGGGCAGAGCTGGGATACGACTACGAGGTGGTCTCACACGTGGAGCACTACAAGTCGGGTCGTTGGCGCAGCGAGGAGGTCCGCGAGACCCGGGTCGACTGGGAGCCGCGGCTCGGCACCATGGATCAGTGCTTCGAGAACGAGGCGGTCCCGGCTTGGCGTCTGCGTCACCGCCTGGGCGACCTTCTCCAGGGGCTCACCGGCGAGGAGGGCGTGCCCGTCGACGGCTCGGAGCTCGACGAGGCGCCCGTCCTGCTTCCCGACCTCACTCCGAGCGAGGTCTGGCAGGACGCTCGACAGGGGGTCCTCGCGCGTCTCCGCGAACGACTGATCGAGGCCTGTGGCGCCCAGCACCTGCAGTGGCTCGCCGTGGATGACTCGCCCGCCGAGCGGAACTGGACGCTCCAGCTCCACCCGCTCTGGACCACCTGGTACCTCGCCGAGGACGGGCGGGTCGTCGGGCTCTTCCTCGATGGGCGCAGCGGTCGCTTGATCGGCGACGTTCTCAGTGCCCCACGCCGGGCGCGACGCTGGGCCCTGGGCTTCGCACTGGCAGCGGCGGGGTGCTTCGGACTGGGGGCCACGGTCGACGAGATGTTCATCGCGCTCGGCTTCGTGCTCGCGGGGCTGGCCGGAGCGGTCGCGATCGCGAGCCTGGACGAGCCCGAGTGAGGCGTGCGTGTTGTCGCGAGCGACCGGAGACACGCCGCACCGGCTCGTAGCTCATCCAGCCGTCCGGCATCTCGTTGGGCTGGAGGCTCGTTTCGCACCCTGAACGCAGCCTGTCAGTCCTCCCTGGTCCCGCTTGTAGACTGCGGCGATGGACCTCACGCTCGGACCCGGCACGGCGCCACCCTTCCATCAGCTGGGAGAGACCGCGTTCAAGCGACTGTGCCGGGAGCTGCTGCCAAGGGACCTCGGGAGCTCATGGCGCACGTACGGCACCGAGCTCGAGGGTGCCGACTTCCTGGCAGGGCTTCAGGGCGGGCCGCGGCGCATCGCCGTGCGATGCATGGCGTGTCGGGAGTTTCCAGAGAAGGGTGGCACGAGCTTCTCGTCGGTCTCGGATGATGTCTTCTCGAACCTCAGCGTCTGGAGATTCGAAGGGATTGACCGGTTCATCTTGATGGTCGGGTGCGACCTGGACTGGAGCGAGCACCGGGACGCGATCGAGACCGAGCTGGGGCGCTTCTGGATGGAGGGGATCGCACACGAGGTGTGGTCGGCGGCCACCATCGCCGACAAGCTGCGTCCTCATTCCGACATCGTCCGACAGCACTGCGAGCCTGCTGAGGCCTGGGTGGAGAAGATCTGCGGTTCGCGTGCGGCAACCGAGCCCACTCTCAGGCCCAGCCTGACCAAGAGCACGCACGTGCTTCCCTTTGCTTCCCTCGATCCCATCACCTTCGAGCGGCTCTGCCTTCGCCTCGTGGAGGCGGAGGGCTACACGGACGTCGAGCACCTCGGGGCTGCCGGCAACGAGCAGGGTCGAGACCTCCTCGCCCGACGCGGTGACGCGCGCGTGGCCATCCAGTGCAAGAGGGTCGAGCGCTTCGAGGCAGCTCACGCCATCGCTGAGATTCGCAAGGTCCGTTCGCTTCCAGAGGCCGACCAACCCGACGAGTACCTCTTCATCGTCACGCGGGACGTGAGCGCCAAGACTCGAGAGAAGGCTCGGGCCGAGTGGGGCGATCCGGAGACCTGCCGGTTCTGGGCCGTCACCGAGCTCGATGGCAAGGTGCAGGCGCATCCGGACATCGTGCGCCAGTTCTTCGGCCTGCCTGCTGAGCCAGAGCCTGAAGACCCCGAGCACCGTGAGCTGACGGCTCGCCTCGGGGCTCTCATCGACCAGTGCGCGGCTGCCGAAGGTGACACCTCGACGCTGAACGAGGAGATCCTGGACATCAAGCGACGTCTCCGGGAGGGCCATCGTCTCCGAGCCGGCGACGTGCTCGGCAACCGCTTCAGCCTCCTGGAGCAGGTCGGCAAGGGAGGCTTCGCCCGAGTGTGGAAGGCCGTCGACCGGACCACGAGGCAGCTCGTTGCGGTCAAGGTGCTGCACGGTCAGCACGGCGAGGATCGCAGTCGTCGGGAACGGTTCTTCCGAGGTGCCCGGGAGATGGCGAAGCTCGATCACGAGTCCGTGGTCCGAGTTCTGATGCCCGAGGCCGAAGACGGGGGCATTCACTTCTTCGTGATGGAGCACGTCGCCGGGAGCGATCTCCAGCAAGCCGTGCGGAGCGGTGGGCTTGGTCGCGAGCGAGCCATCGAGATCGCTCGTGCGATCGGTAGAGCCCTGCAGGCGGCACACGAGCGAGGTCTGGTCCATCGAGACGTCAAGCCCGCCAACGTCTTGATGGCGGAGGACGGTCGAGTCAAGCTGACGGACTTCGACCTGGTCCGGGCAGGTGACACGACGGGAGGAACGAGGACGAACACGGCGATGGGGACCGTCGTGTTCGCGGCGCCCGAGGCGTTCACCGACGTGAGCCGTGCCGATGCCCGGAGCGACCAGTACGCGCTGGCGATGACCCTGGTCTTCGTGCTGCACGGAGACGACCTGCCGCCGGACCTTCTCTTCAACCGGGGAGAGATCGTTCAGCAGCTCCTTTCGGACGACCCGCTGGCGCCCGTGGTGGAACGAGCACTGGCGATGAAGCCAGCGGAGCGTCATGGCTCCGTGACGGAGTTCGTCGAGGCGCTGGTGGCAGCAGAGGAGGCAGCGACTCCCAGAGCCCTGGTCCGGGCCCCAACGAACCTGCAGGTCCTGGTCACGGAGCGTGGCGGAGTCGAGCTCGTCGAGATTCCGGGCGGCCGGTTCGTGATGGGGTCGCCGGGATCGGAGGAGGAGCGACGCTCCAACGAGGGGCAGCGCGAGGTCGAGGTCAGCGGTCACTGGCTCGGCCGCTACCCGGTGACGAACGAGGAGTACGGGCGCTTCCTGAAGGAGAGGCCAGAACACGGCAGCCCACGTTTCTGGGACGACCAGCGCTTCAACGACCCACGACAGCCGGTGGTGGGGGTGAGCTGGGCCGACGCTCGGGCATTCTGCGAGTGGGCCGGAGGACGTCTCCCGACCGAGGCAGAGTGGGAGCACGCCTGTCGGGCCGGCACGACGACACGGTACTGGTCGGGAGATGCCGAGGAAGAACTGGCTCGAGTGGACTGGTACCGCGGCAATTCGGGTGGAGAGTTGCACGTCGTGGGTGAGCTGGAGGCGAACCCGTGGGGCCTGAACGACATCCACGGGAACGTCCGTGAGTGGTGCGAGGATGAGATGGGCGCGAGCCGCGTGATCCGCGGCGGGTCGTGGTACGACGCCGCGGGGGGCTGCCGCGCGGCGTGCCGGCTCCGGCTCCGCCCGGGCGGCCGCTGGTGGTACCTGGGCTTCCGCTTGTCCCGAGGTCAGTAGGTGCCGCTCCCGGAGGCGGCGAAGCACGCCGGAGGGGTGGTGGGCGGTCGCCCACGCGGCGCGAGTCCCGAAGGGCGGTAGCCCCGAGGAGACGAGCGCGGGCATGCGACCCGGGCCCCCAGGACGAGTGGAGTGTCACGTGCTCAGCGGGGCTGACAGTCGGACACGCCGCGCGGGCCATGGACGTGGAAGGGGCGTGAGAGGGGGAGCGAGACCTCGTCGCTCGACCGCTCGGGGCGGCGCGTGACGACGAACGCGTCAGCGACGTCGGCTTCGGCCCACCGCCACTCGAGCTCCAGCTCGATCGCGACTCCCGCCTGCCGTTCGAGAGTCAGCACGCTCGGCAACCGGCGTCGGTCGAAGCGGACGTGCCGGTCGTAGGTGCGGGTGCAATCACCGTCGGTCACCTGGACGAGCGCTCCGTCGTGTTGCGTGATCTCGAGACTGCGCCGCCGTGACCTCGAGCTCTCGAGCCAGATCAGGGTGGTCGGCTCGCCGTCGTGCTCGTCGGTGACCACGGAGACGATGATCTCGCCACGACGGAGACGAAGCTGGCGACCCGGTTGCAAGAGGTCGCGAAGCGCGAGAACGACCCGGTCCGCTCGCCAGTTGGGCTGGCGCTCGCGCTCGGACCAGTCACCATGCTCATCGCGTCCCTGCTGACGGAGCACGGATGGCTTCATCCGGATGTCTTCGAGCCAGGCCTCCCCTGAAGCCCAGAGCAGGAAGTAGCGACCACGATACGGCCCGTCAGCCGAGTCGGCAGAGTAGATCCCGTCGACGCGCAACGCCGGCGTGCCGACCTCCTCGAAGCTCACGGCCTTCCTGGCGCGCTCCATGAGCGCGAGGGCCTCCTTGCGGACGCGGCGCGACGGAAGCTGGCGGCCCCGGCGTGCCTCTGCCGACTCGGCGATGAGCAGGCCGAGCACCAGCCCGATGACAGACGGCGCGAGCGCCCACGAACGCAGCGTGGTCGTCGGTGGTGAGCTGGCAAGGGACCGTGCGGACATGGGCTCTCCCACGAGGAGTCGGAGCGGCCCATCATGGCCTCCTCACCCGTGCCGGGCGAGGAGGCCTGTCAGCGCGTGGTGACTTGTCGAGACAAGGTTGGGGTCGCTCATGGGTCGAGCTCGAAGCCGAGCTCGGTCGCACGCGCTTCCTGTTCCTTTCGACGGGAGTCGTCACCCAGCGCGGCGAGGAGCTGAGTCCAGAAGAGGGGAGTGGTGAGCTCGGCCGCCTTTCTCGTGAGCCACTCGTCCGTCCAGGCGAGATCGGGCTCGCGAACGCTGAGACTGACGTAGAGGCCGGGTTGCTCATCGTCGGCGTCCGGTAGCTGCACCCGGTAGTCGGCACCGCTGCGGTCCGTGAGGAGGTGGTCCCTCTCGTCGAGCTCGTCACGCCAGGCGTCGAGGGTGGCGGCTCCCGGGTGCAGGCCTTCGAGGACGACCGTGCGGTAGTCGCCTCGCTCCAGGGTGTCGAGGCAGGCGTAGATCGCCGGCGGCATCGGGTCACCGAGCCCATCGTCGGTGTCGCTGCGACGCGCTTCCTCGATGGCGTCGAGATTGACCGGGCGCGCGTCGAAGACCACGAGGTCGTCGAGTCGCTCGCGTCCTCCACCTACCTTGGGCTGCACGATGCGAGCGGTCACCGGTCCGCGGCGGCGGGCCCAGAGGTCGACCTCGGTGCCGTCCGATTCGCGAAAGCGGATGCGACAGTCCTCCCAGTCCTCGTCGATCGGTCCCTCGTCGCTGGACAGGGTGAGGTCCAGCCGCCGTGCCGAGTCACGGACCAGCTCGTGCCGACCGAGCTGCGTGGCGAGCTCCATGCACTCCCAGTCCCAGGAACCCGGTCTCTCGACCTGGGCGATGGCGACCTCGACTTGAGCGAGCGCGTCCTCGAGCAAGCCGTCGCGTCGCTGGCTCTGGATGAGTCGGTGACGGGGGCCCAGTGCTTCGGGATCGTCTTCGAGCAAGGCGAGGAGCTGCTTCCGGACGTCGACGGAGGAGCCTCGGCGATCGAACACGTTGGCGAGCTGCCAGCGACCCAGCGCTCGACGCTCGGCGTCATCGGACTCGAGGAGAAGTCGCGCTCGTCGCTCGACCTCGTCCAGCTCGCCGGTGGCCATCAACGCCGAGCAGAGGAACGAGAAGGCCGCCGTCGAGTCCGGGTTCCTCTCGAAGAAGTGCTCCATGCGAGCGCGAGCGGCGGTCGGCCACGAGCGCTGGAGAAGCGCGCGACCGAGGGCGACCTGCAGCTCGTCGTGGCCGGGCCAATACTCGACCGCGTGCAGGAGCGTCTCGAGCAGCGAGGCATCGGCGGTCTCCCAGGACAGGAGCTCCATGGGCGGTGCGTCGTCGGTCGGGAGCTCGGGAGCCGCGAGCGCCTCGGCTCGTCGCCGGAGCTCGTCGCAGCGCTCGGCGGCACCGGCGTCGCGATGCAGCTCGGGCCGGAGGGACTCCATGTCTTCGATGGCGAGCGTGGCCGTGGCGGGGTGGCCGGCAGCCAGCGCGAGCTCGGCACGTCGGTCGAGCTGGCGAAGACGATGACGGAGCTGGCCCGAGTCTCCGAACCAATCGGCGGCGTGGCCAAGTCGGTGGTCGAGGAGGTCGACGTCGTCGATCCCGTCGCGTTGCCAGAGCTCGAAGGCCGCGTCGCTCCAGCGGACGAGCAGCGTGCCCGTGTCGGCGACGTCCTCGAAGGCGAGGAGATCGCGACGGGCCTCGTCGAGCCGACCGAGCCCGGCCAGAACCCGGCTGCGCTGGAGGAGGTTCATGTTCAGTCCGTGCAGCCCACTGACGCCACGACCCTCCGCGATCTTCTTGTCGAGGAGCGGGAGGCACTCGGCGAGTCGTCCGAGTCGGATGAGCAGGTTGACGCGAGTCGTCGTGAGCTCGATTTCGCCTCCGTGTCGGGCGGCGTGGTCCTTCGCTTCGTCGAGCTCCGTCAGGGCCTCCTCGACTCGGTCCGAGTCGGCCAGGGCGGAGAGCTTCTCGGCGACGATGCACTTGAAGCACTCGCGGCGTGGGTCGAGCTGCTCGAGACACTCCGAGCTGACCGCGAGCCGCTCCGCTGCGAAGCCGAGGTCGTCGCGTTGCTCGTAGGCGATGCTCAGGTCCTGCACGACGCAGGTCGACTGAGGGCAGTCACGGGCGTCGTCACGGCTCGATCGTTCGAGCAGGTCGACGGCTTCGGACAGGTTGGCGCCGACGAGACCACGTCGGGCCACGCGGCTCTGTAGTCCCCAGTGCCGGACGAAGATCTCGAGCCACGGATGCTTCCGCTCACGGCTGGCGGCGAGGAGCTCCGGGTAGAGCGCGTCGAGGCGCTCGTGCTCGTCGTCGCAGGCGAGGCTGGGGAGCTGACCGAGCCGATGGGCGAAGCCTGCCTCGCCCTGATCCCTGAGCTCCTTGATGTAGTGGTAGAACCAACCCCAGTTGCTCACGAGCGCTCCAGCAGCGTCATCAGGCTCTCGGTCAGGCGGGCGAAGTTCTCGGGAGCCCCGTCACCCACTTGCTGACCGTCGCTTCGACAGGTCAGCTCCGACAGGGCGCGCAGGGCGGACGCGACGGCGTCCCGGCGCCCGATGTCCTCGGTGCGGTCCAGGGCCTGGATGACGGGGGAGCCCATGTTCACGTGGACACGGGCCAGGACCTCGTCGTCCAGGCCCGCGACGTGAAGCCGCGCGAGACCCAGGGCGGCCGTGCTGATGCGGCGGTCGACGTCGTCGGACTCGAGCCTCCGCTTGAGCTCGGCGTCGCGGTCGGGGACGAGCACGACCGGCACGTGGGCGGGCTCGTAGTGACAGGGGACCACCTCGAGACCCTCGCCGCCGAAGCTCGCCTCGAGCCACTCGCGGGTGTGAGGCTCGACCTCGGCGTCGCGGAACAACGCGCGGTTGCCCTCGGCGGTGCCGATGGTCACCAGTCGGCTCTCGTCACCCCCGAGGTACTCGCGGCAGAAGGAGAGCGCAGCGTGTCGGGTGCCGGTGACCACGGGCACGCGGACGGCCCGGAGCATGATCTCCTCGGCGGTGCCGCCTTCGCCGAGCGTGACGTGAAGACGGCCGTCCGAGCGCTCGAGCACCTCGCCGACGGTGAGCTCGCCCTCGGAGGTCGGCACGCGAAGTCGGTCCTTCAACGTCGCGAACAGTCGCTCGTCACAGAGTGCGGCACCGCGGAGCTCTTGCTCGTGGCGGGCGAGGATGCGGCGCCAGCAGGCCTCGTCGTGACGGGCGACGTGACGCAGGCACTCCACGACGGTCTCGCGGAGCTGACGCTGCGTCGCGGCGAAGCGGTCGTCGACCTGGAGCGACTCGCGGCTGGCCGTGGGGTTGAGGTCGTCGGCCTCCACCACCGCGCCGACGAAGCCGGCCCAGGCCGGCAGGAGCTCTCGGGCATCGGGGTCGACGAGCATGCCCCGCACGTAGACGCGGACGTTGCGGTTGTCGGAGCCGCCGTAAGTGCTGCCGTCCTGGATCCAGACGAGGCCCCGGGCCTGCCCGTCACCGTCGGGTTGGATGCGCTGCGTGCAGAGAGGCTCGAAGACCTCCTCGAAGTCGGCGGCGAGCTCGAGGTCGTCCTTGGACTGACGCAGCGGCGTGACGTCGTCGTCCCGACGCCAAGGCGGCTCGGGTCGGTTCAGGGGGGGCGCGCTTCCCAAGCTCACCGGGAAGCGGAGGAAGCGGCAGTGATGACGGAGCAGCGCGTCGAGCCGGTCGCTCTCGGCGAGACGACGGCACTCGGCGTTCAGGTTGAGCGCGACGCGCATGCCGATGGCCCGAGCGGGAGCGGGCTGGAGCGAGTAGCGACCGTTGCCGGTGGTCGCGAAGCGCCAGCCGCGGTCGGGCTCCTGGTAGGAGGTCACGTGGACCTCGATGCGGTCGGCCACGAACAGGGCGGAGAGGAAGCCCAGTCCGAAGCGACCGATGAGCTCGTCGGAGCGTTCGTCGTCGCGGAGCTGGCCGGTGTAGCCGGAGCCGACCGTCGCGAGGTAGCGGATGACCTCGTCGCGGGTGAGGCCCGCGCCGTTGTCTTCGACGACGAGCCGGCCCTCGGTCAGGTCGGTCTCGAGTCGGATGTCGGGCTCGAAGCCGGTCCCGTCCTCGAGACGTCGGCGCACGCAGGAGTCGTGAGCGTTCTGGACCAGCTCGCGGATGGCGACCGTCCGCGTCGAGTAGAGGTGGTGGCCCAGGACGCGCAGGAGGCCGGCGAGATCGACCTCGGTCTCACGGAGCTCGGCTGGTGAGTCCATCGTTCCTTCCCCTCACGAAAACAGCCCTCCGCAGGCGGAGGAACCGAAATCATGGGCGGTGCGCTCGGACCGTGCAAGCGACCGCCGTGGATCGCCTCGACGGCCGAGGACATGCTGACGTTCCAGGTCTCGCCCAGCCATCCCGGTCCTCTCTCGAGCCTCGTCGTCTTGTCCTCGCCGAGCCCCGACGCGCCGCTGCCCGCCGAGTTCCTCCGCCGGGCTCGCGCGTTGGCCGATGCCTACCTGAGCAGCGACGACCCTCACCGCCAGTGTGGGTTCGGCGGTGGCTCGTCCCGTTGGCGAGCCGAGCGAGAGCCCCTCCTCGATGCGATCGACGAAGACGGCGACTTCCTCGATCTCGGCTGCGCCAACGGGCTGCTGCTGGAGTCCGTGGTGGAGTGGGGGACTCATCGGGGAGTCACCTTGACCCCGCATGGTCTCGATCTCAGCGCCGAGCTGATCGCGCTGGCGCGGCGACGCCTGCCTGCGCATGCCGACTCGCTTCATGTCGGTGATGCCTGGTCGTGGTCGCCCGTGCGACGAGTCAGGTGGGTCTACGCGTTGAGCGACCTGGTGCCCAGCACGCACTTGGGGGAGCTGGTGAACCGGCTCGCTCTCGAGGTCGTGGCGCCTGGTGGGCGTCTCATCCTCGGGTCCTACGGCAGCCGGTCCCGGGGCGTGGCGCCCGACGACCTGGCGGCGCAGCTTCGTGAGCTGGGGCACGACGTGCGAGGCGAGTCGGCCGGTGGGACCGGGCCCGTCACTCGCTTTGCCTGGATCGACGTCTCGACCTGACCCCGTCTCAGACGACCTCGGTCGAGGGAGGCTCGTCGTCGCCCTTCTCCTTCCGGAACCACGCGCTCTCCCGGTAGCTCGTGTCGGCCCGCCGGAGCAGGACCATCCCGGCCGCGGCCGCAGGCAGCGCCAGCAGCATCCCGGCGACGCCGAACAGCGAGCCACCGATGAACACGGCGATGAGAACCAGCACCGGATGCAGGCCCACCGTGCCGCTCATGATCCGAGGAGTGATGATCATTCCCTCGAGGAACTGAGCGATTGCGAAGGTCGCGCCCACGGCGATGAGACGGGGCAGTGAGCCGTTGTCGATGAAGTTGAGCAGGAGAGCGGGCACCAGGCCGATGGCCAAGCCGAGGTAAGGGACGAAGGAGACTGCTCCGGCGAAGAGGCCGAGGGGAAGCCCCAGGGGCGTGCCGCTGGCCACCAGTCCGATCGAGTAGATGACCGCGAGGAAGGCCGCGACAGTGAGCTGGCCTCGGACGAAGCTCGACAGCGCCTGATCGATCTCGGCCATCGGATCGAGGATCACCTGCCGCCAGCGAGGCGGGATCAAGTCGGCGATGGCTTCCTTGATGCGGTCGATGTCCTTGAGGAGATAGGCCGCCGAGATGGGGATGAGGAGGAAGTTGGCGAGTGCCCCGAGAACGGCGGCGCCTCCGCTCCCGACCTTGATGACAGCCTTCTTGACCTGATTCGCGACGGCGCCCCAGTCGATCTCGTCGACCGCGTTGCGGAGGAACTCGCGCGATCGGCTCACGGCTTGGTCAACCGGGTCCTTGGCCCAGTCGGGCAGGTTCTCCTTGACCTTGTCGACGAGCTGCTGAACGTGACTCTTGGTGGGGGTGTCGGGCTTCGGAGCGCTCGGGGCCTGGGAGGGGAAGAGCTTGTCCTTCGTTTCCGCGAGCTGCTCGCCAGCGGAGTCGAGAGTCAGGACCCCCAGGGCGAGCACGGCCGTGGCAGCCAGGACGACGATCGTGATGCCGAAGTTCCGCGACCGCCCCCGGGCCTCGAACCAGTCGACCACCGGGTCGAGCAGGTAGGCGATGGCGAAGGCGATGAGGAAGGGGGTCAGGAGCTCCAGCGAGCGCTCGAAGAAGCGCAGGAGCAGCCCACCGACCTGCGTGAACACGTAGGTCACGAGGGCGGCGCAGGCAAGGACCTGAAGACGGCGGGACCAGGCGTCGGTGGTCGGGATCGTCATGCCGCATCCTACCGAGATCGGGGGCCTCGACGGGCGCCTGGGGGCCGAGTTGGGTAGGCTCCACTGGATGAGGACTCGTGGCTCACAGCATGGCGTGACCCTGCTCGAGACGCTGGTGGCCGCGGTCCTCCTGGGTACCGCCGTCCTCATGTCGGGGGCCGGGCTGGCCTGGTCGCAGCGCATCGAGGACCGGGCTCTCCTCCACGACGCCGCCTGGCGCCGGGCTGCCGACGTCGCCGAGAGTCTCCGCAGCGCCCCCTTCGAGTACGTCGAGGAAGGGGAGGCGCCCCTCGACGATCCCCGGCTTCCCGAGGGACAGCTCGTGCTCGCCGTCGAGGAGGACGAGGACCTCGGCTACAAGAAGGTCGTCATCGAGGTCCGCTGGGCCGGTGACATCCCGGGCTCGGTCTCGCTGACGACGGCCGTCGGAGCCCAGGAGCTGTACCGATGAGACGCGGGACGCGGCGACGCAGCGCGTCGGGCATGAGCCTGGTCGAGCTGCTCGTCGCCATCTTCCTGACCGGCGTGGTGCTCATCGGCGGGGCCTTCCTGCTCATCAACCTGACGAAGCGCTCGGCCACCGAGCTCGCCCAGGGCCCCGCCCTGCCCGACGCCGCCGGCCAGGTTCTCGACCGCCTCGTCCGGGAGCTGCGTCCAGCTCGTGGGCGACTCACGAGCCTGGGCGAGTTCACCGCCGACAGCGGGGCGCTGATCTTCGTGACCGCGGAGGGCGACACGATGCTCTACGTGCTCGACGAGGCTTCGGCGCTCTGGCGCTACGTCCTGCCGGAAGGGGAGGACACGGCCCAGGGGCGCCGGCTGATCGAGAACGTCGACTACTGGTCTCACGACACCCGCGACGGCTACGAGTACACCCTCACCTTGCGCGCCGAGGGGGGCGAGGCTGCCGAGCGCCGCGTCGTCCTGCGGGCGCCTCGGACGATCGCTATGACCAACCCCGTCGGGCGCGGCCGATGAGAGCTCGTCGTCTCGACCAGGGCGGCGGGGCGCTGCTGACTGCCTTGCTCCTGGTGGTCATCGCTCACTCCCTCACGCTGGCGGCCACCTCCCGGGCCCTGGCCTCACTCCACGCCGCCCAGCGCGTGGCCGACCTCACGCTCGCCTTCGAGTCCGCAGAGGGGGCCCTGGCGCTGGCCACCGAGCGCATCGTGCGGGACCGGCTTCGCACCGATCTCGACGAGTGGCCGGGCGTGACCCGCTCCATGTGGATCGAGCGTCTCTCGGGTGCTCGGCACCTCCGCAGCTATCGCGTGACCGTTCACGCCACGGCGGGGGCTCAAGCCCTGGCGCTGGAGGCCGAACTCGTCGTGTTGCCCCCTCCGAGAGGATGGGGGCGGGGCACCGGTCGCCTCAGCTCCGTCCGTCGTTGGGAACGGAAGACCCTGACGCTGGAGGAAGCGGCTCGGCGGCCCTGAGCTTCCTCGGGTTCGGATAGGATGGAGGGACTTGGAGTACAACCTTGGAATCAGGTAGCGACACCTCCGCGCCGGTCATGGCGCAGGAAGATCGCGAGTCCCTCGGTCGCCGGCTGCGTCGCGCGCTGGAAAAGGTCGAGGAGCTCGCCCAGCTCGGCGGCCTTCCCCCTTGTCTCGAAGACCTGCGCCTGGTCAGCCCGTCGCGCGGCAGCCGCTTGCACGTCGAGGTCCAGCGCGCCGACAAGGACGGTGTCGAGGTCGAGCTGAGGCTCTCGGCGAGCCTCCCGGCCGGTGGCGGTGGCGACGACCTCCGCACCACCCTCGTGCAGGTGCTCGACCTGGCCGAGCGCAACCCGCGGATGTCCTTCGTGGCGCTCAAGTTCCTGCGGGAGAAGCTCCTGCCCGGCTCGGGCGCGGAGTGGGCGCAGGTCCCGGAGGCCTGTCAGGCGGCGATCTCCCAGTGCATCCGCGAGGGGCTCGTGCAGACCGAGAAGGTCCCCAACCCGCGCAACCCGATGTTCCCGGTGACCTCCGCGAAGCTCAACCGTGCGCACCCGGGGGTGGCCTCCATCCTCGAGTCGAGCGAGCCTGGCTCCGTGGTGGGCGACGGCACCAGCGCCAGCGAGAGCTAGCGGACCCTGCCGGGTCCTAGTACGCGAGGTTCGGCCGGAGCCACTTCTCCGCATCGGCGACGGTCTGATCCGTGCGCTGCGCGTAGCTCTCGACCTGGTCCTTCTCGATGCGACCGAGGCCGAAGTACCGGGCTCGCTCGTGGGCGAAGTAGAAGCCGCTGACCGAAGCGGCCGGGACCATGGCGAGGCTCTCCGTGAGTGTCATGCCGACCTGCTTCTCGACGTCGAGGAGCTGCCAGAGCAAGCGCTTCTGTCCGTGGTCGGGCTGGGCCGGGTAGCCGGGCGCCGGTCGGATGCCTCGGTAACGCTCCTTGATGAGCTCCTCGTTGCCGAGTGACTCGTCGGTCGCGTAGCCCCAGAGCTCGGTGCGGACTCGTCGGTGGAGGTGCTCGGCGAAGGCCTCGGCAAGACGGTCGGCGAGAGCCTTGGCGAGCAGCGCCGAGTAGTCGTCGTGGTCGGCCTCGAACTCCGCGACGAGAGCGTCGATCCCGTGACCGGTGGTGACCGCGAAAGCTCCGACGTGATCGGCCAACCCGGACTCACGTGAGGCGACGAAGTCGGCCAGCGCGAGGTTGGACTGACCCGGAGGCTTTTCCGACTGCTGACGGAGAGTGTGGATCCGCAGCAGCGGCTCGCTGCGGCTCGCGTCGGTGTAGAGCTCGATGTCATCGTCGACCGACGCGGCCGCGAAGAGCCCCACCACGCCCCGCGCCTGCACGTGCTTCTCCTCGACGATGCGCGCGAGCATCGCTTGGGCATCGTCGAGGAGCTTGCGAGCCTCCTCGCCGTGGCGCGGGTGCTCGAGGATGTCGGGGTAACGGCCCTTCATCTCCCAGGCGTGGAAGAACGGTGTCCAGTCGATGCAGGGCACGAGCTCGTCGAGCGGTTGGTCGTCGATGGTGGTCACGCCGAGCCGGGCCGGAGCAGGGGCCGGAGGCTCGGCGTCGAAGTCGAGGATCAGGCGGTTTTCGCGCGCCTGCTCGAGAGGCCAGTAGCGAGTGGCGGAGCGACGCCCCGCGTGACTCACTCGAAGTTGCTCCTGCTCCTCCTTGACATCGGCGACGAAGGCGGGCTTGAGCTCTTCGCTGAGCAGGGAGGTCGCGACGCCCACCGCGCGGGAGGCATCGGTGACGTAGATCGTGTCGCCGCGGAACCCGGGAGCGATCTTCACCGCCGTGTGCACCTTCGACGTCGTCGCTCCGCCGATGAGGAGGGGCGTGTCGAAGTCGAGGCGGTCCATCTCGCGCGCGACGTCGCACATGACGTCGAGTGAGGGAGTGATGAGGCCGGACAAGCCGATGAGGTCGACCTTCTCCGCGCGGGCGGTCTCGAGGACCTGGTCGGTCGGCACCATCACGCCGAGGTCGAGGACCTCGAAGCCGTTGCACTGCAAGACGACGCCGACGATGTTCTTGCCGATGTCGTGCACGTCGCCGGCCACGGTGGCGAGCAACACCTTGCCGTTGCTGGAGCTCTCGCGTCCGTCCTTCTCGGCCTCGATGAAGGGCACGAGGTGAGCGACGGCCTTCTTCATGACCCGTGCGCTCTTGACCACTTGGGGCAAGAACATCTTGCCGGCACCGAAGAGGTCGCCGACGACGTTCATCCCGTCCATGAGCGGTCCTTCGATGACCAGCAAGGGATGTTCGGCGGCCTGCCTGGCTTCCTCGGTGTCGTCGATGACGTGGTCGGTGAGACCGTGGACGAGGGCGTGGGCGAGCCGCTCGGCCACCGGCGCGTCGCGCCAGGCGAGGTCTTCCTCGTGACCCGAGCTTTGGCTCTTGGCGGTGTCGGCGATTGCGAGGAGACGGTCGGTCGCGTCGGGGTGGCGGTTGAGGACGAGGTCCTCGACCCGCTCGCGCAGCGGCTCGGGGATGTCGTCGTAGACGGCGAGCTGACCCGGGTTGACGATGCCGAGGTCCATCCCGGCGCGGATGGCGTGGTACAGGAAGACCGAGTGGATCGCCTCGCGCACGGGGTCGTTGCCGCGGAAGCTGAAGGAGACGTTGGAGACCCCGCCGCTCACGTGGACGCCGGGAAGACGCTCCTTGATCTGCCGCGTCGCCTCGATGTACGCCACGCCGTAGTCGGCATGTTCCTCGATGCCCGTGCCGATGGCGAAGACGTTGGGGTCGAAGATGATGTCCTCAGGAGGGAAGCCGACCTCCTCTGTGAGCAGGGCGTGGGCCCGCTCGCAGATGGCGACCTTGCGCTCGACGGTGTCGGCTTGGCCCTCCTCGTCGAAGGCCATGACGACCACTGCCGCGCCGTAGCGTCGGGCCAGCCGGGCCTGACGCAGCATCTCCTCCTCGCCTTCCTTGAGGCTGATGGAGTTGACGATGGCCTTGCCCTGCACCTCCCGGAGACCGACCTCGATCACCGACCACTTCGACGAGTCGATCATGATCGGGACGCGGCTGATGTCGGGCTCGGAGGCGACCAATCGGAGGAAGGTCCGCATGGCCTCCTCCGAGTCGAGCATGCCCTCGTCCATGTTGACGTCGATGACCTGCGCGCCGTTGACGACCTGGTGCCGCGCCACCGACAGCGCCGTCTCGTAGTCGCCGGACTTGATGAGCCGGGCGAAGCGCGCCGAGCCCGTCACGTTGGTCCGCTCGCCGATGTTGACGAAGAGCGAGTCGGAGCGGATGTTCAGCGGCTCGAGTCCGGACCAGTGGCTGTTCCCGTCGGGCTCGGGAACCGGCCGAGGCGGGAGATCGCGCACCGCCTCGACGAGGGCTCGCAGGTGGTCGGGGCCCGTGCCGCAGCAGCCTCCGACCAGGTTGACGAAGCCGCTCTCGGCGAACTCGCGGAGCGTCGAGGCGACCTTCTCCGGCGTGTCCTCGTACTCGCCGAACTCGTTGGGCAAGCCCGCGTTGGGATGGACGCTCACGGGGAAGGGAGCGACCCGGGCGAGCTCCTTGACGTGCGGGCGGAGCTCGTCGGCGCCGAGGGCGCAGTTGAGACCGATGCAGGCCGGCCGCGCGTGGGCGACCGAGTGATGGAAGGCCTCGGTGGTCTGACCCGACAGCGTTCGGCCCGAGGCGTCGGTGATCGTGCCGGAGACGATGAGCGGCACGCGCTCGCCGCGCTCGTCGAAGACGGCCTCCAGCGCGAAGAGCGCGGCCTTGGCGTTGAGGGTGTCGAGGATGGTCTCGACCAGTAGCAGGTCGGCGCCGCCGTCGAGCAGGGCACGGGAGGCCTCGTCGTAGGTGGCGACCAGCTCCTCGAAGGTGACGTCGCGATGACCAGGTCGGTTCACGTCGGGGGAGAGGGACGCGACCTTGTTCGTCGGACCGAGCGAGCCCGCGACGAAGCGGTGGTGGTCGGGGTGCTTCTCGAGGTGGGCATCGACCGCGCGACGGGCGAGCCGGGCGGCCTCGCGGTTGATCTCGGCAGCGTGCTCGGCGATGCCGTACTCGGCCTGGGAGATCGACGTCGCGGTGAAGCTGTTCGTGCTGATGACGTCGGCGCCGGCGTCGAGGTAGGCGGCGTGGATGGCCTCGACGACATCGGGTCGGGTCAGCGAGAGGACGTCGCTGTTGCCCTTGAGCGTGCCGGGATGATCGGCGAAGCGCTCACCGCGGTAGTCGGGCTCCTCCAGCTCGTAGCGCTGGAGCATCGTGCCCATCGCTCCATCGAGGACGAGGATGCGCTCGCGGAGGAGCTCGGCGAAACGCGACTGGGTCATTCCTCGGTGTCCATCGTCGGCTCGGCGCCACGCGGGCCGTCAGGAAGTTGCGCCCTCGAACGTCGTGCCAGGTCGACGGATCTTCTCACGGAGACCGGAGAAACGACGAGCTTCAACTCGTCCTCTCTCCGGTCGTGGGAGTGAATCAGCCGGCCGGAGTGTCCGGGCTGGCGTCACCCTCCGGCGCGGGCTCGGCCGGGGCCGAGTCATCGGCCGGTGCTGCGGGCTCGCTGGCTGCAGGCTCGGGAGCCGGAGT
Source organism: Acidobacteriota bacterium (assembly GCA_039029535.1). GTDB lineage: Bacteria > Acidobacteriota > JBCCFW01 > JBCCFW01 > JBCCFW01 > JBCCFW01. The sequence goes on from JBCCFW010000008.1 coordinate 45,470, forward strand.
CGCGGGAGCCGCAGCGGCCTCGGTCGTCGGGGCTTCGGCGGCAGCCGTCGTTTCCGGTGCCGTCGTCTCGGGAGCGCTCGGTGGCGTCGCAGCGGTCTCCTCGGCGGGAGGAGCGGCCTTGGCGTCGTCCTTCTTGTTCTTCTTCGGCTTGGGTTCCTGAGCCTTCGGAGCGAGGTGGGAGGGGAGCTTGTCCTTGAGCAGGTCGCCGAAGCTGGCGAAGCCCCCACGCGTGGGCGCGGCGGCGCTGTTCTCGAAGGACTGCGCCGCGCGTCCGCGACCGCCGGGTCCGCCGGGGCCACGCTTGCGGCCACGACCACCACCGCCCTCACCGCGACCGCGTCCACGGCCACCGCCGGGTCCGCCGCCGCGACCGCCACCACCACCAGGACCGCCACCTCGGCCGCCGCCGAAGCCGCCACCCGGTCCGCCGCCACCCGGTCCGCCGCCACGGCCACCGCCACCGAAGCCGCCGTCGTAGCCACCGCGCTCGCCGTCACGGCGGCCGCGTTGCTGACGTGCGCGATCGGCGGCGCTGCGCCGCGTGAGCCGGATTCGCTGACCGTCCTCCTCGATGCCGAGGACGGTGACGTCGAGAGGGCTGCCCTCGGGGAAGGTGCGACCGAGGTCCGTGCCCGGCTCGGTCCCGGTCTCGCTCGCGTGCAGCAAGCCGAGGTGCTCGGGGCTCACGCGGACGAAGACCCCGAAGGGGGCGATGCGCTCGACGATGCCGCGTCGGCGCTGCTCAGCCTCGAGGGCCGGATACTCGACGGTGGCTCCGGCTTCCTGACCCTCGCTGGCGCGCAGCATGTGGGCCCGGTGGCGCTTGCGGTCGAGACCGAGGAGCTGAACGCTCACCTCGGTGCCGATGAGCTTCTCGTCCTTGGCCAGCATGGCCGGCGCGCTGGGCGGCAGCAGCTCGGAGCCGTGGAGGAAAGCCTCCACGCCTTCGGCGAGCTGAACGTAGGCACCACCGCGCACGAGTCGCAGCACCTTCACCGTGGTCACGCGACCCGGGCCGATCTCCTCGGGCAGGCTCTTCCAGGGATCGTCCTGAAGCGCCTTCATGGAGAGCGAGATTTTCTTGCGTGCGTCGTCGGCACTGAGGACGCAGACGTCCACGCGCTGTCCGACCTTGAGCAGCTCCTCGGGGGACTGCACGCGAGCGTGGCTCAGCTCCGACACGTGGAGCAGGCCCTGGATGCCGCCGAGGTCGACGAAGGCACCGTAGGGCTGGAGGGCGATGACCCGCCCGTTGAACTTGGCGCCCTTGACGATCTTCTCGCGCAGCTCCTGGATCTGGCTCCGGCGCTCCTCCTCGAGGATCTTCCGCCGCGACACGACCAGGCTACGGCCGGTGGGGTCGAACTGCGTGAGGACGAAGGGCACCTTCTTGCCGATGAAGCTCTCGGGCGAGACCTTGCGGACGCCTGCCTGGGAGCTGGGGCAGAAGGCGCGCAGGCCCTCGATGCGGACTTCGTAGCCACCCTTGATGGCGGAGACGACCTCGCCCTCGAGCGGCTGACCGTTGGTGAAGGCCTCGGCCACCAGGGCGATGGAGGCACCGATGGCCGTCTTGGCTCGCTTGAAGCGGGGTGGGTCGGAGAGCTCGGCGACGACGAGGTCGATCCGGGTGCCCTCGTCGGACTGGATGCGGCCGCTCGGGTCGACCAGCTCGAGCTTGGACATGACGCCCTTGAACTTGCCGCCGCCGATCTCGATGAGGACGTCCTCACCCTCGGTGCCGACGATGGTGCCGGTGATCTCGAGGTCGACCTTCAGCTCGTCGGGGAGCTCGCCGCCATCGCGTCGGACCTGACGGACGAAGTCCTCGGCCTCGGCGACCGAGCGAATGCGGGCGGGCTCGGCAGCGGCCTCGTCGGCGTCGCCCTCGGCAGCGGCTCCTGCCGGCGCCTCGGTCTCGCTCGCGTCGTCGGTGGTCGCCGCGGCGGCAGGCTCGGCTGGGGCGTCCGTGCTCTCGGTCGACGCTTCGGTGCTCTCGCCGGCCGGCTCCGCGGCGGTCTCGGAGGGCGCGCTCGCGGCGTCGGCGCTCGCCCCGGCCGCCGCTGGCTCGCTCGCGGCCTCGGGCTCTGCTGCGGCCTCAGGCGCTGCTGCGGCCTCAGGCGCTGCTGCGGCCTCAGGCGCTGCTGCGGCCTCGGGCGTCGCGTCGGTCTCCGGAGCGGGCGCGGCCGGGGCGGCGTCGGCGGGAGACTCGTCGGAGGACGGGGTGTCAGCGGACTCCGTCACCGCGGCGTCCTCCGCCGGCGGCGGGGGCGTGGGCGGCTCCGGGCGATCCACATCCTCGGGAGAAGGTCGGGCTTCGTCGGACAAGGCGGGGTCTCTCACCGCCGTGGGACAGGCACCAGGAGCCACTGGTTTGCGGGGCTTCTTCTGGCGACGACGGGGTCGCCATCATGGCAGGACCCAGCGACCCTGACCAGCCCGCAGGCGCTCGGGGCCGGTGAGTGCCCGAGACGCCGTCGCAAGCCGGTCTCAGCGGGGTTTTCAGCGTCGCTCGAAGCGCTGACGCTGTGAGCGACGGGAGCGGCCGAGCTCGTCCTCGGTGAGGAGGCCGTCGCCGTTGCGGTCGAGGTCCTGGAACTTCTGACGTCGCCCCTCGTCGACCTCGGCCTCGTCGACCCGTCCGTCGTGGTCGAGATCGAGGCGATCGAAGAAGCGGAGCTGCCGCTCGAGGCCAGGGCCTTCCGGGAGCTCGTCCTTGGTCAGGACGCCGTTGCCGTCGATGTCGAGCCTGGCCTCCGCCCGCTTGTCGGCGGACAGGAACTCGGCTTCGTCGAGGGCGCCGTCCCCGTTGGTGTCGAGCTTCTCGAGCCGCGAGCGCAGGCCCTGGAAGCGTCCGCGCTCACCGCGCTGGGAGCGCGAGCGCTGCCGGATGTCGTCGAGGGCGATGAGTCCGTCGGCGTCCTGGTCGAGCTTGGCGAACTTCTCGCGGAGGCCGTCCTCGCGCTCGGCGAAGTCGACGCGGCCGTCACCGTTCAGGTCGGCCTTCTCGAAGCGACGGAGGGAGCGCTCATCGTCGGGGATCTCGCTGCGCTCGACGATGCCGTCGCCGTTGGTGTCGGCGCGGTTCGGCTTCTCGGCGGTGACCTTGAACTCATCCCAGTCGACCTGACCGTCGCCGTTGGCATCGAGACGGGCGAGTCGGCCCTTGCCGCCCCTCTTGGCGAGGCGGTCGCGACGCTCGCCGCGGGCAGAGCGCCACTCGTCCTGGGAGATGACGCCGTCGCCATTGGTGTCGCCGGTCTTCATCCGCTGCTCGACGTGGGCCAGCAGCTCGGCCTGGGAGATCTCGCCGTTGCCGTCGAGGTCGAGCTTCTTGAAGGAGTCGGCCTGCGCCACGCTGGCGGCGAGCGCGAGGCTGAGGGTGAACGTGGGGACAGTCGCGATCTTCATGGTGTTCCTCGTGTCGTGCCGGGGTCAGCTTCCGTCCCCGCGCACTCAGTCAGACGGCGGGAGAGCCCGGGGGGTTGAAACACCGTCTCGGCGGGCGAGTAAGCCAGCTGGAGGCTTCCCGGCTGGCATCCGTCTTCTCTCCGGCTACCATTCGGGTACACGAAGGGTGCGCAGCCGTGAGAGTCGTCCTCCGTCTCATCCTGATAGCCTGCGTCGGAGCCGGGGCCGTCGAGGCCGCCGATCCGAGGCGTCCCGCGTCGTTCGGCCTGGGCAAGGTCGACCGACGCACTCCGGTCGTGCGCACCGTCGAGCGCGTCGCGCCGGCGGTCGTGAACATCTCGACCGAGGCCGCGGTCGGTCGCCGCAGCGTGTTCGGCATGCCCTTGGGCCAGGACCGCTTCGTCGAGAACAGTCTCGGCTCCGGGGTCATCGTCGATCCCAGCGGTCTCGTGGTGACCAACGCCCACGTCATCGAGGACGCCTCGCGGATCACCGTGACCTTCCTCGATGGGCGTCAGGTGTTGGCCGAGGTGCTGGGCGTGGCGACGCCTTACGACCTCGCCTTGCTGAAGGTCTCCGGTGACGGGCCCTATCCCTACCTCTCGCTCGACTTCGACGAGCCGCTCTACCCGGGCGAGACGGTCATCGCCATCGGCAATCCGTTCGGCTTGCAGAGCACGGTGACCACCGGCGTTCTCTCGTCGACGGGGCGGCGAGTGGTCATCGGCGAGACCATGTTCTCCGACCTGCTCCAGACCGACGCGGCCATCAACCCGGGCAACTCGGGTGGGGCGCTGCTGACGATCAACGGCGATCTCATCGGCATCAACACGCAGGTCATCGCCAAGTCGGAGAACGTGTCGTTCTCCATCCCCGTCGGTCGCGCCAAGAAGGTCGTCGAGGAGATCGTCCGCTACGGTCGCGTGCGGCAGGTCTGGCTCGGCTTTCGGCTCAACCCGGTGCTGGTCGAGCTCGGCGGCGACTCCCAGCCGGTGCTTGAGGTCGCCCGACTGCTCTCCGGTGCACCGGCGCACGAGGCGGGGCTGCGGGCCGGCGACCTGATCCACGCGGTCGACGGCCAACGGGTGGCCGACGTCGACGAGCTCTGGACTCATCTCTCCCGCATCGCCATCGGCAGCCGCTTCGAGCTGAGCATCCTCCGCGGCAGCCAGCGGGAGACGCTCAGCGTGCTGGCCGAGGCGCTCGGTCCCGAGCGGGCGGCGGGCATCGTCTCGTCGGTGCTCGGCTTCACGCTCGACCAGGTGCGGCACCGCGGTCGGCTGGTCACGGCGGTGAGCCGCGTGCGGCAGGGCTCGCCAGCCTGGAACGAGGGCCTGCGTCAGGGCCACTCCATGCTGGCCTGTGGTCGCTCGGTCTACGCCGATCCGCCGTCCTTGCTCATGAAGCTCGCGCTGCAGCTCCTCGACGAGCGGGTAGAGATCTGCGTGCACGACGGACGGCTGGCCTACCGCGTGGCGCTGCCGACGAGCTAGTCAGTCGTCGCCGTGTTCGGCCTGGTCCTGCTCCTGCAGGAGATCCCAGGCCCGGTTCCGGTCCTCGGCCCGCACGACGACGTGGATGCCGTCGGTGGGCCAGCAGGCCGTGTCGAGGAGGTAGACGAACTCGTTCTGGAGCCAGGCGTCGAGGCCCTCGGCCTGGAGGGCGTGCCGGGCGAGCGTGGCGTCGGTGAGCGTGGGGTAGACGCCCACCACGACGGGGGAGTCGGTCGAGTCGGTCATGGCCGGGCCCTCCGGAGCGACGGGAGAGGAGTCGCTACACGGAAGTTCTACCGCAGCGGGGCCCCGACGGGTTGCGTGCACTCGGGCAGGTCATTGCGGGGATTGCCGACCAGGGACGACACCGGGACGGCTTCGAGGACGCCGTCACGTAGGGGCTGGAGGAGCCCGAGGTGCTCGTCCTTCGAGAGCTCCGGGTCGAGCCAGGCCTCGCGGGCTGGGCCTTCGAGGATGGCCGGCATCCGGTCGTGGAGCTCGGTCATGAGGGTATTGGGCGCCACGGTGACGATCGTGAAGCTGTGCACGACCCCGTCCGGCCCGTGGCGCCAGCGCTCCCAGAGCCCGGCGAAGGTCAACGGCTCTCCGTCCCGGTGGCGGATGAGGTAGGGCTGTTTCTCACGAGCACCGAGCTTCTTCCATTCGAAGAAGCCGGAGGCGGGAACCAGGCAGCGCCGTCGGCCGAGGGCCTCGCGGAAGGCGGGCTTCTCCGGGAGCGTCTCGGCCCGGGCGTTGATGAGCTTGTAGGCGATCTTCTCGTCCTTGGCCCAGAAGGGGATGAGACCCCAGCGATGGAGGGCGACGCGACGACGGCCGTCGTCGAGGAGGACGGGGAGGTCGAGGCTCGGCGCGACCTGGTGACCGGGCGTCTCGTCGAGAGCCGGGGCGACCGCCGGGTCGAGCTCGGTGCCTCCGAGGATGTCGCCGAGCTCGTCGACGGTGATCCGGAGGCTGTAGCGACCGCACATCGCCGGCGGCCCTTCAGTCGGAGCCGGTGGCGAAGCCGAGGAGGATCTCCCGGGCGATGAGCTCGGCGTCTTCGCGGCTCATGTCCTCGTCGAAGGCCGGCATCATCTCGCCGCCGGAGAGGATGACCTCGACGAGGTGACCCGGGTCGGCGGCCGCCATCCGGGCGAAGTTCTCGCTCCGCAGGTCGGTGGCGTCTTCGTCGATGGGGGCGCCGTCGCTGTCGTGGCACTCGAGACAGTAGCGACCGTAGAGCATGGCCGCGCGGGCGTAGTCGGGGCTCGCGGTTCCGCCTGCCGCCGTGCTTCCGGCCTCCAGGCGCTTCGTGACGGCCACGGGCTCGGCGTTCTTCGCCGCGTCGGCGTCGGCGAGGAAGACCTGGAGGGTGAGGACCGCCACGCCCACCAGCGCCATGACGAGACTGCCGAGGGGGAGGAGACGGTCCTTGATCGCGCGGGTCTTGCTCCGGTCGAGGAAGGGAAGGGCGACGAGGAAGCCGGCGAGCAGGCCGGGGATGAGCAGGCTGCCGACCCACTCGATGGGTGGCTCGAAGTAGTGGAGGAGCTGGAACAGCCAGTAGAAGTACCACTCGGGCCGGGCGTCGAAGGGCTGGCTGGGGTCGGCCTTCGGTCCGAGGTGAGCGGGCCAGAGCGTCGAGACCAGGTAGAGCCCGCCGATGATGACGAGGGCGAAGACGACGTCTTTCAGCGCCTGGGCGGGGAAGAAGGTCTCGGCCTGGGTCTCGAGCTCGTCTTCGGTGAGCGTCTCGGGAGGCGTCACGCCGTGACGTCGGAAGAGGGCCAGGTGGAGGGCGAAGAGGAGGAGCAGGCAGGCGGGGAGGACGACGACGTGGAGGGTGTAGAAGCGCGTCAGCGTGAGGTTGCCGAGGCCCGGTCCGCCCTGGAGGAGCTCGGCGCTGGGGCCACCGATGATGGGGACGCCGCGGAGGATCGAGAGCCCGACCTTGGTGGCGTAGTAGGCGGTCTGGTCCCAGGGGAGGAGGTAACCCGTGAAGGCCGAGCCGAGCAGCACGCCGCCCAGCGCCAGGCCGGTCCACCAGTTCGTCTCCCGCGGCTTGCGGTAGGCGCCGGCGAAGGCGACCTGCAGCCCGTGGGCGACGAGCATGAGCACCAGGAAGGTGGCGCCATGGTGATGGAGGCTACGGAGCAGGCCGCCCCAGGCCGAGCGCTCGGGGTCGCTCAGGGCTTGCAGGCTGGCGTGAGCAGCGTCGGTCGTGGGGGCGTAGTCGCCGGCGAGCACGACGCCGGAGAGCAACTGCACGACGAGGAGGACGACGAGGCCCGAGCCGAAGACGTAGGCCCAGCGGGCGCCGCCCTTGACCTTCTCGTCGGCGAGGAAGCGCCAGGCGGTGAGGGCACCGGTGCGCTCTTCGAGAGCAGCGAGGAGGCTGGCGAGGCGCTCCTTCATCGAACTCACGCGTCCCGTCCGTCGAGGCGGCGCTTGTCGGCGATGCCGGGGACGTACTCGACGTGTCGGACGACGAGCCGGTCGGCCTTCACCTCCACCGGGAGGGCGTCGAGGCCGCGGCGCGAGGGGCCGTGGAGCTTGGCGCCGTCCTTGCCGAAGCCGCTGTCGTGGCAGGGGCAGGAGAACTCGTCGCGCTTCGGCGCCCACTCGACGGAGCAGCCGAGGTGAGGGCAGGTGGTCGTGAAGACGTGGACCTGGTCGCTGCCGTTCCTGACGACCCAGGCGGAGCGCTCACCCTCGGTCACCGCCCAGCCGTCCTCGATGCGGACGGGGAAGGCGACACGGACGGGCTGACCGACGGGGAAGTCGGAGACGGGGCCCAGGTCGATGGGGGCGTCGGCACCGCTGGCCTTGCGGGTGAGCGGCGCGAAGAGGTGGCCGACCAGGGGAATGGAGACGAGGACGCCGAGGAGACCGGAGGCGCCGACGGTGAGAGCGGTCAGGAAGCGACGTCGTTCCATGGCCCCATCATGTCGGGTGGGGTGGGTCCTCGGAAGGATCGGCCGTCTCATCTCGGTCCGCCGGGCGATCGGGGGAGCGCGGGCTCTCCAGCTCGGAGAGGGAGCCGCCGCGGAGGAGGTGGAGGACGACGGCCGCGACGAGGACGGCGGCCAGGAGCGCGGAGCCGAGGGCGAAGAGGTCGCGGGGGGACATGGGGGAGGAGGTCACTGCGCCTCCTCTCGTTCCCGGGGCGGCGGCTCCGCCTGGTGAGGCTTGCCCGTCACCCGCCTCAGCGCGCCAGACACCTGGTTCACGCGATGCTCGACATCCTTCAGCGCGTCGGGGGCTTCCAGTCGCCAGCGATTCAAGACGGTCTTGGTGCCGGCTGTCGTCGTCACCGTCGTTGACACCGTTGCTGCATCGATGATGCGCCGAGTGAGCCCTTCGCCGACGATCGGATACTCGGGGGCAAGCTCCCAGAAACCGAGCTCTTCGACTCGGCGCAGGAGGGAGTGCAGCTCGGAGTGGGGAATCCGCCTGCGGCGAACGCCTGGCTCCTCGACGTGTTGCGTGCCCTCGTAGCGAACGATGCCGCTCGCGTGGATCGTCACGGTGTAAACGGGGCAGGCACCGAAGCACCCGCCCCGCGTGAGCGACTGGAAGACGCCTCCGTCAGCCATGCGGATGGGAGTGACTGGTGACGCAGTGCGCGGTGGCGCTGAGTGAAGAGCGCAGCCGCTCAGCGAGAACAGGAGTGACAGCGCGACGGCCGCACGAAGGGAGCCTCGGCTCGGCATGGACTGGGTGGTGTCGAGGGTGAGTGATCGTGGTCGAGTCATGGCCTGGCCCGGGCGCCCGGTTCCGAGGCCGGACGGGATGCCGAGGGAGATTACAGCCCCCGCCGCGTGCGGGCTCGATGGGGGAAGAGGCTACTGCGTCTCCTCCTCGGTGTCGGGGAGCCCGGCGAGGAAGGCGTCGGCGTCCGCGGCGATCAGGGCCAGGCCCAGCTCGTCGGCCTTCGTGCGGATGGAGGTGGCAAGCTCGCGAGCGGCGGAGGTGTCGTCTTCGGCGTGCTGGAGGCGGGCGAGGGCGAGATCGACTTCGAGGAGGCTCTCCGATGCGTGTGCTTGCTCGAGGAGCACTCGGGACTCGTCGAGTCGTCCTCGCGACTGGTCGAGTTGCCCGCGGGCCCGGAGGACCTCCGCGAGTCCTCTCTGGACATTGCCCTTGCCGAGGCAGTCATTCAATGACTCGAAGTTCTGCAGAGACTGAGTGAATGACTCCTCGGCCTTGGCCAGATCGTTCTGCTGTAGACGCAGCTCACCGATGTCGAAGAGCTGTTGTGCGATTCCTAGCTCATCCTCCGCCTTGCGGTGAAGGTCCAGCGCCTCCAAGAACAGCTTCTCAGCCCGCGCGAGCTCTGAGCGCCTGAGGTCGACGCGTCCTAGCCCACTCCGCGCATAGGCCTGCCCATTGAGTGACAGTGCCTGTTGATGACGTTGAGCCGCGGCCTCGTAGGCAGCGCTGGCCTCGTCGAGCCTGGACTGGCGTAAGAGGAGCGCGCCAAGACCCAGGTGAACATTGCCCTGTTCCAATGGCGAACCGTGGTTTTCGTGGAGTTGGAGAGCCTGGTGGAGCAGCTTCTCAGCTTCCTCGAAACTCTTGGTGCGCACGAGTACATGGCCGAGGTAGTTGAGGGCGCTCGCATAACCCTCCAGGTCGCCGCTCTCTTCTCTCAGGAGTAGTGAGCCTCGGAGCGCTTGCTCTGCTCTGGCAAGGTCGTGCCCGTACATGAGCTGAAGTCTGCCTTCGAGCTCGAGTAGCAACGCGCGTTCGCGTCGAGCTTCTGAGGGGACTTCCATCTGGAGCTCGCTGAGCTCCTTCAGGAGAGCCCTCGAGCCAGCAACGTCGTAGCGAGCAAAGAGGCGCCGTGCCTTGCTCAAGACCTGCCCGTGTCTCAGCAGCCAAGAGAGCTTGGCGGCTCCTTCTTCGGCTGCGCTCTGTGACTCGGATGTCGCGCCGTTGCCCTGCCTGCTGGCTTGCTTGTGCAGGCTCGTTCCCACGAGCGCGATGCGGTCAGACCACGAGCTGATGCTCTTCAGCCAGTCGACATCGAACTCCGAGCACAATGAGTCGAGAACCTGGGCCGCATCCTGACCAGGCGCCAAGAGATGGGCTCGGTCGGAATGAGACTCGAGAAGCTGGCGTACCTTGGATGAGAGCGAGCCTTTCCCATCGCGTGCCCCCCAATACAGCCCGAGCGGGAGGCTGTTGGCATCGTTGAGAGCATCTTCAATGGCGAGCATGGCTCGGTCCTGCCATCCGCCGTAGCCCAGCACGATGAGGGAGGAGTGTCGAAGGAACTCGCGGAACCGCATGAAGAGTCCCGTGAGGTCCACGCCGCCCGAGCGATCCAGTTCGGCGCGTTGGAGCTCGCTCTCGGTGTTGCGCAAGTTGTAGAAGAGGTGGCAGCCGTGCAGGTAAACGACTCTTGGGTAGAGGGGGTAGGGCTCGATGCGACCGTGGAGGCTCTGGTCGTCGATGACGGCGACTGGCTCACCGCAGTAGCGAAACGTCTGCGGGAGGACTTCGTCGAAGTTGGTGGTGAACACGGTGTGGGCCAGGTGACGACCCAGGTCGCTCGTTCGCGCATCCTGGCTCTCACCGTGCGTGCCCGACTTGAGGATCGCGGCGAGACGTAGTGACTCGGCGTTCATCTCTGGCTGCCGCGAGCTGGACCATCGCACCACCGAAGTGATGAAGCGCTGACGTGATTGAGGGGAGTGGAAGAGCGTCTCGTCCTTCATGAGCTCTGGGTAGAGCGTTGGTGCTTCGCCGTTCTCCAAGTCCTGGAGCTCGCCCTTGTCCGCGCTGTCCAGCAGCTCTCCCCAACTCGGCGGCTCTCCCTCGGCTTCGTTTCGCGCTTTCATGACCTGGACCAGCGTCGTGGTCGACGGTAGACCGGCCGTGATCGAGCAGCCCGAGCCGATCAGGAACGTGAACAACGTTCCCGGCTGTCCGCCCGACTCCCTGACCTCGCGGATCTCCGCCCGTGCCTTCTGGGCGAGTTCCTTGACGCTGATCTCTCGAATGGCCACGGCCTGTCTCCTGGGGGAGACAGGCTAGCGAGAGGAACCAACTGACTGGTGAGTTGTCTAAACGGCCGGCTACAGCCCCCGTCGCGTCCCTCGCGGACCCCGCTCCGTCGGACGCCACCGCCGACTCCCGTCCAGCGGATCCGTGCGCAGGCGGGGAGCGACCGGGAGCACCAGCTCTTCCGTGCTCCCTTCCCGCCGGATCTCACCGTGCTGGCCGGTCACCTCCAGCCCCGGCACGACCAAGGTGTCGCTCGCCAACGCCGACGCCGGCACGCGCACGAGCAGGTCGGCCTCGAGCAGGTCCCAGAAGATCGGCGGACCGGAGGGGTGCGTCACGAAGCGATGCCGGACGACGTCGGAGCTCACCTCCACGCGGCCGCCGACCTGCTGCAAGCGCGCATTGGCGGTGAGCGCGTTCCGGGACGGCGTGACGTCGTCCAGCGGGTTGTCGTGGTGATGGAGCCAGTGGTCGAGCAGCTCCCAGCCCTCAGGCAGCTCCCACTGCATGAGCACGTCGGTCAGGCTCGCGTCGACGCCCACCGCCGGGTTGCGGGCGTAGGCACGGAGCAGCACCTCGGCGTCGCGTCCCCACTGCAAGCGACCCTCGGATGAGCCGTCGATGGCCACGACCTCGAGATGGGCCAGCGGCGCCTCCGACACGCCGGCCTCCCCGCGTCCGGCCGGATCCAACAGCCGACTCTCGTAGACGACGAAGTCTCCGTCGAGCAGCTTGAGGTGCAGCCGGTTGCTCATGCCCACGAAGCACGGAAAGTGCAGCCCGCAGTTCATGTGGACGCGAGCCTCGTCGCCTTCGATGAGCACGCCGTCCGCGGTCAGGGTCGCGGGTTCGATGGGGAAGAGGTCGACGGGGTCGGCCGGGTTCTCTCGCTCGACGACCAAGCGCAGCGGGCGCTCCGCCGGGTAGTCGCCCCGGTCGACGACGATCTCGAAGGGAACCGCGCTGCCGCCCTCCGCCGAGGTCAGCGGACGCGTGAAGGTTGCCTGCGGTGTCTCGCTCGGCCCGTCGCTCAGGAGAATGCACGCCTCGGTGGACGTGGCCGCGATGCCCCAGCTCGTGCCGGTCGTGCCGATGGGGTAGCGCGAGAACACGTGCAGCTTGACCATCAGGGCCTGACCGACGCTGCCGGCCGGCATGGTGAGCGTCGTGCTGCCGGTGAGGCCGGTCGGATTGACGGCCTTCGGGCTGTACGGATCGTCGAAGATCTGGTCGAGAGTGATCGCCTGGCCCTCGGGGTAGTTGACGATCAGCGGCCCTGTGTCGACGACGAGGGGGTTGCCCTCGGAGATGTCGAGGAGCTCCGTTCTCAGCACGTTGTCGCGATCGACGCAGTCGCCTTCCGGTGGCAGCTCGTCGAGCGTCACGAGCCTTGCGATGAGACCGCTGGTGACGTGCGCGCCGTCCGTGCGGAAGGGCGGGTCGAGCAGCGGGTCACCGAAGTGGCTGAAGGTGTAGGAGAGCTCGACCTCCTGACCGGGCTCGGCCTGACTGACCGAGCTGAGGAGGTTGACGGCGAGGACGGTGTTGCCGGTGGGAAGGTCTTGGCAAGCCAGGGCCGGGGACGAAAGGGTGGCGACGAGCAGCGAAGCTGCCACGCCGATCCGAACAAGACGTCGTCGGTTCATCGGCTGTTCCTGTTGGTGACTCCCCTAGCAATCGGAGGATAGTCGTCCTGCCCGCCACGACGAGCCCTCGTCGTCAAGACGGACTCGTGCTCGCTTTCGTGAGCAGGGGAACAGCAGCGGATCGGTCAGGGTCGAGTTGAAGCGCCCCGAATCGCAGGGCGGCCGATCACGACAGGGCTTCGTCCAGGATGTCGAGAGCCAGCGGCCAGTTCTCGGCGTGTCCGTCACGCGACCTCTCCGAGACGAAACCGGAGTGGGTCAAGCGAACGTCCGTGGCTTCGCCCTTCGGGGTGAGCTCGATCCGGAGGATCGTCTCGGCTCCCTCGGTTCCCTCGGCGGTCCCGTTCCCCGTCATCCACGTCATCTCGACGAGCTGGTTCTCTCGCAGGTCGAGGATCCGACCGTAGTGAGGGTGCCGACCCCAGTCGTCTCGGTTGTAGAAGAAGTAGGGACGACCGGGCTCCGGGACCAGGACGAGCGTCCCGGCCTGAGCGAACCAGCAGTCGAAGCGTGTCGTCCAGGCGGAGTAGACGTCCGCTGCGTTGGCGTTGACCGTGCGCTCGCAGGTCATCTCCAGTGGTCGATCGGACAGGTCGGGGCGGGGGAGCGAGCTCACGGGGGCCTCCTTGACGAGGCCCGCATCTTACGAGGGATCGAGCCCCAGCAGGCAGCTCAGGGCTGCGATGGGATCGGTGCTGAGGCAAGCCAGGCCAGCCACCGTCCGCTGCGGCTCGTCCTGCAGGGCGGTGTTGGTCCGAGCCCTGTCAACGTCGCCGGAAGGTGTCGTCGGGACGCTCACCACCGGCAGGGGATCGGGCTGCGGTGCGCTCTGACCAGCGCTGGCCTGAGCGATGCGGAGAGCATCGAGGATGTCGACGTGGCCGGAGTCGACATCGCAGTCACCGCAGCCACCGCGGCCCGCGTGAGCGCTGCTGGCGGTCAGGAGGGTGAGGAGAAGAAGAAACGCTGGACCGGAGTGACGGGCTGGCATGGTGGGCTCCACTGCGTCCTCGAAGGGCGGGCCGAAGCGGCTCGCCTCTTGCGAAGGACTACGGTGAAGATCGCGTCTCGGCCTGGGATCTGACGTGGCGAAGAAGGCAACGGTCGTCCCGCCGAGTCAGTGGTCGTGAGGATCGAGGAGCCGGGCGTGACTCACGCGGCGCAGAGCGCGAGCTTCTCCGGTAGCGGCGCACCGCTGAAGCGCTGAAGCAGCGCGTGTCGCTCGCCTCGTGGTGTCTCGAACAGGCGATCGAGGAAGCGCCATGCCGCGCGTCGAGCGTCGAGATAACGCTGACGCCAGCCGCTGCTCTCCTCTCCCTCGTAGTCACCGCAGTCGAGCAGGGCCGTGCGCAGGGCGCGTGACTCCTCCTCGGGGAGACGTCGCAGGCCCAGGCTCCGCGCGTGGAACAGGTCGGCGGTGAGCACGACCGTCACGTTCGCGTGCAGCTCCAGCTCGACGGCTGCGACCTGACGACCGTTCGCCGAGGCGTCGGCGAGAACGAGCAGGTGATCGAGCTCCTCGACGAACACCGCGAAGTCGCGGAGGTTCTCCTCGCAGAGGCCGCGACGAGGGTCATGACGCTCGAGGTTCTCGATGAGCGCGTCGGGGTAGTAGAGGCTGACCAGCGTGTCGTCGTCTTCCTCACGCAGGAGGACCATGGCCTCGCCGGGACGGCTCAGGTCCCGGCCCTCGGCCCAGTGATCCGCGTGGAGGGTGAGCAGGCCTCGGTCGCCGATGACGAAGGTCTCCAGCGGCGATCCCGGCCTGGTCAGGCCGTAGGTCGCCGTGATGACTCGTCCAAGCTGACTGAGGAGGCTCTCGGGGCCAGCCACGAAGGCTAACCCCGCTCGTAGGTGAACTCGCCGCCGGTCCAGTCGATGGTGACCGTTCGGTAGGGCACCTGGATCCGCGAGCAGGCCTCCACCGCTTCCTGCAGCTCGGCGCCGTCGTACGGTCGACGACCCTCGCGCATGTCGCGGATGAGCTGAAGCGTGGGCGTGACGTCGCCCATCTTCTTGTCCTCGTCACGCTTGAGGACCTTCGAGACCTCGATGTTGGCGCAACGGTTGAGCTCCTTGGCCAGGTTCCGCGCGCCGTAGTCGGCGTGGTAGCCACGCTCGAGGATCTCGCGTCGCGCTGCCTCGCTGACCCGGAGATCGATCTCCTGAGCCACGGCGTAGCGATTGGCGATCTTCTCGAGCTCGAGGTCGAAGATCTCGTCGACGGCATCCCGGGTGAGGTGCTGGAAGTGGACCAGGTGGACCCGGTTGATGAACTCCGGCGAGAGCGTCTTGCGGACGCGCGAGAGCACGAAGTGCTCCTCTTCCCGCTCCTTGCTCTCTTCGGTGCCGTAGCCGATGGGCGCCGTGCGCTGGCTGGCATCGGAGTAGCCGATGTTGGAGGTGAAGAAGATGAGGCTGTTTTCGAAGTGCAGGACCTTGCCGCGATTGTCGGTCATGGTTCCCCGATCCATGATCGGCAGGAAGAACCGCCGCAGCTGCGGATGCGCCTTCTCGACCTCGTCGATGAGCATGACCGAGATCGGCTTGTCGTGCGCCCGCGAGTGGAACTGGGTCATCAGACCCTCTTCGTCCGAGCGGATGAAGCCACGGGCCGCGCCCTTGAGCTCGTTGATGTCGGAGGGGTAGGTGAACTCCGGCCCCTCGAGCTCGAGATAGGGGACCTCGATCCCCCAGAGCTTCTCGAAGAGACGCAGCGTGCTCTCGACCAGGTAGTTCTTGCCGACACCGGTCGGCCCGATGAGGAAGAACGACGCCGGCTTGCGTGGGTCTTGCGTGCCGGTGGCATAGAGCGACAGCTCGTCGCAGAGCGAGTCGATGGCCGGATCCTGACGGATGACGACCTTCTTGAGCTCGTCGCGCAACAGCTCGGTGTCGAGCGCGGAGAAGAGGACGATCTTCTCTGCGGCCATGAGCTCGCGGAAGCGGATCTCGTCTTCCTCTTCCTGGGTGCGAGAGACGAGCTGGAGGCTCGGCGCCTCGGGTCGATCGTCGTCGACCTCGTCCACGTCGTCGCGGACCGTGTCGGTTCCGTCGTCGGGCAGCTCGGTCTTGAGCGGCACGAGGCTGGCGCGCTCGGAGTCGCGACGACGACCGAGGGCGCTGGCGAGCTGGTCGCGTTGCTCCTCGGAGTTGGCGTGCAGGATCTCGGGGCGATGCTGGTCGAGGAGCTCGTGGAAGAGCTTCACGTGCAGGGCGAACACCTCGGCGCAATGCTCGAGGAAGGCGACCTCGTCTTCGAGGGCCATCGTGTTCAGGGTGTTCTGCTCGTAGAACTCGCGCAGGCGAGGGTCGCGTGAGAGGGCGTCGAGGACCTGAGAGGCCTTCTCGTAGGAGCGCTGGCCGAGCTCCTCGAAGTCGAGACCGCTCGGACCCTTGCGTCGGGCGACACCGGTCTCGAAGAGACACTTGTCGCCGAGCACGCGCACGTGGTCGGGGACCGCGAGCAGCCGGTGCAGCGCCTGGTCGTCTTCTGCCGTGGCGGTGAGGAGCTGGAGCGCGCCCGGGTGGAAGTGAGCGTCGATCAAGTCGTGGAACTTGATGAGCTCGAAGATGGGCGTGACCACCAGGGAGTTGTTGGTGAGGATGCGCACCAGGTGGACGAGGTCCGCCTCGGAGAGGGGACCGACGCCCACGTTCTGGGCGGCTTCCTGGAGACGCTGCTCGAGGTCACCGCCACCCAGGGTGCGGATGAGATCGACGGCCTTGGCGCTCATGGCCGCCTCCTCTGACCGGATTCCGGTCGCCCGATCGACATCCGAACAACTTTCGCACGAAGGACCCCAACGGAGCGGAACCCCCGAATTTGGCCTTCAGAAAAGCTGTAGTGGGCTCTGACGTGTCGTCTTGGCTGCATGGTCGACCTCCGGCACCCCCCTCATCTCAGTACTGAGCAAGGGGCGGGCCAGGTCCGCCTGCAGGATCCATCGGTCACGCGCGGCCGTCCTGAAGCCGGTCAGGAGGGGAATCTCCCGTCTCCGCCTTGACACCCCCCAGGCTGCTCTCCATGATTAGCACTCCTCTCGGGAGAGTGCTGACAGCGCCCCCGTCCCTCGGTGTCTTGCGGGCTCTCGTCCCGCCGAGCGCCATTGGCACTAGTCCCGGGAGAGTGCTGACAACATCAGGGCCACAGGGTCCGGGCAGGGTCTCGCCGGTGGCGGGACCGGAGGCTTTCCACGATGAAGATTCGACCCCTTTACGACCGCGTGCTGGTCAAGCGGATCGACGACAAGGAACAGGTCAAGGGCGGGATCATCATTCCCGACACGGCCAAGGAGAAGCCCATGGAGGGCAAGGTCGTCGCCGTGGGCCACGGCCGCGTCGATGGCGATGGCAACACCGTCGCCTTGAGCGTCAAGAAGGGTGACCGGGTCGTGCTTCCCAAGTACGCCGGCTCCGAGGTCAAGATCGACGACGAAGACCACATCATTCTCAAGGAAGACGAGATCCTCGGGATCGTCGAGTAACTCAGCCGAGCTGAAGGAGTAGAGACATGGCAGGCAAGGAAATCAGCTACGGCGACGCCACCCGGCAGGTCATCCTGCGCGGCGTGAACAAGCTCGCCGATGCAGTGCAGGTGACCCTCGGACCGCGTGGCCGCAACGTGGTCCTCGACAAGAAGTTCGGCACGCCGACGATCACCAAGGACGGCGTCTCCGTCGCCAAGGAGATCGAGCTCACCGACCCGCAGGAGAACATGGGCGCGCAGATGGTGCGCGAGGTCGCCTCCAAGACCTCCGACACCGCCGGTGACGGCACCACGACCGCGACCGTTCTCGCCCGCGCCATCTACCGTGAGGGCGTCAAGCACGTCACCGCCGGCGCGAACCCGATGGACCTCAAGCGCGGCATCGAGAAGGCCGTCGAGAAGGCCGTCGACAACATCGGCAAGCTCTCCAAGGCCGTCAGCGGCTCCGACATCGCGAAGGTCGGTGCGGTCTCGGCCAACAACGACTCTGCCATCGGCGACATCATCGCCCAGGCGATGGACAAGGTCGGCAAGGACGGCGTCATCACGGTCGAGGAGGCCAAGGGTCTCGACACCTCCCTCGAGGTGGTCGAGGGCATGCAGTTCGACCGCGGCTACCTCTCGCCGTACTTCGTGACCGACTCCGATCGCATGGAGACGGTCCTCGACGGCGCGTACATCCTCATCTTCGAGAAGAAGATCTCGAACATGAAGGACCTGCTGCCCTGCCTCGAGCAGATCGCGAAGGTCAACAAGCCGCTGCTCATCGTCGCCGAGGACGTCGACGGCGAGGCGCTCGCGACCCTCGTGGTCAACAAGCTCCGCGGCACGCTCAACGTGGCGGCCGTCAAGGCGCCGGGCTTCGGTGATCGCCGCAAGGCCATGCTGCAGGACATCGCGGTCCTCACGGGCGGCCAGGTCATCAGCGAGGACCTCGGTCAGAAGCTCGAGAACGTCGACCTCAAGATGCTCGGTCAGGCCAAGCGGATCGTCATCACCAAGGACGACTCGACCATCATCGAGGGCAAGGGCAAGGGCGCCGACATCCAGGGCCGGGTCAAGCAGATCCGCACCCAGATCGAGGAGACCAGCTCCGACTACGACCGCGAGAAGCTCCAGGAGCGCCTGGCCAAGCTCGTCGGTGGTGTCGCCATCATCAAGGTCGGTGCTGCCACCGAGACCGAGATGAAGGAGAAGAAGGCCCGCGTCGAGGACGCCATGCACGCCACGAAGGCGGCCGTCGAGGAGGGCATCGTCCCCGGCGGTGGCACGGCGCTGCTGCGCTGCATCGACGGCCTCAAGCGCGTCGACGCTGAGGGTGACGTCAAGACCGGCGTCCAGATCGTCGCTCGCGCCCTCGAGGAGCCCCTCCGCCAGATCGCCGCGAACGCCGGCGAGGAGGGTTCCATCGTCGTCGCCAAGGTCAAGGAAGGCGGCAAGGGTAAGGACGACAAGACCTTCGGCTTCGAGGCCTACGCCCGCAAGTACGCCGACCTCGTCCGCGCCGGCATCATCGATCCGGCCAAGGTCGTCCGCTGCGCCCTCCAGAACGCCAGCTCCATCGCGGCGCTGCTCTTGACCACCGAGGCCCTCGTTTGGGAGGTCCCGGAGGACAAGAAGGAAGCGGCTCCCGGCGGTGCGCCCGGCGGAATGGGCGGCATGGAAGGCATGTACTAAATCCGGACCTGCCTTTCGCGCGCTGGCGGTGTCGCGGCGTCGCTCATGGACCAAGGCGTCCACGTCGCTCCTGGCTCCTAGCCAGCGCACGAGAATCAGGCCGGATTCTCCGGTACATCACGAGGCGGTCTCAGCGAGAGCTGGGGCCGCTTCGTTGCGTTTGGGGAGAGCTCGTGGACCAAGGCGTCCACGTCGTACGTTTGAGAGGGAGCGCGTCCACGTCGCGCCACGCTCCTACCCAGCGCACGACATCTCTCGCCGGCTCTCCCGGTGAGATGACGAGGCGGTCTCGGCGAGAGCTGGGGCCGCTTCGTTGCGCTTGGGGGAGGAGCGCATGAGTCGGGGCGGGACTGGAGTGGTGAACGGTCCTTGTCAGGCCTGACGCACTCGGTGGTTGAGGACTCTCGGGAGGTTGATCGCCCAGGAGCCATTGCTCCTGAGCCCACCGGGAGTCCACATCATGACCGCTCAGTACCTGCTCTTCCGTCCTTCATTCGCTCGTTCTCGTCTTCGGCTCCTGCACCTGAGCATTGCGGCGAGCCTCTTGTTGGTCTCGACCGTCGCCTGGGGGGAGGGCTCGCTCGATCATGGGGGAGCCCACCACTTTGGCTCCGCGACCGAGCACCTCGACGTCGTCCCTCTATGGACTTGGGACGCTGCCACTCGTTCGCCCGACTTCCCACGGACAGCCACCACGCCCGTGGCAGCCCAGCTCACCGACGATGACGAGAACGGTGTCATCGACTCACGAGACCGTCTCGACCTGGTCTTCTGCACCTGGGGCAGCGCGCCACCCGGTGAGCGCTTCGCGCAGGGGCAGCTCCATGTCATCGACGGTGAGACCGGCGAGTTGCACTGGTCGCTGAGCGATCCCGTCTTCGGTGCGAGCAAGGTCTGGCGTGGTGCCAATCACCGACCGATGGTCCTCGACATCGACGGCGACGATGTCGTCGAGATCCTGGTTGCGACCCTCGAGGACGTCGTCGCGCTCGACCACGACGGGAGCTTCCTCTGGCGTCGGC
The DNA here is from genome assembly GCA_039029535.1 of Acidobacteriota bacterium. Classification (GTDB taxonomy): domain Bacteria; phylum Acidobacteriota; class JBCCFW01; order JBCCFW01; family JBCCFW01; genus JBCCFW01. The sequence goes on from JBCCFW010000008.1 coordinate 65,220, forward strand.
CCTGGCCCGAGCCGATCTCCGACCAGGGCTTCGGACAGTCCTGGCAAGCCGCCGACCTGGACCTCGACGGCGTGTCGGAGATCATCGACCTCGCCGTCGTGGTCTCCGTCGACGGCTCGCTGCAATGGGCCGCACCACAGCCCGGCTACGACATCCACCGCTCGGCGGCCACCCTCGTCGCCGACCTCGTGCCCTCGAGCCCGGGGCGGGAGCTGTTGCTCGGCAACGTGGCTTACAGCGCGCAGGGGAGTCCGGTCTGGCAGGCCGCGAGCAGCTACGGCACGGAGGGCGCCAACGACGTCGGTGACCTCGATGGTGATGGCCTTCTCGACGTGGTCAACGTGCAGGTCGGCGACACCAGGCAACCGGGTGTCGTCCGCGTCGTGTCCTCGGCAGGTGAGGAGCTCGTCGTCATGGAGCTGCCGACCGCGTTGCTGCCGGACCTGCTCCAGTATCCGTCCGGGCCGACCCTTGGTGATCTCGACCTGGACGGCGAGCTCGAGGTCGTCATCCCCGCCAACGATCGCCTCCGCGTGTTCGATCACGTCGTCACCGACGACCTGACCGGCGAGCTCCTGCCGGCGTGGGACGCGTCGATCCAGGATGTCGCCTCGGCTCGGGCGACGGTGGCCGACGTCGACCAGGACGGCTCGTTCGAGCTCCTCCACGGCGACGAGACGCACCGCCGCATCTTCTCCGGCTCCGGGGAGCTGCTCTTCGAGGAGGCGCATCCCGCGCCGTCGTACACGGGCTGCGAGCGGCCGACCGTCATCCCGGGCGAGTGCGGTTCGTGGGTGCTGTTCGCCGGCTGGGACAACGGCGCCGCGAGCTCGGCCGACTCGCTCGGCAGCTACGCCATCGGCTGCCCCTGCACGACCGACGGTCCTCCGGAGCCTGCCGGCGCGATCCTGCGTCTCCGAAAGAGCGCGACGCAGGTGACGGCTCACTGGGACTCGTCGCGCCGCCCCTTGTCGACCAATGAGACCTATCGCCTGCACCGAGCGACGGTCCCTGAGCGGGGTGGGTGGCCGGTCGTTCACGACGACGTCGGGTCCGAGCACTCGGAGCCGCCGAGTGAGGCCGTCGGGCTGTGGTTCTACGACCTCCGCGTGGCGGATTGCGCCGATGTCGTGTCCGAGGACTGAAGGCTTGCGACGGGTCCGTGATTCCGGCGTGTCCGGCTCGGGACGAGACTGGCGTACATTCCTCCACCAATCCCGGTCGGAGAGTCACCGTGTCTCGTCCCTGCCTCAGCCTGTTCGTCTCCTTCCTGGTCCTCACCAGCCACGTGTCGTCGGCCTGGGCCGAGGTGGGGATGCTCCATCGCGACGATCGCTCCGAGGGCGGCTACACGCTCTTCGGCCCCAGCGGCTCGACCTTCACCTATCTCCTGGACGACCACGGCAACCTCGTCCATCGGTGGGGAGGTGACTCGCGGCCCGGCTTGTCCGTGTACCTCGAAGACGACGGCGTCCTCCTGCGCTGTGCGAAGCCGCTGGGTGCCACGCCCGTCCTCAACGGTGGTGGCTCCGGCGGCCGGCTCCAGCGCTGGTCCTGGGACAGCGAGCTGCTCTGGGAGTACACGCTGGCCGACGACCTCCAGCGTCTCCATCACGACGTCGAGATCCTCCCGAACGGCAACATCCTCGCCCTCGTCTGGGAGCGCTGGACCGAAGCCGAGGCTCTCGCCCTCGGTCGCGACCCCGGCTTGATCGCCGACGGCGAGCTCTGGACCGAGGCCGTCCTCGAGCTGCGACCCACGCTGCCCACGGGCGCCGAGATCGTGTGGTCCTGGCACGCAGCCGATCACCTCGTGCAGGACTTCGATCCCGCCAGCCCCGACCACGACGTCGTCGCCGATCGACCCGAGCGAATCAACCTCAACTACTCGTCCAACGGCGGCGCCGATGACTGGCATCACGCCAACGGCATCGACTACAACGAAGAGCTCGAGCTCATCGTCATCTCCGTGCGAGCCTTCCACGAGCTCTGGGTGATCGACCATTCGACGACCACCGAGGAGGCGGCTGACTCCACCGGTGGACGTCGCGGTCGCGGCGGCGACCTGCTCTACCGCTGGGGCAATCCCCAGACCTACGACCGTGGCACTGCGGACGACCGTCAGCTCTTCGGCCAGCACGACGTTCAGTGGGTGCCTGCCGGCTACCCGGGCGAGGGCAACTTCACGATCTTCAACAACGGACAGGGCCGACCCGACGGCACCTACTCGACGATCGACGAGATCACGCCGCCGACCACCGGGGACGGCGGCGAGTTCGTCCTCGAGGACGGTCAGCCGTACGGGCCCGCGGCTCCGACTTGGATCTACTCCGACCCCGCCGTCTTCTACAGCCAGAACATCTCCGGAACCCACCGCCTGCGCGGCGGCAACACGCTCGCCTGTCAGGGACGGGCTGGACGGCTCATCGAGGTGACTCCCGAGGGCGACGTGGCCTGGGAGTACGTGAACCCCGATCAGAACGGATCGATCCTCGACGTCGACGCGACCCCGGGCGGCAACTCGGTGTTCCGTGCCACGCGCATCCCCGCCGACGATCCTCGTCTCGATGGGCTCGACCTCGACCACCAAGGTCCTCTCGAGAACCGCTTGCCCACCGAGGTCTCGCCGCTGGGCTCCGTCACGTACCTGCACTGGACGGATCGGGAGACCCTCGCCTGGGAAGACGGCGCGAGGAGTCACTCGGTGACCTTCTCGCTCTACCGAGGCATCCTCACCGACCTCCGACTCGGGCGCTCGGCTGCCTGCTCGCAACGTGACGTGCCGCAATCCATGACGACGGACGTCGACCTGCCGCCGGCCCGGGAGGGGTACTACTACCTCGTGGCCGGCCACAACGGAGCGGGGGAGGGGCCGCTGGGGTTCGACTCGAGCGCCGTCGCCCGGACGGTCGCGGCTCCCTGCCCGTAGGCCCGTCGAACTGAGTGAGCTAAGTCCTCCTGTCAGTTTCTCCGGTGAGCACGCTTGGGATTGAAGTGACTCGCGTCAGCGAGTCCGCCACTTCCCAGCCCTCTCGTTCAGGACGCCGTCTCTCGCAGGGCTGCGTCCCTCGGAGACCTGCTCATGGACCCGCTCTCGGATCGCATCACGCTCACGCATCGCCTGCGCGCTCTCGTTCTCGTCTCCACGCTCCTGGCATCGACCGTCGCGGCTCAGTCCCGCGGTTCAGGTGAAGCCGCGTCCGGCACCATCGGTCCCTACGCCTACGAGCTCGGCTTCGATGGGTTCGCCGACGACCCTCTGCCGCGTGCGGTCGTCGAGGACGTGGCGATGCACTACCCGTACGGTGCCTTCCCCCAGGGTCACTACGAGGTGAACCTCGCCGAGATCCACTTCGAGGAGACGATCCCTCCCTGGCTCACCGTGCGGTCGACGTCGTTCGACGAGGACGGGACCGTCGGCTGGTCGGACGAGAGCCCCCAGTACAAGCAACCCTGGTGTGAGGCCCTGCGCTGGGGTGGCGACGAGTTGGTCCTGCGGACCTGGCTCCACGTCATCTTCAATGTCCAGTACCCCGAGCCATGGGATGAGACCCGCTGTGATTACCACGTCGAGGGCGTGGCTCGTCAGGGCGTGCTCCGCTGGACCGACGGCAACGGTGCGTTCGGCGTGAACGAGCACGGGCAGCTCCAGCAGAAGATCTTCGTGGGGGGAGCCTGGAACACTCGCATCGTCGATCATGTCGGTGCCGACCCGGCCGTCGGTTCGATCGTCACCGGCGAGGGAACGGGGATCCACGCCAACGTCTACGGCGTGAACGACGACGGACAGGCCTTCACCACTTGGCATGACGGCAGCGACATCCAGCTCGCCGTCATCCCCGGTGCCGACGACGTCGTGCCGGGCTCCCTCGCGATGACCGAGGCCAACGGCAACGGCATCTTCGGCGTGACCTCCACCGGCGACTTCCTCCGAGCCTGGTGGCAGTCCGGCTGGAACGTGCAGACCATCGCGAGCCCGGGGGCTCCCATCGTTCCCGGCAGCCTCGTGGCCGACCACGACTCGGGACCACAGGGACGCGTGTACGGCGTGGACGAGAACGGTCAGGTCGTCATGACCTATCGGGATGCGTCCGGCATCCAGGCCATCGTCATCCCCGGCCTCGCCCAGGTCGTGTCCGGCTCGCTGGCTCACAGTCGTGGGAACGGTGTCTTCGCCATCGATCGTCTCGGGCGGCTGCTTCGGATCGACTGGGACTCCGGCTTCGTGATCGAGGTGATCCCCACCTTCGGGAGCGCGCTCGAGCCCAGGTCCATGGTGCCCGGCTGGCAGACCGGAGCGGACGCCAACATTTACGGCGTGAACGCCGCCGGCAAGATCTTCTCCGTGTGGAACGACGGCTCGAGCCTCCAGTTCGCTCTCGTCCCGGGAACCGACGACCTCCATCCGGAGTCGCTCGTCGCCACCACGTCCGACAGCGGGATCTTCGGCGTGCGGACCAGCGGTGAGCTGACCCGCACGTGGTGGGAGGCCGGCAGCTTTCACTCCGAGGTCATCCCGCACTTCGGCGGACCCCTCGTGCCCGAGTCCCTGGCCGTCGGCACCAGCGGTTGGGACCAGGTCATCGGCGTGAACGAGGACGGGCAGATGTTCACGACCTACGAGGTGGGCGGCACCACCAAGTTCGGGCTCGTTCCCTGAGCGTCCGCCGGTCGCGTCGTCGTCTCCCGCTGGCGGCGACGCGGCCGGCTGCGTGTAAGTCGTCCCGGGCCTCGGCCCGGATGCGGTCTTCGTCGACCGATGCGGGGTCCCGCAGCAGCCGGCCCTCCATGCCGCCGCTCACCGTGAGGAACTCGCCGGTGACGTGACGGGAGAGGGGAGAGGTCAGCATGACGATCGCCTGGGCGATGTCGGAGGCCCGGGCGACCTGTGCGAGCGCGCGGGTCGCCACGGCTCTCGAGACGTTGCCCGGCGCGTCGAGCTCGTCGGTGACCAGCTCCGTCGCGGTCCAGCCCGGCTCGACGAGGTTCACGCGACCGGCAGGGGCCAGCGCCACGATCTCGTTCTTGAGCGTGAGAGTCAGGCCGCGCAGCCCTGCCTTGGCCGCGGCGTACTCGGCGTGACCGGCCTCGCCGAAGCGTGCGGCCGTGCTGCCCACGAAAGTCAACGTCGGCTGTGTCCTGCCGTAGCCGACGTCACGCAGCCCACGCAGGAAGGAGCGAGCCGTCCACGCCGCGCCCAGAAGGCAGACGTCGATGACCGAACGCAGGCGATCGTCGGTGAGGTCGACCAGCGGCACGTCCGCGCTCGGCCAGATGCCCGCGTTGACGATGGCGTGATCGACGCGGCCGAAGTGCTCGTGCGCAGCGACGAAGGCCGACTCGACCGAGCCCGGGTCGGCAACGTCGGCGGCGAGACAGGCCGCCTGCTCGGACCACGACTGCCCGTCGACCCAGGCGGCCAGCTCGTCACGACGACGACCGGCCACGAGGGCGAGTCGGGCTCCCTCGGCGGCAAGAAGCGAGGCGGTGGCCCGGCCGATGCCGCCGGAGGCGCCGCTGATGAGGACGACGTCGTCTCGGAGTCGGAGGTCCATTCGTGGAGGCTAACTCATCGAACACTTGGGAGAGGTGAGGCCGGTTGCTCGACCCGTCGGGCGCTCGCATGATCGCCTCATGAGCGAACACTCCCACGACCTCGAAACCCGTCTCGTCCACGCCGGTGAGCGCCGCATCGACGGCGCCGTCGTCGGGCCCACCTTCCCGTCGAGCACGTACCTCATCGAGGGTGACGCCGGCTATCACGACCTTCGCTACCTGCGGCTCTCCAACACTCCGAGCCAGGTGGAGGTGGCCGACAAGATCGCCGCGCTCGAGGGCACCGAGTCGGCCCTGGTCACCTCGAGCGGGATGTCCGCGATCTCCACCGCCCTGCTCACCGTGCTCTCGCCCGGGGACCACCTCCTCGTGCTCGACGGCCCCTACGGTGGCACGTCGACCTTCGTGAGCAATGAGCTCGCCCGCTTCGGCGTCGAGCACTCGGTCATCCCCGGCCACGACCGCGACGCCTGGGAGGCCGCCCGTCGCGACAGCACCCGCGCGATCTACGTCGAGAGCATCACCAACCCGCTCACGCGCGTGCCCGACCTTCTCGGGATGGCGGCCTTTGCCAAGGAGCACGGGCTGGTCAGCCTCTGCGACAACACCTTCGCCACGCCTCTCAACTTCCGACCCGCCGAAGCCGGCTACGACCTCGTGCTGCACAGCGCGACCAAGTACCTCAACGGCCACAGCGACCTCGTGGCGGGCGCCATCTGCGGTCGCAGCGAGCTGCTCGCCGACATCAAGCATCGCCTCGACCATCTCGGCGGTAGCCTCGACCCCCGCGCATGCTCCCTGCTCAACCGCGGCATCAAGACCCTCGCCGTGCGGCTCCGCGCCCAGGAGGAGACGGCCTCCGGGCTCGCGAGCTACCTCGACACCCGCGACGACATCAGCGCCGTCCACTACCCGGGGCTCCCCGGTCATCCCGATCACGAGCATGCCCAGGAGCTGCTGGCCGGCTTCTCGGCCATGTTGTCCTTCCAGCTCGCCGACGGGCCGGCTGCCGATCGCTTCCTCGGCGCCCTCGGGCTCATCCTCCATGCGCCGAGCCTCGGTGGGGTCGAGTCGCTCGCCGTCCGCCCCGACACCTCCGCGCATGCGGGGCTGTCCGAGGAGGAGCGCGAGGCTTCCGGCATCCGACCCGGGCTCGTTCGGATGTCGGTGGGGCTCGAGTCGCTGGAAGACCTGACGAAGGACATCGACCGAGCCCTCGCTGGCTGAAACTCGGAGCTCTCTCCGACGTTGAAGGCTGAGAGGCCAAGGCCTGCTACCGAGCCACGACGGGAGGGCCATGCTCGAGGGAATCCTGACGACCGCGCTCATCACGGTCGCCGTCGGTGCGTCCACGGCGCTGCAGCAACGTCGCCTGGCGGGCACGAGGGCACGTTCGCTGGCCGACGGTCGTCGCGAGCTTCGCTACGCCTGGGGCTACCGCGTGCTGTTCGCGTTCTGGGCTCTGGTTCTCCTGATGGCGGCGCCGGCCCTGACCTTCGCGCTGGAGGAGTCAGAGGACTCCCTCGGCTGGCTGGCGTTCGTGACGCTCCTGGTCGTCGGCTTCGCCTGGGCCGGTCTCTACTGTCTCTTCGAGGGCAGCAGTCGCGTGACCTTCTCCGAGGCCGGCCTGGTCAGCGAGATCCCCTGGCGAGGGCGCCGCGAGCTGAGCTGGGACGAGGTGGAGGAAGTGGCCTTCTCGGAGGCCTTCCACTACTGGTGCCTCACCGCCCGCGATGGTCGACGGTTCCGCGTTTCGCTCTACCTCGACGGCTTCCGTGAGCTCTTCGCCGTGCTCCACGAGCAGGTTCCCGAGGACAGGTGGACGTACCGCCCCGGGGAGTCCGACCGGCACGTCCGGTAATGGCTGCTCGGGAGGACCCGATCGCCGCTAAGCTCTCGCCATGTCCGAGGACCACGCCGCCTCCAGCCGCCCCCTTCACGACGACGTCCGCCTGCTGGCCACGACCCTCGGGAGGGTGATCCAGCGGCTCGAGGGCGAGCCCGCCTTCCGAGCGGTCGAGCGCCTGCGCAAGGCCTGCCGCGCCCGACGGCTGGGAGAGGAGGGGGCCCCCGAGCTCACGACCCTGCTCGACGAGGTGCGGGCCCTGCCGCTCCCGGTCGCCGGCGTCGTCGCCCGGGCGTTCACGCTGTTCTTCCTCCTCATCAACACCGCCGAGCAGGTGCAGCTCGTCCGCCGCCGTCGCGCCGGTCTCACCGCCGGCTCGCTGCGCACGACGCTGGCCACCCTCAAGGAGCGCGGTCGGAGCGCGGAGGAGCTCCGCCAGCGACTGAGCACGCTGAACGTGCGGCCGGTCCTCACCGCGCACCCCACCGAGGCCACGCGACGGACCCTGCTCTCGCTCCAGGGACGCGTGGCCGACCTGCTGCTCCAGCGCACCACCGTGGCCGACGAAGAGCAGCGTCGCCTCGTGGATCGCATCACCGCCGAGATCGAGGTCCTCTGGCTCAGCTCCGAGGTCCGGCCCGACCGCCCCTCCGTGCTCGACGAGGTCTCGACGGTGAGCTGGTACCTGGACAGCCGTTGGGTCGAGGCGGAGTCGCGGCTCCACGAGCTACTCGACGACGCCTTCGAGACCACCTTCGACGAGCCACTCGACGCGTCCGTACCCCTGGAGCTGGGAAGCTGGGTGGGCGGCGATCGCGACGGCAACCCGAACGTCACGCCTGAGACCACCCTGGCCGCGAGCCGGCGGATGGCCCACGCGATGCTCGGCTGCTACCAGCGTCGGGTGGAGACGCTGGTGCGCGTGCTGTCGCTCTCCACGCGTCAGGTCGCCATGCCCCGAGCCCTGCTCGACTCGCTCGAGGTCGACCAGCGCGATCTCCCCAAGCTCTTCGAGAGCAACCGTCAGCGCGACGCCGAAGAGCCGCTGCGGCTCAAGCTCACCTTCATGGGCGCGCGTCTCGCCGAGAGCCGGGCGGTGATCGCCTCGCACGACGCTGGCTCGCCCGAGACCCGACCCGCCGCCTACGCCGACGCGGCCGCCTTCGAGGCCGACTTGCTCCTGGTGCGGGATGCTCTCTGGGAAGCCGCCGCCGACCAGGCTCGTCGCAGTCATCTCGAACCATTGCTGTCGCTGCTGCGCTCCCACGGCTTCCACGGCGTGCGGCTCGACCTGCGCGAGGACGCCGCGGTGCTCGGTCGCGCGGCAGCGACTCTGCTCGACGGTGACGACGACTCGCTGCTCTCGCGCCTGCACGCCGTGTTGCTCGCCACCGACGCGCCCGCCCTGCCCGACGGTCTCGACGAAGAGACCGCCAAGACCCACGCGATCTTCGATGCGACGAAGACCCTGCAAGACGAGCTGGGTGAAGACGCGGCGTCCACCTTCATCATCTCCATGGCGAGCTGCGCGGAGGACGTCCTGTCCGTGCTCGCCCTGTCTCGACGGGCGGGCCTCGTCGACCTCGCGGGCGACGCCCCCTGGTCACGGCTCGATGTCGTGCCGCTCTTCGAGACCCTCGACGACCTGCAGCGCGGACCGTCCGTGCTCGACGAGCTCTTCGCCGATCCCGTGTTCCAGCGTCAGCTCGACGCGCGGGGCCGTCGGCTCGAGGTCATGCTCGGCTACTCCGACTCGGCCAAGGACGCTGGCCTGCTCTCTGCGTCCTGGGCGCTGTATCGCGCGCAGGAGAAGCTGGCCGAGACCTGTCGCGCCGCCGACGTCGCCCTCACGCTCTTCCACGGTCGTGGCGGCACGGTCGGCCGTGGCGGGGGCTCGCCGGTCTTCCGCGCCTTGACCGCCCTGCCGTCGGGCACCGTCGACGGTCGGATCAAGATCACCGAGCAGGGTGAGGTCATCTCACAGAAGTTCGGCCTGCTGCCGGTGGCGGTGTCGAGTCTCGAGGTCTTGCTGTCGGGCACCCTCCTCGCGAGCGAGCCCGACGGTGACGACGGGCTCAGCGAGGAGGAGCGCGAGCAGTTCCACGCCACCATGGATCGGCTGTCCGACGTCGCCACGCCCTTCTTCCGACAGCGCGTGCACGAGGACACGGCGCTCTTCCAGCTCATGAGCCAGGTCACTCCGTTGCCCGAGCTGGCCAACGTCCACTTCGGCTCGCGTCCGGCGTACCGAGCACCAGGAGCCGGAACGATGGCAGGCCTGCGGGCCATCCCGTGGATCTTCGGCTGGACGCAGATCCGGCTCATGCTGCCGGCCTGGCTCGGGGTCGGTACTGCCCTGGCCACGGAGGCCGAGCAGCCCGGAGGCCGGGAACGCCTGCAGCTCATGGCGCGTCGCTGGCCCTTCTTCGACGACCTGCTCTCGCGGGTCGAGATGGTCTGCGCCAAGGCCGATCTCGAGATCGCCCGACTCCACGTGGAGTCCCTGGGTGGGGACGTGGAGCTCTTCGAGCAGCTCGCTGACGAGCTGAGGCGCACGGTCGCGCTGCTGGGCGAGCTCCGGGGAAGCGACGAGCTCTTGGCCGGCGACGAGGCGCTGAAGGTCGCGCTAGGGCTGCGCGACCCTTACCTCGATCCGCTGTCCCTGCTCCAGCTCTCGTTCCTCGAGAGGAAGCGGGAGACGTCCGACGACGATCCCGTGCGCGCCGAGCTCGATGCTCGTCTGGCCACGACCATCAGTGGCATCGCACACGGTCTCAAGAACACGGGTTGAGGCGTTCTCGGAGCTGTTTCGGTAGGAACGAACGGCCCGGGAGGGTTGACCTCGGATCGCGTCCCGGGCGAAATTCGTCGTGGACGACGGCCTCGTCGTCAACCTCTGGGAGCTCCTCGCATGTCCCGTCCCTCCATTCGTGCGTCACGCATCCTCACCGTCCTCTTCTCACTTCTCGTCGGGCCTGCTTTCGTGAACGCCCAGACGGTCTACTCGGGCATATCCACCTGCGGGTGCGACACGGCCTGGTTTGCGGGCATGGAGAACGGTCAGTACACGGCCTTCAAGCTCGAGCTGAGCGACCCGACCGTTCCCGACGTCTTGTTCGACCACCGGCCGGCGGGGGGAGATGCCATCGGTGCAGTACAGATGACGGGCTTCACCACCACGACGCCGGCGGGCAACTTCACCGTCATGGAGCTGCCCACCGACATCTTCGTGGGCATCCTCACCGGCCCGGGCGTCATGCTCATGGATTCAGCCAACATGGGGATGTCGGTGCTCGACGCCGCCTCACGTCAGGTGGTGGGGGCACGGGAGCGCGAGCTCGCCCCGCGGGTCGAGTGGGACGGTGACGATCGCGTCGTGAGTTGGCCGCCGATCATCGAGATCAACGACGCCGACATCATGCCGGACTGCTCCCTGGCCGGTCGCTTCGCGCAGGGCTTCATCATCGGCTACAACGTCTACAGCCTGAAGGTGGCGAGCTTCCCCGAGCCGACCCCACGGGACTTCTTCCGGGGCGGTGTCTCCTCCTTCGCCGACCTGCGGACGCTCGACTTCAGCGTGGCCGACCCCGACGGCATGTCCGGCTCCGATCTCGATCCGACCGACGGGCTCACGCTCATCAATCCAGACGGCATTCGCGACAGCGGCGACGAGATCCTCGTCTGGCGGGATCTCAATGTCGACGGCGACACCTGGTACACGGTGCAACCCGTCGTCCAGGGGCAGCAGTCCTGGTTCGAGACCGGGCTGTCGGCGGGCATGATCCCGGCCAGGCGTGTCGATCAGGACCTGGATGGCACGCCCGAGAGCGTCGACATCGGCGGTGACGGCTGGATCGAGTTCATCGACCCGTCCGGCCAGGGGCTCGGCCTGACCTGGGGAGGCGAGATCCTCACCTCGCCGCTGCCCGGACGTGGCGTCATCATCGAGGGCGTTCCCGACTGCGTGAACGCGACGACGACGCCGGCCACCGAGCCGTACTGCGGCAACGGCATCGACGACGACGGCGACACCCTGATCGATTGCGACGACGACGACTGCGACCGCACCTCCGAGTGTGCCGAGATCGACTGCAACGACGGCGAGGACGACGACGGCGACGGGCTCGTCGATTGTCTCGACGACGACTGCGCCATGGATCTCAACTGCCTCGTGGAGATGGACTGCTGCGACGGCATCGACAACGACGGTGACGGCCTGACCGACCTCGCCGACGACGACTGCTTTGCCGTGCCCGGCTGTCCCGAGAGCAACTGCATCGACGGCATGGACAACGACATGGACGGGCTCGTCGACTGCGACGACCCCGACTGTGCGACGGCTCCGGTCTGCGGCGAGATGGAGTGCGACGACGGCATGGACAACGACATGGACGGGGCGATCGACTGCGACGACTCCGACTGCGCGATGGACCCGGCCTGCGGCGAGATGGACTGCGGCGACGGCGTCGACAACGACATGGACGGGTTCATCGACTGCGAGGACTTCGACTGTGCGACGGACCCGGCCTGTCCGGAGGCCGACTGTGACGACGGCGTCGACAACGACATGGATGGGTTCATCGACTGCGAAGACCTCGACTGCGCGATGGATCCGGCCTGCGGCGAGATGGACTGCGACGACGGCATGGACAACGACATGGATGGCTTCGTCGACTGCGAGGACCTCGACTGCATGGGCGACCCGGCCTGTCCCGAGACGGACTGCGACGACGGGCTGGACAACGACGGCGACGGTGACGTCGACTGTGCCGACGCCGACTGCCTGGCGGTCTTCGAGTGCGACTGCGCCGACGCCATGGACAACGACGCCGACACCCTGGTCGACTGCGACGATCCCGACTGCGGCTGTGCCCTGCCGCTCGCGCTCGACATCCGCGTCAACGTGCCCACGTTCGGGATGCCCGAGGTCCGGGTGAGCTGGGCGGAGCCCGAGCCGGCGCGACCTTATGAGCTCCACGTCGGCACGCTGGCCGGGCTCACCCGCGATCCGATGACCATGATGGTCACCCATGACCACGACCGCATGGTCTGCGACATCGACGCCACCGAGGTCGTCATGGCCTTGCCCGGCGACGACGTCTACGTGCTCGTGACCTCGCGCGACCGCCCGTTCTACGGCGTGTTCCTGGGTGGGGGAGAGCGTCCCACGTCGGCGACGCCCTGCCCGTAATCGTGCGCTCGCGACGTTCGCCGAGCCGGTCGCCCGGTGCTCGGCGGACGTCGTGCGGGGGAGTGCTCGGTCGGCGTTCAGTCGTCGGCCGAGCCCCTGCGCCGCCAGGCTTCCAGGAACGGATCCAGCCGACCCTTCTGCACGTCCTTGACCCGCGCGACCACCGCGCCGGTGCGCGGATCACGGACGCCGTCACCGGCGAAGATCCGCGCGAGCTCCAGGCTCTCGGCAGGCGTGCTCCACGCCTTCTCGAGGTCGCTCAGCAGCCGCGAGAGGGTCTCCCGGTCGTCACCCAGGAGCTCCAGGGCCAAGCCGCGCGCGGGGACCTCCAGTCGCCCACGCGTCGTCACCTCGAGACCGAGCGCGCCCGCCCGTCGCCGCGTCGGCTGGAGACGCGTGTCGCTCTCGACGACGCTCGCCTCCCGGGCGATCACCTCGACCCGCACGCGACGGTCACGACCGCTGCGGGTCTTGCGATGCAGCCCCGTCTCCATCGCGAGGAAGGCCAGGGCGCCGGGCCCCTCCACCTCGAGGACGAGACGGCTGAGGACGTCGCCCGTGCGCTCCTCGGCGACCGGGCGGGAGTCGAGGTCGAGACGACGACACCAGGCCTGCTCGATCCCCGCCAGCTCCTCGAGCCATGCGGCTTCGTCTTGCAGCACGTCGGCCGTCGACAGCACGAGCCAGGCCGCTGCCGGGCCCTCTACCGCCAGGCGCTCGTGCCACGCTTGCAACGCGGCCGCGGCGTCTTCCAGCGCGCGGGCCAGGCGCTCGGTGTCCCTCGGCGTGCTCTCGCGATCCCTGGCGCCGAGCTCGTCGCGGAGACGTTCGAGTCGTTCGAGCCGGCGCGCCAGCCGATCCTCGGCGCGGAGGGCGAGCTCGAGCTCACGATAGCGTTCGAGCACCTCGCGCGCGCGCTCGCGGTCGTTCCAGAAACCCTCTCCGTTCACCCGTGCCAGCAACTCGCCGTGCGCGGCCTGACGCTCGGCGCGGTCGGCGAGGAGCCCGGCCGCCGAGGCCAGGAGCTGCTCGGCCTCGTCGAACAACGACGCCTCGGGGAGACGCTGCTTGGTCTCGCCGCGACCCTCGGGGAGCTCGACGGGCATGCGCTTGGGAGGCTCGGTCTTGCGGGAGCGACAGCGGGCCGCCACGCGCGAGCCACGAACGAAGAGGCTCACGCGGCTGCCCGGACCGGGCTCGTCCCTGACCAGCGCTTCGGCGAGGGCGGTGGTGACGTGACGCTCCATCATCCGCTTGAGGAAGCGGGCGCCGAAGTCGGGGTCGTGTCCTTCGAGCGTGAGCCAGTCGAGGAGGCCTTCGTCGATCTCGAGCTCCACGCCATGGGTCTCGAAGCCGGGACGACGGCTCAAGCCTTCGAGCTCGCGACGGGCGATGGTGCGGACGTGCTCCCGAGACAGCGGCTCGAAGTGCACGACCTGATCGAAGCGGTTGAGAAACTCGAAGCGGAAGACCCGCTCGAGGCTCCGCCGGATCTCGCGGCGGGCGTCCTCCGGAGCCTGGGAGCCCACGAAGCCCAGCCCGCCACCGCGATGGATCTCGGCTCCGGCGTTGCTGGTCGCGATGAGCACCGACGAACGGCAGGACACGTTCTCGCCCAGGCCGTTGATGAAGCAGCCCTCGTCCATGAGCTGGAGAAGGCGGTCGTGCACGCTCGCGTGACTCTTCTCGAGCTCGTCGAAGAGCAGCACCGCGAAGGGCTGACCGATGAGCCGGCGGGTGAGCACACCCTGGCGGGCGGACAGGCTGTAGTTGTCCGGATCACCGAACAGCGCGTCGCCTCCGTCGGGAGCACCGAAGTCCGCCATGTTGAAGCGGAGCAGACGACGTGAGCTCCCGAACGCCTCTTCGGCCAGCAGCGAGGCGAGGTGGGTCTTGCCGACGCCGGTGGGGCCCACGAAGAGGAAGGAGCCGAAGGGACGACGCGGGTCGGACAGGCCGGCCTTGACCACGCAGAGCATGGACACCACGGCACGCACGGCCTCGGCCTGACCGAGCACCTTCGCGCGGAGCTCTTCTTCGAGATCGGACAGGCTCAGCCGAACCCTGGGGTCGACGAGCCGACGGGGGACCCGATGCCGTTCGCAGAAGCGCGTGATGACCTCGGCCTCGCCGATGTCGTCACCCGGCGCAGCACCCGCCGACTGCGACAGCAGCTCCAATGCCTTGCGGGGCAGCCGGGTTCGCGTGAGGAAGCGATGCGTGAGCTGAAGCGCGCGCTCGAGGGCCTCGGGCGTGTAACGCGTGCCGTGGCGCTCGCCCATGGCAGCCGACCAGCGCTGGAGCATCCTGCGCGCCTGGTCGAGCGGGGGCTCGTCGACCCGCACGGCCACGAAGTACTCCGACAGGCTGGGCGTGCCCTCGATGAGCGCGTCGTAGCCGGCCGGCGTGGACTCGGCGAGAACGGGGCCGGGGAAGCGATGGTGCAGCGCCTCGAGGAAGGGCTCGAGGTCGAGCCGCTCGAAGAGCTCGAGGTCGCGGAAGTAAGGGACGCAGGCGTGGCCCAGGACGATGAGGGCCTCTTCGAGCTTCTCGACCTCGGGTCGGAGCTGCACCTTGGGGTTGCGCAAGACCCGGGCGCGACGGGCGACCGCGAGCTGGATGACCCGGCGGTCGCGCAGGCGCTCGGGTCCCGTGCCGGCATGGGCGCGGCGGGTGAGCTCGTGGACCAGCGCCGTCTTGCCGACACCGGGCTCTCCGACGAGCACGGGGCAGCGCTCGCTGGCGATGATGTTGCCCACCTCGTCGAGGAGATCCTCCACCTCGAACACTGGTGCGAGCAGCTCCTGCTCGGCCGACTCGGTGAGGTCGCGTTCCAGCCAGGCTTCGAGAACTTCTCCCGGCTCGTCGTTGGTCTTGCCCATGTCCTGGTCCCTCCGTCTCCTCAGGGGCGCCGACTCAGGGTACCGCGTCCGTGTCCAGTGCTCGGGAGTGGGGGCGTCGTGCGCGGGGGGCGAGCCAGCGGACGACGTTGCGGACGAAGGCGGGGTTGTCCTTGGCGGTGGGATCCGTGAGGCCGACTGGCCGGCGCTGCGGACCCGCGAGCTGGGCGGTGAACATGGCGGCCTCGCCGAAGACGGCGACTCGGCCTCGACCGTGACGCAGGAGCCCGGCCTGCACGAGCCCCTCGGCGGAGACCCAGGCCGTGTCGGGTCCCAGGGACTCGCCCGCGGCAGGCAGGAGCACGACGTGGTCGCGGTGCAGCCGGAACAGGGGAGTGAGCGCCACGCCGGGCAGGGCGCGGAAGGCCGAGCCGGTGAAGCTCCGCACCTCGTCGACACGTTCGAAGCGACCACCTCCCTTGGTCACGGGATGGGAGCCGAGGCTCTGATCCGAGTGTCGGAAGGTGAGGTCGCCGCTGCCTCGCACGCGGTCGAGGAGGTAGCCGTTGAGGAACACGACGCCGAAGCGACGGGCGAGCGTGGCGACCGCCGGTGGGAAGGGGGCGTGGTCGGCGATGAGCAACAGGCTGCCGCCGTCGCGGATCCAGCGGTCGAGCGCGGCGATCTCCTCCGACGTGAAGGCAGGCACTGCCAGGAAGGGACGGCTGTCCGGGGAGTCCGTGGTCGGGCTGGCTGCGTTGGCGATGACGAAGAGGTCGGCACGTCGGAGGGCCGCCGTCGTGACCGGACCCTCGAGAGCTTCGGTCCGGCAGCCGTCCGCACGGACCAGGCGACCGAAGGGACCGAAGCGCGCGTCCAGACGATGGAAGTTGTCGTGAGCCTGGTCGACGAGCACCAGGGGGCCACGGCCGGTCGGATGCGCGGAACGCTTCGGGGCCGGGATCGGGCTGTCATCGGGGACTTGCTGAGCCGAGGCGGTGAGGACGAGGAGCAGCGAGAGGATGGTGAGCGCGGGGGTCTTCACGGGGCGATCCTCGAGTCGTCGAATGGGATGGCGTCCTGCGAGCCTATCTCCTGGTTGCGTGCGAGCCAGCGAGGCAGGGGTCGGACCGCTGTTCCGCCCGTACGGGTTAGCCTCGCCCATGACCCACCCCGTGGACCTCGAACTCCACCTGGACGCGGCGGACGCGTCGCACCGTCCCGGCGGGACCATCAACGGCCGTGTCGAGGTCCCCTCACGAGAGCTCGACGGCCTCACCGCTCCGACGCTCCGGATCCAGTTGGGGTGGCGGGCGCTGGCCGTCGGGCGGGCCCTCACGAGCGAGCCCATCGTCGAGACCGTGCCGCTGAGCACCGACGGCCGACGCGCCGAGCAGGCCTTCGCCATCACGGTGCCCGACGGTCCCACCACCCTCGATCGTGACGACCTGCGCATCGATTGGATCCTCGCCGTGCAGGTGCAGGCCGGCGGAGCCAGCGTCGGAGCGAGCACGACCGAGGTCACCGTCAAGAGCGGCTCGCTGCCCACGCTGAACGAGCTCTTTCCCGAAGCGACCGCTGGCGTGCGTCTCGACTCGCTCGGACGGCTCCCGACCACCGGCGTCGTCACTCGCGACGCCGGAGCTCGGGGCGTGTTCGGCGGCGTCGACTCGGTGCTGCTGTTTTCGTGTGCCAACTGGGCCTTCCTCGGCTTCGGCGGCTTGCTGGGGCTCATGAGCGTGCTCGTTCTCATCGACGGCGATCCGGGAGGGGCCCTCGCGACCTTCGCGTTCGGGGCCGTCTTCATCGGCTTCTCGCGCTTCGTGCTGCGTGCCTTCGAGAAAGCGGGCGCGTTCAGCGCCGACGGCCGTTCGGCGGAGGACGAGCCCGAAGCCACTGCCGTCGACGAGGCGGTGGACGAGAGGCCGGACCTGTCGGGTGCCTCGTCCGATGCGGCGCCCGCTCGTCGCCTCACGACCCTCGTCTGCCGCAACTGCGGTGGTCCCCTCGACGGCGAGGACCTCCGCGACGGCATGGACTGCGGCTTCTGCGGCACCCGCGAGGCGCTCGACGACGATCGGCGAGGCCGGCTCCGGAGACACGCGGCCCGGGTGCTCCGGGCCGATCACAGGGTCCGCGCGCTGCTGCGTCATCACGTGCTCGACGGGATCGTCCGCCGCTTCACGCTCCCGGCGATGGCTGCCGGCTATCCGATCGCGCTGCTCCTGACCTGGCTCGCGACGGGTCTCGTCATGGCGGGGCTGTTCTTCCTGTTGTCGGCCCTGGTCGGTGAGGGCATCGCGGCCGTCGTGACCTTCCTCGGCGGCATCGCGGGCATGGTCGCCACCGTCCTGGTCCCGCTCAAGGTCGTTCGCTGGTTGCGGAGTCGGGCACGGGTGAAGGCGTCGACGCTGGCCCGCGCCTGTGCCTTGCAGGCGACGACCACCGAGACCGTCTCCTGCACGCAATGTGGCGGCAGCTCGTCCCTCGTCGTCGTCGCCGATGCTCCAGCCATGAGCTGTCCGTGGTGCGATGCGCAGCTCGTGCCGGAGCGACGCGACCTCGTCGAGGCGGCCATGCAGGGCGTGTTGGCCGAGCACGAGAGCACCGGCGATCGCGCCTTGCGACACGCGCGAGCCATCGAGACGGCCTGCCGTGGCTCGGTCGACGACCTCGTGGCCACCGTGAGGCTCGGCGCGCAGGTGGCCTCGTCGGCCCTGGCCGACGGCGGTGGCCTCCCTGGCTTCGAGCGGCACGGCGGCATCCTCGAGGGACGTGTCGACGGGCTCGAGACCTGGGTGAGCAGCGACCTGCTTCGACGTGGCCGTGCGCTGTGGCGGGTCGAGGTCCCCGCCGACCTCGAGCTACCCGGCACGCTCTGGCTCCTGCGCCCCGACAGCGCCGACGAGATGCTCGGCCTTGCCGACGGGCTCGGGCTCGTCGCGCCGACGGAGACGCCCGCCTCGTCCGAGCTCGGCACCGGCTGGCTCGTGCGGGCCGATGCCGAGGTCGACCTCGGCGTGCTGACGACTGAAGAGGGGCGGAACCTCCTGGCCAGGCTCGGACCCGGCGAGAGCCTGCGTCTCGATCCGGCCGGTGGCTCGGCCTGGGCGCTGGTCGACGACGCGGGTGAGCGGCCTCTCGAGGCCGAGCACGTCCTCGCGCGAGCCGGGGCGCTGGCGCGCTGGGTGAGCAAGCACGAACACGCGGCCTGAGCGATCGACGGTCGGCCCTATCATCGTCCGGTCCGAGTGAGCTGCGCCGCCGGTCGCGGTGACGAGAGGTCGATGATGGAACGCAGTGAGTATCGCGAGTGGGCCCACTGGGCAGCGGACTGGGGTGCCGACTACCTCGACGGCCTGGCGAAGCGTCCCGTGCGAGCACCGGTCGCGCCCGGCGCGATCGCGGCGCTGCTCGAGGACGCGCCGCCCGAGGAGCCGACGCCGATGTCCACGATCGTCGCGGACTTCGAACGCATCGTGCCGGGCGGCATGACCCACTGGCAGCACCCGCGGTTCTTCGCCTACTTCCCGGCCAACGCCGCTCCCGTGTCGATGGTCGCCGAGCAGCTCACGACTGCCATGGCCGCGCAGTGCATGCTCTGGCAGACCTCGCCGGCGGCCACCGAGATGGAGACGGTCATGGTCGACTGGCGGCGTCAGGCGGTCGGGCTGCCCGAGGGCTTCAGCGGCACCCTGCAAGACTCGGCGACGACCGCGACGCTCTGCGCCGTCTTGACCATGCGCGAGCGAGCGCTCGACTGGAGCGGGCTGCACGAGGGGCTGTTCGGCGGACCGCGGCTCCGGATCTACGCTTCCGACCAGACGCACTCGTCCATCGACAAGGCGGTCCGCCTGGCCGGCATCGGTCAGGCCAACTTGGTCAAGGTCCCCGTCCGCGACGACTTCGGCATGGACCCCGTCGCCCTGGCCGAGGCGATCGCGGCCGATCGCGCCGCGGGGCATCGACCGGCCGGCATCGTCGCCTGCACCGGCGGGACCTCCATCGGCGCCATGGACCCCGTGGACGCGATCATGGACGTCGCCGAGCGTGAAGACCTGTACGTCCACGTCGACGCGGCCTGGGCCGGGTCCGCGATGATCTGCCCCGAGCTGCGGGGGCCGTGGCAGGGCGTGGAGCGGGCCGACAGCGTCGTCTTCAACCCGCACAAGTGGTTGGGCGCGCAGTTCGAGTGCACCGCGCACCTGCTGAAGGATCCCGCCGCGCTGGTCCGCACGGTGGGGCTGCGACCCGACTACCTCGTGACCTTGGGACAGGACGAGCCCACCAACTACAACGAGTGGTCCGTCGCTCTCGGCCGACGCTTCCGGGCGCTCAAGGTGTGGTTCCTCATCCGGGCTCACGGGCTGGAAGGGCTGCGGACCCGCATCCGCAACCACGTCGCCTGGGCCCGCCAGGCCGCGGGGACGATCGCGGACGCGCCGGAGCTCGAGCTCGTCACGTCCCCCTCGCTCGCGCTCTTCACCTTCGCGCATCGAGACGGGGACGACGCCACCGCGCGCCTGCTCGAGACCGTCAACGACGACGGTCGGCTCTACCTGACCCAGACCACGCATGCCGGTCGCTTCGCCATCCGCATGAGCGTCGGTCAGTTCGACACGACCGAGGCCGAGGTCGAGCAGGCCTGCGCCGTCATCCGTGAGCTGGCGGCGGCGATCGGCGGATGAGACGGCCAGTCGATAAGATCGCGACGTGATGACGCACCACCTCCGCCGGCTCGCCCGCCCCCTGGCCGCCACGCTCGTCGTGGGCTCGCTGCTCCTGCTCCCGAACGGGGGAGCGGCGGAGACCACCACGGCTGCGGCCACGGCCACCGCGCCGGCGGTGAGCCCGCTCGACGATCCCAACCCACTCGTGCGACGACGGGCGGTGCACGCCTTCCTGGTGAGCAAGGACCCCCAGGCGGTCGCGACGGTCGCCGGGATGCTCGCCGACGAGCACCCCAGCGTGCGGGGCTCGGCGCTCTTCGTGCTCGCGCGACTCGGTGCGCACGATCAGGTCGGCGTCATCGAGCGCGTGCTGCGCAAGGACGACAGCGCGATGGTGCGACACGAGGCGATCGTGGCCCTCGAGCGTCTCGATGCGCACCGGTCTGCTTCCGTCCTGCTGACGACTCTCCGCGACGAGTCCTCGTCCGTGCGGGCGCGGGCCGCGCGGACGCTGGGCACCTGGAAGGTCGCCAAGGCCGTGCCCAAGCTGCGCCGCCTGCTGTCCGACCCGTCCGAGCGCGTGCGCGAGACCGTGGTCCGCGCCCTGGCCGACATCGGAACGCCCGCCAGCCGGAAGGCGATCGAGAGCGCGGCCGACGACCGCAGCGATGCCGTCAGGAACGAGGTCCGACAGGCGCTCGAGTCCTTCGAGAAGCGCTGACGCGAGTCCGGGCTCAGGACGCGTCGTCGGCGAGCTCGCGGTGCAGCCAGAGCCGGGCGGCGGTCCAGTCGAGCTTGACGGTGCTCGGACTGACGCCGAGGTGCTCGGCGGTCTCCTCGACCGTCATCCCGCCGAAGTAGCGGAGCTCCACGACCTGCGCCTGACGCTCGTCGAGCTCGGCGAGCCGGACCAGAGCCTCGTGGAGATCGAGCACGGCCAGCTCGCGCTCGCCGCCAGGAGCGAGCTCCTCGTGGAGGGACACTCGCCGCCAGTCGCCGCCTCGCTTCTCGGCGCCCTTCGTGCGGGCGTGATCGACGAGGACCCGGCGCATGCAGCCGGCGGCGATGGCGAGGAAGTGCCGGCGGTCGTCGTACTCTCCACCGGACTGGCCGAGCAGGCGGATGAGGGCCTCGTTCACCAGGGCGGTGGGCTGGAGCGTGTGTCCCACGCGCTGGTCGCGCATGAGCCGGCGGGCGATGGCGCGGAGCTCGTCGTTGACCAGTGGCACGAGCCGCTCGTACGCCGAGGCGTCCCCCTCACGCAGCTCGCGCAAGACGACGGTGACCTGCCTCGCTGGATCGCCTGATCCGCTCACCTGGACCCGTTCCTTCTTCCCCCGTGCTCAGACCTGGACGCTACACCCCGGCGCGGAAGCTGGCCAGGCACCTGCCGCTGGTGGGATCCTTGCCAACCGTCATGAGCTCCTCTTCCCCCGACCCACAGCGCGAGGCCGTCCGGCTTCTCCCCGAGCTTCTCGGGCTGTCGCCCGAGGCTCGTGAGCAGCGGCTCGCCGACCTGCGAGAGAGCTCTCCGGCCCTCGCTGACGAGCTCGTCTCGCTGCTCTCGGGGCTGGGGGAGGTCGAGGGCTTCCTCGAGGGCGTCACGCCCGGTGCGGCCCTGCGTCCGGCCCTGGAAGACGCGGCGAGCGAGGCCGAGCCCGCGCCCGACGAGCCCCCGGCGTCGGATGCGGGGGCCCAGCGGATCGGGAGCTACCGGCTGATGGGTGTCCTCGGCCACGGCGGCATGGGGACCGTCTACGAGGCGGTGCAGGAGCGCACGCGGAGGAGGGTGGCGCTCAAGGTGCTCGCCCCCGGCCTGGTCGATCCGGAGCTCGCCACGCGCTTCGATCGGGAGGCGACGATCCTCGGCCGCTTCCAGCATCCCGGCATCGCCCAGGTGCTGGAGGCCGGGGTGGAGGAGCCCAGGGCGAGCGTCGGCGGACGGGCGGTGCGCTTCTTCGCCATGGAGCTGGTCGACGGCTTCCCGCTGACGCAGCATGCCGACGAGCATCGTCTCGACCGTCGGCAGCGCATCGAGCTTCTCGTTCGCGTCGGAGATGCCGTGGTCCACGCACACGAGCGGGGCGTCATTCACCGCGATCTCAAGCCGGCCAACATCCTCGTCGACGAGCGAGGGCAGCCGAAGGTGCTCGACTTCGGCATCGCGCGCAGCGCCGGGCTCGGCGAGGCGGCAGCGACCCTGGCCACCCGCACGGGCCAGCTCCTCGGCACCCTCCAGTACATGAGCCCCGAGCAGGCCAGCGGTCGCCCCGAGGACGTCGACGAGCGCACGGACGTTTACGCGCTCGGGGTCATCGCCTTCCAGCTCCTGCTCGGTCAGCTCCCCCGGGACATGGAGCGGCTCAGCCTGCCGCAAGCCATGCAGGTCTTGCGCGAGAGCGACGTCACGCGACCGTCGCGGCTCGATGGCAGCCTGCGGGGCGATCTCGATGCCATCCTCGTCAAGGCGCTCGAGCGGGATCCGGAGCGTCGCTATCGATCGGTGGCGGCCCTCGTCGCCGACCTCCGTCGGCACCTGCGGCAAGAGCCCATCGAGGCGCGGCCGCCGAGCGTCTTCTATCGTCTGCGTCGCTTCACGCAGCGACACCTCGGCCTGGTGGCTGCCACCTCGCTCGTCATCCTCTCGCTCGCCGCGGGGCTCGTCACGGCGGCGCGCTACGCCGTGGACGCGCGGCGCGGTGAGGCCGAAGCGCTCGCGGGGCTCTATCGCGCCCAACTCACGGTGGCGGCCGCTGCGCTGCACGACCGGGACTCGGCTCCGGCCCGCAGCGCTCTCGATGCCGTTCCGTCCTCGCTCCGACGCTGGGAGTGGAATCACCTCAACGCCTCCCTCGACGAGAGCCAGCCACCCGACCCGACCGCGATCGCGACCTGGCGAGTGGGGCCGCCCGGCGTGCCGTCGCCCCGGCTGGCACCCGACTCGACCGAGATCATCGTTCTGACCGCCGAGCCCGGCTGGCGCGTTCAAGTTCCGGGTGTCGCTCCGACGCGGCGAGTCCTGGCCCGACTCGATCGCACGACACGCTTCGTCGCGCTGCTGCCGGAGGAGGACGACGGACGGGCGCCGTGCACCTATCTCGATCTCGTGACCGGTCGTCGCATCGACTCGCACGACGCGCTCGGTGAGGCGCATGCGAGCTTCCTCGTGCACGCGCGGAGCGTGCACGAGCTCGAGCTGCTCGAGATCGACACCGGACGGTCGTGGACGACCCGTCTCCCCGGCGAGCTCGAGCGACGCACCGTGGCCTCCGGTGGTCAGGTCACCTGCCGGGTCGTGACCCCGGACGGTCTGGAGCTCTGGGGCTGGGCACCGGGACGCGAGCCTTGGCCCATCGACTTCGAGCCGGCGGAGAAGTTGTTCGACTGGGAAGTCAGCCCTGATGGCCGGACGCTCGTGAGAGCGGGCTCTGCGGGACTCTCTTTCTGGGATGCTGCCACGAGCGAGCGACTGCCCGCCTCCCCGACCCAGTGGGGGACCACGATGTTGTTCAGTCCCGATGGTCGTCGTCTTGCGGTGATCGCGGACGGAGAGAGCCGCCTGCTCGACGGCGAGACGAGGGAGCTGCTGGCGGAGCTGGGGCCTTCCGCACGTTGGGTCTCGCCGGCCATCAGCGAGGACTCACGGCTGGTCGTGTTGCCGGGTCAACATCACGAGCTTCGGGTGTTCGATGCCGAGACCGGTCGGGAGCTTCGCGACCTGCTCGGACATCGTCACCATCTCTCTCAGGTGATGTTCGCCGTCGATGGACGCTTGGTGTCGCGTGATGACGGGGGCGTGGTCAAGGTCTGGGCTCCCGACCTGCCGGACCTTCACGTGCTGCGGGGGCACGCCGGCTACGTGTACGACCTCTGCCTGCTTCCGGGCCATGAGCTGGTCGCCTCGCTGGCCTGGGACGGGCAGTGTCGGCTGTGGGATCTCCACAGCGGCCGGACGGTGGCCGACCTCGTCCTGCCCCACGAGCACGGCGGCACGCTCGCTGCCAGCCCGGATGGACGCTGGCTCCTGGCAGCGCACTTCGCACGCGCCACGCTCTTCGACCTGGTCGAAGGGCGGAGGCGATGGACGACGGACGTGGGCGTCACCGGTGACTCGCGGATCCGCGGGGCCCAGTGGGCTCCAGCGGGACGAGACGAGGTCGCCATCGCGCTGGAGCAGGGCGGCATCGTGGTCGTCGATGCGCAGGACGGTAGCCAGCGCCTGGTGGTGGACGCGGCCTGCGAGCGCCATGCGGTGAGTGCTGACTGGCGCCGGCTCGCCACCGCCTGTGAGGGGCGGGTCGAGATCTGGGACTTCGAGGCATTGCTCCGGGATGCGGCGGAGCTGGGCAAGGCCGTGAAGCCGGGAGACGGGCATCGGAGCGTGCGCCTGCCGGACCGGGCGGATCTGGGTGAGGTGTTGGCGCCCATGGTCTACACCCCCGACGGTCGTCGCTTCGGGGGACACGAGATCCACCGCCTTCGCTTCTCGCCCGATGGCCGGACGCTCGTCGGCTCCGATCTCGCGTGGCAGGTTCATGTCTGGGATGTCGATTCGGGAGTGCACCGCCATGTCCTTCGTGGTCACTCGGCGCGGATTCACGACGTCGCCTTCCATCCCGACGGCGTCCGCCTGGCGACGGCCGGTCACGACCACTCCATCCGCGTCTGGGACTTGAACGAAGGCCGGGAGCTCGTTCAGCTCCGCGGACACGACGACTACGTGCACGCCCTGTCGTTCACTCCGGACGGCACCACGTTGGTCTCCGGGTCGGGCGATCGGACCCTGCGAGTCTGGGAGAGCCGGCCGCCGTTCGAGCGTCAGCAGGAGTGGCGGCGGCGCCAGGACTCGGAGCGGCGGCTGGGGCCAGAGTTGGACGCGTTGGCAACGTCAGAGCGCTCGTTGAGCGAGGCGCTGGAGATGATGACGAGTGATGAGGATGCGTCGGCTGCCTCGCAGCTCGCCCTCGGGCGGAGCCTCGAGCGGTCGTTGCGAGAGGGGAGACCGTAGGGGCCGGGGAACGGCCTGGTGCTCGAGAATCGAGCCGGTGGGCGATGTTCGCTTCTCCGAGCGTCAGGGAGCAGCTCTCTCACCGTCGCCTGGACGCTGCCCTATCATCACGATGGGAGGATCGTCTTCATGCTCACCCGCTTGCTCGTCGTCGTCTGCGCGTTCTTCACCGTCACCGAGGCTCGTCCCCAGACCTGGGCCATGCGTTACGAATCGGGCCTCGGCGTGCCGAATTGGACCGTGGCGCACGCCTCGCCCGACGGTCGTCTCCTGCTGGACGCGCCGCTCACGGCGCTCAACGAGTTCGGGGGCGTGCTCTGGTCCAGGTCGACCGAGCTCGACCTGGTGGGTGTCGACGTCGCCGGCCGGGCGCTCCTGGCGCGGGACGACCGACTCGCGGTGATCGGCACCGACGGCGAGGTCGAGCTCGCGCTCGAGCTGCGCGTGGACGGACGGTTGGTTCGCATCAACGACCTCCATGCCGATCCTGGCGGTGGCTTCCTCGCCACCGGTGCGATCGACGATCTCGAGGGCGGCTCGCCCGGTGAGGGCTGGGTGGCGTCCTTCGATGCTGGTGGAGCCGTTCGCTGGCTGCAGCTCTTCGGGGTCATGGGAAGCCTCGGCCGCAATTCGGTCGAGCTGAGGAACGTCGTGCCTCAGGTGGGTGGCGGGGCCATCGTCGCCGGATACAGCCGTGGTGCTTTCGGCCAAGTGAACGCGGTGGCGTCGATTCATGCGGGTGGCGTTGACTGGGCTCACTCGCTTCGGACGTCTCCGTCCCTGGGGATTCCCAACATCACGAGTCTCGCGGAGCACCCGGAGGGTGGGGCCTTCATCGGTGTCGATGGCCTTCGCAATGCCGCGGAGGAAGCTCGGGTGATGATCCTGGCCTACGGCATCCACTCCCAGCCGCAGTGGGAGCGCTGGCACGACGAGCCCGACGAGACACTCCGCTCGGACGTGAGCGTGATCGACGGCAAGCCGGCCTGGTCGTTCGGGCGAGCGGCACTGGCCCTGGACATCGACGGGGTTCAGGAGTTGCAGGTGGAGGCGTCCGGCGAGGGTTTCTTCCTGGTGGACGCTGCCGGCCCTGGGTTCTTCGGCGTGACGGCGAGCAGCATCACTCGTTTCGAGGGGCCGGCGACCGTCGTCGAGCATCCCTGTGCCGAGGTCGAGCCCGGTGAGTTCGCCACGGGCTGGCTGGTCGACGGGAGCCGGGACCGACTCCCGTTCGAGCTCGTGCCCGGTGAGCTGGCACCGGAGGGATTCGAGCTCGTTCCCTTCGAGCTGATGTCGTCGATCGTGCCGGTTCGTGCCGTCACCGAGTGCGACAACTGCCCCGACGTCGACAACCATCAGGAGGATCGCGACGGCGATGGCCTGGGAGACGCTTGCGACAACTGTCTCGACAGCGCCAATGAGGACCAAGTCGACCTCGACGACGATGGGCTGGGCGATGCCTGCGACGACTGCACCGACGTCGATGGCGATGGTCTCGGGGAGGCGGGCATGGCTCGGACCTGCGTCCTCGATCGCTGCCCGCGGATCTTCGACCCTTCCAACGCGGACTTCGATGCCGATGGCTTCGGCGACCCTTGCGACATCTGTCCCGAGGCACCCGACGATCAGTCCGACGCGGACACTGATGGCTTCGGCGACGCCTGCGACACCTGCCCGGCGCAGCGGGGCTCCCCCGTCGATTCCGATGGCGACGGGGTCGGGGACTCCTGCGATGCGTGTCCGCTGCTGGCCGACGATCAGGCCGACGCCGATGACGACGGGGTGGGGGACGCGTGCGACGGCTGTGTCCTGTTGAGAGACCCGGTCCAGCTCGACAGCGACGGTGACGGCGTGGGGGATGCCTGCGATGCGTGCCCTGGCTTGGCCGACGACCAGGCGGACGCGGATGGTGACGGGGCGGGCGATGCCTGTGACGACTGCGTGCTGCCGAACCCGAGTCAGGACGACTGCGATGGTGACGGTGTCGACGACGCCTGCCAGGCCGGCGACTTCGACGTCGATGGGGTCGACAACGAGCTGGACAACTGTCCCTGTGAATTCAACCGAAGCCAGGGGGACTTCGACGGCGACGGGCTCGGCGACGCCTGCGACCCCTGTCCGACCGTGGTCGACCTGGGGCTCGACACCGATGGTGATGGCCTGGGCGATGCCTGTGATCCCTGTCCCCTCGACACCGTTGAGCTCGGAGACGTCGACGGCGATGGAGTGGACAGCACTTGCGACAACTGTCCGGAGGTGGCCAACCCGTGGCAGCGGGACGAGGACGGTGACGGCATCGGTGATCGCTGCGAGGAGGTCTTCGAACCTTCGGCACGGGACCTCGACCCCGGCGCGGTGCCCCTCCGGGTGACTCGCGAGGGAGCCGCAGGGCTGTCGTTCACCTGGGAGATGCTCGGTGCCGAGAGCTACGACCTGTATCGAGGCACGCTCGGAGCGCTCCGCGCCGCGGGCTACGACCACGTTCGCTTCGCCTGTGGCCTGTCGACCGCTGCGACGGTCGTTCCCGAGGGAGGAGACTCCTCCTACTTCCTCGTGACTGCCCGGGACGGCGTGCACGAGAGCTCGTATGGTCGCGACTCGACGGGGAGGGAGCGGCCTGTCGCTCTCGCGCTCTGTCCTTGAGGTCGGAGCGATGTCGGATCGAGTGACGTCGTCCTGAGCGCACGTTGTCAGGTGGCCTGGCTGGGGCGGTCTGTGGCTTCGTCAGCGGACCTGCCGCTCGCGAGGTCCGCTCAGCCGAGCGCTCGCGCTCGAAGGAGCCACCGTGTCGACGAAGCCCCTGCTGCGTCTCCTCTCCGTCTCTTGTCTCGTCTTCGTCTCGCCGGTCGTCCTCGCCTGTCAGTGTGACGACGAGGTCACCCTCACCCAGGACGATCCCCACGACTGGGACGCCCTGGGCATCTCCGTCGCCTTGGATGGCGACACCCTCATCGCTTCGGCGGTGGGGGACGACACGCCTGCGATCAACGCCGGATCGGCCTACGTCTTCGCCAAGGTCGGCGGGAGCTGGTCGCAGCAGGCCAAGCTCGTCGCGCCCGACGCTGCCAAGGACGACTCCTTCGCCTGGTCGGTCGACGTCCACGAGGACACGGCCATCGTTGGCGCCGTCCGCAACGACGCCGCGGTGACCGACGGTGGCTCGGCCTACGTCTGGGTGCGCGATGCCACGGGCACCTGGAGCTTCCAGGCTCAGCTCACCGCCTCGGATGCGGCCACCGGCATGTTCTTCGGCTCGGCCGTGACCGTGCACGGCGACCGCGCGGCCGTGGGAGCGCGGGAGGCCGTCGTGGGGGGTGACGAGATCGGCGCGGTGTACGTCTACGTGCGTGACTCGTCAGGGACCTGGACCGAGGAAGCCAAGCTCACCGCTTCCGATGCCGGTGACCTCGACAGCTTCGGCGACACGGTGAAGATGGAAGGGGAGCGACTCATCGTCGGGGCACCGACCCACGAGAACTTCGGGGGGCAGTTCATCAACCACGGCGCGGTCTACGTCTTCGAGCGCTCGCCCTCCAGCGGACTGTGGTCGGAACAGGCCATCCTCGTGGCCGCCGATCGCGACCAGCTCGAGCTGCTCGGCAGCTCCCTCGACCTGAGCGGCGACTCGGTCATCGCCGGTGGCTACCTCGACGACGAGGGGGGCGGCGGTGACGTCTTCTTCAACTCGGGCTCCGCCTGGGTGTTCGTTCTCGACGGCGGGACCTGGGTCGAGCAGGCCCAGCTCAACGCGAGCGATCTCGCCCGCAACGACCACTTCGGCATCGGTGTCTCCATCAGCGGTGACCGCGCGGCGGTCGGGGCCTGGATGGACGACGACGGCTTCGACGAGGTCGGCTCGGTCTCCCTCTTCCAGCGCCTCGGCTCGACCTGGGCGCAGTGCGGCAAGCAGCTCGCCAGCGACGCTGAGGCCCTCGATCGCATGGGGCGCGGCGTGGCCATCGACGGACCCCGGCTCGCGGCCGGCATCGAGATGGACGAGAACGGCGGCATCCGTTCCGGCTCGGTCCGCGTCTGGGAGTGCGCCTTCGCACCCTGCCCAGCCAACATCATCCCGCACGCCGAGCTGCTGGTCCTGGACGAGGACGCCCTCGACGAGACCACGCCGGCCGTCGTCGCGCGCTCCTTCGGTCCGCCCTTCTGCGGGAAGACCCTGCCGTCGGATCCGACCGGCGATCCGGCCGTCTGCGTGAACGACGACATCGCCGCCGTCGCCGGCAGCGGTCTCACGACGGGGCTGTTCACCCGCATCGCCGAGGACGTCACGCCCCTGCCCGGGATGCTCCTCGACACCGGGACCACGCTCGACGGCGGTCTCTTCGAGCTCGACCTCGACGACCCGCCGGCCTTCATGCTCGATTCGCTTCCGTCGTCGGCGCTGAGCGACGTCGCTGGGGAACCATTGGGCACCTTCGAGCTCATGGCTCTCCAGAACAAGGTCGTCTGCGCCAAGGTCAAGCAGGGCGACGTCGTGGAACTCGGTGCTGGCCGCGTCGACGCGAGTGGCGCCTACACCGGCCTGACCGCCCTTCACGTGCGCCAGGTGCTGCCTGACCCCGACGGGCCCGGCCCGCTCCTGCCGCCCATCCTGGTGGATGCCCTGGCGTCGGAGCTGGTGCCCTGTGCCTGCGCGGTGGCGGTGGGCTGGCTGAACTGATGGCCGACTGACCCTGGGACTGGGTGGGGCGCTTCGGTACAGTCGACGTCTCTCGCGCCCGGGACGCGCGACGACGGGATCCTCTCGCTCGGCAGGCACGTAGTCTCCTGTCGAACGAGCAACTCTTCCGTCCGTCGTGCGTCCTCTTCGACGTCCTGGCCCTTCTCATGCTCTCCCTGCGCGACATCCACAAGTCGTACGCCATCGGCGCCAACCAGCTCCACGTCCTGAAGGGCGTGGACTTGGTCGTGGAGGAGGGCGAGTTGGTCTCGATCATGGGCTCGTCGGGCTCGGGCAAGTCGACCCTGCTCCACGTCCTGGGCCTCCTCGACGGCTACGAGAAGGGGGAGTACCGACTCGACGACCGGCTCGTGAAGGACCTCTCGGAGCGTCAGGCCGCGCGGCTGCGCAACCAGCTCCTGGGCTTCGTCTTTCAGTCCTTCAACCTCATTCCCTTCAAGACCGCCGTCGAGAACGTCGCCTTGCCCCTGCACTACCGCGGTGTCGGTCGGCGAGCCCGCAACAAGCAGGCGCGAGAGCTCCTCGAGCGCCTGGGCCTCCTCGCATGGGCGGACCATCACCCGAGCGAGATGTCGGGCGGCCAGCAGCAGCGGGTCGCCATCGCCAGGGCGCTCATCACCCAGCCCCGGCTCGTGCTGGCTGATGAACCGACGGGCGCCCTCGACACGGCGACCTCCGAGGAGGTCATGGGCGTGCTGCGCGAGGTCAACCGCGAGGGCGTGACCCTGGTGATCGTGACCCACGAGCACGAGATCGCCGAGCTCACCGACCGGATCATCCGGCTCGCCGACGGTCGCATCGAGACGACTTCGGCGAAAGCGGGCGCCGGTGCTTGATCTCGACTCCTGGCAGGAGACCTTCGACGCCGTGCGACGCAACAAGCTGCGCACGGTGCTCACCGCCTTCTCGGTGGGCTGGGGGATCTTCATCCTCATCGTCTTGCTGGGATCCGGCGCGGGCATCCGCAACGGCATCGCGAGCCAGTTCCGTGACGACGCGACCAACAGCCTCTGGATTTACAGCGGGCAGACCAGCGTCCCTCACGCCGGCTTCCAGCCGGGTCGGCGGATCCAGTTCACCAACGAGGACCACGACGAGGTGCGCGACACGGTGGAGGGCGTGGAGCACATCACCGCGCGTTTCTACCTGTCGACGAGGGCGATCGTCGCGCACGGAGGTGAGTCGGCGCCCTTCGACGTGCGTTGCGTTCACCCCGGCCATCTCTACCTCGAGCGCACCCTGGTGACGAAGGGGCGCTTCCTCAACCCCCTCGACTTGCAGGAGCACCGCAAGGTCACCGCCATCGGCGAGCTCGTTCGACGCGCCCTGTTCGGTGACGAGGAGGCGATCGGGAAGGAGATCGCCGTCAACGGCGTCGCCTTCCGCGTCATCGGCATCTTCGAGGACGCCGGCGGTGAGGGCGAGATGGAGAAGGTCTACCTGCCGATCACCACCGCGCAGCGGGCCTTCGGCGGAGGCAATCGCATCGCGCAGTTCATGCTGACGGTGGGGGACGCCACGTTCGAGGAGAGCCAGGCCATCGAGCAGGTCATCCGCGGCAAGCTCTCCCGACGCCACCAGTTCTCGTCCGACGATCAGAACGCGATGGCGGTGGGCAACAACTTCGGCGAGTTTCAGCGCTTCATGCAGCTCATGGCGGGGGTGCGGGGCTTCGTGTGGATCATCGGCGTCGGCACGATCCTGGCCGGGGTGGTCGGCGTGTCGAACATCATGATGATCACCGTGCGCGAGCGGCGTCGTGAGCTGGGCGTGCGTCGGGCGCTGGGGGCGACACCGGCCTCGATCGTCGGCCTGGTCCTGCGCGAGTCGCTCATCATCACCGGCGTGGCCGGCTACCTCGGGCTGGTCGCCGGCATCGGTGCGCTCGAGCTGGCGCGCGAGCTCATCCCCGCCGCCGACTTCTTCCGCAACCCCGAGGTCGATCTCGGCGTGGCGATCAAGGCGACGCTCCTGCTCATCGTCGCCGGGGCGCTGGCCGGCTTCTTCCCCGCGCGCAAGGCCGTGGCGATCAGCCCGGTCGAAGCGCTTCGGGACGAGTAGAGAGGAGGGCCCGGATGTTCGACCTCGATCACTGGCGCGAGATCGCCGTCTCGCTCATGGCGAACAAGCTTCGGACCCTGCTGACCGCCTTCGGTGTCGCCTGGGGGATGTTCATGCTCGTCGTCCTGCTCGGGTCGGGCAACGGCCTGCGCAACGGGATCGAGCGGGACTTCGCCGGTCAGGCCAAGAACAGCTTCTACGTCTGGACCCGTCGGACGACCCTGCCGTACCGCGGCTTCCCGAGGGGCCGGGGCTTCTGGCTCCAGCTCGAGGACATCGCCGCCCTGCGCGCGTCCCTCCCGGAGCTCGACATCATCGCGCCGCGCAGCCAGATGGGGGGCTTTGGCTCGAACTTCAACGTCGTGCGCGGAGCCAAGAGCGGCAGCTTCGGTCTCATGGCGGACGTGCCCGAGCTGGTCGAGGTCCTGAACCGCAAGATGGTCGCGGGCCGCTTCCTCAACCCCCTCGACCTGGCCGAGAGCCGCAAGGTCTGCGTCATCGGGAGCCGGGTGGTCGAGACCCTCTTCGCGCCC
Source organism: Acidobacteriota bacterium (assembly GCA_039029535.1). GTDB lineage: Bacteria > Acidobacteriota > JBCCFW01 > JBCCFW01 > JBCCFW01 > JBCCFW01. The sequence goes on from JBCCFW010000008.1 coordinate 97,621, forward strand.
GGCGAGGAGGCGGTGGGCGAGTGGCTCACCATCGGAGGGAGTGACTACCTCGTCGTCGGTCGCTTCGAGCCCCAGACGGCGGGCAGTCAGGGCGACCGCGATGCTCGAGCCATCCACGTGCCGATGACCACCTATCAGCGGGCCTTCGGGACCGGCTCGGCCATCGGTTGGCTCGCCATCACGACGCGGGAGGGGCACTCGGCCGCCGCCGCCGAGGCCCGCTGTCTCGAAGTGCTCAAGCGACGTCATCAGGTGCATCCCGAGGACGACCGGGCCTTCGGACACTGGAACACCGAGGAGGAGTACCAGAAGATCCAGGGGCTCTTCACCGGCATTCGCTGGCTCGTCTGGGTGGTCGGCATCGGAACCCTGACGGCCGGTGTCATCGGCATCGGCAACATCATGCTCGTCATCGTGCGCGAGCGAACCCACGAGATCGGCATACGGCGCGCCATCGGGGCGACGCCGTGGTCGGTCATGAGACAGGTCATGCTCGAGGCCCTGTTGCTGACCGGCGTGGCCGGCTACCTCGGGCTCTTCGCCGGGGTCGTGGCGCTCGAGCTGACGTCGTCGACGCTCGCTGCCGGTGACGGGATGTTCTCGCGTCCCGGCGTGAGCTTCGTGACCACCTTGCAAGCTCTCGGCATCCTCGTGATGGCCGGGCTGATCGCCGGCCTGCTGCCGGCCCAGCGCGCCGTCGCCGTGAGCCCCGTGAACGCCTTGAGGACCGACACGTGAAGAAGCTGCTGGGATTCCTGTTCGCCCTGGTGCTGCTCGCCTCCTTTGGCGGGACGCTCTGGTTCTTGCACCAGAAGGCGGAGGCCGAGCCGATCGTCTTCGAGACCGGCACGCCGTCGCTGCGGACCATCGTCAAGAAGACCGTGGCGACCGGCTCGGTCGTGCCACGCAAGGAGGTCGAGATCAAGCCACAGCTCTCCGGCATCCTCGAAGAGCTCCTGGTCGAGGCCGGAGATCGCGTGAAGGAGGGGGATCTCATCGCGAAGATCCGCATCATCCCGAACATGGTCAGCCTCTCCGGGGCCGAGAACCGGGTGAGCCGCGCGCGCATCGCCCTCGACGACGCGCGTCGGGAACGGGAGCGCTTTCGCCGCCTGCGCACCGAAGGGACGATCTCCACCTCGATGCTGGACGACGCCGAGACGACCTGGGCCCAGGCCCGCGAGGAGCTGCAGGCGGCGCGCGACAACCTGGAGCTCATCAAGAAGGGCTCGAGCCGGAAGACCAGCGACAGCTCCAACACGCTCATCCGCTCGACCCTGGGCGGGATGGTGCTCGAGGTGCCGGTGGAGGTGGGGGACTCGGTCATCGAGACCAACAACTTCAACGCCGGCACGACCATCGCGACCGTCGCCGACATGGACGAGCTCATCTTCAAGGGCAAGGTCGACGAGGCCGAGGTCGGCAAGTTGAAGGAAGGGATGGCCCTCGAGCTGACCATCGGCGCCATCGAGGATCAGCGCTTCGCGGCCAGCCTCGAGAAGGTGGCACCGAAGGGCATCGAGGAGAACGGGGCGGTCAAGTTCGAGATCCGCGCCGCGGTCACCCTCCAGGACGGCCCCTTCGTTCGCGCCAACTACAGCGCTAACGCCGACATCGTCCTGGACAAGCGGGAGGACGTGCTCGCTCTCGACGAGGCCCTGCTGCAGTTCGAGGGGGGCGCTCCCTACGTGGAGGTGGAGGTCGCCCCGCAGCAGTTCGAGCGTCGCGAGGTCGAGCTCGGGCTCTCCGACGGACTGCATGCGGAGGTCTTGTCGGGCCTGAGCGCCGACGAGGCGGTCAAGAAGCCCCAGGCCGAGGTCGAGTGAAGGGGAGCGCTCGAGCTCAAGAGCCGATGCGACCGCGGATGCTGACCGCGGAACCGGCGATGACCGCGAAGACCATCAACGAGACCCACGGTGGCAGGGGGACCTGGAGCGGCTCGCCGAACTCGGTGTAGTCACCGTTCATGACGGCCTGGACTTGGCCCTGGCTGAGCACGATGTCGAAGATCGCGACGTCGTCGACGAGCCCCGCGAAGTCGGCGTCGACGCCGTCGGACCCGTCGTGTCCGATCCGGACCGTGTCGCCGGGACGGTCCTCGTAGCTGGCGCCATGGATGTCGATCGCCAAGCCGACGTCCGTGCCGTTGATGTAGATCCGGGGCGTTCCGGCGGCGCCGCCATGGTGATCCCAGACCCAGCACGCATGGGACCAGGTGTCGGCCGCGACGTCGGAGCCCCCGATGTACCAGCCGTTCCCCCAGCCGACGAAGGTCGGCCTGAGTCCACTGACAGCGCTGAGGCTCCCATCGCCGAAGTAGACCTGCTTCTCTCCGGCAACCCAGGGGTCGGTCGTGCTGCCCTTGAACAGGAAGCCACCGGCCTGGCTCCCCGCGGGCTTGAGCCAGGCGCAGATCGAGTAGTCCCCACGGCTGAGGCCGGCCACGAAGTGCGGGACGTGCACGTGTGCGTCGTCGGCGCCCGCGCCGAGGTCGAGAACGGTTCCCCGCTCCGAATCGTCCGTCACCCAGGCGGCCCCCTCCAGCAGGCCGTCGGCGCTGCGGCCAGTGACGTCCTCGGTCACCGTGCCGCTGCCCTCGTCGAAGGGCCAGTGCCCCCTCATGTTCTCCGGCACCGCCGTGGGAGGGGTGGCCGGCTCCTCTCCGAACTCGGAGTAGTCACCTCTCAGGGCGGCCTGGACCTGGCTCGGGCTGAGCGCGATGTCGAAGATCGCGACGTCGTCGACGAGCCCCGCGAAATCGGCGTCGACGCCGTCGGACCCGTCGTGTCCGATCCGGACCGTGTCGCCGGGACGGTCCTCGTAGCTAGCGCCATGGATGTCGATCGCCAAGCCGACGTCCGTGCCGTTGATGTAGATCCGGGGCGTCCCGGCGGCGCCGCCATGGTGATCCCAGACCCAGCACGCGTGGGACCAGGTGCCGGCCGCGACGTCGGAGCCCCCGACGTACCAGCCGTTCCCCCAGCCGACGAAGGTCGGCCTGAGTCCACTGGCTGCGCTGAGGCTCCCATCGCCGAAGTAGACCTGCTTCTCTCCGGCAACCCAGGGGTCGGTCGTGCTGCCCTTGAACAGGAAGCCACCGGCCTGGCTCCCC
>JBCCFW010000009.1:0-98459 GCA_039029535.1 Acidobacteriota bacterium
AGTCTTCTCGAGACTTGGCGCGAGGAGCGCCGGAGCTCCGCACGCTCCATGTTGTCCGACGCATGGGAATCGGCTCCGAATGACACCTCCCTCGACGAGCTTCTCGCCGACTGCCACGACCACGGCCTCACCTTCTTCGAGCTCGGCGAGCGCTCCGGCGACTGGCTCCGCGTTCTCCACGACGAGGACATCACCGAGCTCGGAGAAGGTGAGGCCGTGGTCGTGGCAGTCGGCGAGAAGCTCGTCGAGGGAGGTGTCATTCGGAGCCGATTCCCATGCGTCGGACAACATGGAGCGTGCGGAGCTCCGGCGCTCCTCGCGCCAAGTCTCGAGAAGACTGGCGAGAGTGGAGGGGAACTCGCTGTCTTCGGGAGCCTTGACCCAACAGTTGCGGTGGCTCCCGAGCAGTGAGCGCGTCAGTGCTCTGAGCGACTCGCGCACGCCGACGCCCTGGTAGGCAACGGAGCCGAAGCTCGGACGGCCCTCTCCGTTGAGTGCTGCCTCGAGCTCGGGCAGAGCTGGGCTCTCCAACACTTCCTCGCCCTTGAGGGCCTTCACGGGCCTCAAGTCGCGCTTGTTGTACTGGTGGACGAGTGGCACGTCTCGGAGACTGCGTTCTTGGCTACTCAGGAATGACCCGAGCTCGTCGAGCGACTTGGTGTTGGCATCGAGGCGTTCCTGCCGGGTGTCCCAGACGGCGACGATCCCGTCGGCGTCGCTGAGAGCCTGCTGTCGAGACGTGTCGTGGAGGACGGAGCCTGGGTTCGTGTAGAGGTGAAGACGGACCCGGTGTGAGCGAGGAACGTTCTCGAGCCACTCGAGGTCGAAGAACAGGATGCGGTCGGACTCAGTGGCGTGCGGACAGGAGAGCTCACCACGGAAGCTCGGCGGCGTGCTGTCGTGCAGGTGCTGCAAGCTGCTGGTCTTGCCCGCCAGCGCCGGTCCCCAGTAGGCGATCTTGAAGTGGAGGGTTCGCTTGTCTTCGTCGAGGATCACGTCACTGCCTCCTCACGGGCACGGCCGGTGGAGTCGGCTGAGGTCCGGCGGTCGGCGCTGAGCACGAAGTCGTCGAGACCTGGAGCAGCGAGCAGGGGCGCAGCCGGAGCGCTCATCGGAGGCTCGCGGCCAGGGCGCACGAAGGCAGGAGAGGCGGGCGAGGGGACCGGCTCGCGGGGACGCGATCACGGCAAGGGAGGGAGGTGGTGGACCGCAAGGGGCTCGAACCCTCGACCTCCGCGTTGCGAACGCGGCGCTCTCCCAGCTGAGCTAGCGGCCCACGGTTCCCCGTCAGGGGAGCGCGGAGTCTCGCATGGACGCTGCGAGCGGTCAATGTCAGGGGAGGGACGGAACACTCCGACCCACCTGCGGGCTTCATGGGAGCCGCGGCTTTCCTCATCCCCACAGCGGCGCCGGGTAGACGCCCGCCTCGATGAGCTCCTGCATGGCTGCCTTGGCCCGGTCGAGGTCGCCCCGGTTGGTGAGCCCGAACCAGGAGCTGGCGGTCCGGAGCACCTTCACCTCGGCGCGGTCGGCCTCGATGAGCCGGTTGACCTCCGTCGGCACGCCGAACTCCGAGCGCTCGTTCTCGCCATGTTCCTGGAGGAAGGTCGGGAGCGCCTCGTCGAGGTGGTCGAGGAAGCTCCGAGCGAAGCCCCAGCAGTTCATCGAGACGGGCTCTTCGCCCGTGAGCAAGCGGGGGTTCTCGGGAGCGGTGTTCTCCAGCCCCCGCTCGGTCTGCTCGATGCGCGTGAGCTCCACGATCGAGCTGAGGAATCCGTCGTCGTCGACCGTGCAGGTGCCGCGCGAGACGCTGCCGTGCTCGGACACCGTCTTGCCCAGGGTGAAGCCGACCATGCAGTGCCGCTCACGCGGACCCGGCGGCCGCTCGGCTCGCAGCTCGTCGGCGAGGAGCGAGAGGGCTTCGCGGCCGTAGAAGTCGTCGGCGTTGAGGAGGGCGAACGGACCGCCGATGTCGTTGCGTGCGCTCCAGGTCGCGTGCGCCGTTCCCCAGGGCTTCTCGCGACCTTCAGGGGGACGGAACCCCTCGGGGAGATCGTCGAGAGCTTGATGAGCGAGAGCGACCTGGACTCGATCCTCGAAGGAGCGGGTCACCTTCTTGCGAAAGTCCTCCTCGAAGCTCTGCCGAATGACGAACACCACCTTGGTGAAGCCAGCCTGGAGCCCGTCGTACACGAGATAATCGAGGAGGGTCTCGCCATCGGGCCCGAGTGGTTCGAGTTGCTTGAGGCCGCCGAAGCGGCTGCCCATGCCGGCGGCGAGGAAAAGAAGGCTGGGACCCATGGAACGCTCCGTCGAATTCATTAATGTAGATAATGTGACGCGCAGCTTACCCCGGGCCCCGCGTGGGCTCCCGGGCAACCGGCGATCCCGGCGGGGACCGCGAGGCAGGAAGCGATGAGCGACAGCCAAGAACAGCGTGGCGAGGTGGACGTCTCCATCATCGTGGCTCTTCTCAACGAGGAGGAGAACGTCGAGCCTCTCTACAAGGAGCTGGCCGAGATGATGTCGGCCCAGGAGCTCAGCTACGAAGTCATCTTCGTCGACGACGGCAGCCAGGATGAGACCGTGGCTCGCCTGCGTGCGGCCGCCGAGGGCGACGAGCGCGTGACCATCCTCTCGTTCATGAAGCGCTTTGGTCAGACCGCGGCCCTCGCCGCCGGTTTCGATCACGCTCGTGGGCAGGTCTTCGTGCCCATGGACGGTGACCTTCAAAACGATCCCGCCGACATCCCCAAGCTCGTCGCCAAGCTCGACGAGGACGACGGCTACGACATCGTGAGCGGCTGGCGGAAGGACCGCCAGGACGACATGGTCACCCGCAAGATCCCTTCGCTCATCGCCAACAGGCTCGTGCGTCGTCTCACCTGGACGGGTGAGGTCTCCGACTTCGGCTGCACGATGAAGGCCTACCGTCGACGCGTGCTCGCCGACGTCACGCTCTACGGCGAGATGCACCGCCTGCTGCCGGCCGCTTGCAAGTGGCGTGGCGCGCGCATCACCGAGGTGCCCGTCAACCACCGCGCCCGCGTGGCCGGCGAGACGAAGTACGGGCTCAAGCGCACCTTCAAGGTGCTGCTCGACCTCATCACCATGAAGTTCATCGGCGACTACCTGACCAAGCCGATCTACTTCTTCGGCAAGTTGAGCTTCGTGAGCATGTCCATCGCCAGCGTCTCGCTCGGCGTCGCCATCCTCCAGAAGTTCGGCATCTTTTACGGCGACGCTCCCGGGGATCACCTCAACCTGAACCGGAACGTCCTCGTCATGTTCTCCATGATGCTCTTCCTGACCTCCATGATGCTGCTCATGTTGGGGGTCATGGCCGAGCTCCTGGTCCGCGTCTATCACGAGAGCCAGGACCGCACGCCCTACAAGGTCCGCAAGCTCTACCGCTGGCGGGACGGAGAGGCCAAGGTCGTCGAGCCCGACGTGGGTCGCAAGCCGGTGGGGGCCGCGGTCTAGCCAGGCCGGCTAGCCCAGGCTCTCCGGAGCCTCGCGCTCGAGCGCTTCCGTCAGCGATGGGGGCGTGAACGACAGCGTCGACCAGGCCTCGCGCGAGTCGAGGCAGCAGTCGCGGGGACGTCGGCCTTCCGGGTCGATCTCCGCGGCGCTCGTCGTTCTCACCAGCGACGCCGGTGCGTTCACGCGTCGTCGCAGGGCTTCGCCCAGTTCGTGACGACTCAGGCGCTCGGGTCCTCCGAGATGGAGCCGACCGCGTCGTTGTCCGGCAGCGAGCTCGAGCAGGCCGGCTGCCGTGCTCCCGAGGTCGAGCGGAGTGCGCAGCTCGTCGGTGAACAGGGGAGTGGTCTCTCCACGACGCCAGGCCGCCAGCAAGGCGTCGGTGGCGCCCCGTCCCCGTCCGAGTGAGTCACCGAAGAGCAAGGGCACTCGAACGACGAGGACGTCGTCGGCCTCGTCGAGCACGGCCTCCTCGGCGGCGAGTTTCTGGCGCCCGTACTCATTCACCGGCGTCGGCTCGTCCCGCTCGCGGAAGCCGGTCTCGGGGGAAGGGTCTCGACCGAAGACCATGTCGGTCGAGACGAGAACGAAGCGGAGCCCGTGCTCCTGGCAAGTCCGTGCCAGGGTGCGTGACGCCTCGACGTTCACGCGCCGTGTCGTGTCCGGGTCGCGCTCGCAATCGGCGGGAGCCGCCGCGGCGGCCAGGTGAAGGACGACGCGCGGGCGCTCGCGGCCCAGCCACTCGAGCAAGGAGCCGGGCTCGGTGAGGTCGACGCCGGGAGCGTGCTCGACCGCGGCGTCGTCGAGGCCGGGTCCCGAAGAGCCGCGACGGGTGACGGCCCAGTGCTCGTCTCGACGACCCAGCTCTCGAACCACTCGGGCTCCGAGCAGGCCGGTGGCGCCGGTGAGGAGCCCGGCGATCACGCCAGGGCTCCCAGGCGGGTCCACGACGTGGGAAGGAGGAGGACGACGCCGAGGATCACGAGCGCGCCGGCGACCCCGCGATGGAGACGTCGGAGGGTCGGCGGAGTGCGGTCCTCGCTCCAGCTCGCGATCCAGCCGGTCGCCGGCCAGAACCAGGCGGCCACGCCCAGGCCCGCGCCCAGCGTGCACGCGAGGACCTCGGGCGTCGACTGCACCCAGCCCTGGAGGCGCAGGAGGGCGCCGACGGTGCCCCAGGTCACCAGGAGCGTCGGATTGAAGGCGGTCATCCCGAAGCCGAGCGCGAAGGCGGAGCGGGCGTTCTCGGAGACCGGCGCCGAGCGACGGGCGGTACCGAAGTCGGGAGGGTGACGCCAGGCGAGCGCGCCGACGACGATGATGAGGAGGCCCACCCCGAGACGCCCGAAGCTCAGCGCGGAGGGGGACTGGGTGAGGAGGCGTCCGAGCCCGAGCAGGCCGATGAGGGCGTGGAGCGTCTCGCCGAGAGCCGATCCGAGGGCGACGCCGCGGCCGCGTCGGACGCGACCGGCGAGCCCCTCCCGGGCGACGAGGAGGGCGACGGGACCAGCGAGGGGGATGGAGCCGAGGAAGCCGGTGAGCAGGCCGGCGAGGAGGGCGACGAGCACCCGCTCAGGCTATGCGATCGTCAGCTCGGAGGAGTCCGGGACCTGGGCCTCGACGAGCTCGACCACCTCCAGGGAGACGGGAGCGACGGGCAGGGTGCGGCGCAGGGCCTCGCGGGTCCCGTCCGGACCGGCCATCTGCGCCTCGAGCCGGCCGTTCAGGGCGCAGGCGCGGGCGACGAGGAGGGCCAGGCCGAAGTAGACGAGGATTCCGACGAGGATGTACGGCAGCATTCGGTGCTCTCCCAGCGGGCCAGCAGGCCCACGACACCTTCAGCAAGCCGCGTGCCCGGGGGGAGCCAGGAGTGCCGGAGGGAGCCGGCATCGGTCGCCAAGTCCCTCGTTTCGAGACACTTCGGCCATGTCAGGGTGAGCCGGCGGGAGTTGCGGCCAGCGTCAAGGAGGTGACGCTCAGTGGGAGTCGCTCCCAACTTGCGGCAGTCGCTGGGCCCCAGTCCCGGTCCCGTGGGCCCGGAGGAGGGGCTGGTGCGTCGCGCTAGGAGTTCCCCTCGAGGTGGACCTTCTCGAGGGCCTGAGCGGCCGACTGCAGGAGGGGAGCGGCGGGGAAGCCGTTGAACTCGCACTGGGTGATCTCCCAGTGGAGGCGCTTGTCGAGGCGGCCGAGGGAGTTGGCCTCCTCAATCTGGACGACGGGGCGGTCGGAGCCGTCCTCGGCGCCGGCCCGGTGGCTCACGACGGCTCCGAGGGAGCCGTTGGGCGCCTTCCAGATGACGGTGCGCCAGCGGCGGCCGTCTTCCTCGGCTTCCTCGCACGCCACGATGCGACAACCCGGAGGAGCGCCGAGGCTCATCGGGTTGAGGTGAGGGTATGCGGAGCTCTCCCGTGAACAGGAGTCCCTTCCCTTGCCGGTCATCATGGATAGGTTGGGCTCTAGAGACGTTCGAGTCCAGTCTCACGGTCCAACATGCCGTCATGAGCCGTTCTGGGCGGTTTGGTAGGGGCGAATTGACGCGGACCGTTCCCCCCGAACGTGGGTCGGTTCCCCCGGGGCGTCGAGGCGGTCCGACACGGAGCCTGCCAAGTTGGCGGAGTCATGCCGTTGCGGCACGTGTCGCGGGTCTCCCTCGGGAACGAAAGGGCCCTCTGGAGCGTTTCATTGGGTAGGAGACGCCGCCGACGACGTTGGCATCGAGCTTGCTGTAGGGAGGCACGTCGCGGTCGACGCCGAGTTTTCGGGTCGATTCCCAGCGACAGGGAGGCGGCAACGTGAGCAAGGTGATTCCTCGCGACCCGCAAGATGACAGGCTCAACACGGAAGAGGCGGCGATGAACGGGATGCCGCCGGTGCACCACGTGAAGGCGGCACGGGATCGCGATGCGGTCCAGTCGTACTTCCGGGACATCAAGACGGTGCCGCTGCTCAAGCCGGAGGAGGAGATCTCCCTGGCGAAGCGCATCGCCGAGGGTGACCAGTCCGCTTTCGACCACATGGTCCGAGCGAACCTGCGCCTCGTGGTGAGCATCGCGTTGAAGTACGCAAACCGCGGTCTCCATCTCCTGGATCTCATTCAGGAGGGGAACCTGGGGCTCATGAAGGCGGTCGAGAAGTTCGACCACCGCAAGGGCTTCCGCTTCTCGACATACGCCTCGTGGTGGATCCGTCAGGCCATCACTCGGGCCATCGGCAACAAGGCCAACACCATCCGGCTGCCCATCCACGTGCAGCAGGCGGTGCGCCGCATCCACGAGCACGCGGCCGAGATCAAGGCGGAGGGACGCATCCCGACGCTGGAAGAGCTCAGCGAGCGCGTGGGCCTGGAAGAGGAGCGCATCGAGGAGATGCTCGCGGCTGCGCAGCTTCCCATCTCGCTGGAGACGCCCATCGGCGACGGCGAGAAGACGGTGGCGGTCTTCGTCGAGGACAAGGGAGCGGTGGCGCCGGTCACTCAGGTCATCTCCGACCAGGAGACCGACCAGGTGCGGCACGCGCTTCAGGAGCTTCCGGAGCGTGAGCGCCGGATCCTGTCCATGCGCTTCGGCATCGACGAGCGTCGTGAGTACACGCTCTCGGAGATCGGTGCTGCGCTGGACCTCTCGCGGGAGCGCATCCGCCAGATCGAGTCCGAGGCCCTCCGCCGCGTCCGGCACCTCGTGCAGGAGCGCCGCTCGGCCTGAATCAGACGTTTCATCTCGGGTGACACTGCCTCACGTCACCTCGAGAGGGTTTCTCGCCTCGTTTCCAGCGGTCCTCGATGTCTTGACAGCGTCGAGGACCGCTGGGAACATCTCCGCCTTCCCGGAGACGGCGCTCCCTGAGTCAGCCGCTTCCGAGCGGGGACTGCAACCCGCCACCGTGGGCCGTTAACTCAGCGGTAGAGTGCCATCTTCACACGGTGGAAGTCACTGGTTCAAATCCAGTACGGCCCACACCCATTCCGCTCCACCTGCGTCGGCTTGCTCCTCCTGGGAACCGCCTCTACAATCTCCACATGAGCGGCTTGAGAGCACTGGTCAAGGACGGTCGGATCATCGTCGATCAACCCACGGACCTCCCGGAAGGGACCGTGCTGGACTTGGTCATTGATGACGAGGGCGACAACCTCGATGACGCTGAGAGGGCGGCGCTGCACGAGTCGATCCGGCTGGCATGGGAAGAGGTGAAGGCGGGTGACATCGTGCCTGCTGAGGAACTACTCGCGGAGCTTCGTCAGCGTCGATGACCGTACGTGTTGGCCTGGCCAAGCGGGCTGCACGGCAGGTTCGTGAGATCGACACGTGGTGGCGTGAGAATCGTCCTGCCGCTGCGGACCTGTTCTCCGAAGAGTTCGCTGCTGCTCTCGCGGCCATCGAGGGCGCCCCTCAACTCGGCCAGTCGGTTCCGCACGCCACCGCGCCAGACGTGAGACGGGTTCTGCTACGGGCGACACGCCATCACGTCTACTACGTGTTCGCCGGTGAGGTCGTCCGCGTGCTGTCGGTCTGGAGCTGCCTGCGTGGGACGGGACCAGACCTTCGTGAGCTCAACTGAGAGGTCTCGAGTCTGCCGAGCAATGGAGCCGTCGTGGGTGCCCCGAACGCGCTGTCGCTTGAACTGTGCTCGGGGTCCAGTCTGCAGTCAGCCCGTGACGGCTGCGATCCGACCCACTCCCCGCCACACTTCAGTCAAGACCACGTCCAGTACGGCCACACCCATCACCGCCTCGTGCCCCCTGGCGGTGTCGCTGCGTCGCTCGTGGGCACTAGCCCACGTCGCTCCTGGCTCCTAGCCAGGAACCACGATCCGGCGATGGATCGCGCACGCATCTCGAGAGCCCGCCAGGCAATGCTTGGCGGGCTTTCGTGATTGGGGTTGAGCCGGGTCTCAGCTGTTGTTCTCAGCCCCCCACGGAGCATGCGATCGTGTGCTTGGGCAGCGAGCTCTTGAGCGCCGGATGCCTGGGAATTCTGGGCGAGCAAGTCGGAGGGCTGGTCGCTGGCCGCTTCCACTTTATCGATTAACTGTTCTAGTGTTTGTTCTCGCTAAGTTCTGCGGTGAGGGCGGACTGAGCCCGAGGTCAACGCTGGCGCGAGGCAGGGGGACACTCGAGTCCCTCCGGGAGGTGGAAGATGAACGCGGAGCAACTTGTGGAGCGGCGGGTGAGGTTGTTTCCCACCGCACACATCAGTAGTAGCCGGGAAGCGGAGCTTCGGGCTGCTGCGGCCCTCCTGGCAATGCTGCGAGCTGTCTCGGAGTTCGGTCGGCAGGTCGTCCGCGCCGCGAAGGGGCCGAAGGGGCGTCTCGAGAGCTACACGGAGGTTCCCTTCGGGTCGGGGTTGGGACCGCATGCCAAGACGCTTCGGCCGGACGGCCTTCTGGTGGTTACGCGAGGGAAGACCCGCTGGCAGGCCTTGGTAGAGGTCAAGGTTGGCGATGGCCTGCTCGATCAGCAGCAGTTCGATGACTACCACCGCCTTGCCGGGGCCGAGGGTATCGACGCCGTCATCACGGTAAGCAACCAAGCCGCCCAGGCCAACGGGCATCCGCCGCTCACAGTAGACGGGAGGCGGCTGAAGCGGTGTCGTGTCGTCCACTTCTCCTGGGAGCGGCTACTCAGTGAGGCTCGGCTTCTGAGTCGTCGCGAGGGAGTCGACGATTCCGATCAGCAGTGGATGCTTGAGGAGTGGATCCGTTACGTGGCCGACGGCAAGTCACGCATCATCGAGGCTCCGCACCTCGGCGAGCACTGGGCCAAGGTACTGAAGGCGGCTCGAGATGGGCACCTAGCGACTCTCGGCCCCGAGATGACTAGCGTGGCGGAGCATTGGGCTGGCTTTCTCCGCAAGACGAGCCTTCGCCTCCGGGCGAAGCTCGGAGTGGACGTCAAGCCGAAGCTCTCCCGGGCTGAGAAGGCAAGCTCGCAGCTTCTCGTGCAGAACATCCAGCGAACGGCTGTCGACCAGGGCCGACTCGATGGCGTCTTCCGAGTTCCCGATGCTGTTGGCGACATCTCGCTCGATGTCAGGCTACCAGCACGGGTCGTGTGCTACGGAGTGACTGTTCAGGCACCGGATGAGGGAAGGGCCAAGACGCGCGTCAATTGGTTGCTGCGACAGCTACGGTCGGCTCGGAACGCCAGTGAATTGGTGGTCAAGGTGCGGTGGGACCGTGCCAGGTTGACGACTCAGGCCCGCCTGTCCGAGGCGGCGGCGGCGATTGAGCACCTCCTTCAGGATGCACACGGAAACAGCATTCCCAAGGAGTGCATGCCTCGGTCGTTCGAGCTCGAGAGAGCGAGCGGCTTTTCCAAGGGAAGGGGCAAGTCATCGGCCCCCGTGCTCGAGGGGCTTGCGGCTGGACTGGAGAGTTTCTACACGGATGTCGTGCAGGTGCTCCGGCCGCACGTTCCTTCGGCCCCGAAGCTAGAGACTCCCCGGGTGAGAGTAGAGACGCCGGCCCAAGAGTCGAGTGTCGCGGAGCGCGACGCTCGGGTGCCAGAGTCAATGGAGGACCCAGGAACCGCTGCGTCTGCACGCTTTCGAGATTGCGAGTGACCTACCGACTCTCTGTCTTGGCACGAGCTCCTCCCGTGACTCAATTCAGCCCAGCCAGAAGAGACTGGAAGATGGCCGCTTGTTGTCGTCCTCCGATTTCGTCGTCAGGCTGACCTCAACGGCCTTCGTAGTCGTTGGGCCTGAGGCTCACGGCACGTAGACCAGATGCACCTGGTAGCGATACCCGTCTTCCGTCTCACGCACCTTGCAGTCGAGCACCAGGTCGGACCGGCCCTCGGACTCGGTCCAGAGGTCGATGAGCACGTCCCAGTGGCTGCCCATCCAGAGCGTGACCGAGCTCTTCCACGTGTCGTCCGGCAGGTCGACGAGAGTCTCACCGTAGTCGGCAATGGAGTCGCGAACGTGCTGGGCCTTCTCGGGACTCAGGGGCTCGACGCCGGGCACGCCGACCGACATCTCGTAGTCACCCTTCACGAAGGCGGCGACGATCGCCTGGAACGTCGGCCTCCAGGCACCCGGGATCGGTCGCTCGTTCTCATCGTCCTTGAGGACCGGAGGCAGGGGTTGTCCGTCCATCGGTGGTTCCTCCGTGGTGAGGCAGTGGCCGGCAGGCTCTCGTGATTGCGCTCCGCGAGAGCTCGTGACCCGTGGTCGCGCGAGCGCGGTCGAGCAGCTCTCGTCCGGCCCGCTACTACGTTAGAAGCACTGCTGACCTGGTAGCTTCGCCGCCTGCGCGATCCAGCTCGTGAGCAGCTCTTCGTCGAGCTCGTCTTCCTCGTGGATGTGGAAGTAACGCACGCCCGGATGCTTGGCTTCGATCGGTGGTGGCGGGTCGAGTGAGTCGCCGTTGTGCAGCGTCACCTTCAGGTACTTCGTGAAGCAGTGGTAGCTGAGGAACCAGCCTTCGTCCTCTACGCCGTAGAAGGGCGTGTTCCACCGGACGGCCTTGCGGACATCGGGCACCGTGCGCTCGATGAGCTCGTCCAGCCGGTGTCCGACGTCGGCCTTCCAGCCAGGCATCGCTGCGATGTAGGCCTGCACGGGGGCGTCACCGTCCGCCTTGGCGATCTGGGGATTGCCGCCGGACAACAGGAGCGGCTTCTCGGCGACCTTCGCGGTGGTGGACTTCTTCCTCGCTGGCTTGCTCGAGGTCTTGCGGGCCATCGGCGTCACCCTCCGTCGGACATTGCTGGGATTGAGTCAGGCTACGAAGAGGGCGTCAAGCTGCCTCGACCGCATCTGGGCTGCGGTTGAGCTCAGCAGCGAGTGGCTCGATGTCGGTCCTTGGCGCTGAGATGGGCCGACGCTGCACCGAGGCGTCCGACTCGCATATCCTCCCTGGTCATGAAGCACCTCACGATTCTCGGTCTCCTCGTCTTCGCCACGTCCCTTCCGGCTCCAGCGACGGCCAGCTCGAGCAAGGCAGTCCTGCAGCAGGCCGAGCGGCTGCGTGACGCCGCCTTGACAGACGAGACGGCCTGGAAGTGGGTCGAGGGGCTCACGACCGAGGTCGGGCCGCGACTCGCCGGAACGCCCGAAGAGAAGCGTGCGCGGGAGTGGACGGTGCGCTCGCTGAAGGAGCTCGGCTTCCCGGCTCGCTCCATCCGCGTCGAGCCGTTCCCGGTGGACACGTGGGTTCGGGGTGGGGAGACCGCGCGCATCGTGTCGCCCTTCCCGCAGCCGCTGGTCGTGACCGCGCTCGGGCGCTCGGGCGCGACGAGCGAGGAGGGACTCGAGGCCGAGGTCGCCGTGTTCAAGACGCTGGCCGAGCTCGAGGCGCAGCCCGACGGCGCGCTGAAGGGGCGCATCGCCTACATCAGCCACGCCATGCGCAAGACCCAGGACGGGTCGAGCTACGGCTACTTCGGACGTGTCCGATTCAGGGGCCCGTCCATCGCGGCGTCGAAGGGCGCCGTCGGCTGCATGATCCGCTCGGTCGGGACGCAACACCACCGGCTGCCACACACCGGCGGCACCGGCTGGGGGGACGTGCCGCGCGTCCCGGCGGTGGCGCTCTCCCCGCCCGACGCCGACCAGATCGAACGCATCGCGGCCCGCGGCGAGACCATCCGCGTCGCCATGACGGTCACCCCACGCGTCCTTGGCACGCGTCAGAGCGGGAACGTCATCGTCGACCTGGTCGGCTCGAAGCGGCCCGAGGAGATCGTCGTCGTCGGGGGGCACCTCGATAGCTGGGACCTCGGGACCGGCGCCGTCGATGACGGAGCCGGCGTGGCCATCACGACGGCGGCGGTGAACCTGATCCGGAAGTCGGGGCGGCGACCGGCACGCACCATCCGTCTCATCCACTGGGGTTCGGAAGAGGTGGGGCTCGTCGGTGCCAAGGCCTACGCCGAGCGACACGCCGACAGCATCGACCAACACGTCATCGGCTCGGAGAGCGACTTCGGTGGCGATCGTGTCTTCCAGATCGGAGGCCACGTGTCGGACGAGGGGCAGGTCGTCGTCGATGAGATGCTGCGGCTCCTGGCTCCGCTCGGGGTCGGCCGAGGGCCGATGGGGCGCTCGTTCCTGGGATCGAGCGGACCGGACCTCAGCCCGCTGAATGCCGCGGGCCTGCCGCGCTTCCGGCTCGATCAAGACGGTCGTGACTACTTCGACTACCACCACACGCCCGACGACACGCTCGACAAGATCGACCCGGAGGCGCTCCGCCAGAACGTGGCGGCCTACGTGGTGTTCCTGTGGCTCGCCGCCAACACCGACGCGCAGTTCCGGCCCGAGATAGCCGACACGACCGTGAGGGAGTGAGCGCCGGTCGGCAAGACGGTTGCTCAGGTTCCTCAGGGACCAGGCGGATACTCGTCGGGTGACAGCCCGTGGCAACCGCTCACCCGGAGGTCGAAGAACTGTCGTGGGCTGCTGGTGTCGGTCTCGGTGTAAGAGCGAGCACCGAAGCTGGTCAACGGAGTGGCGAAGAAGGGGTTGGTCGGCAAGTCCACGGCCTTGAGCAGGACGAACTGCTCGCGGGGTAGCAGGTCGCGGGCCATGGGCCAGAGGAAGGTGACCTCTTCTCCATCATTTCGAGCCCGGAGAGTGCTCCAGACCGGCTCGGTCGGAGGGATGAACGCATCGACGATGGGGGGGAGGCAGACCGCGTGCGTCAAGCCTCCGAAGCTCGGACCCGTCGGACAGCCGCTCCCTGCTTCGGGGAGGGCGTCCTCGGCGACGATCACGTACACGTGCTCGCGATCAGGCAGTGGAGCGGGATCGAACCACTCGCGACCGGTGAGGGCTTCGGCCAAGGGGGGGCGGCTCAGGGCGTCCTCACAGCTGGGAGGTTGCGCGTCGCTTCTGTACACGTGATAGACCCCACCGAGCACTGGGTCCGAGAAGTCGGCCGCCAGCCAGCGTAGGGGGATCCCGGGGAGGCAGTCCTCCCGGTCCGGTCCGGGGAACACCTCGAAGTCGAAGCCTGGCACGACCTCTACCTGGACCGTCCGGGTCAGGGTGCAGTCGGGATCGCCGGGACAGGTCACGGTGGCGGTGTAGGTGGTGGTGACCGCGGGGCTCACCGTCACGATGAGCTCGTCGCTCGACCAGCCGGCTCCATCCGACCAGTCGACGACGCGGTCAGCACACTCCCGAAAGAGAACGCTGGCGTCGAGGGTGACAGTCTCACCCGGACAGGTACGCTCGTCGGGCCAGGCGGCTGAGATGATCGTCTCGTCGACGATGGTCCCGAGGCAGTGTCGGGTGATCACGCCGCCTCCCGGTCCGAGCGGACCGGCACAAGCCGTCCCGAAGGACTCGACCTCGAGCACGTAGACGTGGGTCTCGCCCGCGCTCGTCCCGCCATCGGTCCAGCTCGTGACGTCGAGCCCGGTCGCGATGGGGGCTCGTGAGAGCGCGTCCGCGCAGCTCGCTCCCGCACCGACGCTCCGATACAGGTTGAACAGGACCGGGCGCGCACCGTGGAGATCCTCGTGGCTCCAGCTCAGCCCCAGGCCGGTGGTGCAGGGGCTGAGGTCGGCGACTGTCGCGTCCGCTGCGAAGGGCGTGAGGACACCTGCTCGGAGCGGGAGGGGGCGGCAGCACGATTCGCCGAGGCATCCAACGCTCAGGTCGATCTCGAGCAGGCCCTCCTGCTCGGGGTCGATTCGTAACACGGGATCAGTGCCGATGACCTCGTCGCCTCGGCGCCACTCGAAGACGAGCTCGGCTTCCGCGCAGTCAGAGAGGCGGGCTGCCGTGGCGTCGAGCACGATCTCCTCGCCCGGACAGGCGAAGACGTCGGCCAGCCCTTCGAGACCTGAGAGGACGCCGCAGTCATCCTCCTCCGATGCCTGCACGGACCACTGTCGCCCGTCACGCCAGGGCGCCGGTTCGATGATCGGGACGCGGCCTTCCGGGTCGACGTTGGTCACGTGGTAGTCATGCTGGTTCCAGATCCCCCGCGGTGTCGTCGAGCACGGGACCTCGTAGACCCGCAGTCGGACCTCGTCGAGCCCGGTGCGCGTGAGGACCAGGATCTCGGCGTGGGGATCGTCGTCGAGGTCGACGACCTGGGGGATCTCGTAGCCGGTCCAACTCGTGAGCGTGTCCTGGAAGAGCACCACGCCTGTCCGACCTTCCAGGATGTAGAACGCGATCTCGTCTTGGTAGAGGAGCTCGGGGAGGCCGTCGCCGTCGAGGTCGTGGGCGACTGAGCCGCTGCAACACGACTCGTCCTGCGTGACCTGTTCCCAGCGAGGGGTCAGCGTGGCGCCGTCCCAGTCGAAGAGGACGAGGCGAGTGGCCTCGGCGAGGAGCACTTCGCTCCGTCCGTCGGCGTCGACGTCGACGAGGGTGACCGGTCGTGCCTGGCCGAGGGTCGGTGCGAGCGTGCTACCTAGGCGGTTGCCGAGGTGATCCAGGAGCGTGAGCTCGCCGCCGGAACCACCGCTGGTCAAGGCGATCTCGGGATCGCCGTCTGCGTCGAGGTCGCCGATGGCGGTGAAGCCCTGCTCGCCGGAGGGTGCCGTCCAGGCGACGCTGCCGTCGGCGTGGTAGCAGCGGCGACCAGAGAGGAGCTCCAGGCCGGGGCTCTCGGGGATCAGGTCAGCGGCGTGGGAGCTCAGGAGAACGCTGAGGGGCAGCACGTCCGGATCGAACCAGGAGACCGAGCGGTCCACGGAGAGGGCGGTGGCTCCGTGGAGGATCTCCGGCACGCCGTCCTGGTTCAGGTCGGCGATGCTCAGCGCGGCGTCGTGAGGAATGTCGGCCCCTCTCCAGTCCCGGTACCAGGCGAGGCTCCCGTCATGCTCGTGGACCTCGAGACCGAGGAGATCGCTCGCGACGATCTCCACCACAGTGTCGCCGTCGAGATCGGCCGCCGCGATCTGGGCGCTGGCCGAAGCCCACAGCAAGAGCCGCTTCGAGAAGAGCTCGGCTCCGGTGATGCCGTCGACGGCGACGAGCAGGGACCTGCGGATGAAGACGAGGTCGGCGTGATCGTCACCGTCGATGGTCCCGTCACCGTCGTCGTCGGTGAGCTGAACGACGAGGACCTCGGCGTAGCCCAGGTTGGGCATGTCCAGCTCGTACTGGCGGACCGGCGTGCCCGGAAGTCCGGCGCGGACGGGTAAGGAGAGGAGCAGGACGACGAGGGCTCCGCTCCCGCGGAGGACTCGGTTCGAAGTGGGTAGGGAAGAGAGAGGATTCATGACGCTGTCCGGCGATGTCTTGTCGGAGAGCGTGGTCACCCCTGGCCGGCGCTCGAGCTCGCGGCGGCCTCCCTCTCCGGAGATCGTGCTCAGGTTAGCGGTTCCGGGGGGGCAAGGACACTCGTAGATGGAACGACAGAAGCGGGCGACCCTCTCAGGACTTGTCCGTCTCGAGAGAATCGGCCCGGCTTCGTGGTGCCGGACGCGGTGGAGGAAGAGGATGTCCTTGGTGCTCGACCAGTGGTGGCCTCGCCGCGACGGCTGACCTCTCTGAGCGTCAGCGGCCTGCCGCGTCGCGCTCGGCGATCCACGACAGGATGGCCGTGTCGGCACTACCGACCCTCACGGCGAGGTGGCCGTGAGCACGCCAGACCTGCTCGTCATCCCAGGTGCAGCCGCACTCGAAGCCGAGGTACGGAATGCGCCCGACGCGAAGTGGGTGGGTCTCACCGGGTGAACGTGGTTCAGTGAGTCATGGGCTTGCGCCGAGTGCCGCCATGGGCCGCTTGCGCGATCGTTCACGAGACATGGGAGCAATCGGTCCGCCCATCAACACCATCTCTCGCTCATCGTTGACGAGCTGTCTGCTTCGCTACGGTACGGCCTTGTTGTCCGGTGGGTGAGCGACCGCTTCCTCGAAGCGGGTTGCCGTTCCCTCGATGGTTGGGCTCTCGTCATGGTCGTCGTCTCGATGCGTTCGCATTCTCCAAGGGCGTCGCCTCTCGTAGGCCGCCGGTGGCCGAGCGTCCACGGGTGGTCGACGCAGCGTTTCGTCACGTCGGCGAAGCACAACCCTCTGATGCGGAGCTCACATGTCTCACTCTCTCTTCCCGGGCCAGCCTCGGGTGTCCGTGACCCGGGTCTCGCGATTGGCGGTCAGCGCGCTCTTCGCTTTCCTTTCATTGGCAATGCCGGCTCTTGGGCAGGTGTCGCTGTCATCCATCGCGCCCAACGGCAACGGTGACACGGTCGTTCCACAGGGGACGATTGCGGAGATCGACTCCTCCGTCTCAGGTGCGAACCTCATCGTCCAGGGCATTCTCCAGTGCACGAGTGCGCCTGGTGATTACGCTCTCACTTATCACTCGATCACGATCGCCGATGTCGCCGATGATGACGGCAAGTTCGAATGCGATCTGAGCCAGTCGCAGTCGCTCACGATCCAGCTCAGCGACTCGGGCCAGAATCCCGATCGAGATGCTGTCGGGGATGACATGGCTCATCGTGGGATCCTCGTCATGGGGGAGCTCATCCTCGAGAGCAATCCGAAGAGGCAGGGCTACCACCGTCTCACGCAGCCCCTGCTCATGGAACAGACGACTCTCCAGATCGACGTGGACGTGTCCTCCGATTGGGAGGTGGGCGACTCCATCGTCGTGGCATCGACGTCGTACGACGGCAGGCAGGCTGAGCAGTTCGAGATCACGGGAATCAGCTCGGATGGAAAGACGATCACCTTCTTCTCGGGTCATCCCAGTCTTCCAGGTGCGAAGCATGACCACTGGGGTGGGCCGGACGAGGACTACCAGGCTGGCGCCTCGGGGAGCGTCTTGACCCTGAATCAGAGTGCCGAGGTCGCGAACCTCACCCGCAACATCGTCATCGAGCCGCACGAGAGCACCGCGGGCGAGCTCGATGATCCTTCCGAGATCCTGAACGGAGTGGGTGGTCACCTGATGGTGATGGGGAACGGCTTCGCCAGGCTCGACGGGGTCGAGCTCCGACGCATGGGGCAGGCAGGCATCATGGGGCGCTATCCCGTTCATTGGCACGAGAGGGGAGATGCCACCCTGCAGGGGATTTGGAACTCGTCCATCCACGACAGTTATCAGCGTTGCGTCGTGATTCATGACACTGACGAGGTGACCGTCCACGAGAACACCTGCTTCGACTTCTTGGGGCACGGCTTCTTCCTCGAAGACGGCACCGAGCAAGAGAACGTCATCACTCACAACATCGCCATCCATTCGGAGTTCCCGTCCTGGAACCGCTACCTCCTCGAGTCGGAGAGGAGGGTCTCGCAGACGGCCGACATCTTCCGGTTCGCGCCCGTCGCGAACTTCTGGATCTCGAATCCCTACAACACGGTGACCGACAACGTTGCGGCGGGGTCGGTGGGGACCGGGTTCTGGAATTCCTTCATGATCCTGTACCCAGCCGAGGCGATGGAGAATTCGGAGCCTCCGAGGAAGCTGCCCCCGAGGCGAACCGAGACGCTCGCGTATGCCCGCAACGTGGCACACGGTGCCGTCGTGGGGCAGACCTGGGATGGGGCTCCGTCCTACGCCAATGGGGCTGACTTCGACAATGGTCGAAACGAGCACGATCGACCTCTCACGCACTCCATCTACACCCCTTGCGAAACGGATGGGCATGACGTGCTCCACTTCCTGGAGGACCCTGAGAGCAGTTGTCCCCCCGGGTTCCTGGCCGGCCGGTCCGACTTCCTCTGCCCTGCCGAGGTGGCCGGGCTCGGTTGCATCTACCTCGACAAGCAGGTGCCCGAGTTCGAGGGGCTCGTCGTCTACAAGAACGTCTACACCGGGTTCTACTATCGAGGCAGCACGGCCGTCTTCTCGGAGTCCGTTGCTGCAGACAACGGCCTGTCCCACTTCCACGCCTTCCACCACATCGTCCAGGACTCGGTGATCGTCGGCAGGAGCTCGGGCAACAGCTCCGCGAAGCTGGATGAGCAGCTCTACCAGCAGCGTCAAGAAGTCAGGCGTCGGCGCGATCCGAGCGCCATCGTCGATCCAGAGCCGCAGGTCGGCATTCGCATGTACGACGGTCCTTTCGAGCTGATGAACGTCGGCTTTCACGGATTCGACGGGACGCCGGTCGACTACTT
This sequence comes from Acidobacteriota bacterium, assembly GCA_039029535.1. GTDB lineage: Bacteria > Acidobacteriota > JBCCFW01 > JBCCFW01 > JBCCFW01 > JBCCFW01. The sequence goes on from JBCCFW010000009.1 coordinate 18,513, forward strand.
GCACTCCGACGGCCTCCTGTACGACACGACGTCCGTCCCCATCCTGGGCACGAATGGCGACAAGAAGCTCAGGAACTACGTCGCCGGGCTGAACTTCGACCCAGAGCCGCACTACCGCGCCAAGCTGACCCAGGACCTGGACCACGTCATCGACCGCTACTTCTCCAACACGCTGCGCGATCGCGATGGGACCTTGACGGGCACGCTCAACGCGCTCGTGCTCTCGGATGCCGAGATGCATCGGGCTCGCGGCTGCTTGCCCGCTCCGAGCTTCATCAACCTCGAAGGCTTCCAGGTCTGCCCGTCCACGACGAGGTCCATGACACTCCAGCTCCGGGGCAAGAGCTACGGGACCAAGCTTCCCTTCAATGTCTGGACGACCGGTCGCAATGCTGGCTCGACCTGGATGGTGGATCCGGCCGTATTCCCCTCCATCCTCCCGATCACGGGCGTGAACTCCAAGGTGGCCCTGGTCACGTCTGAGGACTGGATACCTGTCTTCGTCTTCGACTGGTTGAACGGTCAGACGGGGTCAGGTCCCGAGACGGAGTACACGCTGACCGCCTACTCCGAGACGGTCGATGAGATGACCGGTCGCTTTTACCTGGTGGACATGGGGCCCAACTGCGACTTCGTTGGCCCGAACGCGCCCCAGTACCGTGCGTCGTGGTTGGACGTCATGAACGAGACTGCCGAGTCGGTCTACACGAGGATTCCCCGTGGTCTCGTGGTCAACTTGAAGACGGTGAACCCCTTCCATCACATCACGCAGGACTTCCCGGCGCGGATGGCCGACGACCATCTCTCGGAGCACTTCGACATCGAGTGCACTCCGTAGGGTGCGGCAAGGTTCAGCGTGGCTCTCGGGCGACCGAGAGCCACGCGAGAGGTCAGGTCTCGTCGCGTTGGCCCTCGTCCTGCTTATCAGGCGTGCCGTAGTAGATCGCGGTTGCCCAGGAGTACTTCCGGCCTCGGGCCCTGCACCAGTCGGCGAACGACCCCGACGTGCTGCGCTTGTACTCGACCCAGTCGTCGAGCATCTGCTCCAACCCCGCGTGCTCGTTGGCCAAGTCGGCGAAGGGACCTGCGTCAGGGGCACTCGAGAGGAACGTTCGGGCTCGGTCCAGCGCGTGACGCGTGTCCTCGGTGGAGCCGATGAACCTGGACTCGTACAGGTGGTGCATGGCGTAGTCCGCGAAGGACAGGCACGCGTTCACCAGGTAGCGGCGAGCGATGACGTCGTCGGGAGCCTGCTCCAAGGCGCGCTCCACGAACGAGAGGTCCCGGGACAGGATGCCGAGCCAGCGGAGAGCCTCGGCCGTGGCGCTGCCATCCGCCTCCCAGCTCCTCAGGACCGGGGTCAGCAACCGACGGTGTAGCGGCTCCGTGAGGAACTGATGAGCCTCCGGGGCACGACGGTGGAGCTCCAGGATGGCCAGAACCCGCTCTCGGGCCTGGTCTGCCGGCCACCCCTCGGCCTCCTCCAGGAATCGTTCGAGGGCGTCGAAGGCTTGCCTCCGCAGGCCTCGCTCCCGGTTCGCGCAGTACTCAGCGAGGTGGACGAAGTGGGCATGAGCGCCCAACGCCTCGGCGAGGCTCAGGAGGCCTTCGAAGTTGTCCCTGTTCCAGTAGTACACGGCGTCGTTCGGTCCCCGGGTGGTTCGAGGGGCCCGGGGATGAGGGAGTGTAGCGGGCTGTCGAAGGCAGCCTGCCGGTGGGGGCGGGCCTGACGTCATGTTCCCCAGGTCACTTGTCGTCGCGACCCAGCTTCGGCGAGGATCGCGTCGCTCCCCGTTTCTGGCGCGAGCCCGATTCACCCCGGAGGGACCGAGGTCGCATCATGCGCATCCTTCTCTCCCTCGTCGTCATGGTCACGTGGGCCCTTCCGCAGGCTGAAGCGAGCGTCGTCTACGACACCGGCTTCGAACCGCCTGACTTCGTCTTGGGGCCCCTGCGCGGGCAGGACGGTTGGGTCGGCGATCCGAGCGTCGTCGGCAGCGTGCAGGACGCTGTCGTGGAGTCGGGGACCCAGGCCGTCGTCGTGGTCGGCAACAACAACGACCTCGGTCGCAACTTCACGGTCGATCCCACCGAGCCGATCCACGTGACGTTCGACTGGAACCTCGGTGACGTCACGGACCCCGGCGGGGCTTGGCGGGTTCAGTTCTTCGCCGGTGGATTCCTGGGCGGGATCCAGGCCTTCGATTCGGACAGTCAGCTCCGGATCCGCGGCATCGGCAGTGACTTCGGCACCGGCGTCATCGTGCCGCGGAACGAGTGGCACGAGGTCGAGCTGGTGCTCGACCTCCAAGCTGGCACGTTGACGGGTTTCTACGATGGCGTGCAGGTCGGCCCGCCTCAGGCCTTCCCGCCGACGAGCGCGACGACCCTCAACCTGAGCCTGCGCCCTGCCGGCCAAGTTCCGGCCGATGAGTCGTGGCTCGATGACCTCAATGTCGAGAACCCGGAAGTCCTCGAGCCCGTCCCCACGATGGGTGAGGTGGCGCGGATCGTCTTGCTGATGGCCGTGGTGCTCAGCGGCGCCGTGCTGATCAGGTTCCGCAGCGCCTGAGGACCATGAGTCGATGGTGACGACGCTCAGTTGAATCGCCCACGCAAGGCAGGAGTCCCCCTGGGATGAGCTCCCGCCCATGGGGCCTCGTCAGTCGTCTCGTCGTGCGACTCAGGGCGTCGACGTCCAGGTCTCGTCGAAGTACTGGCTTCCGCCATCGTGACCGCCGAAGAGGATGAGCTGCTCGCGGCCGGCATCCCAAACCATGGCCGCGCCCCGACGCGCGCTCGGTGCGCTGGATGGCATGGTCATGTCGGTCCAACCTTCGTCGTTCCACTCCCAGGTGCCATCCTGGACTTGGCCCAGATTGTTGCCGCCGAACAACACGACTCGGTTCGCGATCGGGTCATGGGACATGGCTGCAGCGACTCGGCGACCGGGGATGCCGTAGGGAGGATCGGCGCTCGTCGGCGTCTCGTCGGTCCAGGAGAGGGTGGCGCCGTCGAAGGTCCAGAGACCTGCAGGGGGTCCGTCCGTGAAGCCACCACGCATGACGACGACCTGCCGGTCGGGGTCGTAGGTCATGACGTGACCCTTGCGGGGCGTCGGACCCGGTCCGATGACCTGGGTCCAGTCGGTGCCGTCGTGAACCCAGGTGTCGCCGAGTAGGCCTGAGGCTCCGAGACCACCGAAGAGGACGACCTGGCCGTTGGCGCTGTCCTTGGCCATCGCGTGAGAGCGTCGCGCCGGGGGGACGGTCGCGCTCTGGACCGAGGCCCAGCAAACGCTGCAATTGCGGTGCCACTCGTCATCGAGGAGGTTGCCGGCCGCATCTTCTCCGCCGAAGAGAAGGAGCTTGTTCGTGCCCGGGGCGAAGGACAGGGCCGCTCCATGCCGGGCGGAAGGTTGGGCCTGGGCACACGCGGCGGCGTCCTTGAAGTTCCAGCCCAGGGCTCTCTTTTCCCAGGTCTCGTCGAGGAGCATGGTGCCGTCGAAACCTCCGAACATCGTGGTCTTGCCACAGTAGGTGTTGAAGGCCATCGCGTGTCCGGTCCTGCCGGTTGGAGTGTTGACGGGATCGAAGCTCTCGAGGACCCACTCGCGGCCTATCTCATAGGTCACGGTCTGAGGCGTCGGGAGCACGCCGCAGGGATGGGCGCCCACGCTGACACCGACGCTCACGGAATGAACGCCGGGATTCGCGTGGTCCACGTCGAGCTCGGGGTAGCTCGAGGACACGCCGGCAGAGTCGATCCAGTGGTAGGAGAGGAATCGGTCGAGGGTGTCGTCCGTCTCGACCGTGAGCGTGTGGTCGAGGTCGTTCCTCCGCTCGGCGTGAATGCCGGTGATGTTCGGCGGGTTGGTGTCGACCAGGCTGACGCTGCCCGCCGAGCCGATGTCGAAGGGGAGCCAGCGTTCGCAACCGGTCTTGTCGGACACGATCAGCCAGACTCGCCAGGGACCGACCGGCTCCTCGAAGCAGTGGGTGGTGATGGGGCCCGAACCGTGGGTGCCCGGTTCGTAGCGCTCTCCTGGCGCCACCTCGAAGTTCCAGAAGTAGGCCCAGTCGGCGGCGGCCGGGTCGGAGCTGGTGGCCTCGACCGTCCAGCAAGGAGCGCCGGCGTTGGTCACGTTCACGCTCACGTTGGGGAGGACTCCACTCCGCGGTCCCCGATGAACGAAGAGATCGGCCGAGGTGCTGGAAGTGCCTTCCACGGTGATGGAGACCCCGTCTTCGGAGTGCGTTCGGCCGGGGAGCAAGGCACCATCCTCGAGCCGGTTCGCTGGTGTCTCCGGCGAGCCGTCTCGGGCGACGAGCAGGGGTGGATTCACGCCGTTCTTCTCGTTGACCCACTTGACCAACACGCCTTCGGACAGGATCGGGTCGTTCTGCTCGTCCCAGTCGTCGAGCGGGTCCGCAGTGAGCCGGCGGGCTTCGACCCAGAAGGCGTGAGTCGCGCTCGGGTGCGACAAGGGGAGACGCACCGCCTTGACCTCGTGTTGATTGGGCGCGAGGGCGTTGAGAGTGACCGATGTCGTGACCGGTGGACCTCCAGGAAGCTGGTCGGCGACGTCCACGGACATGTCGTGGGGCAGGTAGCCGAGGTGTCGCTTCAGCGGCGCGCTCAGGTGTCCGCTCTCGCTCATGATGTCGGAACCATCGGCGTACTCGAGCTGGCCGCCGTCGAGCGAGCTGAGGCAACTGGCGTGGTTGAGGTTCGTCCCCCCGTAGCCAACGGCCTGCGGGACCATCGCGTGTCCGAGCTCGTGCAAGAAGGTCCACTTGGCATTCGCGTTTCGAACGAGGATGTAGTGGGCAGGATGAACCTGGAGGATGGTGGGGTCTGGCGAGATCGGGACCTGCTGGGTGTCACCGGGGATGCAGTTGCCCGTGCGAGAGGCCCCCTGCTTCATGGTCGTGATGGTCATGATGAGGTCGTAGTCGGTGAACGCGATGGTCGAGTCTTGAGCAATCACTTGGGCGAAGATGTCGTCGTTCGAGAACGACGGACCCACCCCCGGGAGCTCGAACCAGCCGGGGTTCGCCGGGTCGGACTCGTCCCACACGACCTTGGGACGGAGGATGAGCCCGTCGTAGGTGGTGTCGTTCCAGTACTCGAGCCAGTCGGCGATCCGCTGTTCCATGTCGGCCCGTGGGACGGCGCTGGAGTGGGGAGGTGAGTCCGAGTTGTCGACGAGAACCACGATGAAGTCGCGGAACTCGCACCTGGTCTCGTGGGGGCCGCCGACTGCCGTGAGGAGCTCGTAGCAACCGTTGGAGACCGTGGGCTCGGCCAGCGCCAGCTCGGCGCAGCTCCCGTAGCTCTTGGGGATGGGTGCGTTGCCTCCACAGTCGTGTTGTACCGGTGCCGCCTCGGCGGTGAGGCAGGAGGCGAGGAGAGGGAGGAGCAGGAGCAGGCTGCGGGTGGTCGCGGGCATGGTCGTCTCCGGGTTGAGAGACCGCAGGGTGCGGCTCTCTCTCCTTGGCGACGAATCCCCTCGAGTCCGGCCACCCGGCCTCACGAATTGTCGGAAACTCAGCGGTTCCGGGAAGCCAACTCCTCGGCCTGCGTCATGCGACCGGCCGCCATGAGAGCCGGCTGAAGCCGCTCGATGGCTTGGTTCCAAGTGCTCGGCAAGGGAGCGTCGTCCGCGGGCAGGCGTGTCAGTGCCCGATCGAGGTGCTCGTCGGCCTCCTCGAGTCGACCACGCGCCCGGAGCAGTCGAGATCGGGTTGCCTCGTAGCGTGCGAGCAGCGCTTCGTCGTCAGGCCGTTCGGTTCGTACGAGGGGTTCCCCCGCGTCGAGCAGGTGGGCGGCCTCGTCGAGCTGGCCGAGGGTCACCAGGAACTCGGCGACCCCCTCGGTCTTCTTCAGCGTGAGGGGTGCTGCCCCGCCCTGACCCTGGCGGCAGAGCTTCAGCCCCTCGCGGTGGGCAGTCTCGGCCTCTGCCAGGTGACCTCCCGCCTGGTACGCGCGTGCGAGGTTGTCGAGCGTGATCAACGTGAAGACGTGCGTGGGTCCGGCGACCTCACGGGCGATCTCCAGGTTCTGGTGGAGGAGCTGCACCGACTCGTCGGCTCGTCCGTCGTTGCGAAGGGCGAAGGCGAGGTTGTTGCGCGCGGTCAGGGTGAGCGGGTGATGCTCTCCCATGACCGCCAGGCGGCCGGCCAGGGCCTCGCGGTGATGAGACTCGGCCTCCGCGTAGAGACCGCGGTCGTTGAGTACCGCGGCCAGGAGCGCCGTGGCGTTGAGCGTGATCGGGTCGTCTTCTCCGAGCTGCTCCCGAGCAAGGAGACGCAGCTCGCGGAGTCGGGCGCTGGCCTCGGTCCGCCGACCTTGCGCGTTCAGCGCGCTCGCGAGGTTGGCCTCGAGCTGGAGCAGCCCCGGCGGTCGTGTCGCGTGAGCAGCACTGAAGTGCCGCAGCGATTCGCGCACGAGAGCCTCGGCTGCCTCGGCGTCCTGGCGCTGCCAGGCGAGCTGGGCGCGGGTGGCGAGGAGAGAGCCCAGCCTCTCCGTGTCGGGCGGGTCACCGGCGCGGACGAGTCGCTCGGCGCGCTCGAGCAGATCTCGTGCTTCGTCGAGTCGGGCCGCATCGGGCGTCTCCCCGAGCGGGATGAGCACCGCGCCGAGATCGACGAGGCTGGCGAGGGTCTCGGGAGCCTCGGGGCCCTGCTCGGCTTCGTGGAGGGTCAGGGCTTGGCGAAGGTGTTGCTCGGCGAGCTCGCCGTGCCCCAACTCGTGGAAGGTCCGTCCCAGCTCGGCGTGGACGTCGGCCCGCACCAGCGGCTCGTCGGCGAAGGATGACTCGACCCGCTCGCGTGCGAGCTCGAGTGCCTGGAGCACCGTCGTGTCACGTCCCTCGACGGAGGGCTTGGCCGAGGCGAGGACCTCGAGGAAGAAGCGTCGCGTGGTCCCGGCCCGCTGCGCGGCCCGCTCCGCGACCAGGGTCGCCTGCTCGGCCTCTCCCTGTTGTCGGCGTGCTTCCAGCAGGCCCAGGCCGGTCCCGAGCGTTCCGAGCACCAGCAGCACGAAGGCTGTCGCGACGCCGACGACGAAGCCGCGGTTGCGTCGCACGAAGGAGCGCAGCCGGTAGCCGAAGGAGTCCGGGTGGGCGAGGGCCGGGAGGTCGTCGAGGTAGCGTCCGACGTCGTCTGCAAGCTGGTCGGCTCCGGCGTAACGCCGCTCGGGCTCAGGACGCAGGGCCATGAGCACGATGCTCTCGAGATCGCCACGAAGTGACGACAGCAGTCCGTTGCGGGTCGTGCCCCGAGCGTGCGCGATCTCCTCGGCGGTGCTGTCGCGATCCTCGTCTCGCTGATGGCGAACGGTCTCGAGCAGGGCGGTCGCGGGTCGGCGAGGGGAGCGGGTCGCGAGCGCCTGCAAGACCTGGAGCTGGCCGGAACCCTCGAGACGATAGGGGTGACGACCGACGAGGAGCTCGTAGAGCAGCAGGCCCAGGGCGTGGACGTCGGTGGCGGTCGTCGTCTCCTCGCCGCGGAGCTGCTCGGGCGCCGCGTAGCGGGGAGTCATGACGCGGGTCTCCGTGCGCGTCTCGTGCTCGGGCAGCCCCAGCGCGCTCGGGTCGAGGAGCTTCGCGATGCCGAAGTCGAGCAGGCGGACGTCGTCCTCCGCGGTCACGAGGATGTTGGACGGCTTGAGATCGCGATGCACGATCAGGTGAGCGTGAGCGTGCTGCACCGCGTGGCAGGTCGTCTGGAACAGTCGCAGCCGCTCGCGTAGTCCGAGCCGGAGTCGGTCACAGTGCGTCGTGATCGGCTCACCTGGGATGAAGGGCATGACCAGGAAGGGGAGACCGTCGTCGGTGACGCCACCATCGAGAAGGGGAACGATGTCTCGGTGCGACAGGCGAGCGAGCACCTCACGCTCCACGCGGAAGCGCTCGCGCGCCGGTCCCGTGAGCTGCGTCGCCCGAAGGAGCTTGACCGCCACGGGTTGCGTGCGTGCGCCATCCGCTCGCTCGGCGCGGTAGACGCTCCCCATGCCTCCCTGACCGATGAGGGACAGGAGGCGGTAGCGCCCGACCACGCTGCCCAAGCGTGGGTCGTCGTCGCCAGCAGAGTCCTGCTCGGCGATGCGACGCTCGAAGGGGGCCGGCTGCGAGCGTTCGTCACTCACCGAGAGCATCGCTTCGACCTCGGCGCGTGCGCTGGGGTCGTCGCCGAGGGTGCGGTCGAGGAAAGCGACGCGTTCGGGCTCCGGGAGCTCGAGCGCCTCGAGGAAGGCCGTCTCGATGCGCTGCCAGCGTTCGGGATCGTGTGAGCCCGCACGAGTGGCCTCGTCGCTCACGGCTCGGACTCGGCGAGCTCCGGCAGCGTGCCGAGCTCCTTGCGGAGCCACGCCCGAGCCGCGAGCCACTTGCGCTGGACCGTGCGCACGCTGGTGTTCATGACCGCGGCGGTCTCGTCCAGGCTGTAGCCGGCGAAGTAACGGTGCTGAACCACCGCGGCTCCCTCGGGGTTGGCGACGGCGAGGCGGTCGAGGGCGTCGTCGAGCTCGAGGATCTCCTCTGCCCGAGCGTCTCCCAGGAAGACCTCGACCTCCTCGAGGGGGATCGGTGCCTCACCGCCACCTCGCTTCTGCCGCTTGCGCGTGCGGGCGTGGTCGATGAGCAGGCGTCGCATCGTGTTGCTGGCGACGGCGAGGAACTGGTTGCGGTCCTCGGCGCCGATGCGCTGTTGCGCCTGGAGCAGGAGGTAGGCCTCGTTCACCAGACCGGTCGTGCCGAGAGTGTGGTCCCGTCGCTCGCCGCGCAGGCGATTGCGGGCCACGGCGCGGAGCTCCGAGTGGAGGAGCGGGACGAGCTCGTCGAGAGCCTCGTCATCTCCCTTGCTGAGCCGGTGTAGCCAGCCTGTCACGTCGCCGCTCATGGGACTCCTGTTCGTTGCCTCGAGCTCGAAACGCGATCATCGCACGGCGGGCGGCATGACCTCGTCTTCTGGCTGGCATGGGGGGCCGGCTCAAGTCTGCTGATAGCTCGCCGACGAGAGGCCGCACTCGATGCAGGCGCAGGCGTAGTAGATGCCGTCGCCGTGCTCCTCGACGTCGTCCATCGAGACCTGGCCGATGAAGCACATCGGCAGCCTGCACTCGGGACAGTCGGGGTACTCTGAGCGTTGAATCCACGAGGGCATGCCGCCGAGCTGCGAATGGGTGACCAGGTCTTGACCCCATTCCACCGCCTCGAGAGGTCCGCGTCGCCCTCCGAGGCCCAGTGCTTCAGCTGGCGGAGAGGACCAGTTTTCATGGTCGTCAGGTAGCCACTCCGGGCGAGAGTCGCTCTCCAGGCGGGAGTAGCGCCCGTCAGCCGAGCTGCGGAACAGCGTCAGTCCGAAGCAGGAGCAGACCTGACAGTACGGAAGGACGAGGCGGCCAGCGGAGAGTCCCAGGGTCGTGAGCTCGGCCGCGGTCGTGTCGAGGTCGAGGAGGGGAGAGAGACTCCTGCCACAGGGCTCGCACGACTGCGAGCCGTTGGGCATCACGCGGAGGAAGGGCGTCGGTTCTTCCTGCGGAACGAGGGCCCAACACGCTTCGAACGTGAGCTGACGAACCTCTCCGTCGGTGAGCAGCGTCCAGCCCGCTTCCTGAGCGTAGGTTCTCGTGGGAACGTTCAGGTCGTTCGACCACGTCGGAGGACGTTCTTGCCACTTGCGAAAGGCGTCGAAGGCAGGCTCGCCGCGGGTCCACGCGAGGGCGATGAGGGCACCACCTCGTCGCATCAGCGACGTCGCCGCCTCGACGCTCGCGACCAATCGACGTGCCATGTCGTTCGAGGCCCCGCGGAAGAGAACGCCGGGGCCTGGGTCGTCCGTGTCGACCAGTCGTTCCTGAATCGGGGTGAGGTCGTGGTCGGACAGGCACGCCAGGGCAGTGGCCAGGTCCCGTGCCTGGTCGTCCCGACCGGATGCCAACCACTCGAGGGTGAGCGAGGACAGCCGCTCGCAGCCGGCATGGCCTGCCCGCGTGATCGCCTCGGGCAGCGTCATGGGCGGCGGCAGGTACCGAATGAGCGGGTCGTGCTTCGGTCGGTCGATGATGAGGCGCACGATCTCGACCGGATCGTCCACTCCACTGAAGCGATCGACATCGCGTCGGTTGCGCTCGATGAAGTCTTGTCGCTTGCGCCGCTCCTCGGCCCGGACGCACGGCCTGCAGTATCCGCCGGTCTTCTCGGCGGTCGTGGGCAGGATGGTGCCGGTGCAGTCCTCTGTCTTGCAGGGCAGTCGAGTGGTCACGACGCGTCTTCCGTGGTCAGGAGTCTGCCACGGACGTTGGACCGCTCGCCTACTTCTCCGCCTCCAGCTCGGCCACGGCCTGGACGGAGCTCGGAAACTCCGGGTCGATCGCGAGCGCCTTGCGGTACCACTTCAACGACAGGCCGGGCTGCCCGCTTTGCCGGTAGATCTCGCCCACGCTGTCGTAGGTGTTGGCCGACTCGGGGTAGAGCGCGGCGGCGATCCGCAAGATGCCGATCGCCGGCTCGAACAGCTCGGCCGAGGCCATTCCGTAGCCCTGACTGTTGAGGTAGCCCTCGGCGATCGCGGGATCGTCGGGCGACCGCTGGAGCAGCCGGCGATAGAGCGGCAGCGCCCTCTCGTAGCCGTCGTCGATGAGGACCTCGCGCAACGCACGCTCACCATCGGCCAGGCGTCGGTGCGTCTGCCGAGTGCCGTTTTCGTTGACGAAGTGGAAGGCCGCCACCGAGTCCTTGACGGTGAAGGTGATGGGCGAGGTCCGTCCCCGGCGCAGGTAGCGGCCGTTGCCGACGTGGATCAGCTCCTCGGCCTCACCGCTGAAGTACCGCATGAAGAGGCGCTCTCCACGTCGCTCGATGGTGAAGCCTTGCTCCGCATTGAACTGATAGCGACCCGGGTAGGTCTCGAGTGCCTCCTTCGGCGTCTCCGCCTTCGGATGCGTGCCAAAGCCCGCCCAGCCGTACTCCTCGGCGATGGCGCGCATGATCTCGTGGAGCAGCTCGGGATGGTTCGAGTTGATCATGACGACCGCGCCGTAGCCCGCGGTGCGGTGCGCCGTCATGACGGAGCAGAAGCCCTCGTTCCAGCCGTCGTGGCCGAAGTACGGGGCGAGCTCTTGCCGCCACACGTTGAAGCCACGACCGTAGCTGGCGCTCAGCGGCTCGACCAGCTTCTCGGCGGTGGCCCGCTCGAGCACCTCGCTGTCCCCGCGCAGCGCGAGCTGCATCTCGATGGCGAAGCGGGCGAGGTCCTCCGCCGTCGTCCAGAGTCCGGCGGCTGCGAGCTCCGGGTAGGCGTGACGCTTGCCATCGACCACCGACTTGTCGGGCAGGATGCCCGCCGCCGCATGCCTCAGCGAACGGGAGGGGAGCGGTTGAAGGAAGTTGCTGCGTCGCATGCCCACCGGCTTCAAGACCAGCTCGTCCATGAGCTCCGGAAACGGCTTGCCCGCGGCGTCGGCCATCATGAGCTGGGCGATCGTGTAGCCGCCGCCCGAGTAGCGGTAGCTCTCGCCCGGCACCTTGTCGACGCGGACCGGCGAGGTGTTGGCGGGACCCGAGCCGTCGAGGACCTGAACCGTCGTGGCGATGTCCTCGCCGACCGCGTAGCCAGGGAAGCCGTGGACCGTCAGGCCGCCGGTGTGTGCCAGCAAGTGGGTGAGCGTGACCTTGTTGTCCTTCGTGTGCTCGTTGTCGGGCAGCCTCCAGCTCTTCAGCGTGTCGTTGATGTCGGTGTCGAGCGAGAGCTGACCCTGCTCGACCATCTTCAACGCGCCGAAGGCGGCGACGGACTTGCTGATCGACGCCGCCTGGAAGAGGGTGCGGCGAGTGGCCTTCTCGCCGGTCTCGCGGTCGGCCAGGCCATGGACACGGTAGGCGACGGCCTCGAAGTCGTGGATCACCGCGATCGACACGGCTGACGCCCCGTGGTGCTCCATCCGCTCCTCGAGCGTCCAGGGCGTGTCGCCCTCGAAGGTGACCGCCGGGCGCAGGCCACGTTCGATGCGATCCATGCGATCGGCAGGTGAGGCCGCAGCCAACACGGGGAGGGCGGCGAGCAGGAACGGCCAGTGTTTCGGCGTCGACTTCATGGACTCTCTCCTCGGGCCGTGCAGCGCATCGACCCGGTCATCATGGTCCGATGAGTCGACGGGGTCTGTCACGGTCGCGTCACCGGTGAGCCTCAGGATGACGCAGGACCTGCCGAGGTGTCTGCCCAATCACCGAGCCGGCCGCCGATCCCGAAAGATCGACGGCCGGCCGCAACGCACTGAGCGAAGTCCCGATCAGTCGAGGAGCTCCACCTGTCCGGCGCTGTCGAAGAGACTCTCGTCGAGAAGCTCGGAGCGGCTGGTCAGCAGGCTCGGGTCGACCGCGCCCGGTCCCGTGTAAGTCACCCGGACCAGCTCCGCCGGCCCGGTGAAGGGCTCGGGGTCGGTCACGCAGGTCACTCCCCAGGCGCCGTCACCGGGGTGGAATGCGCTGTCACCGCTCAGGGCGCAGGGCCCCGCTCCCCAGTCGAGAATCGTCGCCCACTCGGGCCAGCCCTGGACCACCTGGGTGAAGCCGACCAGGGAGGCAGAGCCGTCGGTCAGGACAACCGACAGCTCCCGCTCGGGCCAGGTCAGCTCGTCTGCGCCGACCGCCACCCGAAGCAGGGCCACCACGTCGGCGACGCTCACCGTCTCGTCGCCCTGGGCGAGCAGGCGATCGCCCGCGGTCTCGACCGGTGCGACGTCGAGCAACCGACGCTCGTCGGCACTGGCGTCGTCGAGACCGACCGCCACCCGGAGAGCCAGGACCACGTCCGAGATGTCGACCCGACCGTCGCGGGCCTCGCGGGGAGCCGCGTCGCCGGGCAACCAGCTCACCACCGGCTCCTCCGAGCTGAGGCAGGAGTCGCAGCCGAGCTCGTGGATGCGCATGACGAGGCGGCGGATGACCATGGTGTCCCCGAAGGTGAACGTCGCGTCGCCCTCCGGGCACCAGTCCGAGATCGAGTCGCCACCGTCGCAGGTGACGACGCCCGGGTAGAGGTCGCCGCACTCGGCGTCTCGTGGGTGGGAGGCGGTGATGCCCAGCACCTTGCGACGGCCGTGCATGTAGTCGGCCAGGGAGACCCGACCGTCACCGACGCCGTCCGGCCAGATGTCGGCGGGCAAGCAGTCGGAGAGCTCGCAGGTGATGCTCTCCGCCGTGCCGTCCTCGAAGACATCATCGAGCCACTCGTTGGGAGGACCGGGCGAGAAGGCCAGCTCCTCGCAGGCGGGGGCCCGACCGAGATGCTCGTAGACGAAGCGGGCAAACTCCACTTCCTCCCCGTTCACCGCCGCGCTGGTGCTGAGGCACTGCAGCGAGCTGGTCTCGAAGCCGAGGTCGGGTGACCCGCAGTCCCACTCAGGCCCGAGGTCGAAGCCAGCCTTCGACTCGACGTGACGGATGCCGGGGGGCGGCTCGACGAAGAACAGGAAGGAGACGAGGTCGATGCCCGCGTCGTCTACGGCGGTGAACACGTAGGTCGCCTCGCAGAGCTCGCCGACGCCGTTGCCGTTGATGTCTTCCTGATGGGGGTTGAACACGCCGGTGCAGTTGTCCTGGGCGTTGAGGATGCCGTCCCCATCGGTGTCCGCGTCGTCACAGGCGGCATCCCGGATGCAGTCGAGGTCGGCGCAATCGATGGCACCGTCACCCTCGTCGTCGAGACCGTCGGTGCAGAGCTGCTCGACGCAGCCGGCGAAGGTCATGCAGTCGGCGTCGGCGCAGTCGACGTCACCATCACCGTCCTCGTCGATGTCGTCGTCACAGCTCGACTCGGGTGGTCCATTGGGATCGCAGGGGTCGCCGACCCCGTCCAAGTCGCGGTCGACCTGACCCGGGTTGAAGACGTCTGGGCAGTTGTCCTCGTCGTCGAGGACTCCATCGCCGTCGCAGTCTCCGCAGGGAGCCATGCTGCCGAACTCCACCGCGCCGGCGTCACAGGCGCCATCGTCGAGGGGTCGGTCCGCACCGCGTGCGTCGTGGTCCCAGAGCTCGGTTCCGCAGTGGCTTCCGCCGGTCTCCTGGGGCTGCAGGTCGATGGCCGGGCTCCCCTCGACGAGCGCGTGGGTGGGGAGTCGGCCGCCGTTGTCACGCAGGACCGGGTCGATGACGGTCTCGAGGCCGCCGGCGGGGACGACGTTGTCGTCCTCGGAGCAGCCGCCGGCGTCACCGTCGATCCCGACCACGCTCGAGCTCAGGGTGATGGGGCCGGCGCACTCCGCGTTGCCGGCGAGGGACGTGTTGCCGGCGACGATGCTGGCTCGGAGGGAGAAGAGGCCGCTGTTCATCGCCAGTCCGCCGCCACCGATGATGGCGTGGTTGCCGGTGACGGTGACGCCCTCCATGTGGAGGGGGTTCCCGGTCCAACTGACGATGCCGCCGCCCAGGACGGCGGTGTTGCCCGAGACCGTCCAGTTGGTGAGGCGGTTGGTATCGGTGCTTCCCGTGCGCTGACCGAAGGAGTGGTAGCCACCGCCCTCGGTTCCGGCCACGTTGCCGTCGATGAGCACGTTGCGGCCGGAGATCAGACCGCCAGTGGCGATGAGGCCGCCGCCGGCGCAGCGCGCCTCGTTGCCGGTGAGGCGGACGTCCTCCAGGGTGAGGTCGCCACTCATGTGCCGGATGCCTCCGCCACCGCCAACGCTCCCCGCGACGCCACAGGCGTACGCGGGGCTGCCATCCCATTCCTCCTGGGCATGTCCTCCGGTGATGGTGATCCCGGTGAGAGTCACGGTGGCGTTCACGATGTCGAAGACCCGATCGAGACCGTTGCCATCGATGATGGTGAAGGGTGAGCCCGCTCCGCGGATGGTGAGCGTGTGGCGGAGGTCGAGGTCACCCCTGGCGCCGTTGTTGTCCCACTCACCGGCGAGGGAGAGGACGTAGTGACCGGCGGGCACGGCGATGATGGCGACATAGCTGCCGGGCTCGCAGTCGCCGTCGGTCCGTTCGTCGATGGTACGAGCGTTGAAGATGGCCTCGCGGAGCGTGCAGGCGCCGTCACCAGCGGTCATGTTGTCCTCGGTCGAGGTCACGTTGAGGATCACCGTGCAGGCCGGGTCGAGGGCGCACTCGGGATCGTCGCAGTCGACCGTTCCGTCTTCGTCGTTGTCGATCGTGTCCGTGCAGTTGAGCGACTCATCGCAGGTGTCACCGACGCCGTCCATGTCCGCGTCCTCCTGGCTGGCGTTCGGAACGTCGGGGCAGTTGTCGACTGCGTCGGCCACTCCGTCGGAGTCGCCGTCGTCGCAGGCGTCGCCGATGGCGTCTCCGTCCGAGTCCTCCTGGCCAGGGTTGGCAGCGTCGGGGCAGTTGTCGCAAGCGTCGCCGAGGTCGTCGCTGTCCGAGTTCTCCTGGCCGGCGTTGGGGGTGCCGGGGCAGTTGTCGACGTCGTCGGCCACTCCGTCCATGTCGGAATCGGTGACATCGCAGGCATCGCCGACTCCGTCGAAGTCCGCGTCCTCCTGACCCGGGTTGGGGGCGTTCGGGCAGTTGTCGACCGCGTCGGCCACTCCGTCTCCGTCGCCGTCGTCACAGGCATCTCCGATGGCGTCCCCGTCCGAGTCCTCCTGGCCGGGGTTGGCGGTGAAGGGGCAGTTGTCGAACGCGTCGACGAATCCATCCATGTCGCTGTCGTCACAGGCATCGCCGATGGCGTCCCCGTCCGAGTCCTCCTGTCCCGGGTTGGCGGCGCCGGGACAGTTGTCGCAAGCGTCGCCGAGACCGTCGAGGTCGGCGTCTTCCTGGCCGGAGTTCGGAGTGAAGGGGCAGTTGTCGACCGCGTCGGCCACCGCATCGAAGTCGCTGTCGTCGCAGGCGTCGCCGAAGTCGTCCCCGTCCGCGTTCTCCTGTCCCGGATTGGCAGCACTGGGGCAGTTGTCGCAGGCGTCGCCGACGCCGTCGAAGTCGGCGTCTTCCTGGCCGGAGTTGCCAGCGGCGGGACAGTTGTCGGTCGCGTCGCTGACCCCGTCCATGTCGGCATCGCCGAGGTCGCAGGCGTCACCGACGCCGTCGAAGTCTGCGTCCCCCTGTCCCGGGTTGGCAGCGCTGGGGCAGTTGTCACAGTCGTCGCCGACACCGTCGCCGTCCGAGTCGTCCTGGCTGGCGTTGAAGGTGAAGGGGCAGTTGTCGCAGAGATCGCCGACCCCATCCCTGTCGGTGTCGGCTCCGCACTCCTCGTGGACGACGAGGGGCCCGCCGAGGAGGCCCTGGAGCGCAGGTTGCCCGTCGGCATCTTCGCCACGGGCGGCACTGGCGGCGAGAAGGAGAAGGAGGAGAGGCAGGACGAGCTTGTTCATGGGTGGTCGGACTCCGTGGGAGGGCTCACCCCACGAGGGGTGGCTGACCCAAGAACGGAGCGCCGGTCTCCGATGTGGCACCCGGACCGCGAGAAGTTCTCAGGGCTCGCCGGGCAGCCCCTCAGACGCCGAACCGGCCGCCGACCCGAGGGATCGACGGCCGGTCGCGGCGGGCGAGGAGCGGCCCCTCAGTCGAGGAGCTCCACCTGCCCGGCGATCTCGTCGAGGCCCTCGTCGAGGAGCTCGAGCCGGCTGGTCAGCTCGGTCGGGTCGACCACGCCCGGGCCCGTGTAGGTCACCCGGACCAGCTCCGCTGGCGCCGCGAAGGGCTCGGGATCGGTCACGCAGGTGATGAGCCAGGCCTCGTCGCCGAGGGTGGCCTCGGCGTCACCATCCAGCGAGCAGGGGCCGGCTTCCCAGGCGGTCACCGTCGCCCAGGAGGGCCAGCCCTCGACGGTCTGGGCGAACGCCACGGCCGGTGCCGGGCTGTCGGTGAGGACCAGGGAGAGCTCGCGCTCGGGCCAGGCCAGCTCGTCGATCCCGACCGCCACCCGGAGCAGCGCGACCACGTCGGCGATGTCGACTGTCTCGTCACCCCGGGCCAGCAGACGGCCGCCCGCCGTCTCGACGGGGGCGACGTCGAGGAGCCGCTGCTCGTCGTCGCTCGGATGGTCGAGGCCGACCGCCACTCGGAGGCTCAGGACGACGTCGGAGATGTCGACCACGCCGTCACGAGCGTCGCGGGGCGTCACGTCGCCCGGCACCCAGCTCACCACCGGCTCCTCCGCGCTGAGGCAAGAGTCGCAGCCGTAGACGTAGACCCGCTGGATGAGGCGGCGGATGACCAGGAGGTCTCCGAGGGCGAAGTGGCCGTCACCCTCCACGCACCAGTCGGAGGTCTGGTTGCCACGGTCGCAAGTGACCGTGCCGGGATGCACGTCTCCGCACTCGACGTCCCGCGGGAGCAGCGGGGTGAGGCCCACCACCTTGCGGAACCCGGCCACGTAATCGGCCAGGGACACGCGACCGTCGCCTTCGTCGGGATGCACGTCGCCCGGGAGGCAGTTGATGACCTCGCAGGTGATCGCCTCGGGCGGCAGGTCCGAGAGCGAGTCGTCGAGCCATTCGTTCGGGGCCCCCGGAGCGAAGGTGAGGTCGTCACAGGCAGGAGCCTCACCGACGTGCTCGAGGATGAACTCACCGAAGCGGAGCGTCGTGACCGCCCCGAGGGGAGCGAACACGTTGGTGCAGGTCAGCGAGGAGCGGAAGAAGCCGAGGTCGGGGGAGTCGCAGTCCCAGCTCGGGTCGATGTCGTCGCCGCGGACGGCGCCGACGTGACGCACGCCGCTGCCGCCCTCGACGAAGAAGTGGAAGGAGATCAGGTCGAGGCCGCTCGAGTCCTCGGCGGTGAACTGGAAGACCGTCTCGCAGATCTCGCCGACGGTGTTCCCGTTGACGTCTTCCTGATGGGGGTTGGGGACGCCGGCGCAGTTGTCGTCACCGTTGGGGACGGTGTCGCCGTCCCAGTCGTGATCGGCGCAGTCGTCGCTGCGGAGGCAGTCGACGTCGTCGCAGTCGGTGAGACCGTCGAAGTCCTCGTCGACGGCGTCGGCGCAAGCCACCTCGACGCAGTCGTCAGACTCGCTGCAGTCGGCGTCGGCACAGTCGGTGTCGCCATCCCCGTCGTCATCGATCCCGTCGCTGCAATCCCGCTCGATGCAGGCCGGCGTGCCGACGCAGTCGGCGTCGTCGCAGTCGGTCACTCCGTCGGTGTCGTTGTCGACGCCGTCGTCGCAGGTCAGCTCGATGCAGGCCGGGTCCTCGTCGCACTCGTCGTCGTCGCAGTCGACGTCGCCGTCCCCGTCGTCGTCGAGGCCATCGGCACACTCGGCCTCCGGGATGCAGTCGGAGCTCGCGGCGCAGTCGGGGTCGTCGCAGTCGGTCGCGGCATCGAAGTCGTTGTCGACCTCGTCGGCGCAGGCGCTCTCGGGGAGACAGGCCTCGTCGTTCGCGCAGGCGACGTCCTCGCAGTCCGTGTTGCCGTCCCCGTTGTCGTCGATGTCGTCGTGACAGTTCTGCTCGGGACCGGGCATGTCGGCGAGGACGATGTCGTTGCCGTCACCACCGGCGTAGGAGACGGTGCCGCCGACGAGGGGGTCTCCCTCGTTCGGCGCCCCGTCGAAGCGGCTGGCCGTCGGGCAGCAGGCGTCGAAACTGATGATCGTGAGCGGGCCGGTGGTGGGGCCAGTGATGCCGACCTGGAGCGTCGCGCCGCCGAGGTTCAGGTTCCCGGTGACGGCGACCTGATCGTGACCGACTCCCGGGCCGTCGTCGCTCAGGATGTCGATGGAGAGGGTCGAGCCCGCCTGGAAGGTCAGGTTGCCGTCGACGGTGAGGAGGCCGGGCGAGGCGCCCGGGGCGAGGGTCCCACCGGCGTTGACGGTGACGTTGCCGTCGAGGGTCCCGTCACCACCGATGGTGCCGCCCGGGAGCCTGAAGGTGTTGGCGGTGATGGTGCCCTCCGGGCTCCAGGTCCCGGCGGAGACCTCGATGTTTCCGAAGCCGCCCTCGAAGTCGTCCAGCACGACCTCGCCCGTCAGCTTGGCGAGGTCGAGGCCCGAGAAGAGGCCGGCGCCGGTGAGGGCCTGATCGCCGTCGCCCACGAGCTTGATGAAGCCAATGTGGCCGTTGGTGTCGTCGTTCTGGACGTCGCCGGCGACGCGGAGCGCGCCGGGGGCTCGGATGTCGTGCACGTTGGCCAGGAGGAGGTCGCCGGTGACGTTCAGGTCCTGGTTCAGCATGAAGGTCGTGCCCGCGCCGTCGAGGTTCGCGCGGATCTCCATGTCGTCGACCGATCCGGCGAAGTCGATCGCCGTGCCCGCGATGCCGCTCACGACCAGGCGGCCGCCCGCATTCACCAGGTGGCCATCGCCGGTGAGCGTGTCGCTGGCGAGGATCAGGTCGGAGGCCATGAGGACACGGGCGCCGGCGCCCTGCTCGACGTCGAGCGCCCGCCACCGGCCCGCTCCGTCGAGGGTTTGATCCGCGTCGCCCACCAGCTTGATGCGGCCGTCGCCGTTCCAGCCGTCGGCGTCATCGTTCGTGATGTTGCCCTCGGCCCGCAGCGCACCAGGTCCGACGATGTTGTGGATGCCGTTCAGGAGCACGTGGCCGGTGACGTTCAGGTCCTGATCGAACCTGCAGATCGAGTTGCCGCCAGCCGCGGGCGCGCGGACCTCGAAGTCATCGACGACGCCGGCGAAGTCGAGGCGGGTGCTGCTGCCGGTCAGGACCAGGCGGCCCCCGGCGTTGACCAGGTGGCCGTCGCCGCCGAGCGAGTCGGAGATGAGGATCAGGTCGGACGGCAGGAGGACGCGGGCGCCGTCGCCTTGCTCGACGTCGAGCGCCCGCCACCGACCCGCTCCGTCCAGGGTCTGATCCGCGTCGCCCACCAGCTTGATGCGGCCGGTGCCTCCCCATCCGTCGGCGTCATCGTTCGTGATGTCGCCCGCCGCCCGCAGTGCGCCGGGGCCGACGATGTTTTGGATGCTGTTCAGGAGCACGTGGCCGGTGACGTTCAGGTCCTGATCGAACCTGCAGATCGAGTTGCCGCCGGCCGCGGGCGCGCGGACCTCGAAGTCATCGACCACGCCGGCGAAATCGAGGCGGGTGCTGCTGCCGGTCAGGACCAGGCGGCCCCCGGCGTTGACCAGGTGGCCGTCGCCGCCGAGCGAGTCGGAGACGAGGATCAGGTCGGAGGGCAGGAGCACGCGGGCGCCGTCGCCTTGCTCAACGTCGAGCGCACGCCAGGTACCCGCTCCGTCGAGGGTCTGATCGGCGTCGCCCACCAGCTTGATGCGGCCGGCGCCTCCCCATCCGTTGGTGTCCTCGTTCGTGACGTTGCCGGCGACCCGCAGCGCGCCAGGGTCAACGAGGTTGGCGACGTTGATCAGCAGGACATCGCCGGCGACGTTCAGGTCCTGAAGCAGGGTGCAGCTGGCCTCTCGGTGCTCGAACTCGCCGATGGTGCCGCCGAAGTCGAACACAGCGCCGTTGCTGACGACCTTGGCGGCTGTCGCGTCAAGAGCAGCCGCGTTGGCCACCGTGAGCCGGGCGCCGACCGCGCCCGGGGCCCCAATGGAGAGCGTGTTGGACCCGAGACGGACGACGCCTGGGTAGTCGGCGGTGATCTCGAGCCTGTAGACCGTGAGATCGCCCCCCAGCGTGGCTTCGGAGCCCGAGCTGGCATCGAAGACGGCGACGTCGCCGGCGTCGGGGATGCCGTCCTCATCCGAGCCGTCGGTCAGGGTCCAGTTGCCGGCGTCGGACCAGTTGCCGTCACTCCCCGCGGTCCAGGTGAGAGTTCCGCCGCGGGCGAGGGGAGCGGCGAGCAAGAAAAGAAGAAGGGGCAGGGCGAGCTTGTTCATGGGCGCGGACTCCGCTGAGTGCCGCCGTACGACGGGCGGCTGACCCAAGAACGGAGTGGCCTGCGCTCATGTGGCACGCAAGGTCGTGGCGGGGTCCTGCAGGCCCGAGTTCAGTGACCCTCGAGCGTCGCCACGACCTCGACCAGGCCGGGGCGTCTCAGCAACCGATCGCGACCCAGGTCCTCGGCGGGGGCGCAGCGCAGCGCGGCGTGGGCGTGCTCGCGCGCCGCGGCCAGGTCCTCCTGCGCCGCCGCGATCTCCGCCAGCGTCGCCTCCACCTCGAAGCACGCGTCGGAGCCCGACACCCTCGGCACGTGAGCGGCCGCGGCTGACAGGTCTCTCGCCGCCGTGGCCGCGTCGCCCTGGAGCCAGCTCGCCCGACCTCGCGCGACCAGCAAGCGGAGCGCGTCCTCGTGGGTGGCGGCCAGCTCGGTGACGAGATGGGGCGTGGTCACCAGCGCGGCCAGCGTTCGCGGCTCGCCCAGGTGCGACTCGGCGGCGTCGCTGCAGGCCAGGGCGAGGAGCTCGACGAAGGCCTGGTCGCCCAGGGCCGCGACCAGTGGACGTGATCGTCGCGTGGCTGCGAGCCGCAGGGCGCCGGCCGCCACCCGCCGCAGGTCGGGGCGCCGGAGCAACTGGCGCAACCGGGCATCGTCCGGGCGACCGTCGAGCCGGTCGCGGAGCTCGGCACCGGGAGCGGTGCCGCTCCTCGGCACGGCTCGATCGATCTGGAAGCCTCGGAGCCTGATCGCGCTCAGGCTGACCCGGGCCCAGGCACCCTCGATGTCGTCGGCGACCGGCAGTGCGTGGATGACCAGCTCCCACTCGCGGTCGGACGAGAGGGGGATGAGCTCGCGCTTCACGTGCCGCTGTCGGTCGGGGAGCTCGACGGCGAGCCAGGTGGCGGCGGCTTCGGGATCCGAGTGCACCGTCACGATCGTCGGACGGCCACGCACGACGTCGCGGAGATCCTGCTTGTCGGGCAAGCTCGTGTGGCCGTCGACCTGCGCGGCCGTCCAGTGGTAGTGGAAGCCACCCCAGCCGGAGCCGCTCCACTGGGCCCCGAGGGACGGTTCGTCGGCCCCGCGCGGGCGCAGGCTCACCCGGAGCTGCGCACCTCGCTCCAGCCAGGCGGGTTCGGCCCTCACCTCGAGGGCAATCGCGTCGTCGACGCGGCGCAAGGGGAGGCGGGCCAGGTCTCCCACGCCGCCGAAGGTGTTCGCGTCCAGACGGGAGCGACGGAGGTCGTGCTGCACGAGCAGGGGCTGGTCGATGACCCAGGCAGGATCGAGTCGACCTCGGAAGTCGATGGTCTCTTGCTGCGACGCGTCGCGATGTCGCGCGTGCCGGTCGAGCTCCTCCTGGGCCCAGGCTCGTTGCTCCGGAGGGCCCGCCGCCGTCACTCCGTCCAGGCGTGAGAGCGCTTCCTCGAAGCGGCCGTCCTCCAGGAGGCGCTCGATCGCCCGCCGGTTCGCCGCTGCGTCGGCAGGGTTCGCGTCGTCGGCGGCGACCAGCAGGTCGGTGGCACGTCGCCGAGCGGGCGCCCCACCCTCGGGATCGTCGAGCTCCTCGTAGAGCCTGGCGGCCTGGTCGAGCGCGCGGGCCCGGTCGGCCGGCTCGGGCTCGAAGCTGGCGAGGTGCTCGAGCGTGTCCGCGGCGACCGTCGGGTAGCCGAGATCGCGGAGGTCCATGGCTCGCTGCCAGGGGCCAGGAAGGCCGGCCCTCGGAGTGAGCGTGCTGCCGTCCCGTCGTGGAAGGGGCGGTCCGCTCGCACCGAGCGCGCGGTACTCGCCTTCGCGATGGACGACCAGCTTGCGACCGGGATCTCCCTTCAGCTCGACCAGGCCGACCGGTAGGCACTCGCTCAGAGCCGCCACCGCGAACCGAGGCCTGCCGTCGGCCGTCCGCTCCGGGAGCTGGCGGGCCAAGACCGTCCGTCCGGGCTTTGCGAACACCAGGTCGTCGAGGCCGTCGCCATCGAGGTCACCGCTCCAGAGGTCCGCATTGAGGCCTCCACCTTCGAAGAGGGAGAGCAGGTGCCGCAGGCGGTTGCCTTCGAGGGCGAACAGCTGGAGTCCGATGGGCGGGCCCGCATGGTCGCCGGTGGGGAACACCTCCTGGCTCGCCACCTCGTTCGCGGTGGTCGCAGCTACCAGGAGTCGTCCATCGGCGCAGCGGAAGGGCGCGAGGTCGCGAGCCTGCGAGTACCGCAGGCGAGCCCGCAAGCGCAGGGGACCGTCGGTGTCGTAGACACGCAGGTCGTAGGCCTCGGGCGGTCCCAGCGCGACGACGAGCTCGTCGCGTCCATCGGCGTCGAGGTCCATGGCGGCCATGGCGGTGGCGTAGGACTCCCAGGCCTCGGTGGCGGGATGGGCGGTCTTCGTGTCGCCGGTCTGCAGGTCGACTTCCCAGAAGCGGTTCTCAACCCAGGCGGATGAGACGAAGAGTCGGACCCGGCCGTCGGGTTCGGTGAGCGCGGTGGCGGCACGCGCGGATTCCCCGGTCCAGCGGATGCGCTCGACGAGCCCGCCGTGGCGAAGCTCGAGGAGCACGTTCTCTCCAGCACCATCGTCCCACGCGACCAGCGCCGGTGAGCCGTCGAGCTCCAGGGGCACGAAGCGACCGAGGCTCAGGCCTGCCGGCAACTGCGCTGGACGCGAGCCGGCCTCGTCCACGACCAACGCGTGGTCACGGCTGAGCTTCCAGAGCAGGGGGGGCTCGAGGCTCAGACCCGGGACCACCGGGCGCGTCTCGGCCAGGAGCTCGAGCAGCGGGCGGTGGGGATCGGTCGGGCCCATCAGCTCGCGCGCTCCCTCGACATCGGCCTGGGCGAAGGCCGCCTCGAGCCGCCACTGCTGGAGCTCGGTGTCTCCGACGTCGCTGATGAGATCGGGCAGCTCGCGCTCCATCAGCGCGAGGGTCGCGGCGAGGCGGTCAGGGCTCCGTTGCTCATGTTGGCTGCGGGCGATGAGTCGGAGGGCGGCGCCACGGTGCGTGTCGTCGGTCGCCGACGTGTAGGCGAAGCCCAGGGCCTCGATGGCTCGCTCGTGCTCACCGTCCGCGAGGAGCCGCGAGCCGCGATCCAGCCAGGCCCGAGTCACCGCGCGGGAGCCGACCTGGGCCGGGTTGCCGACGAACTCGTCGAACAGCGCGTCGGCGGCGGTCTCGTCACCGGCGGCGCGAAGCTCGGCCATGACCTGCTGCATCGTCGCGAGCCGGCCCTCGAGCTCCGACTCCCGCGCCTCGACGAGGCGATGGTCGCTCCAGGTCTTCACGCCCTGGAACGCGGCGATGCTCAGCGCGAGCAACGCGACGGTCACGGCGACCGCGCGCAGCGGAGCGCGGTGCCTTCGCGACCACTTGCCGAGACGATAGAGACGCGACGGCGGTCGAGCCTGAATGGGCTCGTGTCGCAGGTGTCGGCGGAGGTCGTCCGCCATGGCCGTCGCGTCGGGGTAGCGGCGAGACGGTTCGGTTTCCAGCGCCGCGTGGGCGATGACCTCGATGTCCCGGGGAAGCTCGGGCACGAGGGTGCGCAGGCGCGGGATGGTGTCGTGGCGGCGAGCGCCGGTGAGGAGCTCGGCGGTCGAAGCGTCGACGCCGGTGTCGTGGGGCCGCCGACCGGACAGCAGCTCGTAGAGGAGCATGCCGAGGGCGTGCACGTCAGTCGGAGGACCGATGGCCGACGGTGTTCCCGCCAGTTGCTCGGGTGCCATGTAGACGAGGGTTCCGAGGACCTCGCCGGTGGCGGTGGGGGCGACCGAGGCCGCGAGCTCCGCCTCGCGCACGGCGGCGATGCCGAAGTCGATGACCTTGGGGCGTCCGCTCGCGTCGACCAGGCAGTTGGCGGGCTTGAGGTCCCGGTGAACGACGCCGCGTGCGTGCGCGTGGCCGATGGCCTCGCAGACCTGCGCGACCAGCTCGACCTTCTCTTCCGTCGAGAGATCGCGCAGGCGCACGTGGTCGTCGAGCATCTTGCCGTCGATGAACTCCATCGCGATGAAGCGAACGCTCTCGCCGCCGGGAAGCTGGCCCTGGCCGACCTCGAAGACCTTGGCGATGCCTGGATGATCGAGGGCTCCGAGGACCGCGGCCTCGATGCGGAAGCGGCGCGCGGCCTCGGCCGAGGAGAGCTCCCGCAGGAGCTTGAGGGCCACGCGTCGCTTGGGCTCGTCTTGCTCCGCCTCGTAGACGACGGCCATGCCGCCCTGAGAGATCAGGCGGACGATGGTGTAGCGCCCGAGGGCAAAGCCCGCCGGGAGGCCGCCACCTGACTCGGACGTGGCAGGGCGGAAGACGTCGACGAGGGAGGGCGTGGCGTCACCCCACGCGATGGCCTCGAGGTCGACCTGGGGCTGTGCCGCGAGGAGCTCGTCGACCTCGGCGCGCAGGGCGACGTCGTCGCCGCAGGCCTCGTCGAGGAAGGTCGTGCGTTCGACTTCCTCGAGCTCGAAGGCCTCGCAGAAGATCCGGTACGCCTCCGCTGCGCGTGGATCCCGCGGCGTCATCGGCTCATGAGCTCAGGCTCCGCGTTCCGCGTCGAGCTCTCGTGCGAGCCAGGTCCTGGCCGTGTGGAGCGAGCGGCTGACGGTGTAGCGCGAGACGCCCAGCGCTTCGGCGATCTCGTTGACCTCCATGCCGGCGAAGAGTCGGCAGACGACGATGTCGGCCCCCCGGGCATCGAACTCGGCCAGACGCTCGAGGGCGGACTCCAGGTCGAGCACGTCCATCGGGTGCTCTTCGGTGGACGGTTCGAGGCCGCCTCCGCCCAGGGTCAGCGGCTTGACGCCCTGGCCGCGCTTGTCCGCCTGACGGGCTCGAGCCCGATCGATGAGGACCTGACGCATGGCCTTCGCGGCGACGGCGAGGAAGTGAGCGCGGTTCTGCCAGTCGTCGCCTGCGCTCCTGGCCAGGCGCAGGTAGACCTCGTGGACGAGCTCGGTGGCCTGAATGCTCGGAGGGGAGGACGGCGTGCCGAGCGCAGCCTGGGCGAGCCGACGGAGATCGGCGTAGAGAAGCTCGGAGAGCTTGCGCGTGGCGTCGCCGTCCCCGGCGCGGGTGCGCTGGAGGAGCTCGAGGGTGATGGGGCCGTCGGACATCGTGGGATCGTGCCGGAGGCCGACGAGCGACTCAACCGGATCCACGAAATTGGAGAGACGACCTTGGTGCCCGCTACGTGGACGTTCGTTGAGGTCGTCTAGTGTTCTGACTTAGACGCTGCTTACCAATGCAGGTGAATCTCGTACCACGTCGCGCCACGCTCCCGGTCGTCGTCCAGGAGCACCGAGAGCGTGTCGTCGTTCTTCACGGAGGGCTGCTCGAGCACGACGACCTTGCCGCGAGCGTCGACCGCGACGGCCGTGACGGTGACGGGACGCTCGGCTGGCAGCCCGCTCGCCGTGGTGAGTGGCTTGCTGGTCTTGCCATCCCACTGCGGCAACCACTCGACGCCGTCGACGAAGGTCGGCTCGTTGCCGTCGTGCTCGCGCTTGCCCGTCCAGGCGCCGGGCCGGGCGTGGTTGAGGTGCTCGAACCACAGCGAGTCGCCGCGCAGCTTCACGACGCTCGAGCCGTCGATCAAAGTTCGGATCGTGAGGGAGCTCGTGCTCGTCTCTCCGTCGGTGAGTGACGTCACCGCTGCCGTCGGCTGGCCCGACCTCTGCTCCGCCTCCAGCTCGACGACGGCCTTCACGGCGCTCGGGAAGTTCGGGTTCACCTCGAGTGACTTTCGGTACCAGCGCAGGGCCTGGTCGGGCTGACCCGCCTCGCGGTACACGGAGCCGACGCTGTCCCAGGTGTTGGCCGAGTCCGGACGGAGCTCGGTCGCGATCCGCAGCAAGCCGATCGCCGGCTCGAAGAGCTCCTGGGCGGCCATGCCCAGGCCCGCATCGTTCAGCCATCGTTCCGAGATGGCGGGGTCTTCGGGTGTCTGCTGGAACAGCCGACGGTAGAGCGGAAGGGCTCTCTCGTAGCCGTCGGTGACGAGCACCTCCCGCGGCGTGCGCTCGCCGTCGGCCAGCCGGCGGTGGGTCTGCAAGGAGCCGCTGCCGGTGATGAAGTGGAAGGTCGGCACCGAGCTCTCGACCGTGAACCGGATCGGTGCGGTCCGCTCGCGTCGCTGGAAGCGGCCGTCTCCGAGAGGGTGGAGCTCCTGCGCCTGGCCCCCGACGTACTGCATGAACAGGCGGTCGTCACGTCGCTCGACGGTGAACGCCTGCTCAGCGTTGTAGCGGTAGCGGCCGGGGTAGGTCTCGAGCGCTGCCTGAGGCATCGCCAGCTTGGGGTGCGCGCCGTAGCCCGCCCAGCCGTACTCCTCGGCGATGCCGCGGATGATCTCTTGCATGAGCTCCGGATGGTTCGAGTTGATCATGACGACCGCGCCGTAGCCCGCGGTGCGGTGCGCGATCAGCTCGGCACAGAAGCCCTCGTCCCAGCCGCCGTGGCTGAAGTAGGAGGCGCGCTCGCGGCGCGAGAGCTGGAACCCGCGTCCGTAGCCGCTGGTCACCGGCTCGACCATCTTCTCCGCGGTGGCTCGGTCGAGCACGTCGCTGTTCCCGCGCAGCGCGAGCTGGACCTCGATGGCGAAGCGGGCGAGGTCCTCGGCCGTCGTCCAGAGCCCGGCGGCGGCCATCTCCGGATAGGTGTGGCGCTTGCCCTCGACCGCCGAGTTGTCGGGCAGGTAACCGGCCGCCGCGTGCCTCAGCAGTCTCGGCGGGAGCGGGTTGAGGAAGGTGCTGCGTCGCATGCCCACCGGCCTCAACACCAGCTCGTCCATGAGGTCGGGGAAGGTCTCGCCGGCGGTGTCGGTCATCATGAGCTGGGCGATCGTCGTGCCCCCACCCGAGTAGCGGTAGCTCGCGCCCGGCACCTTGTCGACGCGGACCGGGGCCGTGTTGGCCGGTCCCGAGCCGTCGAGCACCTGAATGGTAGTGGGGACGTCCTCGCCGACCGCGTAGCCCGGGAAGCCGTGGACCGTCAGGCCGCCGGTGTGCGAGAGCAAGTGCGTCAGGGTGACCTTGGCGTCCTTCGTGTGCTCGTTGTCCGGCAGCTTCCAGCTCTTGAGCGTGTCGTTGACATCGTCGTCGAGTGAGAGCCGTCCCTGCTCGACCATCTTCATCGCGCC
Source organism: Acidobacteriota bacterium (assembly GCA_039029535.1). Lineage (GTDB taxonomy): Bacteria > Acidobacteriota > JBCCFW01 > JBCCFW01 > JBCCFW01 > JBCCFW01. Next base: position 46,407 of record JBCCFW010000009.1, read on the forward strand.
GAAGGCAGCCACGGGCTTGCTGATCGAGCCCGCCTGGAACAGCGTGCGACGGGTGGCCTTCTCGCCGGTCTCGCGGTCGGCGAGGCCGTGGACACGATGAGCGACGACCTGGAAGTCGTGGATGACGGCGATCGCGACGGCCGGCACGCCGTGGTGCTCCATCCGCTCCTCGAGCGTCCAGGGCTCGTCACCCTCGATGGTGAGGGCGGGGCGCAGACCACGCTCGATGCGGTCCATTCGGTCGGCGGGCGCGGCGGTAGCCAGCACGGGGTGGGCGGCGAGCAGGAGCAGCCAGGGGCTGGGCTTGAGCATCGTGAACGTTCCTCAACTCGGTCTTGCACGTGTCGGCCGGTTCATCATCATCTGATGAGCCGACGGAGTCTGTCACGACGATGCAACGAGCGGGGTTCCTCGAAGCGCTCCGACAATGTCTTCAGGCTCGCCGGTCCACCGCCGCCGATCCCGACGATGTCCGAGTGGGCCTCATCCTGATGGCCATGGTCGTTGCGACCAGCGGTGACCTTCTCATCACCGTGCGTCGGTGAGACGGGCTTGGTTGGATTCGCTACGACAAGCGCCAGGGGAGGGGCGGTAGCGTCTCGATCTGGGTGCCTGGGCTGATCGCGGCCTTCGAGTCAGGTTGGTATCGAGAGGCGGGGCGGCTCGGGCCGGAGGCCCTGCTTCAGGCGCACGAGAGCCATCGGCAGCTCTGGCCTCTGGCTCTCGACCGCCCCGGAACCTGAGTGGTCTCGGGTGAGGCTCCCTGGCGCGGTGGGGGCGGCCGTTGGCTCGGCGGGCCGGCGCCCATTTCAGGTCGACGTTGGGCCTCTCGCGGTGGGCATTCCGCGGTCTGGGGTCGCCGCGATCCTCGCGAATCGAGCGATGGGCCAGCGCAGTCTCACAAAACTGATCGCGTTTTCGCAGGAGCCCTTGGGCTCCCGGAGAGCGGCGGCCTACGTTCGCTGCCGGACTGGCAACGCACGACCCTGGGACCCTGCAGTCCCGAGGCGAGGAACCGCACGCCGTGAACGCTCCGACCCGATTCGACCTCCACTCCGTCCTCTTCACTGTTCTCACCGCTGCGTTCGTGGCAGCGGTTCCGACGACGAGCCACGGCCGTCAGGCCCTGCGTCTCGCGTCCACCGAGGAGCGCTCGCTCCGCGAGACAGCCGATGCACTCGAGGCCGCCGGGGCCCGGATCCGCCACCTCGTCGCCCCGGACCTGCTCTTCGGGGACATTCCGGCCGCCGCGATCGAGGCGGCACGAGGGAGGGGCTTCGAGCTGGACGTCGTTCAGGGCGGAGGCGCCTTCGCGATGCGGCGCGGTGCGCCGGGGTCCGCGGGCGCGCCGACTGAGCGGCTCGGTTCCCGCGCCACGCTGCTCGCGGATCGCTTCCGAATGGGCTTCCCCTCGCTTCCCGGCAGCCTGCCGCCCGGTGGCGCCTTCGTCGGTGATGCCCTTCCCCCCGATCCGCGGGACGGTCTCCTCTCGCACGCGGTCAGCGGTGGCTGTTCGCCCGGTGGGAAGGTGCTCGTCGGTCGCGTGGCCATCGGCGTCTTCATGCTCGAGAGCGACGGCTCGGTGGATCCCGACACCGAGGACTGGACCACCGAGGACCCGTCCCGCCCGGGCGTCCTCCGCACCGACCTCGTCGTCTCCGAGATCATGGAAGGCATGGACGCGCTGATCTCCGGCTTTCCCGCGGCGGACCTCAGCTTCGCCTACGACCCGCAGGTCCCGGTCATCCCGTACGAGCCGATCAACCGACCCGCCGCCGAGCGCTGGCAGTGGGGCGGCGCCGCCTTCGACGCCATGGGGTACGGAGGCTTCAGCGGCGGACTGCGCGACTACCTCGAAGACCTCAAGCAGACCTTCGACGCCGACTGGGCGACGGTCGCCTTCATTCTCGACAGCCTGAATGATCCCGACGGCTACCCGAGCGAGGGCAACTTCGCTTATGCGATCCTCGGCGGCGGCTACCTGGTCATGACCTACGACAACAACGGCTGGGGCATCGACGGCATGGACGTCGTCATGGCCCACGAGCTCGGCCACAACTTCGGTGCGCTCGACGAGTACGCGTCGGCGGGCAACTCCTGCGGTCGGCTGGCGGGGTTCCTCCGGGTCAAGAACGGCAACAACGCGAGCGGTCCCGGTGATGCGGAGTGCGAGAGCACCGACCGCTGCTTCATGCGAGCGGACCGGACCCTCGATGCTTGCGCCTTCACGGCGGGACAGCTCGGGATCCGGGACAGCGACGGCGACGGCATCCTCGACGTGCGCGACGCGCCGCCCGACAGCAGCTTCGACGGCCCGCTCTTCCGCATCTTCGAGACCGACAGCCCGACCTTGACCGGCGACATCGGCTCGTATCCCGACGCGGCGGAGAGCCTGCACTCGCCGCCGATCGCCATCAACCGCGTCACCGCGGCGGAGTACCGTCTCGACGGCGGAGCCTGGACGCCGGTCCCCGCCGCCGACGGCGCCTTCGGTGACCGCTGCGAGTCGGTCGAGATCGCCTTGTCCGGTCTCGGCGAAGGGCTGCACGTCCTCGAGCTGCGGGGGACCAACGACGTGGGCCTCGTCGAGCCGAGCCCCGCGCGTCTCGAGCTCTACGTCAACACCGACTGCAGGGACGACGCCGGTGAGGACGACGACGACGCGGCGTCGGCCATCCCACGTCCGGCGGGGCGGCACGCGCCCTTGTTCCGTTGCGCATACGACGAAGACTGGAGTCGGCTCCACCTCGCGGCGGGCGCGACGTTCGAAGCCTCGGTCGTCCACGGTCCGGAGCTCACCAGCATCACCCTGCGGCTCTTGAACGAGGGGCAGGTCGAGCTCGCCTCGGCGACGAGCAGCGGCAGCATCGCGACCCTGCGAACGACCGCGCGCTCCGACGGTCCGCACTATCTCGTCGTCGAGGGAGTGGGTGAGGACGAGGGAAGCTACGAGCTCCTTCTCGTCGCCGACTGCATCGACGATCCGCGCGAGCCCAACGAGCTCTGGGAGTCTGCCCCCGCGGTCGAGCCGGGGCTCTCCCAGCAGCTCGTGCTCTGCGAGGGCGACAGCGATCACTTCCGCATCGCCGTGCAGGCCGGCGAGACGCTCACCGCCGAGATCGACTTCGAACACGCCCTCGGCGACCTGGATCTCGTCCTCCTCGATCCTGCCGGCGCCGAGCTGGACTTCTCGAATGGAACGACTGACTCCGAGCGGGTGGAGGTCACGCCCACCGTCGAGGGCGTGCACGCGATCCGCGTCCTCGGCAAGGACCCGACGGACGAGAACCTGTACACCCTGCTGGTCACGACCACCGGCTGTGTCGACGACCTGCGCGAGAACGACGACAGCCCGGCCGACGCCATCGCGCTGAGCCGTGGTGAGAGCGTCGCCGGCGAGCTCTGCGCGGGAGACGAGGACTGGTTCTCCTTCTCGGTGGACGAGGTCTCGCTCGTGCGCTTGCAGCTCGCGCACGACGTCGGCGTCGGCAACCTCGACCTCGAGCTGCACCGGGCCGCCCTCTCGGGGCAGGTCGGTCGCTCGTCGCTGCTCACCTCGCCCGAGGACATCACCGTCGAGCGTCTGCCGCCGGGCGACTATCTCGTGCGCGTGTTCTCCGACTTCGGCGAGGGCGCGAGCTACTCGCTCTCGCTCCAGGCCGAGGACCCCGTGCTGCTCTTCGTCACGAGGAACGACACGGACGCGATCCTCGACTGGAACGACGCCGGTCAGGAGTGCTACACGGTCCTGCGGAGCGACGACGTCTCGGACTTCAGCGCCGCGCGGAGGACCCTGGTCAACGATCCTCCCGGCGACGAGGACGCCGAGCCCCGCCTGGAATTCGTGGACGAAGACGTCCTGTACGACGGCGTCGAGCTCTACGGGTATCTCGTTCGTCCGCACGACTGCGGCGAGCAACGACTGCGCGCCACGAAGACCGTCGACCCGCAGCCGTGCTACCAGGTCGAGCCGGGCGTGGGGAACCGCTTCCTCACCTACACGATCCAGGCCGAGAACACGGGGACTGCCGATCTCATCGGCGTGACCCTGCTCGACTCGGTCGAGTGGCCGATTGACTCCTTCCGCATTCTCAGCATCCCCCCGGGGTCGACGGACGTCTCGGCACATCCCGACATCCGCATCGAGGGGATCGACATTCCCGTCGGCCAGATCGCGACCGTGGTCGTTCAGGCGGACCTGCCCACGCCGTACTTCAACGAAGTCGGTCTCATCATCAGCAACCAGGCTCAGTGGTGCCTGCCGTCGGACGGCGTGACGGTCGGCGACTGCATCCTCACCGACGATCCTTCGACCAGGGCTCCCGGCGACGACACCCGCACGGCCTACTACGGCGACTTCGAGTTCTTCGACATCGCCTGTTACTGGCACGGCGAGGTCGACATCGACCTCCGCGTCATCGACCCCTGTGGCAACGTCTTCTCCGAGCGTGACGGAGACAGCGGCACCTGCGGCGCGTCCTCCGGCTGGCTCCAGGCGCGTCACTCCTGCGCGAGCCCCAGCTACCCGGGCCGGAACGAGTCGGTGATCTGGTACGAGAGGGATCCGGAGCCGGGGAACTACCGGATCGAGCTGTCCTACATCGCGTCGGCGGCCGAGGACGCGGATTGCTCCAGTCGGGGTCCCGAGGAGATCACGGTCATGGTCGCCGGCCCAGCGGTCGGGGGCTTGCTCTGCCAGACGGTCACGCTCCTGCCCGGCGACGACTCCATCCCCGTGCTCGAGCTCGACTTCTGACAGGGGTCAGGTCCGGCGGGGCAAGTAGCGGTCGAGAAGGAGCTCGAAGACATCGGGCTCGATCGGCTTCCTGAGGAAGCACGCGGCCCCCTTGCCCTTGAGCTCCTCGCGCAGCCCGTCGTCCGTGGAGGCCGTGACCATGACCACCGGGATGTCCTGGGTCATCTCGCTGCCTCGGAGCAGCTCCAGGGCATCGCCGCCGTCGAGGTCGGGCATGTGGTGGTCGAGGAGGATCAGTCCCGGCTGCTCGCGCATGGCGAGGTCGACACCCTCGGCTGCGTCGCCGGCCTGGATGATCTTCACGCCGAACTTGCCGAGCATGACCGCGACCAGGCGCCGGAGATCCTCGTCGTCGTCCACGAAGAGGACCTTGCCCCGTGGTGCCTTGGTGGGGTCGGTGGGGGCGTCCACCTTGACTGGGCCGGTGGCCGGACGGCTGTCGGACAGGCTCTCGTACATCCGCCAGGCGGAGCGGAAGCGATCATCGGGCGCCTTGGCGAGGCAGCGGAGGATCGCCTCCCCCAGGGCGGGCGGGATCTTCGGCTCGAGCTTCCGGGGGTCGACCGGGGCCTCGGTCTTGATCCGGGCGATGAGATCGTTGAGATCCGGCGCCTCGAACGGGACCCGACCGGTGCCCATCTTGTAGGCCAGGATCCCGAGGGCGTAGATGTCGACCCGGTGATCGGCGTACTGGGGCGAGAAGATCAGCTCGGGCGCCATGTACGAGGGCGTGCCGATGACCTTGTTGCTGGCGCTGTCGCTCGAACGCAGGAGGGCCACGCCGAAGTCCACCACGTGGGGCTGGTCGTCCTCGTCGATGATGACGTTGGCGGGCTTGAGGTCGCGGTGGGTGACGCCGAGGTCGTGTGCGGCCTGGAGCGCCGAGCAGATCTCGCGGAGGTAGTGGAGGATGGTCGCCGGGGGGAGTGGACCTTCCTTCAGGCGCGCTTCCAGGGTGTCCCCGGCGATGTACTCCATCGTCACGGCGAGGCGACCTTGCCAGTTGAGCAAGTCGTAGAGGGGCACCACGTTGGGGTGCTTCATCCGCCGCGCGACCTTGAGCTCGTGCCGGAAACGTTCGATCGCGCTCTGATCCCCGGCGAGGTCGAGGACCTTCATGGCGATGACCTCGTCGAGCTCGAGGTCCTGCACCTGGTAGACGACGCCCTGACCGCCCCGGCCGAGCTCTCGCAGGATCTCGTAGCGATCACCCGGGTCGCGGATGATCGTCGAGCCCGGTGAGGACGGCGTCAGGTCCGGTGGGACCATCGTCAGGCTGTCGAGGGCGGGGGTGGAGACCGGGCCGGCCGAGAAGCTGCCGGAGGCGGGATCCTCGGACAGCATCAGGGTGTGCTGCGCTTCCTCGGGAGCCGCGGGTGGGGTGGGCTCGAAGAACTCCTCCTCCTCCGGTGGCTCCCAGCAGTGCACGCAGCCGTCCACTGCCGGGGACAGCGGCCGTCCGCAGGTCTCACACGATCCGGCGCTCAAGGGCTCCTCCAGTAAGGGGGGGCGACGATCCTAACCTGCCTGCCAAGGGACATTGCGTTTCGTACCGCTCGCGCCCGGCCCGGAGGGGACCGGAACAGTCCGGAGGAGGGGGGGCGGACAAGTGACCCCGGAGCCTGCGAGAATGGGCCGGGCCGGAGTAAGATCGGCCCGCATCCCGTCCGAATCATCATTTAGCCAGGCTCGGCCGCGTGGTCGAGCAACACCGTGGTGCACGGGACCGGTCCGAGGGGAGTGTCGTGTCGAGGATTCTGCTCGTCGAGGACAACGAGGTGAACACGCGTCTTTTCGACATGCTCCTGTCGAAGACGGGTCACGAGGTTGTCGAGGCCCAGACGGCCGAGAGTGGGCTGGAGATGGCTGAGGCCGTCTCGCCCGACCTCATCATCATGGACCTGCAGCTCCCCGGTGAGATGGACGGCCTGGCCGCAATCCGTGAACTCCGGAAGCGGCCTCATTTTGCGACGACCCCGATCCTCGTCGTGACGGCCCACGCCCTCCCCGAGATCAAGCGGGCGGCGATCCAGGCCGGCTGCACCGACCTGCTGACCAAGCCGGTCCTCGCCCGGTCCTTCCGGGACAAGGTCGCGGCCTTGCTCGGCCAGGGTGGGGGCGGGACGGGAGTCGAGTCGGGCTCGGCCCAGGCTGGCTGAGGGGCGGCCGGGAATCCGGTCTCAGTCCGAGCCCTGTTCGGCGAGCAACCAGGTCTCCATCAAGCCCTGACCCTTGACCGAGATCGGCCCGCGGGCCTCGAGCTCGAAGCGATCGGGGAGGCAGCGTCGCGTGGCGTCGCTGAGGTGGACCCGGCCCTCGACGCCGTGGGACTCCATCCGGCTGGCGATGTTCACCGTGTCGCCCCAGAGGTCGTAGATGAACTTCCGCTTGCCGATGACGCCGGCGGTGACCGGTCCGCTGCTGATACCGATCCGGACGCCGATGTCTCGTCCGCTGGACTCGCGCAGCGACCGCACGCAGTCGAGCATCCCCTGACCCATGGCGGTGATCGCCTCGGCGTGGTCGTCTCGCGGCTCGGGCACGCCGGACACGACCATGTAGGCGTCGCCGATGGTCTTGATCTTCTCGAGGTCGTGGCGGCCGGCGAGCTCGTCGAAGGCCGAGAAGGCCTGGTTGAGGAGGTGGACGAGCTCCTGGGGCGTGAGGCTCCGCGCCAGGGTCGAGAAGTTGACCAGGTCGGCGAAGAGGACGCTCACGTTCTCGAACGAGTCGGCGATGACGTCCTCGCCGTCCTTGAGCCGGTCGGCGATCTGCTCCGGGAGGATGTTGAGCAGCAACTCTTCCGAGCGGAGCTGCTCGAGCACGAGAAGCTGGGCGTACTCGCGGAGCTTGAAGGCGGCCTCATCCCGCTCCACGGAGGCCACGTAGCTCTGGGAGTGGAGCCGGACCCGGGCGGCGAGCTCGACCGGGTGGGGAGGCTTGACGAGGTAGTCGCTGGCGCCGGCCTGGAAAGCCTGGGCCTTGGTCTCCGGATCACCGTCGTCGGAGAGAAGGATCACCGGAATGGAGGCCGTGGCCAGGTCGCCCTTGAGCTTCTCGAGGATGCCCGAGCCATCGGCCTCGCCTTGGTTCGTGTCGAGGAGAACGACCGTGGCCTTGAGGCTCTTCGCCTCCTGGACGGCCCGGTCGGGGTCGAGACAGGACTGCAGCGTGATGTCGTCCTGGTCCCCGAGCATCGACTCCAGCTCGCGGACGCGGTCCGGCTGGTCATCGAGCAACAACGCCCGCGCTGCGGGGGTGTCGGTGACGGCTTGCGGACCGTCGGGTGAGAGCTCGTCGAGCATGCCCGGAGTGTAGTTCCCATCGGGGTCCGGGTGCTCGTGCCGATCCACCCGGCCACGGAGTGGTCAGTTCTCCTTGCGGGTGCTGGAAGCTTCCTTCACGGACGCGAGCGGAGCTCAGAAGGTGTAGGTCAGGCCCACGAAGCCGCTCAGCACGTCGTCGTCAGCGACGATGGGACTCTCGGTGATCTCGTCGCCAAGGAGCTTCCAGTCGAGGCCGAGCAAGAACATCCAGCCGCTCCTCCAGCGTCGATTCAGGCTGAAGCCGACGCCGAGATTCACCGTCTCCTCACCGAGGTAGGCGGGGCGTCCTGGGCGGCTCTCCGAGTCCGCGACGCCGAAGTAGTGGTCGACGAGGTCGTCGCTCCAATACTCGGCCGTGATGCTGGGTTCGAAGCTCCAGCTTCCCCGTCGGACGGGAAAGGAGATCTCGAGGTCGAGCTCCTGTCCGTCGCTCTCGTCGAGAACGTCGGTGAGCACCGTCAGGCCCACCTCGACATGGTCCCACGTTCCCGCCACGCTGAATCCGAGGTCGGCCGAGATGGACGGCTCATCCATGCCTTCGAGCGCTGAGCCGACATCCGCGTCGAATCCATCGAAGCGTGCGGCGAGGAAGGCCGAGAGCTCGAGGTGCTCGACCGGCCGACCACGAAATCCCGTGCGCACGCCTTCGAAGAAGAAGGTCTTGTAGCGAATGCCCAGGATGGGAATGGGGAAGACCTCGGAGTCGAGGTCCACGTAGGGCCGCGGAGAGACGATCGCACCGACGCCCAGGGACAGCTCGACGCCGTCCGGTGGCGGCTGGGCGCGCGCCCTGTCGGGGATCGCGACGAGCGTGATCGAGACCGAGACGAGGAACGAGGCCCAGCGCGTGCTGCTCATGGTTCGTGACTCCCTGCTCACTTCTTCCAACAGTGGTCGTCGCGAGCTCATCCGTGCGGCGCAGGGTAGCGGGAGCGTACGAGCCACCGGAAGATCGTGGGTCGTGATCGCGATCAACCAACGCGAAGCTCTTCACGCAACTTCGCCAGCGCCTTGCCCAGCTCCGAGTCCGGTCCCACCCCGAGCTCGACCGACACCGCTTCGGCCTCGGCCAAGGTCGCGACCGCAGCCTCGTGCTCGCCCGCTCGTTGCTGACAATGACCACGTCCGCACAGGGCGAGTCCCAGCGTGCCCCGGTCTCCCATGCGCTGGACGAGAGCGATCGTCTCCTCGAAGCTCGTCCGCGCCTCCTCGAGTCGGCCCAGGTCCAGGTCGAGGTTGCCGAGACACCAGCGGGTCCATGCCTCGTATTGCACCTCACCGACCTCGCGGACGATGGTCAGCGCGGCTTCATAGAGCGCTCGTGCTTCCACCTTGCGGTCTTCGCGCTCGTCGACCGCTCCGAGGTTCAAGAGCATGAGCCCCTCGGTCTTGCGCTCACCCGTCTCCCGCGACAACGCCAGTCCCTGCTCCAGGCACTCCCGTGCCTGCGCGGTTCGACCAGCGATGAGGTGGAGATGGCCGACGTTGCCGAGCCACGAACCCTCGCGCATCCGGTTGCCGAGCTCGCGCACGATGGCGAGCGCCGACTCGGAGCACGTCAGCGCCTCGTCCATCCTTCCCTGAGAGCCATGGAAGACACCGAGGTTGCCGAGGACGTTGCTCTCGAGGTTGCGGTCACCGAGCTCGCGTGAGAGGGGCAGCGCTTCGTCATAGCAGGCGCGGGCCTCATCCATCCGGCCCTGATCGTGGTGGAGGATGCCGAGACCGTTGAGGAAGTTGCCCGCGGACGCGCGATCGCCCGCCTCGCGCGCGAGGGCGATGGCCGCCTCGTAGCAGGCTCCCGTCTCCTCCACCTGACCGAGGAGCTTCGAAGCCCGTCCGAGGATGAACGACACCCGGGCACGGTCGAGAGGAGAGGGATCGGGAAGCGCCAGCACGGAGCGAGCCAGCTCGGATCCCAGGCCGAACGGGCCCCGTGCCTCGAGCACGGCCCAGGCGGCCTGGAGCGTCGGGACCGCGGTCGTTCCATCGCCCCTCGTCACGGCGCGTCGGCACGCCGACACGAGGTTGTCGAGCTCGAGCCCGAGCGCACGGCGACGCGTCACTCCTCCGTGTCGGTCGAGTGACTCCAGGGCTTCCTGCAAGCCGAGTCCCGCGAAGTGCTCGCCGTGACGGACGAACGCGGCATGCTCCGCGTCGGAACCACTGGCTCCCGCGTCGAGCGCGTCGTCCGTCCGGAGCTTCTCGGCGGCGTACTCCTGAATGCTGGCGTAGGCGCCGAAGCGAGGCTCGTCGGTTCCCTCGGGAGTCCAGGTTCGCAGCAGGCTCTTGTCGACGAGGACCTGCACGGCATCCAGCGGCCAGGGAGCGTCGGCCCAGGCACCGAGGTCGAGGACGGCCTCGGCCGCCTCCAACGTGAAGCCGGCCTCGAAGACCGAGGCCTGAGCCAGCGCCGCGCGCTCCCAGGACGTGAGGAGCTGCCACGACCAGTCGATGGCCGCGCGCATCGTCGCCTGCCGCTCACGCACGCCGGTACCGCCCGCCAGGAGTCGGAAGCGGTCCTTCATCCGTTCGACGAGCTGCGCCGGAGTGAGCACGCGGACTCTCGCGGCGGCCAGCTCGATGGCCAGCGGGAGACCGTCGACCAGCCGGACCACCTCCTCGACCTGGGCCCGGTTCTCGTCGGTCACCACGAAGGACGCCTTCTTCGCGTGGGCGCGGCTTTCAAACAGCTCGACGCCGGCGCCCTTCACGTCCAGCGGAGGCACGTCGAGGACTTCTTCTCCCGGAAGGTCGAGCAGCACGCGGCTCGTCACGATGAAGGTGGCGTCGCCGGCCTGCTCCAACCATCGCCCCAGGGTGGCCGCGGCGTGCGCGGCGACCTGCTCGAAGTTGTCGAGGATGATGAGGCAGCGACCCCGGCCCGCGATCGCGTGACCGAGCTGCTCGATCGGATCGTCTCCCTTCAGCGACACGCCGAGTGCCGTCGCCACCACTGAGGCGATGCCTTCGATGCTGCGGGCTTCGGAGAGGTCGCAGAACCGGGAGATGTTTTGGAAGCGCCGGGCATGGTGAAGCACCAGCCGGGTCTTCCCGGTGCCGCCGGGGCCCAACACGGTCAGGAGACCGGGAGTCGAGGTGCGCTCCACCAGGGCGGCAAGCTCGGTCGCCCGACCGATGAAGGTGTCGCGCTCCGGTGGAAGCTCGCTGCTCGAGGGTGTCGATGACGCCGTCGTCAACGGCGCGGCGCGGGTGAGCAGCACGCGCAGCTCGGCGCCGCTGGCAGGACGCTCCTGCCGATCCTTCGCGAGACAACGACGGAGCAGGTCGGACGCGGCGGTCGACAGCTCGTCGGGCAACGCGCTCCAGTCGGGCTCGCCGTGCAGGACCGCGCTGAGCCTCTCGCTCCAGGACGCGCCGGGGAAGGCCGACTGCCCCGTCAACATCTCGAAGAGCACGACCCCGAGGGCCCACACGTCGGTGCGGGCGTCGAGCTCTTCGCCGCGCGACTGTTCGGGGCTCATGTAGCCCGGCGTCCCCTCCAACTTGCGCTCGCCGTCGGCGTCGTCATCTTCCTCGACGGGTCGGGCCAGGCCGAAGTCGAGCACCTTGGCGACGTCGCCATCGACGATCTGGATGTTGGGGGGCTTGAGGTCGCGATGGATGAGGCCGCGGGAGTGAGCGGCATCGAGGCCGGCGGCGACCTGGGTGGCGAAGTCGATGGCCAGCTCGACGTCGAGCGACCCACGTCGCAGCCGCGCCCAGAGACTCTCGCCGTCGAGGTATTCGAGCACGAGCACCGGCTCGCCCTCGTGCTCGACGATGTCGAAGATCCCGCCGACGTTGGGATGGCTGGCGGCCGCGAGCATCCGGGCCTCCCGCACGAAGCGCTCGAGGGCTTCCGCCGGGAGTCGGGCCGAGATGGCCTTCAGCGCGACCAGGCGGTCGAGTTGTGGGTCCCGGGCTCGGTAGACCACGCCCATGCCGCCTCGACCCAGCTCGGCCTCGATGCGGTAACGCCCGATGGCCTCGGGGGTCTCGTCGGTTCTCGTCGCGCGACTGGCGGAGACGGCGACCGTGCGGCCAGGGTTGGTCGTCGTGGCGTCGTTCTGGAGGGTCGGCACCACCTGGGTCGCCGCCACCCTGGTCGGGGTGAAGCTGTCATCGTCCTCGGGCTTCGCCGGTGAGCGTCCTCCTTCGTGGAGCCGCTCGCCGGCGGCACCATCGATGGCCTCGGCCAAGCGCTCGAGTTCCCGACGACGGCGCTCTTCCCTCGAATCGTGCGACATTCGGAGAGATGGTACTCGCATCGTCTGGTGCGGGGCGCAGAGGCCTGGTAGGCGGTCGCTCGCGACCGGTGGCGGCGCCCGATGACCGGCCATGAGAGCTCCCTGTCAGTGGTTCCACTCCCGTGACTCCCACCACCGCCTCGCGTGCGAGTCACGAAGTCGTGCTTCGGGTAGCGCGTCGTTTCGACTCTCTTCGAGCTGGGGCGTGAGCGACACGACAGGGCTATCCGTTCACTTGCCGGATCATTAGTCTCCCAGCGTGCGCGACTCGGACGGGACGAGCGACCACGGTCGACGTCTTCGGGCCACGGGCGTGGCTTGTCCGGCGCGACGACGCGCGTGATGGGATGTCCACCCCAAGCAGGAAGGTGCAGGAACCATGTCGAAGATGTTCAGGTGTCAGCCAGTCCGTCCCCGTGCGTTGAGGGAGCGCGGCGAAACGTGGTCGCAGCTCGTGTCGCGGAGGCTCGTCCTCCCGCTCACCCTCCTCGGTCTCCTCGCGAGCGCCGTGCCGAGCCTGGCGCAGGAGAGTTGCCGGACCTGGGACTTCGAGGGACTTCTCGTCGATGAGGTGGTGGTCGAGCAACTCGACGGGGTCGCCGTCTCCGGTGGCTCGCTCGAGGTGCGGGCCTTCGATTCGGGAGCTCCGGGATGTGACGACACGGACCTCGCGACGCCGGGAGCCGGTGTCGGCAACGTGCTGGCGCAGGGGCTGGTGCTGGTCCTCCAGGAGCCCGATGGCTCCTGCACTCCCGACGATGCCGAGGACGGCGGCACGATGACCTTCGTCTTCGACGATCCCGCCGACCTCGAGTGGGTCGGCATCCTCGACGCGGAAGCGCCTGGGACCATCCGGGGCTACGACGCGGCGGACGAGCTCCTCGTCCTCGCGCCGATCGAAGCGCTGGGTGACAACAGCTGGCAGGCGGTGGGCCTCGGCGTGAGCGGCGTGACGACCCTCGAAGTCGAGCTCGGCGACAGCGGCGCCGTGACCGACTTGACCTGCGTCTCCTGCGATTGCCCGGCCGGTCCCGAAGGTCCGGTGGGACCGGCAGGTCCGGCGGGACCGATGGGTGCGACTGGGCCGGCGGGCCCCGCGGGTCCTCAGGGTGAAGCGGGTCCGGCGGGAGCCACGGGCCCAGCGGGTGCCACGGGCCCAGCGGGTGCCACGGGCCCAGCGGGTGCCACGGGCCCAGCGGGTGCCACGGGCCCAGCGGGTGCGACGGGGCCTCAGGGTGAGCAGGGACCAGCCGGTGCGACGGGCGCCCAGGGAGAGCAAGGGCCCGCTGGTGCGCAGGGTCCTGCAGGTCCGACCGGCCCGCAGGGTGCTCAGGGCGAGCAGGGTCCGGCCGGAGCGACGGGCGCCCAGGGTGAGCAGGGTCCCGCTGGCGCGCAGGGTCCGGCCGGTCCGACCGGCCCCGCCGGTCCGACGGGCGCGCAGGGTGAGACCGGTCCGGCCGGAGCGACGGGCGCCCAGGGTGAACAGGGTCCCGCTGGTGCGCAGGGTCCTGCGGGTCCGACCGGCCCGCAGGGTGCTCAGGGTGAGCAAGGTCCAGCGGGAGCCACGGGCCCCATGGGTCCGATGGGAGCGACGGGCGCCCAGGGAGAGACGGGACCGGCCGGCGCCACGGGTCCGACGGGTCCTGAGGGACCGGCCGGGCCGACCGGACCGGCTGGCGAGGATGGTGCGGCCACCCTGCGCGCGCTGGCGCCCGCGGGCAACGTCACGACGACCTACGGAAGCAGCAGTACCTTCGTGCGCACCAACGTCACCATCGGCGTCGACGGACTGGGCATCTTCCCCGACCGCAACGGTGGCAACGACCTGCGGGTGCGGCACTGCGAGAACCTCGAGTGCACCACGACGACCAGCGCGACCCTCGACAGCTCGGTCAACGTCGGGCTGCGTCTGGGGATCGGCCTGGGCAGCGACGGGCTGATCCTCATCACCTACCACGACACCGATTCCGGCGACCTGCGGGTGGCCCACTGCGACGACGTGCCTTGTAGCTCGGCGACGATCAGCGTCGTCGACAGCACGGATGAGGTCGGTGACTTCAGCTCGGTCACCGTCGGCACCGACGGCCTCCCGATCATCAGCTACTACGACGCCACCAACCAGAACTTGAAGGTGGCGAAGTGCTCCGACCTGGCCTGCACCGCGGCGACGATCAACACCGTCGACGCCAGCGCCAACGATGCGGGTCTCTCGACGTCCATCTCGCTGGGTGCCGACGGCCTGCCGGTCATCGCCTACTTCGACCGAACGGACACCGACGTGTTGGTGGCCCACTGCGACGATGCGGCCTGCGCGAGCGCCACGATCAACACGATCGGCAACCAGATTGCGAATGAGAGCGGTCTCGACCTCGTGATCGGCGAGGACGGCCTGCCGCTCATCGTCTACGACCGGAACTCGGGCTTCGACGTGGCGCACTGTGATGATGTCGCTTGCAGCACCTCCACGATCACCAACTACAACTTCACCAACCCGGTCCGCTACGGCGTCACGATTGGAACCGACGGGCTTCCCCTCATCGTGTCCGGAGAAGGCAGCGACAACTTGCTGCGCATCTTCCACTGTCCGGATCGTGCCTGCACCGCCGCCAGGCTCACGGCCACCATTCCGCACTCGCTGTTCTCCCTCTCGGCGGACGTCACCATCGGGGTCGACGGGAATCCGCTGATCGTGCACCGCTTCGCCGGCGGCAGCACCCTGGTCACGCACTGCGGCAGCCCCCTCTGCGTGCCCTACTTCCGGAGACGCTGAGCTCGTGAGCGACTGGCCCGGACGAGGTCCGGGCCAGTCGGTCGACGCTCGCCGTCTTCCTCAGCTCGTGGCGCCGAGCTCCTCACGCAGTGCCGCGATCGCCAGTCCGAGCTCGGAGCTCGGTCCGGCCCCGAGCTCGACGGACAGTGATTCGGCCTCGGTCAGCATCGCGACGGCAGCAGCGGTCTCACCCAGGCGGTGCTGGGCAATGCCGCATCCGCAAAGGGCCAGGCCGACACCCGGCGGTCTCCCAGGCCCCGAGAGAGGGCGAGCGCCTCCTCGAAGCTCACTCGCGCGTCGTTCACCCGGCTCGCCTCCAGGTCGAGCTGGCCCAGGTGCCAGTGGGCCGAGGCCTCGTACTGCCGCTCTCCGACCTCGCGGACGAGAGTCAGCGCGGTCTCGTAGGTCGCCCGTGCCTCGTCCGGCCGCCCCTCGCGTTGATGGACGGCTCCGAGGTTGAGGAGCGTGAACCCCTCGAACGAGCGTTCTCCCGTCTCCCGTGCGATGGCGATCGCACCCTCGAAGCAGGCTCGTGCCTTCTCGGTCCTGCCGGCGTAGAAGTGGCGATGACCGACGTTGCCGAGCCACGAGCCCTCGCGTCGGCGGTTGCCGAGCTCACGCACGATGGCGAGCGCCTCCTCGGAGCAGGCCAGGACTTCCTCTCGTCGTCCCTGTCTCCCGTGAAAGACGCCGAGGTTGCCGACGACATGTCCCTCGAGATGACGGTCTCCCTGCTCCCGGGCGAGAGCGAGCGCCTGTTCGTAGCAGGCTCGCGATTCTTCCATTCGTCCCTGGTTCCCATGGAAGACGCCGAGGTTGCCGAGAACGTTCCCCTCGAGGGGGCGGTCTCCCAGCTCCCGGGCGAGAGTGAGTGCCTCTTCGTAGCAGGCTCGTGCCTCCTCCATCTGCCCCTGCTCGATGTGGAAGACACCGAAGCCCTTCGTGAAGCGAGCCACCGTCTGAAGGTTGCCGACCTCGCGGGCGAAGGCGACCGCGGTTTCGTAGGCGACTCTCGCTTCCGCTGCGTGACCCAGGAGTCTCGAGGCGAGCCCGACGGTGAAGTGGGCTCGCGCCCGCTCGAGGATGGGCAGCCCGGGTAGCGTCAGCACGGAGCGGGCCAGCTCCAGCCCCAGGCCGAAGGGCCCCCGCGCCTCGAGCGTCGACCATGCTGCATGGAGCACGGGGACCGCAGTCGCTCCGTCGCCCCTCGTCACCGCCCGTCGGCAGGCCGACACGAGGTTGTTCAGCTCGAGCTCCAGCGCCCGACGACGTTCTGCTCCGCCACGCCTGGAGAGTGACCTGAGTGACTCGAACTCTCCGAGACCGGCGAAGTGCTCGGCGTGACGGACGAAGGCGGCTTGCTCAGCTTCCAGACCACTGGCCCCGTCGTCGATCGCTCCCTCGGTCCGCAGCTTCTCGGCCGCGTGCTCCTGGATGCTGACGTACGCGCCGAAGCGTGGCTCCGTGCTTCCCTCGGGAAGCCAGGTCCGGAGGAGGCTCTTGTCGGCGAGGACTTGCACGGCATCCAGCGGCCAGGGGGCGTCGTCCCAGGCGTCGAGATCGAGAACGGCCTCGGCGGCCGCCAGCGTGAAGCCCCCCTCGAAGACCGAGGCCTGGGCGAGCGCCGCTCGTTCCCAGGAGCTCAAGAGATCCCACGACCATGGCCGCACGCAAGGTGGCCTGACGCTCGTGCACGCCGGTCCCACCCGACAGCAGTCGAAACCGGTCCTTCATCCGCTCGACGAGCTGCGCCGGTGTCAGCACCCGCACCCGCGCTGCGGCCAGCTCGATCGCCAGCGGGAGGCCGTCGACCAGCCGGACCACCTCCTCGACCTCGGCCCGGTTCTCGTCGGTCACCGCGAACGCCGCTTGTTTCGCGTGGGCTCGGCTCTCGAACAGCTCGACGCCGGCGCCCTTCACGTCCAGCGCTGCCACGTCCAGGACCTCCTCACCCGGGAGGTCGAGCAGGACACGGCTGGTCACGACGAAGCTCGCCTCGGTGGCCCGCTCCAGCCACCGCCCCACGCTGGCCGCGGCATGCTCGGCGACCTGCTCGAAGTTGTCGAAGATGATCAGACAGCGGCCACGACCGGCGATCGCGTGGCCAAGCCGCTCGATCGAATCGCTGCCCTTGAGAGTCACGCCCAGCGTCGTCGCGACCGCCGAGACGATCCTCTCGAGGCTGCGCGCCTCGGAGAGGTCGCAGAACCAGGCGCCGTCTTCGCGTCGCCGGGCATGGTGGAGCACCAGTCGCGTCTTCCCGGTGCCACCGGGGCCGAGCACGGTGAGCAGGCCCGGAGTCGAGGTGCGCTCCGCCAGCGTTTCGAGCTCGGCCGTTCGCCCGATGAGCGTGTCGCGCTCCGGGGGTAGCTCGCCACCCGACGGCGTCGGTGCCGACTCCGTCACGGGCGCGGCTCGGATGAGCAGCGCGCGGAGCTCGGCACCGCTGACCGGTCGATCATCGCGCTCCTTCGAGAGACAGCGGCGCAGCAGGTCACGAGCCGCCGTGGGAAGCTCCCTCGGCAGAGCGCTCCAGTCGGGCTCCGCGTCCCGGACCGCGCGGAGCTTCTCGCGCCAGGACTCTCCCGGGAACGCCACTCGCCCGGTCAGCATCTCGAAGAGCACGCAGCCGAGGGCCCACACGTCGCAACGGGCATCGAGCTCCTCGCGCCGCGATTGTTCGGGGCTCATGTAGCCGGGCGTCCCCTCCAGGTTGCGCTTGCCGTCGTCGTCGTCCGAGACGGGACGAGCCAGGCCGAAGTCGAGCACCTTCGCGACGTTGCCGTCGACGACCTGGATGTTGAGGGGCTTGAGATCGCGGTGGATGAGGCCACGAGAGTGGGCGGCGTCCAGGCCGGCGGCGACCTGGGTCGTGAGGTCGATGGCTTGCTCGACCTCGAGCGGTCCACGTTCGAGCTTCGCCGACAGGCTCTCGCCGTCGAGATGCTCGAGCACGAGCACCGGCTCACCCTCGTGCTCGACGATGTCGAAGATCCCACCGACGTTGGGGTGACAGGCGGCTGCGAGCATCCGCGCCTCTCGCACGAAGCGCTCGAGGCCTTCTTCGGGGAGACGAGTCGAGAGGGTCTTGAGCGCGACGGGGCGATCGAGCTGTGGATCCCAGGCCCGGTAGACCACGCCCATGCCACCGCGACCCAGCTCGGCCTCCACGCGGTACCGGCCAATGAGCTCCGGTGTCTCGAGCCTCTGCTCGCGGTCTTCGGAGAGCGCGACCGTGCGGCCGGGGCTGGTCAGGGTGACGTCGTCCTGGACGGACGGAGAAGGCGGGGGTGCGGGGAGCCTGGCCTGGGTCGAGCCGTCGTCGTCGTCGCCGTCGTGCGGCTTAGAGCGCTCCTCCCCGCGGAGCAGCCGGTCGTCGGTGGACTCGCGACCCGGCGCGCACCGGCGCAGCCTCGCGTCGAGATCGACGACTCCGTCCGAGAGCTCGCGCTCTCGACGACGCTGTCCCCCCGAATCCTGCGACATTCGCCGGGGATGGTACCCGCATCGCTGCCTGCCGTGTGGGAAGGGGGGCCTTGCGGCAACTCTCGACCCGTGACCAGCGCTTCCGTCCGTGTTCTCGTCTCCAGCCCTTAGCCGCGAGCCTCGTCCTCGCTCAGGTTTTCGGTTTGCATCGAGTCGGCTGGTGGGCTCACCCGGTGCTCGGCTCCGACCCATCGTCGGTGAGCACCGCGGCGGTCATCAGGAGGAGACCCAGGACGGCAGCCCCGACGACGAAGAGGCCCGGTCTCAGTCCGTGGTCGGTGCGCAGGCGATCGACCCAGAAGACCGTGGCCAGCGCGACCGGACCAGCGGCGCAGTAGAGCGCGACGGCCTGGGTTCTCGCGTCGTGTCGCACGGCCTGGGGGGCGGGGTGGCCCTCGTGGTCGAGGTGGCTCGTGTCGGTCAGGTGGGCGGCTGCGGCCACCAGGAAGGCGGCCAGCTCACCGATGAGGGCCAGGCCGGCGAGAACGATCCCGTAGGTCGTCCAGACGTCATCGAGGCGGACCACCGAGATCAGCCCGAGTGGACCGAAGGGGATGAAGACGGCCGCCGTCAGGACGGTCAACCGGACCACGCGTGCGGCCACCCGGTCCAGCCCCTCGACGCTCGAGCGCTCTCTTCGGAGCCAGCCCTTGAGGAAGAAGAGGAGGCCACCGACGCCCGCCAGCGCTCCGAACCCGATCGGCATCAGCCAGCTCAGGATGAAGCCGACGAGCGGGAACGTCATGACGAGGGCGACGACCGCCAGGACCGGTGGACCGAAGACGGCCACGCGCTTCGGCAGCCGCGCCCCTCGCACGCGAGTGAGGAGTCGATCGGTCAGCGAGGTCGACGACCGAGCAGGGCGCACGAGAACGACGACGAAGACGACGGTGGCGCCGACCGCGAGCGCGAGCCACGGCGGGAAGTCGTCCTGGATGAGCTCCCAGCGCGTGCCACCGTGGCTGCGGATCATCTCGTCCAGGCCGAACAGGAAGTGCCGCACGGCGTTCCACCCGAGCAGTCCGAGGAGGGCCGAGACGACGAGCAGGTAGCGGCGGGTCCAGGGAGTCACGTGGAGAGCCCGTCTCCGAGCGCGATGATGATGGTTCGCGAGGCTAGCACGGGGCGAGGAAGCCGGAGCCCGAGCAGACGCTCCTGCCGTGCTGGTCCGCCGGTGCGAAGAGCCCTGCCGACCACGACGCCGGCAGGACTCGGTAGAAGGTTCGCTCAGCGGTCGATGCAGCAGCGACAGTTCAGCGGCAGGTCGGCGGCGAAGTCGAGCACCTCACAAGTCGGCCCGGCGACCGCGGCTCGTCCGGTGGAGCCGGTCGTGTCGTCAGCCCACTCTGCCTCGATCGTGACCAGCGACAGCTTGCAGGCGGCGAAGAGCTCCGCGGTGCTGCAGAGGCGAGCGCCCTCTTCCGCGCAAGCACCCGCAGCCTCGCCCCAGGCGGCCGGTCCGATGATCTCCCGGCGGATGCAGAGCCGATCCGACACTCGGTCGTAGCCCGGCCGGCAGGGTCGAGCGCCACTCGATGCCGTTGGCCCCTCGGGCGGGACGATGAACTGGCCGAGGCAGGTGGACTGGTGGCCCACGGGAATGCTCAGGCGGAACTCGCCGTCCGTCGGGTCGATCACCGAGATGTCCCCCGACTGATGGTTCGCCACGTAGACCCGGTCACCTGCCAGGTTCACCGAGACACCCCTCGGAGCGATCCCGACGCGGAAGCTGTGGGCCAGCTCGTTGGTCTCCGTCCGCATGACCCACAGCAGGTCGGGAGCTCCACCAGCGTAGGCCACGGACATGTAGACCTCGTGACCGCTGGGGCTCACTGCCAGGCCGTAGGGCTCACCGCCCGCTCCGACCGTCGTCTCGACCGTGTTCGTCGTGGTGTCGATCACGGACAGCCCGTCGACACCGGCGACGTACACGTGCTCGCCCGAGGGGTGCACCGCGAGGCCCAGCGGACCGCCACCCGGCACGAGGGGGGTGGCGGCGACCGGCACGAGCGTCGTGGCATCGATGGCCCAGACGCTGGCGTCGTCGTGATGGCTCACGTAGATGCGCGAGCCATCGGGGCTGACCACGACGCCCGTCGGCTCGTCACCCACGTCCAGCGTGCTCAGGACGATGTTGGACCTCGTGTCGATCACCGACAGGGTGTCGTCGCTCCCGTTGGCGACGTAGGCACGGGTCCCCGTGGGGTTCACCGCCACGCCGTAGGGGTCGACGCCGACCTCGACGGTGGCGATGACCGTGCGGTCCACCGCATCGATGACCAGGACCCGGTCCGGGCCGGGGACGGTGACGTAGACCCGCGAGGCGTCCGGGCTGACCGCCACGCCGTAGGGGCCGTTGCCGTCGCCGAGCGCGATGTGGTCGACGATCATGTCCGTCGCGGTGTCGATGATCGTGATCTCGTGCGTGGCCTCTGCGCTGGCGTAGGCCAGGGGCTGGGCCCTGGCCGTCCGATCCGGAACGCCCGATGCCAGGGTGACGAGAACGAGGAGTGATGCGGCCGCGAGACCGTCTTGGCGATCTCTCTCCGTCGACTGGGGTCGTGGTCCCGCTGTTCGCGAGCTTGCTCTGGTCATGGAAATCTCACCTTCTCGAAATGCCGCACCACCGAAGTGCGACGGGTCGACCGGCCCGGATGCCCGGTCCGTCGAGAAACTCGGTCGAGAGGTAAGACGCAATCCGTGCGGGAGATCCTGACCCTCTCCGCTGGAAAGGGCGCGCCGAGCGGCTGCCGTGCCATCCGATCCTGCTGGCGCTACTCTTGGTGAGACGACCGGAGAGAGCTCCTGAAGAGCGCAACGCCGGGCTCGAGTCGGGCAACACGAGGGACGTGACGTGACCATGCCGGTCCAGGCCAGGCGACGTGGCGGTTGGTGGGAGCTTCCCTTGCCGTTGACGCGAGCCGAGCTCGCCGCCCGGGTGGTCACGACGTGCATCGTCGCTGCCCTGGTGCTCGGCGTGAGCCGGCTCGCGATCGCTCACCTCGTGTCGCCGGGGCAGAGCCCGGCCATCGCCCTCGTCGCCTCGACCGCATGGCTCGGGCTGGTCGTCTTCATGGTCGTCGGGTTCTTGGTCATGGAGGGCGTTCGACGGACGATCGTGTCCGTTCTCGGCCTCGTCTCACGGGATCACTTCGTCCAGGTTCGCCCCGGGGAGGGGGATGAAGCTCGACTCCGGCATGGCTTTCGGCTCCTCGGCATCGTCGTTCCCTTCGACGTCGGTCCCCTCGGCCAGGTCAGAGCCGTCAGCTGGACCTTGGGCCAGGCCAGCGGGAGGATCGGTGAAGACCTCGACGACTGGTCGATCGTCCTCTGGCACGCGTCGCCACTGCCGAGGGATGGGGCGTCGTCCTCCGAGGGCCACCTCATCGTCAGCCCGGAACGCGCTCGCGCGACGATCGAGCCCCTCGGCCTGACACTCGTCGACTTCCTCCGTGAGGCGGGCGTGCCGCTGGTGGCCGAGGAGGAGACGCGCTTCGTGCGCGACGAGCTCGATGTCGTCGACTCCTGAGCCGTACCATCAGCCTGTCTTCGCACTCGGAGCCCAAGCATGAACATCCTCGTCCTCGGCGGCACCCAGTTCATCGGCCGCACCCTCGTCGAAGAGCTGCTGCACGCCGGGCACTCGGTCAGCATCTTCAACCGCGGGCGAACGGTCGACGCCCTACCCGCTGAGATCGAGAGGCTGCGCGGCGATCGAGACGACGGAGCTTCGGGGCTCGCAGCGCTGACGGGGCGTGAGTGGGACGCCTGCGTCGACGTGAGCGGCTACACGGCTCCGCAGGTGCGATCCAGCACCGAGGCGTTGCGCGGGAGCGTGGGTCACTACGTGTTCGTCAGCGCCGTCAGTGCGTACGGTGATCCAGAGCACGGTCCCGTCGACGAGAGTCATCCACGCTCACCGCCTGCCGAGGAGAGCGTCGTCGAGATCACCAGCGAGACCTACGGCTCGCTGAAGGTCACCTGCGAAGACATCGTCCAGGAGCTGTTCGCCGAGCGGTGCGCACTGCTTCGTCCTCAAGTCGTCGTCGGCCAGCACGATCCTTTCGACCGCTACTCCTACTGGGTGCGGCGCGCGACCCAGGGCGGCGAGATGCTGGCTCCCGGTGATGGCTCCGATCACGTGCAGGTCATCGACGTCCGCGACGTGGCCCGGTTCATGCGGACGGCTTGCGAGCACGCGCTCTCTGGGAGCTTCAACCTCGCGGGGCCGAGGCTCACCTGGGACGACTTCATCACGACCCTGGGAGCGCGGGACGTCGTCTGGGTGCCGGCGGACGTGATCGCTGCTGCCGGGGTCGTGGAGCGTGAGCTCCCGCTGTACCGACCGAACGGTGGACCACGCAGCAGCTTGATGCACGTCAGCAACGCTCGCGCTGTCGAGGCAGGCCTGACACTCACGTCACCGGCCGACACGGCCCGGCATGTCGCGGAGTGGATCCCCGACTGCGAGCACGAGCCTGCATTCTCGCGGGAACGTGAGGCCGAGCTCATCCGCAGGTCGCGCTCGGGCTGACGGGATTCGGCTTAAGCTGTCCGCGTGAGCAAGGACGACGCGGGCCGTGAGCTCAACGAGTCGGACGCGCCGACCAAGGCCCAGCAGGCGGCCTCGGTCGGGGCCGGAGACGAGCTGAGCCCCGGCCAACGGCTGGATCGCCACGTGATCGAGTGCGAGCTCGGCCGTGGCGGGATGGGAGTCGTCTGGCGCGCTCGCGACAGCCGCCTCGGTCGTTCGGTCGCTCTCAAGTCGATCGGGAGGGCGTTTGCCAACGACCCGGACGGCCTGCAGCGCTTCGTGCGGGAGGCACGGCTGCTCGCCAGCCTGAATCATCCCAACGTGGCGACGGTGCACGACCTCCTCTGGCACGAAGGTCGACCGCTCCTCGTCATGGAGTTGCTGGAAGGGGAGGACCTCTTTCATCGACTGTCCCGGGGAGCGCTGTCTGTCGCCGAGGCCCTGCGCGTCGGGGTCCAGGTGGCCTCGGCCCTGGGGGCCGCCCACGACCGGGGGCATCGTTCACCGCGACCTGAAGCCGGCGAACGTGCAGCTCCTGCCGTCGGGTGTCGTGAAGGTGCTCGACTTCGGATTGGCCCACGTGTGGCGAGGGCCCGGCGCCGAGCAAGAGGTCGGGCTGGCCGGGACTCCCGCTTACATGAGCCCCGAGCAGGCGAGCTGTGAGTCACTGGACGGACGGAGCGATCTCTTCAGTCTCGGCGTGGTGCTGTCCGAGTGCCTGACCGCGCGGCAGACGCCGGTCGACGACCGCACCGAGGCTCGCTTCGCACGGGGGCAGCAGGCGGAGGTCGACTGGTCGCAGCTCGAGGACGCGCCGCCCTCGGGGCTGCGGCGAGTCATCGACGCCTGCCTTCAGGTCGACCGGGAGAACCGACCGGCGACGGCAGCGGAGGTGGGGCAGGCTCTTCGTGTCGAGCTGAGCCGGATCGAGAGGGAAGAGGAAGCGGAGATCGTTCGGCGTCGTCACTTCCTCCCGACGGAGTCGGGCTCCTTCGTCGGTCGAGACGCGGAGCTCGAAGAGCTGGTCGCCCGTCTTCAAGGGGAAGCGCGATTGGTCACGCTTCACGGGCCGGGCGGGATCGGCAAGACACGGCTGGTCCTTCGCCACGCGTGGAGCCGTCTCGAGACCTACCCTGGTGGTGCGTGGTTTTGCGATCTCTCGGAGGCACGCGACCTGGACGGTCTCCTCTCATCGGTGGTTCGAGCGCTCGACGTCCCGCTCGGTGGAGGCGACGTCATCGAGCAGCTCGGGCACGCCATCGCCGGTCGCGGTGATTGCCTCATCGTGCTCGACAACTTCGAGCAAGTCGCCGAGCACGCGCGGGCGACGGTGGGGAGCTGGCTGCAGCGCGCGGAGGAGGCCCGGTTCGTCGTGACCAGCCGAGTGCTGCTCGACCTTCCGGCGCAGGACGTCCTGCACCTGAAGCCACTGGAGCTGGAAGGTGCCGCGACCGAGCTCTTCGGGCGGCGGGCTCGGGCCCGCAAGCAGGGATTCGTCATCACCGACGAGAACCGCGAGCACGTGCACGAGGTCGTGCGTCTGCTCGACGGCCTGCCGCTCGCCATCGAGCTCGCGGCAGCCCGCATCAGCGTTCTCACGCCCAGGAGGATCGTGGAGCGCATGACCGATCGTTTCCAGCTCCTCGCTGGTGCGTCTGCCTCCACCGATCGTCAGGCGACGCTGAAGGCCGCGATCGACTGGTCCTGGGACCTGCTCGAGCCGTGGGCGCGGGCGGCGCTCGCTCAGCTCTCCGTCTTCGAGGGCGGCTTCACCCTCGAGGCGGCGGAGGCCGTGTTGGATCTCTCGGCTTGGAAGGAGGCTCCCTGGCCCCTGGACACGGTTCAGGTGCTCGTCGACCAGAGCCTGCTCAACACCTGGACGCCGCAGCAGGTCGGAACGACCGATGCGAGTGACGAGCCCCACTTCAGTCTCTTGGTGAGCATCCGTGACTACGCTTCGGAAAAGCTCCGCACGGAAGGGGCCGTTCCCGATGGCGAGAGCGGTGACGAGGCCGAGCGGTCGGCGCTGGTTCGTCACGGCGAGCACTTCGCGCGCTTCGGGGCTGACGACGCCATCGAGTCGCTCTCGGTCCACGGTGGCGTGGAGCGACGGCGCGTGCTGGGGCGGGCGTTGGAGAACCTCGTGTCGGCTTGCCGACGCGCGGTGGCGCGCGGCGATGCGGCGACGGCCGTCGCGACGCTCGTGGCGACCTGGGAGGTCTTGCAGCTCAGCGGGCCTGCGGAGCTGGGGCGTGCTCTCGGATCGGAAGTGCTCGCGCTCGACGGTCTGACGGATGGCGAGCGTGCTCGCGTGCTCTTCGTCTCAGGCAGTGCGCAGCATCAGCTCGGTCGGCCCGAGGCGGAGACCTCTCTCGAGCAGGCGTTGCTCCTGGCTCGAGGGGAAGACGACCGACGACTCGAAGCGTCCGTCCTCGACCGGATGGCGAGCCTGAGCTCGCACCGCGGGGATCTCGACTCGGCGGTCCAGCAGCACGAGCAGGCGCTGGTGACCGCCGTCGAGACTGGCTGGCGTCGCTTCGAGGGCGTCGTGCTCGGAAATCTCGGTAACGCGAGACGGAGAGAGGGGCTCGTCGAGAGCGCGCGTGAGTTGCAGGAGCGGGCCCTCACGATTCACCGCGAGCTGGGCGACCGTCGTCACGAGGGAGCGTCGCTCGGACAGCTCGCGATCGTGGCCTGGCAGCTCGGACGGGTGGGTGAGGCTCGCACCCTGTTCGAGCAAGCGCTGTCCATCCATCGTGAGGTCGGTGACCGGGCCGGCGAAGGGGACGTCCTCTGCAACCTGGGCAGCCTGTGCCGTGACGAGGGGCATCACGAGGTGGGACGCGAGTTCTACGAGGAGTCCCTGGCCATCCATCGCGAGGTCGGCCGACGCAAGCAAGAGGGGATCGTCCTCGGTCACCTGGGGATCGTGCATGACCTCGACGGTCGGGTGGACGAGGCGCTGGCGTGTTACGAGGCGGGGCTGTCCATCTATCGTGAGGTGGACGATCGACGAAATGAAGGACACGTCCTCGCCAACCTGGGAAGCCTGCACGCGGATCGAGGACAGGTGGCCGAGGCGCAGGCCCTGCACGAGCAGGCGCTGGCGCTGCATCGTGAAGTTGGCGACCGTCTCGGCGAGGGGATCGCGCTCGCCAACCTCGGCAGCGTTCAAGCCGAGCAAGGACGCTTCGACGAGGCGTGGCCTGCTTTCGATGCCGGTGAGAGCCTGTTGCGCGAGTTGCAGCATCCCCTTCAGCTCGGGCTGCTCCTGGCCGCGCGGGGGCATGCGGCGCTTGCCTCGGGAGACGAGAGCGCCGCGAGAGCCCGTCTTGCCGAAGCCGAGGAGCTGGCGTCGCAGGTTGGTGCCGGCGCCGACTCCGAGCTCGGGCGTCGGCTGGCCGTGCTTCGGTCGTCCCTGGACGGCGGCAGATGAGGAGATGAGAGCCACGAGGCCGTAGCGGTAGGTCGTCTTCTAGCCTCGAGCTCGTGGCAAGGTCGCGAGCTGATCGGCGAGCAGGCTGAGCAGGCGTCGTTCGGTGCGGTTGTAGAACAGCCCACTGCGACGCGGGCCGACGAACAAGGTCCCGCAACGAGCCTTGCCATGGCCGAGCCGGGTGGCGAGAACCGGGCCGTCATCGGTGCGCACGACGACGGTCGCATGCTCGGCCAGTGGCTCCGCGACCGCGTCGACGATGGCCGCGTCGGCGTCGTCACCAGCGAGAGCGTGACCCGAGCCGTCACGGACGCAGCAGGGGGTGCAGCCGAGGCGGCTCTTCAGGGTGTCGACGGCTCGGTCGGCACCATCGCGGAGATCCTCGGCGTCACCGAGGTCGTCACCGATGGTCGTCACGAGCTCGGCGAAGCCCACCGTGTCGGGGAAGAAGCGTCGGGAGATGGCCGAATCGACACCCGACTTGACGAGGGCCACGAGACCGGCCGCCACGAGCGTCGCGATGAGCGTTCCTGCCCACCCCTCCCCGAGAAGGCCGCGGGGCAGGAGGCGATCGATCGCGAGATTCACGAGGGGCCAGGCGAGCACCAGCAGGACCGCGAGCACGCCGAACACGGCGGAGCGACTGCGAAGTCGGGAGACCTCCCAGAGGCCACGACCCTGGATGGCCATGAGGAAGCCGATGAAGGGCAGGTAGGGGCCCAGGATGAGTGCCAGGCTCGCGCTCACGACGACGACCGGGCTGGACGTGACCTGCACGCTGAACACCGAGAGAACGCCCAGCCAAGCGAAGAACGTCAAGCCGAGACCGAACGCCACGAAGCCGGCTTGAAGGCCGAGGAAGACGAGCCGGTACTGCTGGTGGAGCTCGCTGGTCAGGTTCATGTCTCGGGGGCTCGCGGCCCGAGCGATGCGGAGGGAGAGCGTGACGACGTGAATCGCGAAGAAGGGGACGAGGAGCAACTCGAGTGACTTGAAGACGCTGAGGAGGGCGGCCAGCACGGCCAGGCTCAAGGTGAGCCATTCGAAGCGATGGCGTGGCACGCGCTCGGGGTCTCGGGTCGGGAACCAGGACAACACCTGGCGGAAGCTCTCGCCGAGCAGCAACACGGCCAGGCAGACGAGGGGCACGATCTCGACGCCGACCACTCGATCTCCGAGAGCCGAGCGCCAAGGGTCGAGCCACCTTGCCAGTCCTTCACGAACGGGTGAGCCCAAGGTCGTCAGCAGGGCCGCCACGGCGATCGTCAGCCACGAGGCGGCGGGGCCCGCCACCGACTCGGAACGCCAGGCATGCACGCCGAGCCAGAGCAGCCCGACCAGTCCGAGCCAGCGCGCGATGATGAGACCCCACTGAAGCCTCGACGGCGTTCGCTGCACGGGCGCGACCCCGACCGTCACGCGGCGAGAGTCCGGACCGCGGAGGACGGTCACCTCATGCGTTCCAGCGCCCCGTGGCCACGCGTCGGGGCCCGGCGTGCCGGACAGGCCGGAGAGCGCGACGATGACGTCGCAACGCTCGAGCGGAACGCCTGATTCCACCCTGGTCACGTGTCGTGCCCGGAGCGGTGCATCCTGGGGAGAGAGGGGGCAACCGCCGGGTGCTCGGCTACGGGACTGGAACGGCGTGCCTCGTCCCTGCAACCTGGTCAGGCTTTCCAGGGACAGGTTGACGGTGGCTGCAGCCCCGATGACCGAGAGAAGGAGGAGCGAGGTCCATCGCAGTGCTCGGCTGCTGGCAGGGGCCTGACGAGGCGAGCGGATGTCGAGGACAGGCTCGCTGACCTTGCTCTGCTCGCGGGCCAAGGCTCCCTCGCGTCTCGGAGATGGGGCTGCGTCAGGCGGGGGCGGGCATCGACGAGCCGCGATGGTAGCACCGCGCGAGGCCCGGCTCTTGGCTCCGACTTGGAGCTCCTTGTTCTGCGACGAGAACGAGTCCGCATGCTTGACGGCACGATGCCCAGTGCTACGCTCTGCTCATGAAGGTCTGAAGTGAACCGCGTGCCTCCGCCCCGAGCCCTGCTCACCGCCTGAGGCCGCGGAGAGAGACGACTCCATCCCCGCCGTGAGCGCATCTTCCTGCGCCGCTCCGGCCCGTCTTCCTCCTCCACTTCCTAGCCCGGACCATTCATGAGTCTTCTGCTGCGTGACCGGATCTGCTGTCTGCGAAGGGCGTACTCGCCTCTTGGTCCTCAACGCACTGTCAAGTGCGCTTCCGGTCCTCGTGGCTACGTTCACCCTTCTCGGCTAGCATCTCCGGCCACTCGCGACGAACACTCATGAATGGTCCGGGCGCCAGAGAGCACCTTCATGAAGACCTATCCTTCGATAGGCCGCGCCGTGCGTGGCCGCAAGACGACCCACCGTCTCCACCTCTTCGACAAGCTCGACGGCAGCAACCTCCGCTTCGAGTGGAGCCGCCGTGACGGCTGGACCCGCTTCGGCACCCGTCGGCAGGTCATCGACACCGACGATCCCGTCTTTGGCTCCGCCATGGGCTTGTTCGCCGAGACCCTCGCCGAGCCGATCGCCCGCGTGGCAACGGACCAGGGCTGGGAGGCGCTGATCGCCTACGGCGAGTATTGGGGGCCCGGCAGCCTCGGCGGCCAACACGTGGCCGACGAGCCCAAGCGCATCACCCTGTTCGACGTCGCGCCGCATCGCCGAGGCTTCGTCGGTCCGGAGCGCTTTCTCGAGCTCTTCGGCGACCTGGACGTTCCTGGCCATCTCGGCGAGCACGACTGGGACGATGAGCTGGTCGCGCGCGTGCGGGCTGGCGAGCTCGACGGCATCACCCACGAGGGTGTCGTCGGCAAGGCCGGCGACGGCCACCGGATCGTCATGGCCAAGGCCAAGACCCAGGTCTGGGTCGACGCGATCCTCGCGCGCTACGGTGAGGAGGAGGGGAGGCGCCTGGTGACGAGTTGAGGCGACGCCGGTTCATTCGCGCAACCAGGAGCTGCTCCCGTGTCGTCCAAGGGGTGAGTGGCGGAGAATGACTCTCCGCTCGGGAGAACGGCATGGTCGGCGGTGTCTGCGTCTACGGGGTGATCGTCCTGGTCGGAATGGTGCTCTGGGGCGCCCTGCTCATCCAGCGTGGCCGGGAGCGGGGGACCGCGCGGCTGAGACGGCGGGAGATGCTCCACGAGGAGCGGCTCGCCGCCATCGAGAAGGACCTGCCGCCGCCGGAGTCCCTGGACGATGCGGCTGAGTGGGTCTCGCACGAGCTGGAGCAGCTGCGCGCGCGCTGGCTCATGCGGGCCACCCTCGGCTTCGGGCTGCTCTCCTCGACGGCCGGCGTCGGCATGCTGATCGCCTTCTACTTCGCACCCGATCGCAGCTTCCGCGCGATCTGGACGCTGGGCTTCATTCCGTTGCTCGCCGGCATCGGTGTCCTGCTCTTCTGGGGCTTCATGGCCGAGCACGAGGAGTCGTGAGACGCCCGTGGAGGAGCTGCGTTCCGATGACGAGCTGGTCGAGGCCCATCGAGGCGACGGTGATCCGGCGGCCTTCGAGACGCTCGTGCTGCGTCATCGTGAAGCCGCCCTGCGGGTCGTCCTGGCGACTCTCGGACCCGAGGATCGAGCCGACGCCGAGGACGTCGTCCAGCAGGCTTTCCTGCGGGCTCACGACCGTATCGGGAGCTTTCGGGGCACGGCGAGCTTCCGAACGTGGTTGCATCGCATCGCGCGCAACCTGGCGCTGGATCACGGCCGTGTTCAGCGTCGTCGTCGACGCTTGCTCGAGCGCGAGACGGAGCGGGTGCCGGGCGACGCCGAAGTCGCCCTGCCGGACGAGCGCACGAGTGGCGTCCGCCAGGCGCTCCTCGAGGTCCCCGAGCCGCAGCGTACGGCCTTGCGGCTCCACTACTGGTTGGGGCTCTCGGTCGCGGAGATCGCGGAGAGCTTCGGCGTGCGTGAGGGCACGGCGAAGTCCTGGCTCCATCGCGGTCGCGCCCGGTTGCTCCACGTCATGACACGTCGAGGGAAGACGTCGTGAGCCTGGGCTGCCACGACTTCGATCGCCTCGAAGCGTCCAGCACTCGAGGAGATGCCGACGAACGATCGGCGTGGCGGGAGCACCTGGCCTCCTGCGTGAACTGTCGTCGTCATGCCGACTGCGCTCGCCTCTTGCGCGAGAGCTTCCCCGACGCACCGGTCGTGAGCTTCTCCCTTCGCTTCGACGTGTCGTTGCGCCGGGAGCTCGCGGCGCGGCGCGACCAGCGGCACCTGAGCCAGGGTCGTCGCCGGTTGCTGGCTGGATACGTCGTCGTTTCGGCCGTCGTGGCGGCGGGGATTCTCGCGCGAGTCGACTGGTCCGGCGTGGGTTGGCTCCCATTGAGCTGTGCGCTGCTCACCGCGATCGCGACCGCGATGCCGCTCGTCCTGCTCTGGCGATGCCGTCCGTCAATGAGTTGACCGCGACTCCCGTGCCCAGTCGGGAGGCACGATGTCGCGTGGCCGTGTCTCGAGCTCGTCCCCGCCGTCGAAGGTGGCCGTCACGGGTCAGCCTGCGGGCTTCGCGTACACCGACACGTGGCTCTTGCTCTCGGCGGTGAACGGCGAGCGATCCCACCAAGCCCATCGCTCACGACGCTCGAGGCCGGCCAGACGTGCCATGAGATCGAGCTCGCTCGGCCAGGCATAGCGCATGGTGTGAGGGCGCATTCGTGTCTGGCCTTCGCTGATCACGATGCGTTGGAAGTCGATGATCTGACCCACGCGGTCGTGCGTCGCGATCTCGAACCTGGCGGAGTCCATCCGTGCCCAGGAGGCCTTCATCCTCTGGCCGTCCACGAACTGCGACAGGTCGGGCACGACGGTCTCCACCACGAACACTCCGCCTTCGTTCAGGTGACGGGCGGCGTTCGCGAAGCAGCGGGCCTGCGCCTCCTGGGTGGTCAGGTTGAAGATCGTGTTGAACACGAGGTAGACGAGGTCGAACGTGCCTTCCGCTCGGGCCTCCGCCATGTCACCGATGACCACCGGGATGGCGTCGCCTCCCGGCTTCGCGTGGAGCTTCTCGGCCATCTTGGCCGAGGCCTCGATGCCGTGCACCGCCACGCCTCGCTCGGAGAGAGGGAGCGCCACGCGCCCGGTGCCGATGGCCAGCTCGAGAGCGCGGCCGCCGCCAGCCAGCTCGGCCAGCCTCTCCGCCGAGTCCTGGGTCTCGGTGGCCATGGCGTCTCCGTACTGCGCGTCGTAGTCCTCGGCGTTGAGCTCGCCGAAGGACTCCGGTCCATGCCCTTCCATGGTGGCCTCCTCTTCGTCTCCTCTGGGGCTGGCCTTGGGGGGCGCCGAGTGGCATCCGTTGCGGGCGCGAGCCTCCGAGAGGACTCCATTCTAGTTCGAGGCGTCCTTGGAGCTCAGTCAGACCTGAACGGCCACTCCTGCGCCCAGGAGGGTGCGGCTCGCTCTTCCGGTTCGTTGGGAGTGAGGTCGACGAGGAGTCGCTCGGTCGTGGTGTCGTCATGCGAGTCGAGGCACCAGAGACCGCCGGCCCTCGCGAAGACGAGTCGACC
Source organism: Acidobacteriota bacterium (assembly GCA_039029535.1). Lineage (GTDB taxonomy): Bacteria > Acidobacteriota > JBCCFW01 > JBCCFW01 > JBCCFW01 > JBCCFW01. The sequence continues at coordinate 78,504 of JBCCFW010000009.1, forward strand.
TGCCTGGTCCCAGTCCGCCCACTCGGCGTCCTCGATGGGCGTGGAGCGACCCTCGCGATCGCGCAGGGTGAACGATTCGCGGTAGGGCCCACCCGGCTGCTTGAAGTCGACGGCGTCCAGCGACTGGACCAGGGTCAGGTCACCGTTGGGCGACTCGCGTTCCCAGGTCTCTGGTTGCTCCGTGGTCCAGCCCGTCTTGGTCATGGGGTAGGAGCCGGCCTGGGTTCGTCGCCAACCGTCGCGTTCCATCCGGCGAGACCAGACCGGGAAGTCCTCGCCACTCGCGCTCTCGTTCGGCGTCACCGTGAGGAACTTCGGACGATGGTCGGGGTGGGGGATGGCGACTTCCGGCGCGTGGTTGAGCCAGAGTCGACGCCGGGTTTCGAAGAGGCCGCCGCCGTGCCAGGTGTCACCCTTGGGCCAGAGCGCCAGGGCGGTCAGGTAGGGCGGGCGGCTGATCGCCGTCCAGGCGTGCGTGTACTCGCGGTCGCGGATCGTGCGTCCGTCGATCTTGCTGGCGAAGTACACGAGCAGGTCGCCTCCGGGCGACAGGTCACAGCGTCGCTCGTGCAGCCGGCCGTGAAACCACTGCCCGGCCTCGAAGGTGTCGGTGGTCGTGTCCCAGCGGAGAACCTGCACCCACTTCGAGGGACCCCGTCGAAAGACGACGCCGACGGGAGCCTTGCGGGCGAGCAGCACGCGAACGCGGGCAGGGGGGTTGGGCCTGGTCATGGCGCGGCCGTGCCGTCCTTGGGCCTCATGCCGAGTTGCCATGCCATCGCGCCGTCCTCCCTGCGACTGTCGCGGTGACAGGCTAACAGGAGAGTGAATCGGGACGGAGAGACAGGGGGGCTACAGCCAGCAGGTCAGGAAGGCCACCGGATCTGACGAGAGACAAGCGCTCCAGGAGCCGATGGTCAGGGGCTCGTCTTCGGCTGGTCGTCGTGCGGCTGGAGCATCGGCACCGTCCTTGATCGGGCTGCCGGGTCCGGGCACTGGAGCGCTGCGAGGGGGAGTGGCGGTCTGAGTGCTGGCGCCCGGATCGGCTGGGGCCGGGGCTCTTCCCTGGGCTCCCCGGAGCGCATCGAGAACATCGGGCTCGACCCGAGCCTCCTCGGCCAGGGCGACGTCGGCAGACAGGGCCGCCAGGAGCAAGACGATTCCGAGTGACATCATTCGACGCATGGTGGTCTCCGTGCGGGAGCGGTCTTCGCGAGAAGAAGTCGCACGAAGCGCGAACCACGCACGAGACAGTTGTCGTCGACGAGGAATCGACCTGCCATCGCGAATCAGGGGGCGGCCCCGCCAGTCGAGCCAGCGGTCGGCCGGACGAGTCAGCGGTGCTCGACCATCCGGCGCAGGTTCTGCATCTTCGTGTCGACAGCGAAGCCCATCCGACGGTAGACGGCGATGGCCGGCGCGTTGTCGGCATCCACCGAGAGCCGTGCCTGAAGACCCTGGCCGACGAGCTTGCAACACGTCGCGTGAACCAGGGCCGACGCGAAGCCCCGTCCTCGCCGTTCCTCCACCGTGTAGACGTGGTCGAGATAGACGCTGCCTTCGACCCGGTCGGGGTAGAGGCTCACGCTGCTCACGACCTCGCCCTCGTCGTCCTGCCAGACATGGAGTCGACCCGCCTGCAGGTCTTCCGCGACGGAGGCGGCAGAGTCGAACGGACGCAGCGTGTTCAGCTCGAGCTGAAGCTGCTCGCGATGACGGACGAGCTGTTCCGCATCGCTTGGGGCGGCCTCGCGCAGGCTGCCGGAGGTCGACGGGGGAGTGACGAGAGTCTCCAGGTGAAGATGGAGCAGTTCCTTGGCCACGGTGTAACGCGCCTTGGTCGACGTCTCCAGGCCTCGTGCGATCTCTTGGCAGGCCGTGGCCGGACCGAAGAGGCCGGGAGGAAGGCGCTCTTGCTCCACCAGCCACTTGGTGAGCAGCCTGGCGTCCTTGGGACGACCGTTGGAGACGAGGAGCTGATCGGACGGCCGCAACACGGCCGTGCGGCGGACGGCACCCGACTCTTCCTCGACCGTCAGCGCCACGGCCTCGTCGTCGAGACGCTCGGGAGTGAGACGGAGGAAGGCGATGTCCTCCGCCTCGTTGGCGAGCCAGCGCTCGCGACAGCGCTCGAGGAACTCGCAAGGGTCGGACCAGACCACGACGTGCATCGTCGACTCAGCCCTGACGCTTGACCATCTCCGCGACCCAGATCGGCACGAACGGTGACGTGCAGCCCTTCGACACCGGGTAGTCGCGGTAGACGCCCAGCTTCTCACCGATGGCGAGCGCTCGCTTGCGATGCTTGGAGTGGTGGATGCCGATCTCCCCGAGGCAGACGTTCATCGTCCACTGCGTCTCGGAGGGCGCCTGACCCATCTCGGACTCGAGGCGCTTCAGGAGCGCCGGGATGCCGAGCCCGTCCGGGCTCTTGACGACACGCTCGGCGGTCAAGGCCCAGCCGTAGCGGGCGGCCATGGGGTGGTCGCTGGTCATCCACTGCTCTCGGAGCGCTTCCTTGTTCGGGTGCTTCTTGATGACGTAGCTGTCCAGCCAGTTCGCCACGTGCACGAAGGAGGTGGACCTGGCGAGACCGTCCAGCTCGTCGCTGGAGAGCTGCTTCGGCTTCATCAGGAGGATGGCGAGGAACTGCGCGTCGAGGTTGCCGGTTTCCCAGAGCTGAAGTCCGAGCGCGTGGTCGCTCTTGATCTCCTTCGCGAGCTTCCGGATGTCACCCATCTTCACGCCGAACTGCTCGCCGGTCGCCCCGTTCTTGACGTTCATGGCCCGCATCCGCTCGTTGCCGAGGGCTTCGAGCTTCTTCAGAGCCTGCTTCAGCGTCATGTCCTGCTCCCTGGAGGATCTCGAGGAAGAGCAAGACTGCCATGGGACCACCGCCACGCGGTCACTCGTCCATCAGCCCATCCGACGTGCGAGCACGGTCCCGAGCGACCCGACCAAGAGAGCGAGAAGCACCAGCGCCCAGGCAGGGAGGGGAACGGCCGGATCGCAGGCATCCCCGACGCCGTTGCCGAGCTGATCCTCCTGACCCGGGTTTGGAACCAACGGGCAGTTGTCGACGCAGTCGGGGACGTCGTCCAGGTCGGTGTCCGTGTCGTCGCCGGTCTCCCCACATCCACAGGGGCCGGGCTCCGTCTTCTCGGCATCGTCCGGGCAGCCGTCGCAGGCGTTGCCGAGCCCGTCGTCGTCCGCGTCGGCCTGGCCGGCGTTGGAGGTGCTCGGGCAGTTGTCGAGGCAGTCGGGCACGCCGTCGTCGTCCACGTCATCGTCGGCGACTCCGCAGCCACAGAGGCCGGGCTCCGTCTTGGTGAGGTCGTCGGGGCAGAGGTCGGGGCAGGGAACGAAGACGACAGCGACCCCGTCGAAGCCGTCGGCGATGGGCGCGCCGACCAGGGCGTGCGTGCCGTCGAGGGCGACCGAGTGACCGAGCTGGTCGTTGGCAGCCGGCTCGTCACGCAGGAGCTCGGCCTGCTCGGTCCAGACGCCGGCGCTGCGCGTGAACAGGTGAGCGCGGCCGACGTTCTCGTCGTCATCGCCGTCGTGGAAGTGGGAGCCGATCAACGCGGCGTGGCCCTGGAGCGCGACGGAGAAGCCGAAGAAGTCCTCGGCCTCGCCGCTTCCGGGGAGGAGCTTCTGCTCCTCGGTCCAGCTCGCTCCACCGCCCACGAAGACGTAGGCGGAGCCGGAGGCATTGCCGTTGTCGTCATCCCCCGATGCACCGACGAGGATCGTGTTCCCGTCCAGGGCCACCGAATCACCGAAGCGGTCGCTGTCCGCGCCGTCGCTGGCGGTGAGCTGGGCGACCTCCGTCCAGCCGCCGGGATCCTGTCGTTCGAAGACGAAGACCGCGCCGGCATGCATGGCGACGGTACTGTCCAGGGGAGCACCGATGACGAGGAGGTCTCCCTGGAGCGCCATCGAGAAGCCGAAGCGGTCGGCCGGGAGGCTGTTGCCCACCAGCAGGGCGATCTCGGTCCAGACCCCGCCGCTGCGCTCGAAGACGTGGGCTCGGCCTGACTGCGAGGAGGCGCGGGGCCCCCCCACGGCCAGGACGTCGCCGTCGAGGGCGACCGACTTGCCGAAGCGTTCGAACGCGATGCGCGTGTCGGCGACGAGCCTCACGGTCTGGCTCCAGGTCGTGCCGACCCGGTCGAAGACGAAGACCGAGCCCTGGTCATCGGCTTCGTCATTGCGTGCGCCGAGCACCGCAGTGTCGCCGCTCACCGCCACGGCCGAGCCCGCGTCGTCGAGGACGGAATCCCCGACCGGATCGAGACCTTGTTGGGCCGTCCAGGTGTCTCCGGTTCGGATGTAGACCGAGGCGCCTCCGCGGTCGTGACCGATGACCAGGGTGCCATCGTGCACGGCCAGGGCGAAGCCGGCGCCCCGGTCGGGGGCGAGCCGCTCGAGCTCGTCCTGCTGCACGCAGTCGTGTTGGGCTCGTGAGCCAGGTGCCGCGAGCGCATGGAGCATCGAGAGAAGGAGGAGGGCGCGAAGGTTGCCGGGGAAGGTGGCGAAGGAGGTGTTGGCGTTCATGTCGCGATCCGCGGGAGGGCAGTGGCAGGGGAGGGGCCTCTGACCTGTAGAACGCAGTCCGCGGTCCTCAGGGGTCATCCACGGCGTGGGTCCTGATCCCTGCGGCGAACACTTGCTCGACCCAAGAGACGTTCGAGCCATTGCCGGAGAACCGAGGCGAGGCTCGAGCCCCCGTCATCCGGGGGTGAGCTCAAGGGGCTCGAGCGCTCGTCTCGTTCGCGGTCCTGGGCTGTCCCTGCGGTCGGGCAAGGAGCGGCCGAAGGACGTCTCGAGGAGAAGGACGCGAACGAGCCTCGAAAAGGGTCATGACGGCGTGCATGAACAACTTTCCACCAGCGGAAGGACGCGCCAGCGGCTCGTGACGCGCTCGGTCATGCTGGGTCCTCCATCCGGAAGGAGAGCTGTCGTGAGTCGCGGGTCGAGGCGAAGCTGTGCCAAGGGCAAGGTGTCGAGGGAGATCACGGGCTGCGTCGGCCTGATCGCAGCCGTGATCACGATTGTCGGCTTCATCACGGGCAAGACGACGTGGGAACGATGGCAGTCGGAGCTGGGAGAGGTCGAGACCGCTCCGGGGAGGACTCTGGCGTTGAGGTCGGTCGCTCCCTCGGCGCCGCAGACCGAGCCTTCTGCCTGGACGGCGGCGCGACTCACCAACGCGACAGGCTTGAGCGTGCCGGTGGCGCTCTGGGCCGAAGATGGACGACTGCAACCGATCCCGATGGGGTCTGGTGACACGAGGCTCCTCCACCACGCGCGTTCCGAGATCGTCGTGGAGTTCGATGCCGACCCGGGCCCGAGCAGGCGGCCGGTCGTCAGGAGCCTGTCGACGACCGGCTTCAGCAGCGAGCCGACCACGGGTCAGATGTCGACGGCCCTCGACAACGTTCTTCGCCTGGGCCCGAACGGCCTCATCGAGCTGGACGTTCAGCCGTAGTCACCCACTCGTCGTCAGGAGAGATGCCAGGGCCTCCTCGAGCTTCGGCGCCGTGATCGGCTTGGCGAGGAAGTCGCACCCCGGCGGCACGCGGCTCGCCTCAGGGGAGTAGCCCGACACGAGCAGGCACTTGAGGTGTGGCCAACGCTCGCGAGCGTGGTCGAGGAGCTCGAGCCCGCCCATCGTCGGCATGACCGCGTCCGTCACCAGCACGTCGATGGTGCCGTGACGCTCCGCCAGGATCTCCAGAGCGACGCGGCCGTTGGTGGCCTGGAGGACCTTGGCGCCCAGGCTCTCGAGCATCTGACCCGTGACGCTCCGGACCTCGTCGTCGTCCTCGACCAGAAGGGTGACGAGAGGTCGCTTCAGCTCGGCCCTCGCTCGTCTCGGTGCCTTCAGCGTCGGCTCCGCGTCGGTGCAGGGCAGTGAGAACGAGGCCAAGGTGCCCTCACCGGGAGTGCTCTCCAGCCAGAGCTCGCCACCATGTCGACGCACGATCCCGAAGGCCGTCGGGAGGCCCAGGCCCGTGCCTTCACCAGGCTCCTTCGTGGTGAAGAAGGGGTCGAGCACCTTGGGCAAGGCCTCCGCCGCGATCCCGGTGCCGTCGTCCGAGACCCGCACGATCACGGAGGACGCATCGTCGCCTGTCTCCGTTCGGATCACGATGCGTCCCGTGCTGCCCACGGCATCGCGGGCGTTGGCCACCAGGTTCAGGAGGACCTGCTCCAACTGGATCGGATCGGCTTCGACGCGCGGCGACGTGGCGCCCAGCTCGGTGTCGAGGGTGACCGATTCGGGGACGAGGCGGCCGAGCATGAGGCCGAGGTCGGTGAGTAGCTCGTGGAGGTCCACGACTTTCGGTGCGCTGGGATGCTGACGAGAGAAGAGGAGGAGCTGTCGGGTCATGTCCGAGGCCCGTCCGGCCGCCTCGACCATCGCGGCCATGCGCTCCTCTTGCTCCTCCCGGTCGTCGTCCACCGACATCAACGAGCAGTAGCCGAGGATCACGGTGAGCACGTTGTTCAGGTCGTGGGCGATCCCTGCGGCCAAGCCACCGACGGCCTCGAGCTTCTGCGCATGCTGGAGTCGTTCCTCGACCTCCGTGCGCTCCTGCTCCAGCGTCCGAATCGCCTCGACTTGTCGTCGCAGTTGCTGGTTGGCTCGTTCCAGCTCGGCTGTCCGCCGACGCACGGCCTCCTCCAACTCTCGTCCGGCATCCTCCAGCTCGGTCTCGCGCTGCTGGGACTGCTGGAGATCGCGCTCCAGGAGCAGGCGCTCGAGACGTGACTCCGCGGCGACCTGCACGGTCTTCGCGTGCGAGTCGTGGAACTCGTGCAGGCAGCGAAGTGCTGCCTCGAGATGCCCGCAGCTCTCGTAGAGCTCGGCGGCCGTCTTCAGGGTCTCCACCAGGTGCGCCGTGCTCCCGAGCGCCCGACCATGACGAAGAGCGGCCTCGAGATGCTCAGCGGTCTCGTCCGGCCTCTTCAGGGCGCAGAGCGCTCGGGCCATCGCCAGGTGAGCCAGGTTGAGCTCGACCTGGCCCTCGCTCTCGCTCGCCACCGCGAGGCCTGCCTCGGCTTCTCGGAGGCCACCGTCGGCGTCACCCAGGGCGAGGCGACACCCGGCCAGCACGGCATGGCACTCGACCCGAGCTTGTCGATCGGGTCGCGATCGAATGATCTCGTGGGCCCGGACGGCGCTCTCCAAGGCAGGTCCTGGACGATTCAGGCCCAGGTGAATCCGGGCCTGCATGGAGAGAGCCAGCGCGTGTTGAGTCGGATCGTGGAGCGGCTGACCGGTGAGGGTCCCTTCCACCAGCGCCAGGCCGTCGTTGTTGGCCTTCTCGGCGTCCTCCCAGCGACCGAGCACGCGGAGGTTCTCGGAGAGGTTGTGGAGTGCGGCAGCGATGCCCACCGCCGAGCCTGCTCGGCGGTGGCCTTCCAGCGCCAACGCGTAGTGTTGTCCGGCTCCCTCGTGGTCACCGAGCATCGACAACATGGCGCCCAGCAGCCCGTGAGAGAAGGCAGCGACCAGTGAGTCCTCGGGGGCGACGCGGACCGCGTCGGTGAAGTGCTGCAAGGCTCGGCGCATCTCGCCACTGCGATAGGCCGCATGACCGAGGACGTAGTGCAGCGTCGCCTCGGCCCGAGGATCGTCGAGCCCGGCCTCATCGTGCTCGCGGAGGCCTCGTTCGACGACCACGCGGGCCTCGCCCGGGTCGGTCCTGGCGAGCAGCCCTCCCTGGACGATCAGGGCACCGATGCGAGCCCTTGCGTGGTGGGGTGAGGAGCCGGCCTCCTCGAGGACCCTCTTCGCAATGCGCTCGGCATCGGCTGGGCTCGGTCCCATCAGGCAACCGGCCTCGATGGCATCCAGACGCAGGCTCAGCGATTCGGCATCTCGAGGGTCTTCGATGAGCGCGCAGTGCTCCCGAGCGAGCTCGACCAACCGCAGCCCTTCGTGCGGATCCTTCAGTCGGGCCTCGGCGCACTCCTCGATGAGCTCCAGGACCTTGTCAGTCGGAGTCGCCATGCGCAGGGCTCAGCTCGCGTTGGACAGGAGCGTGCTCAGGGCTCGCTGGAGCTTGGGAGTGGTGATCGGCTTGGCCATGAACTCGCAGTCCCCGGGGACTCGACCCGGCTCGGGGGAGTAGCCCGACACGAGCAAGCACTTCAGGTGAGGCCAACGATTGCGAGCCTCTTCGAGGAGCTCGAGACCTCCCATCATCGGCATGACGATGTCGGTGACGACGAGGTCGATGCCGTGCTGTCGTTCCGCGAGGATCTCGAGGGCGACCCGGCCATTGGTGGCCTGAAGCACCTTGGCCCCACAGTTCTCGAGCATTCGGCCGACCACGTTGCGCACGTCGTCGTCGTCTTCCACCAGCAGCGTGACCGGTGGCTTGTCGAGCTCTGCTGCGGCTGGCCAGGCCGCTTGGCGTGTCGGGCTCGCGTCGGTTCGGGGGAGTGAGACGGACGCCTGCGTGCCCTTGCCAGGAGTGCTCGTGAGGTGGAGCTCGCCACCGTGTCGACGAACGATCCCGTAGGCGGTCGACAGTCCCAGGCCCGTGCCCTTTCCGGGCGCCTTGGTCGTGAAGAAGGGATCGAGCACCTTGGGCTGGATCTCGGGGTCGATCCCCGAGCCGTCGTCCGACACGCGAATGCAGGCCGTCGCCTCATCGGGCGCACGCAGTGTCTGGACCAGGATGCGTCCCGAGTCCCCGACGGCATCGCGCGCGTTGGCCACGAGGTTCAGGAGGACCTGCTCGAGTTGAATGGCGTCGGCCTCGACGCGCAGTGGCTTCGGGTCGAGCTCGTAGTCGAGCACGACCGAGGCTGGGACCAGACGTCGGAGCATCGGCTGCAGGTCGGCCAGGAGCTCTTGGAGGTCCAGGACCCGTGGGTCGCTGGGATGCTGGCGTGAGAACAAGAGGAGCTGTCGTGTCATGTCCGAGGCCCGCTGAGCTGCCTCGACCATCGCGGTCACCTCCGGCTCGGGCCCCGAAGTCTCATCGGACAGCAGTGAGCCATGGCCGAGGATCACGGTGAGCACGTTGTTCAGGTCGTGCGCGACACCGGCGGCGAGCCCGCCGACGGCCTCGAGCTTCTGAGCTTGATGGAGGTGCTCCTCGACCGCGGAGCGTTCTTCCTCCAAGGCGTGGATCGCCTCGACCTGTCGTCGGAGCTGTCGGTTGGCGAGCTCCAGCTCCGCCGTTCTCTGCTGCACGGCCTCCTCGAGCTGGCGCCCGGCATCCTGCAGCTCTGCCTGGCGTTCCTGCGCCAGCTCGAGCTCGCGCTCCAGGAGGAGCCGCTCGAGACGTGACTCTGCCGCCTCTTTCATGGTCGCTGCATGAGAGTCATGGAACTCACGCATGCAGTGCAGTGCCTTCTCCGGCAGGCCGCACCGTTCGTACAGGAGCGCCGCGGCCTCCAGCGTGTCGGTGACGTGAGCAGGGCTGCCGATCGCGCGGGCATGCTCGAGCGATGCCGCCACGTGCTCGGCGCACTCGTCATCACGTCCCAACGCCTGCAGCACCTTGGCCATCGTCAGGTGAGCCATGTTGAGCTCGGGCTTGCCGCCGGTGCGCTGGGCGGCTTCGAGGCCGGACTCCGCGTCCCGAAGGCCACCGGCGGCGTCGCCCGAGGCGAGACGGCAGGTGGCCAGGCTGACCCGGCACACGACCCGGAGATGCTGGTCCGGCCGCTCTTGCGCCAGCGCGTCGCCGCGAACGGCGTTCTCCAGGGCGGGACCGGGTCGTTCGAGATCGAGGAGGATGTTGGCGCGCTGGGTCAGGGCCAGGAGGTGTTGGCCAGGATCGTTGAGTGCCGTGCCGGTCTCGTCACCCTCCAGGAGAGCGAGGCACTCGGTGTTGGCCTTCTCGGCGTCCGCGAGCCGTCCGAGTCGTCGGAGGTTCTCGGACAGGTTGTGAAGGGCGCTGGCCATGCCGATGGCCGACCCGGCACGACGGTGACCGGCGAGTGCCTTGGAGTAGGCGTGCCCGGCACCTTCGTGGTCGCCCAGCATCGCCGAGATGCCTCCGAGCATCCCGAGGGTGAAGAGAGCGATCTGGGACTCCTCGGGCGCCACGCGGACGCCGTCGCCGTAGCGGAGCCGGGCCTGGCGGAAGTCCCCCTTGCGGTAGGCGGCATTGCCGTGAGCGTAGAGCAAGGTCGCCTTCAAGCGCGCGTCATCGAGCTCGGCTTCTTCGTGAAGGGTGAGCCCTTCCTCGAGAACACTCGCTGCCTCGTCGACGTCACTCCGCGTGAGAAGAGCCCCTTTCACGGCCAGGGCTGCCACGCGGGCATGGACGTGTCGGGGCGAGGAACCTGCTGCCTGAAGAACGGCCTCGGCGACACGGGCGGACTCTGCCAGGTCCGTGCGCATGAGGCAGGCAGCCTGGGTGGCATCCAGCCGAAGGCTCAAGGCCTCGGCGAGATCCGGATCCTGGATGAGGGCGCAGTCCTCGCGGGCGGCCTCGACCATCCGCAACCCTTCCTCTGGGTCCCTCAGGCGGACGTCGGCCACCTCCGTGAGCAGCGCGGTGACTCTCTCGTGTTGCATTTCAAGACGCTGCGAGCTGGGGTGATTTTCTGGAGTCTATCAGGGCGGGCTTCCGGTCACGCTCTCGTGAGGAACCACCCAGGCGAAGACGGTGGCCAGATGGGGCCGGGGCTTGGGCGAGGGTGAGGCAAGATGCACGATGCGCTGTCTCGCCGGTTTCGCTCTCGTCATCCTCTCGTTCGCTGGTCGCGAGGCCCGTGCCGTCGAGCCCGCCGTCCTCATCGCCGAGTGGCAGGTCGTCGGCCCCTTCGCTGCGGGAAGCAGGGAGGGCTTCGTTCACCACCTCGCTGATGGCCGAGGTCGACTTCCCGAGACGTTCTCGTTCGAGGGGGACCATCCGAGCCTCCTGCCCGACGGGGGACGGGCGACCTGGCGGGTGGTGAAGGGAGAGCGTGACGCCGAAGGTCGGCTCAACGGACGCATCCCCCTCGACTTCAGTGAGGTCGACTGGGACATGCGGGAGTCGGAGTGGGGCTTCAGCGGTGTCTTGAACGCGGCCTACTGCGTCGGCACCTTCGAGCTGGAGCGAGACGAGCTGCTCCTGCTGGACGCTGCTCGCTTCTCGGGGACCATCAACGGCGTGCCGCACGTCGGCGACCTCTACGACCACGACCTGAGCCGGTCCATCGTTCGGGGCAGGGCCGGTCGCAACACGGTCGTGTTCCGCAGCACTGGCTACGGGCCGACCCGCAAGCCGCTCTTCCGCTTGCTGCGCGTGTCGCCGGGAGCGGGAGAGCTGCTCGTTCTCGAGAAGGACGTCCTCCTTCCCGATGCGGTGGTCGGTCGTGCCGGCGAGGGCTGGGCCGGCGTGCCGGTGCTCAACCTGACCGACTCCTGGCTCGCGGACGTCACCATCGAGCTCTCCGGGCCGGGCCTGAGGGGGAGCGTGACGTCGCCGTTTCCGCTGGCTCCCTTCGCGGTCCAGAAGGTCCCCGTGCCCGTGAGCTGGACGGCGGCCAGCGCCGTCACCGAGAAGGGGGCGCCGCTGCCGGTCACCCTCACCATTCGCACGGCGGAGGGGGTGACGACCCTCGAACGAGGTCGCGTCGTGCGGGCAGCGGAGGAGCGACGTCTCGTCAGCTTCCTCTCGCGGATGGATCGCTCGGCGCAGGTGTACGGCCTGAGTGAGCCGGTGGGCGGTCCGTCACCGGAGCGCGATGGGCTCGTGCTGCGGATGCACGGGGCGGGAGTGGGGCCGAGGGGTGCGCTTCAGGACTTCGACTGGGCCTGGACGGTCGCGGCGACCAACCGACGTCGCTTCGGCTTCGACTGGCACGACTTCGGCCGGCTCGACTTCGAGGAGGTGCGGGACCTCGCGCTCGCCAGCTTGCCGATCGATCCGGACCGCGTGACGCTCGAGGGCAACTCCATGGGCGGTCATGGTGCCTGGGTGCAGGCCGTGCACCACTCGGACTGGTTCGCCTCGGTGACCCCGGCGGCCGGCTGGGTGGGCTACGACTTCTACGTGCCGTTCACCGGTCGGCGGAGCAAGGCGTTCGCGTCTCCCGAGCTCGACTCGTTGCATCTCCGCAGCCTGGCGCCCGGGCGCGTGTCGCTCTTCCTCGACAACCTCACCAACGTGCCGGTGCGGGTCTTCCACGGGAGCCGCGACGCGACCGTGCCGCCGGTGCAGGCCCGCCTGCTCGCCGGCGCGCTCGACCGACGCGATCACGACGTCGCGCTCTGCGAGGCACCCGATGGCAAGCATTGGGGGCACGACAATCTCCGCGGCTCGAAGAAGGAGCCGAGCGGTTGTCTCGACGCCAGCTTGTTGCGCGAGTTCCAGGTGAGACAGCGGCGTCAGCCGGATCCGCGGCGGGTGGTGTTCGTCACCACCGACCCCGACATCGATCCCGATCGCCATTGGGTCGAGATTCTTCAGCAGCGCAAGGTGGCCACCGACACGAGGATCGAGGCGGAGATCGTGAGCCCGTCTCGGATCGAGGTGAGCACCCGCAACGTCGAGGCCTTCGCGCTCGACCTCGGCGAACGGCTGGAGCGGGCTGGCATCGAGCTCGCGCGGGCCGTCATCGTGCAGGTGGGGGAGCAAGAGCTGACGCTACGTCGTCGTGGCTCAGGCATGCGATTCGAGCTGAAGCGTCGCGCCGGACGTTGGCGGGCTCGGGCGGTGGCGCGTCCCACGGAGGGCGAGGTCTTTCCGAATCGACGACCGGGAGGGATGGCGAAAGCCATGTTCCGCCCCTTCCTGCTCGTGGCAGGGACGCGGGGTGGCGACGCCACGCGACAGGAGTCGCTGCTCCATCTCGGGCGTCATCTCGCGCAGCACTGGTGGCGGCGCGCCAACGGGTTCGCGCCCATCGTTCGAGACGTCGATCTCACCGACGAGCTGCGCGAACGGCACGAGCTCGTGCTGCTGGGCGGTCCCGACCTCAACCACGAGACGCACGCGCTCCGAAAGGGGCTGAACGTTGTGGCCACGCACGAGGGGGTGCGACTGGCGGGTCGTCCCGTGCCGGGGCGTGAGCTCGCGGCGGCGCACTGGCAGCCCGATCCGCGCGCGGACGAGCGACGCGTGCTCGTCTTCCAGTCGACGACGGCGACGGCCGATTCACTGCTGCCCCTGCTCGATCCCATCCCGCCGGGTGCGGGCTTGCCCGACTACGTCATTGCTGGTCCCGAAGTGCGGGCTCGGAGCTGGGGTGGTTTCCGGGCGGCGGGCTTCTGGACGCCGGACTGGCGGCTGGATCCGAGCAACGGCTGGCGGGCGGCGGACTGAAACCCGATGACTCGCTTCAAGGAAGTGCACCGAAAGCACTGGTGAGCCATGAGGTCGATGAATGCCCTCCGTTCCTGACGTGGTGCCGGAAGAGGCCCTGGACTACGACGAGATCTACCGCCGGGGCGGTCAGAATCTCGGCGACGAGGACTTCGTGCTCCTCAAGTGCGCTGGATGTGAGCGGATCTTCCTCTTCGAGTCCGAGGTCGACACGATCTACCTGGAGCCCGACGACCTCAACGTGCGTGAGCCGGTCTTCAACGCCTTCACGTGCCCCTCCTGTGGCCACGAATTCGGGTCTGGACCCTGGTGGGGGCCTCAGGCAGCGGCGCAGGTCACCTGGACGGACTTGGCGAAGAGCCGCTGGCGCTGGACGACCCGCCGCACGCGTGAGACTCGGCCTGAAACGTGAACTGACTGTTACGCATGGGCTCGGTCTGGGGCGGTAGAGTCATGCTCCCGAAACACTCGTCCACGTGAGGAGCGTGTCGTGACTCGTGGAGCCCTCGCGGCGGTCCTGGCCTCTCTCTTGCTCAGCACCTGGGGCTGCACGCGCGTGCAGCGCTCCGAGCCGGTCTCTCTCTCCAAGACGGAGAAGCCCGAGGTCGTCGAGGAGGCATCCCCGCCACAACCTGACCCGGTGCCGAGCCCCGACGCAGTCAGCGCCTTCGTGCGCAGGATCTTCCACGACTCGAAGGGGAGCCTCTGGCTCGGCACCAACGGCGACGGCGTGGCTCGCTACGACGGTCAGGAGCTGCATTACTTCTCGGTCGCGGAGGGTTTCGGAGGACACGCGGTTCGCGGCATCGTGGAAGATCCCGACGGCAACGTCTGGTTCGCGACGTCCGGTGGCGTGACCCGACACGACGGTGAGTCCTTCGTCAACTTCACGACCGAGCACGGGCTGCCCGACGACGACACCTGGTGCGTCCTCTCCGACCGCTCGGGCACGCTCTGGGTGGGCACGCGGGGTGGGGCCTGTCGCTTCGACGGTGAGCGCTTCGTGCCCTTCCCGATCCCGCCCGCGGACGCGATCGATCCCTGGCGGGGCGTGTCCACTCCGACCATCGTCCGGTGCATCATGGAAGACCGTGTCGGCAACACGTGGTTCGCCACCGAAGGCGGCGTGTTCCGACACGACGGCGTGACGCTCACTCGACTCGTCGACGAGGACGGGCCCTGCGACGAGTCGGTCAACAGCCTGCTGGAGGATCGAGACGGCGACCTCTGGCTCGCCACTCACTACAACGGCATCTGTCGCTACGATGGGGAGTCGTTCGTGAACGTGTCCGAGCAGGAGGGCCTGCAGGGCACGGAGGCCTGGGACCTCTACGAGGATCAGGCCGGCGGCATCTGGTTTCCCGTCGAGCGGGCCGGGCTGCATCGCTGGGACGGCGAGTCCTTCGTGAGCTTTTCTGCCGAGCAGGGGCTCCCCAGCCCGGGCATCCAGTGTACTCATCACGATCGCGATGGACGGTTCTGGGTCGGCGGCTACCTGGGCCTCTACCGCCTGGAAGGGGATGGGTTCATCGAGGTGACGAGACAGGGGCCCTGGTGAGAGGACAGCGTCCTTGAAGACCCGGCCCTTCTCCCTGCCCTGCGCCGTGGCGGACACCCAGGCGGGTCCCGTCATGAGGTGGGAGCGATCCGACCTGACCTTGAGCTTCACGGACTACCAGGACGAGCCGTGCTGCCTTCGTTTCGAGGACGTGCCGCACTTCGAGCTCCTGGCCGACGGTGAGCTCGATGGCCGCGTCTTCTTCGACGACGGAGCCGTCGAAGTGCTGGGCTCGCCCGTCATGGCCAAGCTGGTCGAGGTCGGTGCGCTCACGGACTCGGAGGCCGAGGCTCATCGTCACGTCGTCATCGGCTTCAACGAGATCGGCTCGTTCCTCTCCATCGTCTACCGAAACATGGTCGTCATCGGGGACTGACCCTGTCGGCGGCATGGCACGACGTGCCTGCGCCGGGGAGGGCATGATCGCGCGTGGCCTCCTCTCGCCCGACATCCGATGACGTCTCGCTCGCCGACGAGTTTCGGCGTGCCGTCGACCTGCAGTCGTCGCGTCGGGTCGTCCGAGCTCGCCGGTGCTTCGAGCAGCTCGCCCTCGGGGAGGGACCGCACCGGCACTGGGCCGTGCTGGAGATCGTCCAGGGCTACCTGAGGGCGGGGCAGAGCGAGAAGGCCGAGACTCATCTGCGTCAGCTCCTGCCGGCCGATTCGGCACTCCTCCTGCACGGGCTCGGCCATCTCTACCGTCTCAGCGGTCGGGCGGCGGAGGCGCGTTCCTGGCTCGAGGAGGCTCAGCGCCGGCGGCCCAAGCCCTGGCCCGTCGACACGGACCTCGGCTGGCTTCGGTGCGTCGCCGGTGACACGAAGGGAGGGGAGAAGCTCCTGCGCAGCGCCGCCCGGCACTTCGAGTCCAAGGGCGACGCCTGGGGGGAAGCCGTCGCCACGACGCTCCTCGGCACGTGGAGCTTCCGGCGGTGGGACCTCGGTCGGGCTCTCGCGCTCCACGAGAAGGCCCTGGGGCTCAAGCGACGCGTCGGTGATGCGCGAGGCGAGGCGACCTGTCTCTTCGAGATGGCGCTCAACCGCTTCCGTTGCTCGGAGTTCGACGTCGCCCGGGAGCTCGCCGAGTCCTCGGCCGAGCTCTTCGAGCGCATCGGCTATCCCAAGTGGCAGTCCCTTGCCCTCAACCTGCTCGGTCTCATCCAACGCTCGGTCGGCAACCTCGACGCCGCGTGGGACTGGCACCAGCGCGCCTTGCGCGCCCATCGCCGAGCCGGGTCGGTGGCGTTGGCAGGCAACGATGCCATCGTCCTCGGCAACCTCATGACCGTCGCCGAGGCTCAGGGGCGCTTCGCGGCGGCACGTCGTCAGGGTCGCACGGCTCTCGAGCTGCTCGCCGGGCGACCGAACGAGGAAGCACGCTCCAACGTCGTCCGCGCTCTCTCGCGTCTCGAGGTGGCGACCGGGAACCCCCGTCGCGCTCTCGAGCTCCTGGCCGACACCACCGAAGAGAACACGGAGCGCAGCCCCTTCATGGAGCTCGTGCTGTCGGTGGAGAGAGCCCGCGCACACCTGGCGCTCGGTGAGGCCGAGGAGGCTGTCAGCGCGGCTCGGGCCGGCCTCGCGCTCGTCGAGCGAGGAGGCAAGGCGCACGGCTCCATCGATGTCGTCGCCCTCGAAGCCCGCGCTCTGCTGACCCATGGTCTCCTCGGCACGAGCGCTCTCGACGGCGCTCGCAAGACCCTGCGTCAGGCCGAGCGGGAGATGAAGCGTCTCTCCGCATGGCACGTGCTCCCCCGAGCCGGGACCACGGCGACGTTCCGCGCCGTGGAGGATGCGAGCGTGCGAGCTGCGACCCTCGCATCTGCCCGCAGCTCTCGACAGGCATGGAGGACCGCGCGGGACCTCAAGGCGCGTCACTTGCTCGCGACGATCCGTCGAGCCAAGGCCGAGGACTCGCCCCGCCTGCGTGAGCTGGAGCTTCGGCTCGACGACCTCGCGAACCGACGATCACCGACGAACGCGCAGGTCACCGAGCTCCGACGCCTGGTGCGGGAGCACTCCGACCTGCTCGAGCGTGCGACCGGAGCGCGGACGACTCTCATCGACGGTGGCGCCTCGACGGTGGAGGCCCTTCCCGGGCACGTGGCGCTGCTGGAGTATCACTCGGCGGCCGAGACGACCTGGCTGTTCGCGGTCGATGCCGACGGCGTGCGTCACTTCGATCTCGGACTCGACGCCCGGCAGCTCCGTCGGCTCGTGGAGCGCTTGCTCGCGCCCCTCCATCGCGCCTCGCGCTCGCTCGACCCCCATCGACATCTCGACGACTTCGACTTGGAGGCGGCTCGGCGAGCCTACCGGCGGCTGGTCATGCCGGCCTTGAAGACGCTGAGCTCCGAGGTGAAGCAGCTCGTCGTCATCCCCGACGGGGCCCTGCACGACCTGCCCTTCGAGCTCCTCGTGGAGGAGCTGTCCTCGTCGGCGGGAGGCTTCGTCGAGTACTTCGGTGGAGCGCGGTACCTGTGCGACAGCTACCTGCTGACCCGGTGTCCGTCCTCACTGCTCCTGGACTCTCGTCCGACGCGACCGCTCCGACGGGCCTTGGCCGTCGCCTGCTCACCGGACGACGGCACGACCCTTCAGCTCGCCGACGGCCCCCGTCGACTGAGCAACCTGCCCCTGGCCGCGCGTGACGTCGAGCTCGTGTCGCAGCTCGTCGCGTCCACGACGCTCCTGAGAGACGAGCAGGCGACCGCGTCGTCGGTGATGACGGCCATGCCGCGTCGGGACCTCATCCACCTCTCGGCCCACGCCTTCTCCGACGAGACGGCTCCGGGCCTGTCCGGTCTCGTTCTCGCCGGTGGGTCTCCGGGGACCTCGGCGTTGCTTCGTGCCGAGCGACTGGCGGGTCTGAGCCTGAACGCCGAGCTCGTCACCCTGGCGGCCTGCGAGACTGCGGCGGGGCGTCTCGCTCAAGGGGAGGGGACTCTCGGGCTCTCCCGGTCCTTCGTGGCTGCCGGGGCCCGGTCGGTGCTCGCCAGCCACTGGCCCGTCGACGACGAGTCGGCTCACGTCCTGGTGGGGGCCTTCTTGCGTGAGGTCGTGCAGGGACGCTCGAGAGCCGAGGCCCTGCACGTGGCGAGAACGGAGTTGCGGGAGGCGGCTCGTGAGAACCCCCTCCACGCTCATCCCGTGTCGTGGTCGGCCTTCACGCTGACCGACCGCTCCCTCCCGAGCACGACCGCGTGAGCGTGGCCGTGCTCGGCCATGAGAGTGACTCGACTAGTCGCAGTTGTAGGTGGCGATCGCGTCCTGACCGCTCATCGTCTCCGCGGAGTAGACGGTGACGTCCGTCAGGCTGAAGCGCAGCCAGTAGTTCTCGTACTCGCCCTCCTGGTCCATGTGACCGATCGGAGGAGCAGGGGCTCCATCGCCCTCGAACTCCTCGCCGGCCGCGAGGGAGATCATGTAGGCCCGGCCCGCACGGAACGAGACCGCGGGCGTCAGCACGGAGTCGCACTCCAGGTAGCCGGTGCCCAGGAGCTCCTTGTTGAGATCCCAGGCCGAGCTGACGTGGCCCGGAGTGCCGAAGCTCGAGACGCCGAGGTACACGTCGGCCTCGTCGAAGTCCTGCGCGCCGACCTTGGCCAGGAACGAGACGGTGAAGTAGAAGCCGTCCTTCGCGCAGTTGGCGATCTCCATCCCGTCGTTGGCGCCGTAGTCCTCGCAGAAGCTCGTGGGCTCGTCACACTCGTCACCGTTGAGGATGCAGTACTTGGCCTCCGGGCCGAGGTTGATGTGGGGGACGTCGTCACAGGATCGGTTGAAGGTCACGTCCTCCGAAGACCCGAAGACCGAGCCCAGCACGCTCCGGCCGGAGTCGATGTGCAGCGAGCCTCCGGAGGGGTCGGGGAGGATCCTTCCGCAGCTCGCGGTCGGGTTGTTCGAGGCGTGGACGATGGGGGCGAACAAGGCGGCCGAGAGGATGAGCTGGGCGACTCGGCTGGCGGGCGATTGATGGTTCTTGGTGTTCACGGATGACTCCTGTAGGCATTCACGGATGATTTCGGGGATTCTTCTGAGTGTTCGGTGGCGCCGTCGGGCGCGGCCATGACCGGAGTCCATGGCCGCTCCCGACGTGGACGTCGGCGACTAGTCGCAGGAGTACGTGGCGATCGCGTCGTTGCCGCTCATGGTCTCGGCAGAGTAGAGAGTGACGCTCGTGAGGTTGACCCGCATCCAGTAGTTCTCGATCTCGCCCTCCTGTCCCACGTGACCGTAGGGGGGGGCGGGGGCGCCGTCGCCCTCGAACTCCTCACCGGCTGCGACCGTGAGCATGTAGCTTCGACCCGCTCGGAACGGCACGGAGGGAGTCAGGAGCGAGTCGCACATCAGCTGGCCCGTTCCATCGACCTGCTTGTTGAGATCCCAGGCCGCGCTGATGTGACCCGGAGTGCCGACGCTCGCGACGCCGAGGTAGACGTCGGCCTCGTAGAGCTCCAGCGCTCCGACCTTCGCCAGGAACGTGACGGTGTAGTAGCCGCCGCTCCCCACGCAGTCGGTCACGACGACACCGTCGTTGGCTCCGTAGTCCTCGCAGAAGAGGGTGGGCGCGCCACACTCGCTGATGCCGGCATTGCAGTCCTTGGCGGTGCTGCCGAGGTTGATGTGGGCTTCGTCCTGGCAGGAGCGATTGAAGCTCACGTCCTCGGGTGCATTCCACACGGACCCGAGCACGCTCCGACCGGAGTCGATGTGCAGCGAGCCCCCGGAGCCGTCCGGGATGATCCTCCCGCAGCTCGCGGTCGGGTTGTTCGAAGCGTGGACGATGGGGGCGAACAAGGTGGCCGAGAGGACCAGGTGGGCGACTCGGCTGGCGTGCGATTGATGTCTCTTGGTGTTCACGGATGACTCCTGTTGGCTATGGCTGGACCCAGGGCCCGGACCATTCATGAGTGTTCGTCGCGAGTGGCCGGAGGTGCTGGCCGAGAAGGGCGAACGTAGTCTCGAGGTCCGCGGCTCAATCCGGTGGGAACCGGGGAATGAGAGCCGGAGGCGCACTTGACCGTGCGTTGAGGACCGAGAGGCGAGTACGCCCTTCGCAGGCAGCAGATCTGGTCACGCAGCAGGAGACTCCTGAATTGTCCGGGCAAG
>JBCCFW010000010.1:0-98015 GCA_039029535.1 Acidobacteriota bacterium
CCAAGTGAGCCTCGAAACCGCGGACGGTGGGTGGCGTCGCGCGGAGACCGAGGCTCACGAGGACGACGAGCAGCAGCTCGCGGGGGCCGAACGGGAGACGGTGGCTCACGGCGGCAGTCTACGCTCGGGCGCTGGCTGGACGGCGGGCGGATTGACATGCTGCCGGCATCCCACTCAGCCAGGGGCTCTCCCCTTCCCGACCGCGCCCTCTCGGCGCCGTGAGGTCGACATGAGCGACGAGACGACCGGCCACATCCCCCGCATCGGCGAGACGGCACCCGACTTCCAGGCCATGACCACTCACGGCGAGATCCGCTTCAGCGAGTGGCAGGGCGACAGCTGGGTCCTCCTCTTCTCGCACCCCGCCGACTTCACGCCGGTCTGCACCACCGAGCTCACCCAGCTCGAGCGCAAGGCATCGGAGTTCGCCGACCGCAACTGCAAGCTCATCGGCCTGTCCATCGACAGCATCCACTCGCACCTGGCCTGGCGGCAGAACATCAAGGAGAAGCTCGACGTCACCCTGAGCTACCCGCTCATCGCCGACCTCTCGATGGACGTCGCCTCACGCTACGGGATGATCCACCCCGGCGCGGCCAACACCGCGACGGTGCGCGCGGTGTTCTTCATCGACCCCAAGCGCACCGTGCGCGCGCTCGTGTACTACCCCCTCACCAACGGTCGCAGCGTCGACGAGCTGCTGCGGGTGCTGTCGGCTCTCCAGACCAGCGACGAGCACGGCGTGGCGACGCCGGTCGACTGGCAACCCGGCGAGAAGGTCGTCATCCCGCCACCGAAGACCGAGCAGGAGGTCGCCGACCGCCTCGCCATGGAAGGCATCGAGCGCACCGACTTCTACCTCAGCAAGAAGTCCCTCTAGCCGGGCGAGTCACTCACCGTCATGGCATTGCCGGAGAAGGCCGCGAGGCTGCTCGCCGCCTTCGGCGTGCCGGGCCACACGCGCATCCGCATCGAAGACCTCTACCTGGTCATGGGCAAGGAGGTCATGGAGGTCGTCGCCGACCTCGTGGATGAGCTGGGCATGCGGCCGGAGGAGCTCGAGCCCGAGCACCTCCGTCGCGTCCGCCCGATGCTCGGCAAGCGCTACCTCGAGCGTCACTTCGACGAGTGGCTCGAGGGCAAGCCGAGCAAGGGCTTCTGGCGCCCCCGCACGGGCTCCGAGCACTCACCCGGCCTGACGGGTCCCCTGGGGCTGCTCGAGGGAGAAGACGAGGACGCGCTGCCCGGTCGGGTGGCGGTGATCGCGCGGGAGGAGCTGGGGCCCGACCAGCCGTCACCCCGCGGGCTGCTCATGCTCAGCCGCAACTCGCACTCGTCGGGCTTGAGCTCGATCTTCACCTTCGACCTCTTGCCGTCGAGCCAGGAGACGGCGCTCGTGCTCAACGACTCGGTGGGTCGTCACCACTCGTTGCCGGGCTCCTTCGGTCAGGCGAGCGGCTCGCTGGTCGGCGACGACCTGGCGGTGCTCTGGGAGGTGCAGCCCAACGTCTACAAGCCGAGCCAGGAGCGCAACCCGGACGCTCGGGGGCCGTTCCGACGGCACCGCAACTGGCATCTCATGGTGACGCTCGGCGCGCTCTGCTGGATGCGGGAGAGCGGCCGGCGGATGATCGTCCTGGCTGGCGAGGGCCTGCAGGCGGCGCACGAGGTCGACCCGGACGAGCCCGTCGGTGCCGACGTGCCCATGCACCACGACCGCACCATCGGTCGGGCCGCCTCGGCGATGGGCTTGGAGAGAGTCGAGCTCGACGAGGAGGTCGACGTCGACTCGGTGGCGGCGGCCATCAGCCCGGTGCTGCGACGCGAGGTCGACTCGGGTCGCGAGCTGTTCTTCGAGTTGCGGTAGCTCGGCCGAGAACTGCGGTAGCCTGCCGACATGAGCTTTCGCGTCGAGTCGTGGAACGTCAACGGCCTGCGGGCGGTGCATGGCAAGGGCTTCCTGTCATGGCTCCGCAAGAGCAGGGCCGACCTCGTCCTGCTTCAAGAGATCAAGGTCCAGGAGGACCAGCTCGAGGACGAGCTCCGGGAGCCCAAGGGCTTCGGGGCGGCCTTCTCCTGCGGCAAGCGCAAGGGTTACTCGGGCGTGGCGGCCTACTTCCGTGACGCGCCCGACGAGATCGTCCCCGGGCTGGGCGTCAAGAAGTACGACGACGAGGGTCGGGTCATCGAGGTCCGCTACGGCAAGACCAGCTACATCGGGGCGTACTTTCCCAACGGTGGTCACTCGCTGGAGCGTCTCCCGTTCAAGATGAACTTCTACAAGGCCATGCTGCGTCGCATGGAGGCTCTCCGCGACGAGGGTCGCCGGGTGGTGGTGTCAGGCGACTACAACACGGCGTTCGCCGCGATCGACCTGGCCCGGCCGAAGCAGAACGTGAAGAACACGGGCTTCCTTCCCGAGGAGCGGGAGATGCTCGGTCGTTACTTCAAGGCGGGCTGGGTGGACAGCTTCCGCCACCTCCACCCGGAGCAAGAGGGCGCCTACTCTTGGTGGAGCTACCGGATGAACGCGCGGGAGCGGAACATCGGCTGGCGCATCGACTACAACCTGGTCGACGCCGAGTCCGCCGGCGACATCCAGAAGGCGACGATCAGCAAGCAGGTCGAGGGCTCCGACCACTGCCCGGTGGGGTTGGTGCTGCGGGGGTGAGCCTCGGTCCCGGCGAGGCTCAGTAGGGGAGGTCCCGGGCCACCCGAACACCGGTGCCAGGCTCCCGGCGGTCCGAGATCGCGTGGGACCGGTCATCCGAACCGCCTCGGATCACGTGGTAGTGAGGTCCCCTGCTCGGGTCGCGAGGCTTCTTCGTCCGCTCCAGCACGTGTCGGTTCTGCACGAACCACTCCGGCTCGTATCGGTCCTGCACGAACTCCATGACGTTGTCGTCCATGTCGTGCAGGCCGAAAAGACTGGCCGGGCGGATCCCGACCGGGCGGATCCTGCGGCGCGTGTCGTCTCGCTCCTGCTCGCTCGGTGCGGGCTCCTCGGTGCCTCTCACCGACCGACGAGGAGCCCCCTTGCCTGCCCGACAGGCGTATTCCCACTCGGCCTCGGTCGGCAGGCGTCCTCCGGCCCACTCGCAGTACGCCGTCGCCTGCTCCCAGCTCAGCCCTCCTACGGGGATGCAGGCGCGCCCACGAAGCTGCCCCAGCCAGTTGTCCGGAGCGAACTCGTCACGTCGACCGGTCTCGTCCCAGTAGCGCAGGTACTGCTCGACCGTGACCTCGGTCCGGGCGAGCTGGAAGGTGGCCACCTGGGTGTACTTCCAGCGCCCCTCCCCCATGCTCATGCGGAAGCCGCCCCCGGGGATTCGCATGAGCTCGGTACCGTCGTGGAGAACGGCAGCCGGCGGGGGTCGATCCTCCTCCAGGCTCACCGGAGGCATCGGCTCGAAGACGGCCGGTGCCCGACGTTCGGCACGGATGAGCCACCAGGCGAGCATGGCACCGGCGAGACCGGCCAGGACGAGGAGCCACGGCTCCCAGCTCTGTCTCCCGCTGAAGACGGGCGCCGACTCGGCCTCATGAAGGGGGTGAGCCTCATCGGCTCGCTCGCCCTGGATGCTCATGGATCCCGTGCCATGCGGAACCCCGTGCACCAGGTCGAGCCCTCCCTGGAGTGCGGAGTGCGCTTCATCGAGCGGCAAGCCTCGGCAGGCTCACAATAGGAGCCACCGCGGACGGCGACGACGTCCTCGCCGAGCAGCGATGGGGGCACGACACCCAGCTCCTCGACCCAATCGAGGCAGAGCTCTCGCACGTTCCCGTGCATGTCGTGGAGCCCGAACGCGTTGGCCGAGAGCTCCGCCACCTTCTGCCGCTCACAATCGGAGTTGCCCTCGTACCAGCCGACGCGGGCCAGGTTCTCCTTCGCATCTCCCGAGGAGAAGCGTGTGCTCGCGCCGGCGCGGCAGGCGTGCTCCCACTCGGCCTCGGTCGGCAAGCGTCCGCCAGCCCACTCGCAGAAGGCTTGCGCTTGTGCCCAGGTGACACCCTGCACGGGCCGCTGGTCCTGCAGGCGGGTGAGGTGACTGAACCCCCAGAACTTCCAGCCGGGGACCATGTCCTCCGGGAAGTCGGTCTCCTCCAGGAAGCGGGCGTACTGCGCGATGGTGACCTCGTGCCGTCCCAGGTAGTAGGGAGAGAGGGTCACGCGGAGCCGGGGCGTCTCCAGCATGCGGCGATTGAGATCGGCCTCCGACGTGCCCATGACGAAGGTCCCGCCAGGGATCAGGACCAGTTCCACGCCGCCCCGGCGCGAGACGATCTCGGCCGGCGGCTCCGGCATGGCCCACCACGTGGCTCCGCACCCGAATCCGAAGGCGAGCAGTCCTGCCAGCAGGCCCTGTCCCGAGCCCAGGTTCACTGGTGACGCGTGCTCAGGCTCCGATGGCCATCGGGTTGAGTCCTGAATGTCGCCGTGTAACGGAGGCGACCATCAGGTTGCAGGTCCGCCGGCCCGATCGAACCTCGCCCGTAGCGGCTTGCTGCCGTCCGGTAGTAGAAGAGCCCTCCGTTCCCGGACGCTGGTCCGACGACGAGCCGTCGCTTGTAGCCACCCTCTGGTGCGACCAGCCGTTGATACTCGTGCGGGTAGTCGTCCCGGAGCTCCTCGACGAGCTGGAGACCGCACTCCTCGGGTCCTTCGACACGCACGGTCACGGTCGCGGCGGCCAGGACCGGGGTCTTGGAGTCGGTCAGGTGATACTCGTGTAGCGCGAAGTCCTGGCCGCTCAGCGACGGGGTCAGCTCGAGGAGGCACTCCCCTTCGGGAGCCGAGCAGTTGGGACTGGGATATGGCTTCCAAGTACGGGTCAAGACCCAGCAGTCTCGAGACTCTCCTGGGTCGAACCAGCCACGCCCCCCCTCTTTGACGACATTCACGGGTCGTGGCAACACCGGGAGGATGACTCGAATATCCTTCATGTCGAGGCCCTGCTCTCGAGCAGTCTTGCTCAAGGACATCGCGGAGTAGTCTCGACCAGCCGGGTAGTGCCCCTCCTTCTCGAACTTCAAGTGAAGTGTCGACACCTCATCGAGCTTGAGCTCGAATCTTCCGGTAGCGTCCGTGACCACCTCGGCGAGAACGTCCGACTTCACCGGCTCCGTGAAGCTACGGAAGCTCAACGAGCCCGCAGCGGGCACGCGCGCGCTCACTCGCACTCCAGAGAGCACCTTGCCATCCTCGTCGACCACGGTACCGGCGACCCGAACTCCCGTGGTGGGCAACAAGCGCTCGTAGAACAGGGCCTCGACTTGCTCCTCCTTGGATCGCCCTGACCGCTGCGCCGCAAGGAGCACGACGGCAGCGAGCACTACGAACACGACAACTGCGGGATGGCGCTTCATGTTGCTACTCCTTACCGAGCGGAAGCGGCGAAAGATCCGGGAGGCCAGACCTGGGATGCTCACCAAAGTAAGCCTCGTACCACTCGAACACCCTGAACATCTCCACATCGCGGTGATCGGAGTGGGCGAACTCGTTCCAGCCGCGCAGCCCCCCGTTCACCTGCACGTCGGCATGCTCGTTCTCCAGTCGGCCGATCGGACTGTTCGTGAACCAAGCCTGGTACTCCGGCACGCGGAGCCCCGAGATCAGGAGCGTCGGCGTGATGTCCAGGCCCCGATTGTTGAGGTTGCGCTGTCGGAGCCTGTCGTCCGGTGCCGAGCCTCGACCATCGAGCGGGATGAGTCGCTCCCGGTAGAAGTGGGCATCCTCCTCGAGCTGCGAGCTGGCCTCGAGCAAGAAGTCGAAGAGCCCATCCCCGATGATGTCCCTGCCGATGGCCAACTCCGTGAGCACGTTGAGCAGGAGAGCCTCGCGCAGCCTCTGAGTCCCCGGTAGCGGATTGTGGCGCCGCCAGTCATTGAATCGCATGACCAGAGCGAGCGCATAGTCGCGAGGGTTGTAGCCATGAATGAGACCGCCATCGAGCGCCTGCTTGATGCTTCGACCATCCTGCCGGCACCAGAAGGCCCACGAGTGACGCACGAGGGCGTCGACCGGGTAGTCGATGGGCTCCTGCCTCTCGATCTGCTCCATGCCGAACTCGTCGATGTAGTCGTCCACCGCAGGATAGGAGATCTCTTCTTGGGGCAGGAACACGTCCTCCCACACGGCAGCATCGAGGCTGTAGAAGTGACGCGCGAGCTTGGACGGACCGCCGGGGTGAGCTGCCCCGGAGCCTTCGGCCACGTGAACTCGAAGGGCGTCCATGACGACCAGATTGCCCAGGCTGTGCGCGACGATGTCGACGTCTTCCGGCGCGACCCCCCATTGCCCCTGCACGACGTCCTTCAGGAAGTGGCGATACGACGGGGACGTGCGGAAGGCGTTCCGGGTCGCGCCGTCGTAGAACTGAGGCAAGCCCGAGCCACGCGGCTCGTTGGTTCTCGCGAACGAGGGATCTCCGAACCAGTTGAGCGCCACGTAGTTGCCACGGAAGCCGAGCCAGTGAAAGCGCTTGAAGTAGATGTCGTTCGCGGCCTCGACGGCCTCGGGGGTCATGTTGAAACCGTGGAGGTAGACGAGGTGTTTCGTCTTGTCGGGATCGCGTGAGCCGCTGACCTTCTCCATGGGAGGGAAGAAGATCCTCCCGCCCTGACAGTAACGGGACTCCTCGGCGTACACGTCGCTGCGATCGTAGCCGTCGAGCGGATAGCAGTTCGTCTCACCGCCCAACGCCGGCCCATAGAGCACGTAGTCTCTCGTCGCCGTGTTCTCACCCCGTGGCTCGAGTCGGCACGAGCCGAACCAGTACTGACGGCGAACCTTGGACGCATTCAGCTTGATGCTGTCGATCGTCTGATCGGGCTCCCCGTGAGGAGAACGTGCGATCAAGCTGACGCGAAAACTCTGACCCGGATAGTCCGCCTGCTGTCGCACGCGAAGCATGTACATCTGGCGTTGCCGCAGCTCCCCCATGACCGGCAGCTCGACGGGAAGCGCTCCCGGTCGCACCATGACCGTCTTCACGCCGACGAGCCGCTCCTCATCGTCTTCGTCTTCTTCCTCCCCTGCATCGTCCGGCTCCAGGATGCGCTGGAGAAGACCGGCTCGGACCTTCTTGACGTGCAATCGCGGATCGTCGAGATAGGCATCGGCGAACTCGGGAGGCACCGTGTAGAGATGAAGGCGTGCAACGGAGGAGTTGCCATCACTCTCGAGATGGAACGTGTAGTCCATGTCGAGCAGGCGCTGCGGCAGCTCGATGAGCAGCGGCGCCAGGTCTTCCAGGTCGTGCGTGTCGAAAGTCGGGTCTTCCAGGTCCGCGAGCTCACTCTCGGTCGCCCAGAACCGGAGCCCGCCGTTTTGATCCTCCAGGGCCTCGTCGTGGTTGTTCAGGACCCCAGTCATGGGGTCGACATCGAGCAACCACTCGACGTCCGAGACGCCGGGTCGAAGCGTCACGGGAGGGCCGTCACCGAGGGCACTGGAGGGAGCGAACTGCGGGCAGCACCCCTGGTCGATGCAGGCCTGCTCGCAGCCATCGCCAGTGAAACAGCACTCGAAGCAGCAGAGACACCCGAGATCGGGATCCGTGACGCAGGGCGCCGGAACCGGACAACTGCCATCCCAGTCCCTCGCGGCTCGGCAGCACGCCGGATTCGGCGCCGTGTCGCAGGGGTCGGTCTCGGGGTCCTCGTCGTCGGGCAGCTCTGGTAGCTCTGGTAGCTCACCGATGACGGACGTGTCGGCGGCGTGCCGGGGGTTGCTGTTGTTGACCGCGAGATTGCCCTGGACCAGCGTGTAGGTGAGGCTCGACCGAGACGCCTCGCCCCCGCTGAAGACCGTGGCCGTCACGACCGCCTGGTCATCGAGCACCTGGACTCCATCGACCGTGGCGTTGACCGCCTCCACCCTCACGCTCAGCTCGACAGAGCCGGGGAAGTCGGTCGAGTCCTCGAAGGTGAAGTCCGACAGCGGATAGGACGCGTTGGGAGCCAGGTAGGCGCTGGCGGGGAGGAGATCGGCGCGGGTCGTGTTCCAGAGCCGGAGTCGTCCCACGCGATCGTCCCAGTAGACCTTGAAGTCCCGCTCGATGTCTCGCCCGACGTAGCTCGGCGGCGTCGGAGCTCCGTGGTAGTGGAACTCGATCGTGCCGCCGGGAGGCGTCGGCTGATCCAGGAAGATCACCTTGAGGACGCGGACGTTGCGCTCGAAGACCACGTCTCCGTCGGCGTAGTCGGGGACCCCGTCGTCATCGTCGTCGTTGCGATTCTCGATGAGCAGCGCAGGCCACTCCATCATGGCGTTCTCTTGCAGGACGACGATCTGGAGGTCACCCGATCCGCCGGCACGAGAGCCGGGCTCCGGGTCCACCACCGGTGAGGCCGCCACTTGCCGGCGGACGTCCCCACGCTGACGGACGTCTCGTCCCGGCCTCTCCCGCGCGCCGGCCTCGAGACCCGGCAAGACGAGAAGCAGGATCCACGGAAGCACTCCCCACCAACGATGACGCGACACGAATCCCTCCTCCTCCTCCAAGCAAGGTAATGACAGCGATGCGCTCCGAGGGCCTGACTCCAGGATAGGGCGCCCCCTGAGACTGCGACCACTGACATTCCTCTCGCCTGGCTCCTCCCAACGACTGCATCGGCGCCAGCGCCTCCCCTCTCGACCACCGCTCGTGCCCCACCAGCACGACGAGTCAATTCGCCCCACGTCACGACCCGTCCGCTCGTGCAAGCGCTCACTTCATTGGCCAGCGCGGTGTTGCCCGCCAAGCCGGGATCCGACACTCTCAGGTCGGCTTTCGTGAACGACGCCTCGCCCCCGAGCCTCCCCAGATGAAGAAGTCCTCCCTCGCCCTCCTCGGCCTGCTGACGCTGGGCCTCCTCCTCTCCTGTGCGCGCCGCGCCGCGCCGCCGACCACCGCCTCCGTGGAAGCACCGGCTGCGACCTCGAAGCCGTCGCGCGCGGTCAGTGCCATGTCGGCCCAAGGTCGCTCACGCGTGCCGCAGCCGACCGAGCACTGGCTCCCTCATGGCGCCGAGTCGGAGAACAAGAAAAACCGCAAGGCCTATCGCAAGCAGCTCCACCGTGCCGCCCCCGGCACGGACTGGAAGGCGATGGAAGCCGAGAACGGTCGCCGGCTCCAGGAGCTCCGCAACACTCTCGCCCTGCGTCGCGGCGGCAGCAGCGCGTGGACCGAGCGCGGCAGTCGCAACCAGGCCGGACGGATGCATGCCGTCGCGCTCTCCCTCGATGGCACGCAGCTCTACGGCGGCTCCGACCGCGGCGGCGTGTGGACCACCGCCCCCGACGGCTCGAGCTGGCAGCCCCTGTCCGACAACCTCTGGGGCGGCGCTCACCACCTCGCCGTCTCCTCCAGCCCCGACGAGCTCGTCACCTCGATGACCAACGGGGGGCGCATCCGCTACACCACCGACGGCGGCACGACCTGGATCGAGCCGGCCGGCCTTCCCCGGCTCAACGAGGGCATCCGGGCGATGACCGATCCGGCCGACCCGACCCGCGTGTTCCTCATGGTCGCCGACGGTGGTCGCGCTCGCCTGCTCCGTTCGATCGACGGCGGCCTGAGCTATGCAAACGTCTACAACACCACCGGCTCCGCCGACTTCTGGATGGACCGACGCGTCGGCGGACCGCTCTACGTCCTCGACGGCACGACGCTCCAGCGCAGTGACGACGCCGGCGACAGCTGGGCCCCCGTGGGCAGCATCCCCGCCCCCGCCGACCGCGTGGTCCTCACCGGCTCCGAGGCCGGTGCCCCCCACTTCTACGCTGCCCTCCGCAGCGGCGGTTGGACGCTCTACCGTTCCGGCGACGGCGGCATGACCTGGGAGATGCGTCAGGCCATCCCCGACTTCTGGGAGAGCCTCGTCGCCTCGATGGACGAGCCCGACCTCGTGATCACCGGCGGTGTCGAGACCTTCCGCTCCGACGACGGCGGCGTGAGCTTCGAGCTCGTCAACCCCTGGGGCGAGTACTACGGCGATCCCGCCAACAAGCTCCACGCCGACGTGCCCGGTCTCGCCGTGCTCGACATGCCCGGCGACGGCGAGGTCTTCTTCATCTGCACCGACGGCGGTCTCTACCGCAGCGACGACGGGATGGTCAGCACGCAGAACATCTCCCTCGACGGGCTCGGCGTGAGTCAGTACTACGGCACTCACACCAGCGTGCTCGACCCCAACCGCATCCAGGCCGGCGCGCAGGACCAGGGCTA
Source organism: Acidobacteriota bacterium (assembly GCA_039029535.1). GTDB lineage: Bacteria > Acidobacteriota > JBCCFW01 > JBCCFW01 > JBCCFW01 > JBCCFW01. The sequence goes on from JBCCFW010000010.1 coordinate 10,212, forward strand.
TCAAGCCTCCTTCGGCGACGGCACGCCCCTCTTCGACTTCGACCAGATCCTCTCGGGCGACTACGCCCACCTCACCAGCAGCGACGGCACGCATCAGCGGGTGATCTCGGTCTACCCGGGCTTCATCCTCCTGGTCGAGGACCCCGCCGTCCTGAGGCAGGTCTACCTCGACTTCCCCATGGGCGAGAACCACCTCTGGCTGCCGCCCGTGCTCGCCGATCCCACCGACTCGGACGCTTTCTACTTCTGTGCCACGCGGCTCTGGAAGTACACGCGCGACCCCGACGACGACAGCTGGACGATGGACCTCGCCTCCGACCTCGTCTTCCAGGCCAGCGGCGGCAACTACCTCTCTGCACTGTCGATCTCACCGGTCGACACCCAGCGACGCATCGCCGTCAACGACTCGGGTCGGCTGTACTACACGGACACCGCCGACGACGGCTGGACGGCCTCCGGCGACAGCGGTCCCAGCTCGCACTACTTCTTTGGCAACGCCCTCACCCACTCGGGCAACGACGTGGACCTCGCCTACGTCGGCGGCTCGGGCTACTCCGGTCCCGGCGTCTACCGCACGACCGACGGCGGTCGAAACTGGTCACCCTTCGGCTTCGGCCTCCCCAACACCCTCGTCTACGACCTGGTCTTCGAGTCTCCGGACAGCGACGTGCTCTACGCCGCCACCGAGGCCGGCCCCTACCGGCTCGATCCCACCACCGAGGAGTGGTCCTACATCGGCGGCGCCGAGGCCCCGATGACCACGTACTGGTCCGTCGAGGCGGTTCCCTCCATCGGCGTGGTCCGCTTCGGCACCTACGGCCGTGGCATCTGGGACTACCAGGCCCGGACCGTCTCCGAGCTCGGGCGCTGCGACGACGGGATCGACAACGACGGTGACGGCCTCGTCGATTGCGTCGACGACGACTGCGTCGACGACCGGGTCTGCGGCGAGATCTGCTACGACGGCGTCGACAACGACGACGACATGCTCGTCGACTGCGACGATCCCGACTGCGACGGCTACGACGAGGACGGTGACACCACGCCCGACTGCTTCGACTGTGCTCCCACCGATCCCCTGACCTCCTCGACGCCGGCGCCCATCTCCCGGCTCGACGTCGTGAAGGTCGACGATCGCATCGAAATCCAGTGGACCGACGAGGGCGTGAGCTCGGGCACCGGCACCACCCACGACCTCCACGGCGACTTCCTCATCTACCTCGCCATCGGGACGGGCACCGAGCGCCACGCCTGCCTCGACTCGGACATGCCCGGTCGGTCCCGCGTGGACGACTTCCCCGCGCCCTCGGGAACGCTCGGCTACTGGTACGTGGTGTCGGCGAGCAACGACTGCGGAAGCTCGGGAAGTGGCGAGGCCAGCGGAGGATCGCGTAGCTTTACTGCCTGTGAGTGAGCCCAATCCGCTTCACTCACCCGTCTTCGTCGCGAGGGACCAGAGATGCGAGACGAGAGGGAAGCTCGTAGGCACGAGGGCTGCGGCTCGACGCTGATGAATGAGGCCGGCCGCCACGCCCGTCGGGGAGGAACGGGCCGCGCGACCTGCCTGTCGCTGATCCTGCTCCTCGGCCTCGCCTCGAACGCACGAGCCGAGGAGTCCGAGCGCACCTGCCCGGTCACCACCTGGGCCGAGTACCACGCGGAGTCCGCGCGGCTCGAGGCCGAGATCGCGCGTGCCGCCGCGGGCCTGCGTCAGTACGAGCCGCCGAGCTGCATCGAGCTCGACGAAGGCCCCGACTACCACCGGCATTGCCGTCTCCAGGACGAGCTCAGCGACTGGGAGTTCGAGGTCATGGAGCCGAACTGCCTCGGGCGCGACGACGCCGAGTGGGACGTGCACGATTACGACCGTGCAGTCCTCGGCGCTCTCACGCCCTTGCTCTCCGACGACGACCCCCTCATCCGCTGGTACGCCTGGCTGAAGATCAGCATCCACTGCGCCGAGGGTCCTTGTCTCGTCGACCGCTACGGGGAGGGAGAGAAGGACGCCTGCCACGCCGCGCTCGACCTGGCGACCACGCGCTTCCTCGAGCACCGCTCGCCGTTCTTGCGTTTCACGGCGATGCTCGACTTGCTGGGGCGTGAGCGACCGCTCACCGGCAAGCACCGCGCACGGCTCCGCACGCTCCTCCGGCGACCACCGGCTCCCGGGACCACCTGCCCCTGGCCGTTGGAGCCCGAGGAGGAAGAGGAAGCGGAGCCCGCGAGCTGGCTCGATGAAGACGAGGCGTCCTCGGGCCTGACCTTCGACGACATCGCCGCTCAGGTCGAGTCCGATGCCCACGACTGCGACGCGGTGCTCGCCAGCCGCGTGCTCGTGCAAGCGCAGCAGCGCGGCCTCCTGGACTGACGCACGAGCTCGAGCCCTACGCCAGTCCCCAGCGACGCCGCAGCCACCACTCGAACGACAGGCCCACCGCCAGGAGGCCGAAGGCCCACCAGGTCGACCACAGCGGGTGCAGGCTCGCCGCCTCCACGCGCGACCGTCGCTCCTGACGCAGCCGTCGCAGGTCGGGGAAGCCGTCACCGGTCTCCGAGGCCTCGCCTTCCGCATGCTCGGACAGGCTCTCGAGCAGCTCGAGGTTCACGGCGGCGTCAGCCAGCTCACCGGCGGGGTCCACGCGCTCGAGATGCAACGGACCGACCTCGCGATCCCCCACCCGCGCCCACACGACATGGAGCCCCGGGTTCTTGGGCAGCACCGTCCAGCGGGCGATGCCGTCCTCCTCGGTGGTCGCGGTCGCCGCCTCGAGCTGCTCGCCGGTCGGGCCGACCAGCCGCAAGGCGACCTCCGCACCCGGACGCGGTGAGTAATCGTCTTCCCGAACGTGCACGCGCACCTCGGCCGACTCGCCCGGGCTCAAGCGTCGTCGCTCGGTCTCCAACACCACCAGCGACGAGCGCTCGTCGCGGATGAGCCAGCGGATCGCCTGACGCCAGAAGCGCTCGTAGGAGCGAACGTTGCCACCGCCCGAGGCCATGGGCAGGCTCCAGCGCCAGCTCCCATCGGAGAGCAGCGCCAGCGATCGTCCCTTGCCCCGCTCGGCCGCCACGAGCAGCGGCGAACGATCCGAGTCGGCCGTCTCGAGCAACACCTCGGCCCCCGGAGGCAGGCCGAAGCCGGTCTGGATTCCCGACAAGGGCAGCAGCTCGGACAGCCAGGGCGTCGGGTCGGTGCCACCCCAAGGCGAGAGCACCGGGTGACGCTTGCCGACCTCGGTGGGTCGGAAGCGCACTTCGTCACTCGACCAGCGCGCCGGTCGCGCGAGCTGCACGGGCAGCACCGACTGCAGGTCCTCGCCCAAGTAGTCCGCCGCGAAGGCGAGGTCGCCGCCGACGACGAGCAGGCCGCCTCCCCGCTCCTCGACGTGACGTCGCACCTGGCCGAGATGTCGCTCGATGCGATAGGGACGGAAGTTGAAGTTCTGGAAGACGATGAGATCGAAGCCGTCGAGCTTCTGACCGAAGAGCTCGTCCACCGGGAACGGGATGAGCGAGAGCTCGTGGACGTCTGCCTCCGGTGAGTCCCAGGCCGAGCGGAGGATGAAGAACGAGATGAGGTCGACGGCGGGATCTCGCTTGAAGAGCTCGCGCAGGAAACGACCGTCCCAGGACGGACGCCCGACCACCTGCAGCACGCGGATGCGGTCGCGCACCACTCGCACGGGGAAGCGGACCTCGTTGTTGCTGACAACCGCCTCGCCGCTACGTCGCGGCACGCTCACCCGGAAGCTCGCCTCGCCCACCTCGACCGGCTCGAGCACGAAGGTCAGCTCGACCTCCGCCGGTGAGGGTGGCAGGTCGACGCTCTTGACCTGCAGGAGCTCGTCACCCGAGAAGAGGCTCACCGGCACCGACAGGCGGCCGAGACCTCGGCTCCGCACGCGCAGGCGCACGGTCATCTCGGTGCGCAAGAAGGCCACCGGGTCGTGTGCTGCCAGGTCGACTGCCAAGTCGGCGAAGCCACCGGACGAAGGAGCGACCGCCCAGATGGGACCACCGTCCTTCGAAAGCCCCGGCCCGAGCTCTTCCAGGGCCGCTCCGGCCGCCACGGCCTCGGCCAATGGGCCCCGGTCGGCCCCGTCGCTGAGCAACAACACCGCCGGTCGCCGCCCGCCCGCATAACGCTCGGCCAGCGCATCGAGCGCGCTGGCGAGGTCGGTCGCGCCGGCCGCTTCGAGCTTGCCTTCACGGAGCTCGGTGAGATCGATGGCGCGCAGCCCACCGTCGGTGACGGCGAAGAGATCGACCACCGCGCCCTCGGCCAGCTCGGCCAGCTCGTCCTCGTGCTCGGCGGTCCAGGCCGCCAGGCCGTCGAGCCGCGACGTGCCGTCGCCCTGGTCCTTGACCCCCATGGAGCCCGACGCGTCGACGAGCACCGCCAGCGGCGCCGCCGAGACCGACAGTCGTTCCTTGCGAAGCGCCGGCCGGAGGGCGAGGAGCACGAGCGTGATGGCCAGCAGCACGCGCAGCACCCGCAGCACTGCTTGACGACGTCGTGACAACGACGGCACCGACAGGATGCCCAGCACCGACAGGAGGATCACCCCCGGCACGCCGTACAACCAGGCGCGGGTGGCGCCCACCTCGAAGATGAGCGAAGTGCGTTCGAGAACCTCGTTCACCGGCGACGCTCCAGGATGAGCGGCAAGTGCACGAGATCTTCCTTGTAGTCGAGCGTCAAGGCGTAGAGCACGAGGTTCACGCCGAGACGCAATGCTCGTTCACGCTGCTCGCGCCCTCCCGGATGCACCGGTCGCGCCCAGCCACCGAGGGCATCGCGCTCGAGCGCTCCGAGCAGGTCGTTGCGCGAGTCGATGACGGCGACACGCCCGTCGAGCACCAGGCCCTGGAGCACGTCGCTCACGTCCACGCGACCCCAGGGTCGCTGAAGCAGGTAGTAGGAGCGGAACAACGCGTGGTCGTCCTCGAGGGGCGTGAACTCGCGACCGCCCAGGATGCGCGACAGCTCGGCGCGCGCGCGCTCGCGGAAGGCCGAGTCGCCCTTCCCGCTCGCGTCGTCGAGCACGATCATCCCGCCCGAGGTGAGGTAGGTGCGCAGCGCGTCGCTGTCCGCCTCGTTCCATCCCCCGAAGTCGTCGCTGCCGGCGAGGAACACCAGCGGATGGTCGAAGAGCTTCGGGTCGGAGGCTCCCAGGACGGGCGGCTCGGTGGTGGTCATCTCCACCGAGGTGCGTCGAGCCACCTTGGCCGCGAGCGCTCGCAGCGATCGCCGACTGCGATCGGCGTCTTCCCCGTCGGCGCGGAGCACCGCCAGCTCCACGACCGGACGCTGACGTGACCGCTGCGCGACGGCATCGGAGAGCGTCAGCACGCAGGTGCTCAGCACGACGAGAGCGACGAGACGACGAGTGACGGTCATGCGGCTCTCCGTGCGATGTAGGACTCGAGCGCGGCAACGAGCACGAGCGACGCGAGCAGCAGCGGCCAGGTCGGCCGGCCGCCCCGGGACTCGTCGCCTTCGGGAGTGACGACGGCCAAGCCGGGGCCGAGCGCACCGGGCAGCTCCGCCGACGACAGTCGGGCGAGGTCCGACTCCGCCGGGTCGGTGATGCCGGCAAACGACACGCTCACGCGTCCGTCGGCGTCCATCACGCGATGACGTCCCAACTGCTCGACGACCACCGCGCCGTCTTCGGGGAGCTTGCTTCGCTGATCGTCTGGACCCACGAGCCAGCGATCACCGCCGAGGCCGAGCTCGAGACGCGTGCCGACGGGTGCCGGGTCCAGCACCTCGACGTCGGTGGCGTCGACCAATCGCGAGATCCAACCGTCGAGCAGGCCGAGAAACTGCGGACTGATCGGCAGGTCGTTCCAGTCGCGATCGAGCGTCGTGCCGAGCAGCGCGACGCGCCCCTGACCCACGCGGCCCTCGACCATGAGCGGCTGACCGTCGAAGAGACGCAGGGTGACCTGCGCGTCATCGTCGGGCAGGAGCTGATGCCAGCGGTGAACCTTGGCCCGCGAGAGATCGACTCGACCGTAAGGTCGGGGCACGGCCGGCGCCGGCGGCTCCTGAAGCACCGACACGGTGGCTGGCAGCAAGGAGGCGAGACCACCGTTGTAGGCCGCCTGCACGACCCGGTCGCCCAACGAGACGAGCAGCCCGAGACCCTGCTCCACGCGGTCCTGCAACAGTCTCAGCCGGTCCTGTCCGAGCTCGGGCAGGTTGCAGAGCAGGACGGCGTCACGACCGGCGAGAGAGTCCTCGTCGAGCTCGGCGACGGTGATGAAGTCGGCCTCGTAACCCAGGGCGACACCGGGAGCGAGCGCTCGCTCCAGGTAGAACGTCTCGGCCCCGAACGACAGGTTCTGCGGGTCACCGTCGACGACGAGCAAGCGCGGACGCGCGCGGAGATGATGGGTGACGTGACGACGGTCGTCGGCGGGCAGGAAGTCCTCTTCGAGCACCAGCTCCGACCAGCCGTGTCCCGGCTCGACCGCCACCGGCAGGCGACGCTGCTTCGAGGCACCGGCCCCCGGCGACAGGCTCGAGCGCGCGACCACCCGCGGAGGCTCGTCACCACCGGCGACGGTGAGCGTCCACGGCACCTCGCCCGCCTCGCCGCCCCAGGCGGAGACACGCAGCGTCACGCCCAGGCGACCGTCGGGAAGGGGCTCGGCGTCGAGCCCCGACACGGAGCGGTTCACGCCCGACACCGGCGGTGGCTGAACCAGCTCGAGGGGCACGGGCTCTCCGGCGTCGGCACCCGACGCCGCCTCTTCGAAGCCATGACGCGCGAGGTCGGAGAGCAGCACGACCCGTGCGTCGGGCAAGGGAGCCTCCAGGACGTCGCGACGCGCATCCGACAGCACGGGGCCGAGCAAGGCCCGGGTCAGTCCCACCTCACGCTGAGCCAGCCATTCGACGGCCTCTTCCGGGCTCGACCACGGCAACTCCTGGCCGCCGCCGGTGGAGACACCCGAGACCCGGGAGCCTGGTGGGAGACCCGAGAGCAAGAGCGACGCCTCCTCGCTCGCGACCTCGAGCCGCGTGCGCGCGTCCTCGTCCTTCGCCCCCATGGACAGCGAGTCGTCGACCACCAGCCGCAGGGCCACCGGTCCGCTCGCGGTGAGAGTCGCGCGCCCTCCGAACAGCGGTCGCGCCAGCGCCAGGGCGAGCAGGGTCAGGATGGCCATCCGCAAGAGAAGCAGCAACACGCGATTCAGGCGGCGCCGCGGCTGCCGACTGCGCTCTGCCCGCTCGATGAGGTGCATGAGCGGGAAGTCCAGCACCGGCACGCGACGACGGAAGAGCAGGTGAAGGATCACCGGCACCGCGACCGCGAGCAGGCCGAACAGGAAGGCGGGAGCGAGGAAGGTGGGCACGATGGCTCAGGCGGCGGCGACGAGACGACGAGCGAGGGCCTGACGCTGGGCCAGCCAGCTCACCAGGGCGGGACCGGGGTCCTCGCCGGTGGAGAGCAGGACCCGTTCGGCCCGCGCCGTGGCGCAGGTCGCGTCACAGTCGGTGAGGAAGCGCTGCAGCTCCTCGCGGTAGTGCTCGGCCACGGCGGTGGCGTCGCTGGTGACGACCTCCCCGGTCTCCGGATCGCGGAAGCGCCGCGAGCCGACGAAGGGGAAGCGCAGCTCGTCTTCTTCGAGCACCTGCACGACGACCAGGTCGTGGCCACGCGCGTGCAAGCGCCGTAGCGCCGCCCCGAGGCGGTCGCCGTCGTCGATGAGATCGGACGCGAGCAGGATGAGGCTCCGTCGGGGAAGCCGCGCACCGACGGTGTCGAGCGCACGCCCGAGGTCGGTCTTGCCTCGGGGCGTGACCTTGTCGAGCCGCGCGAGCAAGGCGGCGAGGTGTGCCCCGCGGGACTTCGACGGCACGTGATCCGAAGCCTCGTCACGACGCAGCACCGACACGCCCACCGCGTCGCCCTGCCGCAGCAGCAGCGTGGCGAGCGCACCCAACACCGTGCGCGCGAGGTCGAGCTTGGAGGGTCGGTCGCGCCGCTGGAAGGCCATGGACGCCGAGGCATCGAGGAGAAGCTGGGCACGACGATGCGTGGTCTCCTCGAAGCGGCGGATGAGCAAGCGGTCACGTCGCGCGGAGGCCCGCCAGTCGAGGTTGCGCGGATCGTCACCGGCGGCGTACTCGACGTGCTCGGCGAACTCCGCCGAGCCGCCACGTTGCACGCTGCGGTGCAGGCCCGACAGCAAGCCGGCGGCCAGGCGGCGCGCCGACAGCGGAAGGGCCGACAGCTCCTGATGGAGCGCGACGCGGTGTTCTTCGGTTCCGGGCTTCACGAGTGCTTGCGGAGCACGTGCTCGACGATGTCGCCCGAGCCGAGCCCCTCGGCCTCCGCGCGGAAGTTCACGACGACACGATGACCGAGCACGGCCGGGGCCAGCTCACGCAGGTCCTCGTCGGACACGGCATGACGGCCTGAGATGAGGGCCCGCGCCTTGGCGGCAAGCACGAGGTTCTGCGAGGCGCGAGGACCGGCGCCCCACTCCACCCACTTGCGGACGTACTCGTCTTGAACCTCACCCGGTCGGGTCGCGCGCACGAGCCGGACGGCGCTCTGCGCGAGTCGCTCGCTGATGGGAACGCGGCGGACCAACTCCTGGAAGCCGAGGATGTCCTCGGCCGAGAGCACGCGCTCGACGTCCTGACGCTTGTCGCTGGTCGTCTCCTCGACGATGCGGACTTCCTCCGCCTCGCTCGGATAGCTCACCTGCACCGACAGCATGAAGCGGTCGAGCTGAGCCTCCGGCAGCGGGTAGGTCCCCTCCTGCTCGATGGGGTTCTGGGTCGCGAAGACGAGGAAGGGATCGGGCAGCGCGTGGTTGGTGCCACCCGAGCTCACCTCACGCTCCTGCATGGCCTGGAGCAGGTCGGCCTGGGTCTTCGGCGGAGTGCGGTTCACCTCGTCGGCGAGGATGACGTTCGCGAAGAGTGGTCCCGGCACGAAGCGGAAGCTCCGGCGACCGCTGCCCTTGTCCTCCTCGAGCACCTCGGTGCCGGTGATGTCGGCGGGCATGAGGTCGGGCGTGAACTGGATGCGCGAGAAGCCGAGGTCGAGCACCCGGGCCATGGTCGACACGAGCAGCGTCTTCGCCAGCCCGGGCACGCCGATGAACACCGAGTGACCACGGGAGAACAGGGCGATGAGCAGGTGGTCGACTACCCGGCTCTGCCCGACGATGACCTTCGCCACCTCCGAGCGCACGCGCTCCGAGGCCGCGGCCAAGGCTGCCGCCTGCTCGAGCTCGTCCCCACTGACGGCGGGCGCCTTGGTCGCCACGGCCGGCGCGGCTTCGACGGGGGCGTCCTCCTCGACCCCGGCCTCGTCAGCGTCGGACTCGGGCCCGGTCTCCGCGACCGAGGAGGTCGCTTCGTCCTCGGGACGCGGGTCGTGGTCGGTCTGGTCGGGGTCCGGCCCCGCGGTGGTCGACATCATCGTGACTCCCGGGTCCTCACCGTCGACTCGACGGCAGGACCGCACATCATCGCTCTTGAGTGGTCTCGAGGAGAAGACGCAGTCGATCCCGCCAGGCCTCGGCCTCACCATCGCGGCCGAGAGCCCGATGGAGCGCGGCGAGTCGCAGGTGCGTCTCCGGATTGAAAGGGTTCACCTCCCGCGACATCAGGAGATGCCGGCACGCGACGTGACGATGAGCCCGAGCCGCTTCCGGTCGACCGGCCGCCTCCTCGGCGCTCGCCAGCCGCGACGCGATCTCCCCGAGGTTGTCGAGGGTGACGGCGCTCTCGGGGTGGTGCGTCAGCGTCTCTTCGAGGACCCCTCGTGCCTCCTCGAGCTGACCCTCCTGGATCATCGCGAGCACCTTGCGGTTCTGAACCAGCGGCTCGGACTGACCGAGGCGGTCCAAGGCCTTGTCGTACTCGATCACCGCCGCCTCGTGATGGCCCCGCCCCTTGAGACGGTCGCCGAGGACCGTGAAGTCGCGTGCCTTGCGATCCTCGATGCTGCGTGTCTCTTCTTCGGGGCTGCGCACGCCATCGCCCTCGTCGACGAACTCACGACCCGAACCTTCCTCGTCGAGGGTCGTGAGACCGGGGATGCGGTGGAGGTCGAGGCGACCGGCGCGCTCGCGCGTCCACTCTTCGAAGGCGGGCAGCCGCAGGCCGGTGGTCACCTCGAAGGCGCGATCGATGTCGCCGTCGTGGATGAGCACGGCATCGATCAGGTCGCGCAGCGAGAGACTCCCAGGCCCGCCGCCCCCGGGCGGTTCGTGTCGGAGGCCGTCGATGGCCACCGCCACCTCGGCGAAGGCGAGGCTCACCAGCGCACCGGAGGGCAGCTTGGCCATGGACGGGTGCATCTGCTCGAAGCTCACCCAGATGTCGCGCTCGACTCCCTCGGCGAGCGTCGAGGCCAGGCGGGGATCCAGCGCAGGGCGCGGCTCGTCACGCCAGTACGACTCGAGGACCTTGGCCAGCCCCTCGTGCAACCACACCGGAACGGCGTCGCGACCGATGTGGTACACGCAGTGATGGACGTACTCGTGACAGAGAGTGTCGAGCCAGCCGTAGCCTCGAGAGAGCACCCCCGGTGAGACCACCATGATCCGGTTGTAATGACAGATGGCGATGGTGCCCGAGGTCTCGACCTCTTCCCGCGTCAGGCTCGAGGCGGCGATGAAGGAGCGTCGGTCCGGATAGATCTCGACGACCACCGGACGCTCCGGGCAGTAGCCCAGCTCGCGCTCCATCGCACGACCCGCGGCCAGCAAGGTGGTCAATGCCGGCTCGACGAGGATGCGGTCCTTCTCGGTGACGCGGAGGATGAAGTCGTCGATGCGGTGCTCTTCGAAGGAGTCCCACAGCTCGCGTCGTTCGGTGAGGTAGGCGACGAAGCGCGACGCCTGCTGAAGGTCCTCGTCCACGGTCGCGGTCTCGACCGCTTGCTCCGCGTAGCGCGTGGCCAGCGGGTAGTCGGCCTCGTGAAAGGCCACGCGTGCCGAGGACAGCCACGACTCGCTGCGCTCGGGGTGATCGCGTCGCAGACGGCTCGTCCGCCAGGACGCGGCGATGACGTCCCAGGCTCGGAGGTCGTCCTCGATGGCCAGGAGCTCCTGACCGAGGTCGACCTCCGCCTGCACCGGAAACGAGAGCAGGGTGCAAGCGAGAGCGACGGTGATCGCGACGACCGACGCCTTCACTCGACCAGCCTCCGGTAGTACTCACGCACCGCAGCCTGATACTCCGTCGAAGCCGACGACTCGCGCATGGCGGCGAGGATCTCCTCGCGGAAGGCCTCGGGAACCCGGTAGTCCTCGGCGTCCGGGATCTCGACGTCCTCGTTGCGCGGGTCGCCACGTCGGCCTTCCTGACCCTGACGTCGCGACGGACGCTGACGTCGTCCCGGAGAGAGCTGCTCGGCGGCCTCCTCGAGCCGTGACAGGGCCTCGCCCTGAGACTCGGAGGCCTCACCCGGTCGTCCCTGGCCGAGCTCTTCGGAAGCAGAGCGCGCGTGGTCGGCGGCTTCTTGCACGGCCTGACCCATCTCCTCCTGAAGGAAGGCCGCACCGGCACCGAGCTCGGCGAGACGCTGGGCCAGCTCCGACATCCGCTGCGAGAGCTCGCCCTGCTCGCCGGCCATCTGCTGCATCTGTTCACGTTCGCCGTCGGTCATCGCCTGCGAGGCCGCTTGCTGCGACTGCTGTCGGAGCTGTTCGAGCAGGTCGAGGATCTCGGCGACGCGGGCCTGTGCGCTGCGGAACGGGATCGCCTCGTCTTCCAGCGTGCCCCGGCGCAGGCCGCTGCCGAGGACGTCGAGGCCATCGAAGGAACGACGCGCTGCCTGCTCGGACGAGCCGGCGTCGCGATCGGCGAGGGACTGCTGCAGGCGTCCGAGTTGCTGACGCACTTGCTGCGAGAAGTTCATCAGACGCTCGACGTCGAGCTCGAAGTGGAGCAGCTCACGTCGGACCTCGGCGAGCCGACGTTCGATCCGCGCCTGCTCCCGACGCAGCCCCGCGACCTCACGCCAGCGGCGGTCGAGCTCCTCGCGCTCGTCCAAGAGCGAGAAGAAACCGAGCACGAGCCCGGACTCACCGACGCCCTCGTCTCCCTCGGCATGCAGGGCGACCGCTTCCTCGGCCAGGGCGATCATCTCCTGGTAAAGCTCGTCGAGACGCTGACGGTCTTCCTCGCCGAGCCGCTCGCTGGCCGAGTCGCGGAGCTGATTGGTGCGATCGCGCAGGTCGGCCTGACGCTGGCGGAGTTGGTTGAGCTCTCGTTGGAGCCGTTCGACCTCCGCGGCCAGCTCGGGGTCACCGAGCCGCGCCCGCTGACTCAGCGAGTCGAGCGCGTCGCTCATCTCGGCGGCCATCCGGGCCATGCGGTCGAGCTCCGCCTGGGCGTCGTCGCGACGACCCTCCTGCAGCGCCTGCTGAAGCTCCTGGAGCGCGTCGCGGGCTTCCTCACGCGCCTGCTCGAGATGCTGCGCCGACTGCGACGAGCTCGGGTCGGTCTCGGCCAGCTCGGCGGCGAGCTCGGCCATGCGATCCATCTCGGCGGCCAGCGCCTCCCGCAGCGCCTCGACCTCGTCCTCGCTCGCCTGCGCATCGAGGGCTTCCTGCATGGCGGCGACGAGGTCCATGAGCTCGGCAGCGGTGTCGCTCGCACGCAGGGCCGCCCGACGGTCCGCCCACATGTCGAAGAAGAGAACGTCGCGCTCGATCTCCTCGACCTCGTCGCGGTGGAGCGTGTCGAGCAGGTCACGAGCCTCGACGTTCGGACCGGTCGCCGCGAGCTGGCGGATGCCGAGACGTCGGCGTCGCTGTCTCAGATCGAGGAGCTGCTCGCGCATGTCCTCCAGCGCAGAGACCGCCGCCGCGTCTTCTTCGAGACCGGACGAGAGCGCCTCCAACACGCCCGGGAAGAGCTGGAGCGTGAAGGAGATGCGCTCGTCGAAGTCCTCGGTGGCTCGCACCAGCGCCGGTCGGTCGGGGAGACGCTCGGGATGCGAGACCAGGTGGTTGCCCAGCAGGTCGAGGAGGACCTCGGCCAGCTCCTCCTGGCTGCGGTCGAGCTCCTCGATGACCTCGTCGGGCGAGCGGAGGGTCACGCGGACCCGACGGGACTCGCTCCAGCGGTCGTCTTCCGTCGGCTCGGCGTCGCGGGCCGTGACCGAGAGCCAGGCCGACTCGCCGGGGTAGAGACCGAGCTTGCGGACGGGCAGCCGACGGGAGCCGAGAACGCGGCGGCGGGGCGGGCTCACCTCCTGCAGGGTGTCCTTCCGGAAGTCCGGCGTGTCGGCCTCGCCACCGTCTCGATGGAGCAACCAGGCCACCTCGGCCACGCCGTGGTCGTCGCTGGCCTCGTAGAGGAGCTCGATCTCGTCGTCTTCGTCGAGGATGACGTCGGAGCTCGGCGCGCGAAGCCGGACGCGAGGCTTCTCGTCGGCCTGCGCCTTGATCACGTGCACGGGCGGGTCGGGGTGAAGACCGCCGACCTCGCCTTGCAGGTGGATGCGGTAGGTCCCGTCCTCCACCAGGACCAAGCTGCCGGTCGCGGCGCGCTCCGCGACCTCCATGTCCTGCGGGCCGATTCCGCTCACCTCGAGCCAGGCTCGGTCCAGGTTCTGGTCGGCCTCGAGCTTCAGCCGAACGTGAGTGCCTGCTGGCGCGACGAGGTCGCCGCTGCCCAGCTCGGTCCGGGGCGGGAGCTGCAAGTAGGCCGGATAGACGTAGGTCGCCTCGACACCGGCATGGGAGGCCGCGGCGAGGGTGGCCGGCGCGGGTCCGAAGAGGAGGAGCGACCGAGCGCGCGGCAGGAAGACGACGATGAGCGCGGTCAGCGCCAGCGCCACGGCCAGGCCCCGGACCGGCAGGCTGGGCCACGCCTCGGCTGCCGGAGCGCCTGGTGCCAGACCGCGGAGCCGAGTGGCGGTGTTCTCCACGTGGGCCTGGGCGAAGGCCGCCGAGCCCGTTCGCGGGCCTTCACCCTCGGCCAGACCTTCAGAGAACTCGACCGCGTCGGCGACGGCTCCCCCGAGGGCCGGCCGCCGGCGGCGAAGCCAAGCAGCCGTCGCCGCCGGTCCCGTCGGCACGAAGAGCACCGCCGCGAGGCCCACCACGGCCGCGATGGCGACCGAAGCGAGAGCCAGGAGGATCCAGGTCCGCAGGCCGGGCCAGGCGAGGAGGAGAAGGAGACCCAGGCCCAGGATGATCGAGAGCAGGGTCAGCCCACGCACCGCCCGCAGCAGGAAGAGACGGCGGCGGCGTGCCTGCGCAGCGCGGCGCAAGAAGTTGAAGATGCTGAGCGCTGACCCGGGCAAGCTCTTTTCCTGAACCAGGGGACGGTCACGCCACGTCACCGTCGTTCGTTTTCGCCTGTACGGAACGTCCTCGCCGACCCGTCGGCAAGCATGACACGGGGCCCAGGGACGGTCCAGGTGACGCCAGGCAGCCCCTCCAGCAGGTCGTCGACGCCCCCGCCGAGAGGCTCGTCGGAGGGCCTTGCAACCTTTAACGAAGTCGGCTGGACACCGGATCCCGCCGCCGTGCATGATTCCGGCCCATTCGGCTCCCTGCCGGCATCGACATTGAGAAAAATCTCGCGATCCGGCCCCCATCGAGCGTGCCCCCCACACCGGAGAACCCCGAGATGTTCGCCGTCTCTTCCTCCCCTGACTGCTGCCGTCTCGCCCGCCTGATCGGGCTGTTCGGCGCCACCCTCCTCTTCCTCTTCGCGACCCTCGGTTGCGGCAACGGCTCGAGCAGCAACATCAACTTCAGCGGCCCCGGTGGTCCCGGCCCGAGCGCTGGCGACACGGACGGCGACGGCGTGGCCGACGCGGACGACAACTGTCCCAACGATGAGAACGCCAACCAGCTCGACCGTGACACGGACGGCGTGGGCGACGTCTGCGACAACTGCCTGAACATCCAGAACGCCGACCAGGCGGACGACGACAACGACGGTGTCGGCAACCTCTGTGACAACTGTCCCGACGACGCCAACGCGGGTCAGGCCAACGGCGACGGCGACATCTTCGGCGACGCCTGCGATCCCTGCCCGACGCTCGACGATGACGATCCGGACGACACCGACCTGGACGGCGTGGGCGATGCCTGTGACAACTGCATCAACGACGCCAACGCCGACCAGGCGGACAACGACAACGACGCCGACGCACCCAACGACACCGATGGCGGCGACGCCTGCGATGCCGACGACGACAACGACGGCGTGCCCGACGCGACGGACAACTGCCAGTTCGTGGCCAACGTGAGCCAGGACGACACCGACATGGACGGTGAGGGCGACGCCTGCGACGGCGACACCGACGGTGACGGCATCCCCGACGGCACGGACCTCTGCCCCGGCCTCAACGACGCCGACAACAGCGACCCGGACGGTGACGGCGTCGGCACCCCCTGCGACAACTGCCCGATGGACGCCAACGCCGACCAGGCCGACGGCGACGGCGACGACGTGGGTGACGCCTGCGACAACTGCATCGGCGACGCCAACATGACGCAGGACAACGCCGACGGCGACACCCACGGCGACGCCTGTGACAACTGCGTCAACGACGACAACGAAGACCAGGCGGACGCCGACACCGACGACGTCGGCGACGTCTGTGACAACTGCGTCAACGACGCCAACACGAGCCAGGACAACACCGACACCGACATGCTCGGCGACGCCTGCGACAACTGCCCGAACGACGACAACGACGATCAGGCTGACGCGGACAGCGACGGTGACGGCGACGCCTGCGACACCTGCACCGACGTCGACGACGACGGCTGGGGCGAGACCGGCGACACCGGCTGCCCGATGGGTGCCGGCGACAACTGCCCCAACATCGCCAACGCGGGCCAGGACGACCTCGACATGGACGGCGACGGCGACGCCTGTGACGACGACAACGACGGCGACGGCGTCCCCGACGACATGGACCTCTGCCCCGACCTCGCCACCATGAACAACGACGACTTCGACGGTGACGGCGTGGGCGACGACTGCGACAACTGCTCGGAGGTCTCCAACGCCGACCAGGCCGATGGCGACATGGACGACCGTGGCGACGTCTGTGACAACTGCATCGACGACGCCAACACCGATCAGATGAACGGCGACGCCGACGCCTTCGGTGACGCCTGCGACAACTGTCCCGCCGACCCGAACCCGACCCAGGCCGACAACGACATGGACGGTGACGGCGACCTCTGCGACAACGACGACGACAACGACAGTGTCGACGACGGCGTGGACAACTGCCCGAACGACGCCAACGCCGGCCAAGAGGACTCCGACATGGACGGCATGGGTGACGCCTGTGACGGCGACGTCGACGGTGACGGCATCGACAACGGCGCGGACAACTGTCCCGATGACGACAACTCCGGTCAGGAAGACGCCGACATGGACGGCACGGGTGACGCCTGCGACACCTGCACCGACTTCGACGGCGACGGCTGGGGCGAGGCCGGTGACACCACCTGCCCGATGGGCGCTCCGGACAACTGTCCCGACGACGCCAACGCCGATCAGGCCAACCTCGACGGTGACATCGTCGGTGACGTCTGCGACGTCGACGACGACAACGACGGCGTGCCGGACGACACCGACAACTGCCCGCGAGTTGCCAACCCCGACCAGACCGACACGGACGGGGACGGCGAAGGCGACGCCTGCGAAGCCTGATCCCCCATCCAGAGCGACCCGGTCGGCACCGGGTCGCTCTCGTCCAGGAGCGACGCCGTGAAGCGAGCCCTCTTCCTTCCCTGCGTCGCCCTGACGGTAGCGACCCTCCTCCTCGCCTGTGGCGGTGGTGGAGGGTCGTCTTTCGTCACGCCGACGCTTCTCGACTCTGACGGGGACACCGTCCCCGACGCCCTCGACCTCTGCCCTCTCGTGGCAGACCCGGGCCAGGACAACGCCGACGGCGACGCCTTCGGTGACGCCTGCGACACCTGCCCGGCCCTCTCCGAGACGACGCAGCTCGACACGGACGGGGACGGCGACGGGGACGCCTGCGACAACTGTCCGAACGTCGACAACGCCGACCAGGCCGACCTCGACACCGACGGCACGGGCGACGCCTGTGACGACGACGACGACGGTGACGGTGTCGCCGACGCCACCGACAACTGCCCACGCGACGCCAACGCCGACCAGGCCGACACCGACATGGACGGCATGGGCGACGCCTGCGACCTGCCCGACGCCGACACCGACGGCGTGCCCGACGCCACCGACAACTGTCCGGCGGTCTCCAACGCCGACCAGGCCGACCTCGACACCGACGGCATGGGCGACGCCTGCGACGACGATGACGATGGCGACGGTGCCCCCGACGCCACCGACAACTGTCCCCGCGACGCCAACGCCGATCAGGCCGACGCCGACATGGACGGCGTCGGTGATGCCTGCGAAGCCCCCGACGCCGACTCCGATGGCATCCCCGACGCCGCAGACAACTGTCCGGCGGTGAGCAACCCCGACCAGACCAACTCCGACGGCGCGGCCGATGGCGGCGACGCCTGTGACGACGACGACGACAACGACGGCGCGGCCGACGCCCTCGACAACTGCCCGCTCGACGCCAACGCCGACCAGGGCGACGTCGACTTCGACGGCTTCGGCAACACCTGCGACAACTGTCCCGTCGACTTCAACCCGGGTCAGGTCGACACCGACGAGGACGGCGTCGGCGACGACTGCGAGACCGAAGACCGCGACAACGACGGCGTGCTCGATGGCGTCGACAACTGTCCGGACGACTTCAACGACACCCAGAGCGACTTCGACAACGACGGCCGGGGCAACGCCTGCGACAACTGCATCGTCGTCATGAACTTCGACCAGGCCGACGCCGATGTCGATGGCTTCGGCGACGCCTGCGACAACTGCCGCTTCGTGAACAACCCGAGTCAGGCCGACATCGACCGCGACGGTGCCGGCGAGGCCTGCGACACCTGTCCCGGCGTGGTCGATCCAGCCCAGCTCGACGGTGACGGTGACGGTCGGGGCAATGCCTGCGACAACTGTCTCGACGTCGCCAACGCCGATCAGCTCGATCCGGACATGGACGGCGTCGGCACGGCCTGTGACAACTGTCCGCTCGCCGTGGACGACAGCCAGGTCGACCGCGACTCCGACGGCTTCGGCGATGTCTGCGACAACTGTCCCGACGGCCCCAACCCGAGCCAGGCCGACGGCGACATGGACGGGCTCGGCGACTCCTGCGACTCCTGTCCGACGGTGAGCAGCCCCGACGCCACCGACACGGACAGCGACGGGCTCGCCGCCCCCTGCGACAACTGCCCGACGGTCCCCAACTCGGGTCAGGCCGACATCGACGGCGATGGTTTCGGTGACGCCTGCGACGACAGTGACGGCGATGGCTTCGTCGACAGCGTCGACAACTGCCGACTGGTCGTGAACTTCGGTCAGCTCGACGGGGATGGTGACGGTGCCGGCAACGAGTGCGACACCTGCCCGACCATCCGCGACCCGGACCAGCTCGACCTCGACACCGACGGCATCGGCGACGCCTGCGACAACTGCCCGAGCCGCAGCAACCCCGACCAGGCCGACATGGACATGGACGGCGAGGGCGACGCCTGCGAGGGCCTGATCGACAGCGACATGGACGGCGTGGTCGATCCCGACGACAACTGCCCGCTCGTGCGCAACGCCGACCAGGCCGACGCGGACTCCGACGGCGTGGGCGACGGCTGCGACAACTGCCCCGACGACCCCAACGCCGGCCAACAGGACAGCGACATGGACGGGGTCGGTGACGCCTGCGAGGGCCCGGCCGACGCCGACATGGACGGCGTCCCCGATGGTGACGACAACTGTCCGTCGATGCCCAACGCCGACCAGGCCGACGCCGACATGGACGGCGTGGGCACCGCCTGTGACAACTGTCCCTCGACGTTCAACTCAGGCCAGGCCGACGGTGACGCCGATGGCGTTGGCGACGACTGCGACAACTGCCCGATGGCCTTCAACCCGGACCAGGCCGACTCCGACATGGACGGCAACGGCGACGCTTGCTCCGGCTGCACGGTCACGCCTGGCTCACCGGGCGACGCAGATCGCGACGGCCGTCTCGACACGCCGGGCTGCGACAACTGCATCGGTCAGAGCAACGGCAGCCAGTCCGACCTCGACATGGACGGCGTTGGCGACGTCTGCGACAACTGCATCGTCGCGAACAACCCGTTCCAAGAGAACAACGACCGGGATCTCCGCGGCAACGCCTGTGACAACTGTCCGGACGTCGCCAACGACGATCAGACCGACTCCGACAGCAACGGCGTGGGAGACGCCTGTCAGCCGGCCTGCGAGGGTCCCGACACCGACGGCGACTCGGTCCCGGATGCGTGCGACAACTGCCCGCTCGACTTCAATCCCGACCAGGAGAACGCTGACGGCGACGAGCTCGGAGACGCTTGCGATCCAGGCTGATGCGATGCCCCTGACCCGCTCCTGAAACGAGAAGAGCGCCGGTACCCTCGGGTCCGGCGCTCTTTTCTTCGTCAGCCGATGCTCTCGACGAGCTCAGGCCTTCTTCTCCGCCGCGATCTCTTTCATCCGCAGCTCGAACTGCTGACGCTCCCAGGTGGTGCCTTCCAGGAACGGGCGGAGCCGCTTGAGCCGGCGGAGCTCGTGATGACCACGACCGCCCTGGGCGAGCTCGATCTCCCAGAGGTAGTAGTTACAGTTGAAGACTTGGTCGTGGTACCCGCGACGCTCGGCCACCTTCTCGCAGTCGTAGAGGTAGTCCTTGGCCTTCTGATAGTTGCGGGTGAGGAAGTAGGCGCGACCCAGCTCCTTCATCGCCAGGGCCACGTCGCGGTCGTTCCCGTCGGCCTCGCAGCCGGCCAGCCCCTCGCGCAGGTTCTTCAGCCCGACGATCACGTTGCCCAGCCGACAGTAGATCGAGCCGAGGTTCACGCGGGTCAACGCGGCGTCGGCCGTGTAGCCGAGCTGCTCGAAGATCCCGAGTGCCTGCTCGTGATGCTCGAGAGCCGCGTGGAGGTACGAGTCGTCGGGATGCTCGAGCAGGCCGTGGTGGGCGTCGAGCACGTTGGCCAAGGTCTCGTGAACGTGGCCGATGCTCCGGTGCATCTCGAGCTGTTGCGCGATGTCGAGGGCAGCCTCGGCATGGAGACGGGCCGAAGGCAGGTGGCCCCGGGCCAGGAGGACCTCCGCCAAGTTGCGCAGGCACTTGACCTGGAGACCCGGCGGCAGGTTGATGATGGCCAAGAGCTCCGAGTACTCCTGTCCGGCCTCGAAGAGCATCCCCATCTTCCAGAGCGCGCCGGCCTTGTTGTTGGTGGCCGTCGCTCGCGACTCGGCGTCGGTGGCGAGCTCCTCGGCCGAGCGGAAGCAAGCTTCGGCGCGGGGGTAGTCCCCCACTTCCACCGCCTGGTAGCCGGCCTCCAGGGCCTCGGTGAAGTCCTCCGTGTCGGGCGTGAGCTCCGCGTGCTCATCCAGCTTCACTCGCTCGAGGAAACGCTGCAGGGGGACCTCGTAGAGGGCTTCCAGCGCCCAGAGCTCGTGCAGGTCGGGAAGACGCCGGCCCTCCTCGAGACTCTCGAGATCATCCACCGACAGCTTGCGGATCCGGGCGGCCCAGGGAGGCTTGACCGACACGGCCGCCAGTTCTTCGCGAGAGCGCTCGCCACGCAATTGGACCAGCAGCTCACCCAGCAGCCGGCTCCCTCCCGTGGCTTCGTTGCTCATCGGCCCTCACCGACCCCCGGCGATGCGGCCTGACCCGAGCCCGACCGCGGCCTCGACGGGCCACGGCGTCCCGGTCGGATGCCGCTTGGAACCACGAAGGATAGGACGGACGGTCGGTCTTCGCCACGGGCCCGCTTCGACGCGGGGACGGAATGCACGCGTGGTCCCGGAGCGCCGTCAGGTCTCGGCTCCGACCGGCTCCGGCTCGAGCTCCAACGCGGCGACGTCGAGCATCCCGAGGGACACGCCAGCCGTGTCGGGAAGCTCTCCTTCGTCGGGCATCGGACTCGCGCCGGGAACGGGCAAGCTGAGCACGAAGCAGGCGCCCTGCCCCTCCGGCTCCAGGTCCAACTCTCCTTGCTGAGCCCTCGCGAGCCGTCGCGAAATCGAGAGACCCAACCCGGTCCCCTGCCCCGCCGGCTTGGTCGTGAAGTCGGGTCGAAACAGCCTCCCCCGATGCTCGACCGCCACGCCCGGACCGTTGTCGCGAACCCGGATCTCGATCCGCCAACCTCCGAGCCGAGCCTCGATCTCGATCGCGCCGTCACCCGTCGGCTGGAACTCCTCCACTGCCTGCATGGCGTTCCGGAGGAGGTTGGTGAGCACCTGGACGATCTCGGAGCAGTCGATGTCGACCTCGGGCAGCCCCTCCGGGAGCACCGTGCGCAGCTCGATGCGTCGCTTCTCCAGGCCGTCCTCGAGCAGGGCCACGGCGTCGCGGATGGGGTCCTCGACGTGACAACGCTCGACCGAGCGCACGGCCCGCGACATCCCCCGCAGCTCGTCCACGATGCGAGCGATCCGGTGGATGTTCTTGAGCATGAACTCGAAGTCGGAGTGATCGCCGCGCCGGTGCTCGCCGAAGTGCTCGTGCACGGTACGCAGGGCTTCGAGGTCGTCCTCGACCATGAGCCTGCCCTCCTGCCCCGGGACCTCGCGTCGCAGCTCCTCCACGAGACCGACCAGCCCTCGCTCTTCGTGTGCCTGACACCAGCCGTCGACGACGGCTCCCAGGGCCTGGAGAGAGCTGGTGGTCTCCGCCACGTTGCGCGAGCAGAGCAGCTCGCAGCGTGAGAGCACGGAGGTCAACGGGTTGAGCACCTCGTGCGCGACCGAGCCGGCCAGCTCCCCCACCGACGCCAGCCGAGTCGAGGCGACGAGGTCGTCCTGAGCACGCGAGAGGTCGCGCTCGGCCCGCACCCTCCGGCTGACGTCGCGCAGGATGCCGTGGATGCCGCGCACCCGACCATCCTCGTGACGCCAGGGATAGAGCGTCTGCTCGAGCCAGAGCTCGCTCCCGTCCCGGCAGCGCAGGCGGAACGGACGTGAGCCGACGACATCCTCACGACCAGCCAGGGCGACCGCCATCTCGTCGACGACCCGCTGCCGATCCTCTTCGTGGACGCGGTCGACCAGGCCGTTGGGCCACTCGTAGAGCTGGGCAGGCGTGTAGCCGATGATCCTCTCGACGGCATCGTTCAAGAACACGTAGGAGCCACAGGCGTCCTGCTTGAGGATGACGTCGGGAGCGGCCTGGACGAGCTGCCGGAACTTGCGCTCCGATTCGGCCAGCTCGTGCGTGCGCTCGCGCACTCGTCGCTCGAGCTGTCGTCGAACCTCCGCGAGCTGACGCTCCGCTGCCGCCGCCTGCCGTCGTGAGCTTGCCAGCTCGGAGAGCAGGAAACGGAGCGAAGGCCTCAGCCGGAGCCGACGCTCGAGGTCGGTCAGCCCGGCACCGCCGGACTGCAACAGCCTCGGAACCTCGTCGAGCTGCGAACAGGTCCACGCCTGAGAGATCATGAGCGTGAGGGACAGGGCCAGGAGCAACCCCAGCAACTCGACCCGACCGCTCCAGGCAGCGACGCAACCGAGCAGCCCGAGCCCGAGCAGCGGGAGCCAGGCGCGGAGATCGCCCTCAGCGTCCTCCGTCCGAGGGCCGGTCTCGTCACCGAGGTCGCCCATCAGCTCCTGATAGGACGCTCGCCCACCCTCGGCCGAGGGGCCGAGCAGGCGTTCCTTGTCCTCACGAGGCTGGGAGCCTCCTCGCACGGCCATCCCGGGTCCCTGCGCCGTGTCGTCATGACACGAGGTCTCGCGCGAACTTTCGGATCACGCCCCGGTTGCCTGAAGAGGGCCGCCCTCGAGCCCGGCTCAGAGCCCCCTCAGGAACCGAGCTCGTAGACCCAGCGAGGCAGGCTCTCGTCGCCAGTGAGGGTCAGCTCGAGCCGCAGCTCGTCGTCGGTGCCGGCAAGGCTCTTCCGCCGCTCGGCGACCAGCTCGATGAGTGAGGGATGAGCTCGTACGGTGGCGGCCGCGGCGGGCTCTCGTCGGGCCTGCGCCCTCAGTCGTCGGAGAATCTCATTGCAGAGCGCACCGGCGCTCCGGACTCGACCGCTCCCCCGGCAGCTCGGGCAGGGCTCGAGGAGCTGGCCGTCGAGGCTCCTGCGCTTGCGCTGCCGCGTGAGCTGCACGAGGCAGAACTCGCTCATGCCGAGGACGGTCGTGCGAGCGCGGTCGCGGTCGAGGGCCTCTTCCAGGGCGGCCAGCACCTCGTCACGATGCTCGGGCGTGGTCATGTCGACGAAGTCGACGATCACCAGGCCGCCGAGATCGCGGAGACGGAGTTGGCGAGCTACCTCCCGCGCCGCCTCCAGGTTGGTCTTGAGCACCGTGCGCTCGGCGTCCCGCGTGCCGACGAACTTGCCCGTGTTCACGTCGACGACCACCATGGCCTCGAGCTGGTCGACGACGAGCTGCCCGCCCGACTTCAGCCAGACCTTCCGTCGTAGGGCCTTGCCGAGCTCCTTCTCGATGCCCAGGCTGGTGAACACGTCCTCGGCGTCGTCGAGGACGCTGATCTCGAGACCGGAAGCGTCGTCGGTCGCGCCGCCTCGCTCCGCGCTCCGCTCCGCCACCTCCGTGCGCAGCTCATCGGCCAGCGAAGCGTCGTCGACGGTGATGCGTCGCAGGGCACCGACGGCGTGGTCGCGCAGGCAGCGTCGCGACAGCGGCGGCTCGCCGTGGAGCAAGAGAGGCGCGGAGGCCCCGCGACGTAGTTCTCGAATCAGGTCGTGGCGCGCGAACAGCTCGGCGAGGTCGCGCTCCAACACCTCGTCGCTCTGACCGGCGGCAGCCGTCCGCACGATGAGACCCAGACGACGATCACCGCGCAGCCGTTCGAGCCGCTCGGCGAGAGCCGCGCGTTGACCCTCGTCGCCGATCTTGCGCGAGAGCCGCACCTTCGACTCGTCGGGCACCAGCACGAGGAAGCGACCGGCGAGGGCGAGCTGCGCGGAGACGCGCGCTCCCTTCCCCTCCAAGGGCTCGCGCTTGACCTGCACGATGAGCTCGTCGCCCGGCTTCACGCGCTGCTCGATGCGCTCCGAGGCCCCCCGCTCGGGCAGGAGCTCACGGGCGTGAAGGAGGCAATCCCGCTCGAGGCCGAGCCCCAGGAAGGCGGCCTGCATCCCGGGCAGCACGGTATTCACGCGACCGAGGTAGACGTTGCCGACGAGGCCCTGGTCCCGTGCCTCGACCTGGATCTCGACCGGACGTCCGTCCTCGAGGAGCACGACGCGGTCTTCTTCGGGGCTCGTGCTGATGACGAGCTCCCGTCTCATGCGGCGTCCGACACCGTCCCGAGCACGAGCGAGCTCGTGAGCTGACCATCCTCGGACCAAAGAAGCTGCTCTCGGACGAAGCGCGCGCCGGTGACCTTGCGACCGAGCACGGCCTCGACCAGCTCGATGGGGCGAACGTTGCCCTCACCCAGCAAGAGCACCTCGGCCCGCAGCAAGGGACCGTCCGCCTCGAGCGAGAAGATGCCGGGGCGCAGGTTGACGGTCTTCTCCCGTCCCTTGCGAGTGCGCGTGACGGGGATGTCGTCCTTCGCCATCAGCGCGGCCACGGCGTCCTGAGGTTCCTGACCCGCCCAGTCTTCTTCGGTGAGTCGCACCGTGAGCTTGGCCGCATTGACGATGCGGCTGAGCTTGGGATCACCGGCGCCGAGCGCGCGGACGTTCGTCACCCTCAGGCCGGGCGGGAGCTGCGCGTTGATCTTGCGCTGGAGCTCCTCGGCCGGGATCGGCTGAATGAGCTGCATGTCCATGAGCTCTTCCGCCCCTTCGGTGCCCAGCGGCAGCGGCGGAGCGAAGGAGAGCTTGGGCATGGGATGGAAGCCCTCCGAGTGCGCGAGCTCGAGACCGGCGCGACGGAAGGCGTGACGCAGGGTGCGGACCAGGTCGAGATGCGAGATGAAGCGGAGCCAGTCACGCTTCTCGTAGGCGAGACGGTAGCCGTGCGAGGGCGGCGCCGGTGTCGGCTCAGTCTCCTCGCGCGGCCGACGCTCGGGCCACTTGCGACCGTGGCTGGCGTTGCCGGTGAGGCACTCCTTCACGAAGCTGCCGCAGCCGTGGCAGTCGTCGGAGGCACAGATCGAGACCACCTCGGCAGCCTGGGCCTTCTCCCACTCGGAGACGAGGTAAGCCTTGCGAACGCCGATGTCGACGTGGTCCCAGGGCAGGCGGTCGTCGGTGGCGAACTCGCGATGCGCGTAGGCCTCGAGGTCGAGCCCCTCCTTCTCGAAGGCCTTCTTCCAGAGCTCCATGTCGAAGCACTCGGTCCAGCCGTCGAAGCGGGCTCCGTCGAGCCAGGCGCGATGGATGACCTTGGCCATCCGTCGGTCGGCGCGGGAGAAGGCGGACTCGAGCACCGAAGTCTCGACGTGATGTCGACCGAACTTGATCCGCTTGTCGCCGAGCGAGCGGGCGATGAGCGCCTGCTTCTCCATGAGCGTCTCGGAGCGCTCCATGGGCATCCACTGGAAGGGCGTGAACGGCTTGGGGATGAAGGACGAGACGCCCAGGTTGACCTTGGCGCGACCGCCGCGGTGCTTGCGACCGATGGAGTGGACCTTGCGCGCGGTCTCGGCGATGCCGATGACGTCGTCCTCGCGCTCGGTGGGCTGGCCGATCATGAAGTAGAGCTTGATGAGGTCCCAGCCGTGCGAGTAGACGGCCTCGGCGGCGTTCTCGATGTCCTCGTCGGAGATGTTCTTGTTGATGACGTCGCGCATCCGCTGGGTGCCGCCCTCGGGGGCGATGGTCAGCCCGGACTTGCGGACCCGCTTGATCTCGTCGAGCAGGCCGTCCTTGAGAGAGGAGGCACGCAGCGAGGGCAGGGACACGCCGGTCGAGCTCTGCTCGAAGCGGTCCATCATCTTGCTGACGAGGTTCTCGATCTGCGGGTACTCACCGGTATTGAGCGAGGTGAGAGAGACCTCGTCGAAGCCGGTCTTCTCCGCTGACGAGAAGACGGTCTTCATGACCTGCTCGGGCGTGCGGATGCGCTCGGGCCGGTAGATGTAGCCGGCCTGACAGAAGCGGCAGCCGACGTTGCAACCGCGCATGATCTCGACCGCCACGCGTGAGTGCACGACCTCGCAGAACGGGACGATGATCTCCTCGGGGAAGGGATGCCGGGCGAGGTCCATGAGGAGCCGCCGCTTCACCGGGAAGGGATGACTCTCGGAGCCGACGACCACCTGGAGGCCAGTGCTCTCGTCGACCTCGAGCTGGTAGTGCGCCGGCGCGTAGACACCGGGTACCTTGCCGAGCTCGGAGACGATGTCGGCCCGGGTGGCCCCGCCCTCGCGCAGCTCGCGGGCACGGTCGATGAGCTCGGGGAAGAGCTCTTCGCCGTCGCCGATGGCGATGAGGTCGAAGAAGTCGGCGAAGGGCTCCGGGTTCATGGCGACCGGACCGCCGGCGGCGATGATGGGGTGACCGTCTTCACGGTCGGCGGCGAAGGCAGGGATGCCGCCCAGGTCGAGCATCGTGAGGATGTTGGTCAGGGTCATCTCGTACTGGAGCGAGAAGCCGACCATGTCGAGCTCGCCCACGGGGCGCTTGGTCTCGAGCGTGTAGAGCGGCAGCTCGCGAGCTCGGAGCTGCTTCTCGAGGTCGGGCCAGGGCGCGAAGACCCGCTCGGCCGCGACGCCGTCCTTGGCGTTGAGCAGCGAGTAGAGAATGCGGAAGCCGAGGTGGCTCATCCCGATCTCGTAGGTGTCGGGATAGGCGAGGGCGACCCGGAAGTCGATGTCCGGTCCGTCCTGCACGGTGCTGTTCCACTCGTTGCCGACGTAGCGGACCGGCTTCTCGACCTCGCAGAGAAGATCTTCGAGCTGTTCCTGACTGAGAACGGGCATGGCAGCGCTCCTCGTGACGCTCTCCGGACGCGCGCGCGGGCGTCCTGGAACCGGTCAGATTAGCACCGTTCGAGGTCCTTCTCCCCGCCTGGCAGGAGTCTTGCTGAAGGAGGGGCATGAGCTCGCACGTCTCCCCCACTCCTCCCGACTGGCTTCGGGCCTGTGGCCTGCACCTCACGGCGACCTGTGTCCGGCCCGACGCGCTGGCCGATCCGGTGAGCGCACGCCTGCTCGAGATCGGCCTGGAGCAGGCCTGTCGGGAGGCAGGCGTCACCCTGCTGGGCTGGGTCGCGCTGCCGGGATCGCTCGACCTGCTCACGCCCGAGGGGGCCCGTCCGGAGCGCTGGCAGCGGCTCCTGGGGCGGATCAAGGGAGCGCACGGTCGACGTGACAACCGTCGCGTCGGCCGGACAGGTGCGGTCTGGCGCCCGGGGAGCCGGATCCGCTTCGTCCGGCGCGGCGACCTGGAGCGGGCGCGGACGGTGCTTCACGAGCGCCCGGTGCGGGCCGGGTTGGCCGAGCGGGCAGCGGACTGGCCGTTCTCATCCTGGCGCGCCGTGCACGAGGGGGCCGTGCCGGGCTTCGTCGAGAGAAGGTGCTGAGTCGAGGCTGGCGTGCCGCCGCCCCGGCAGTAGACTCCCGGGTCCATGTCGAGCCTCCTCGGGCGCTACCGACGCCTCCCCCGCTCGGTGATCCTGCTGGTCACCGCCGAGTTGCTGACGAACCTCATCGTCGCGGCGGTCATGCTCGTCTGGAACCTGCACCTGCGGCAGCTCGGGCACGACGACGCCTTCATCGCCCGGGCGACCTCCTACCGCTTCATCGGGGTGCTGCTCCTGGCCGTCCCCCTCGGCGCCTGGCTCCGGGGTCGGCCGCTCAAGCCCGTGCTGGTCACGGGGGCCCTGCTCGTGCCGGCGTCGACCTTCGTCATGCTGCACGCGGCGGCCCGAGGGCTCGACTGGCTCATGTTCGCGTCGTTCTTCGTCTGGGGCCTCGGTCTCATGGCCTGCCACGTCGCGGCGCTGCCCTTCATCGTGCGTCACGTGGACGAGGACCACCGGGCCGAGGCGCTCTCACTCAACTTCGCGACCTGGTCGGTCTCCATGGTGAGCTTCGGCTTGCTCGCCCAGCTCCTGGCCAAGCTCGAGCGCGTGTCCTTCCTCGGCGCCGAGATCGTGCTCGACGAGGCGGGCTTGCTCACGGTGACCACCTGGCTCGGCGCGCTGGCCGTGCCGCTCCTCCTTCTCATCCGCGAGAACCCACCGGCACCCCGACCGACGAGCGGACCGGGGGCCCGCATCGACTGGTCGCGGGTCATGAAGGCCGTATCACCGAACATCCTCATCTCGGTGGGTGCGGGCCTGACCATCCCCTTCATCAACTTGTTCTTCAACGCGGTCTTCGGGATGGACGCGGCGGCGTTCAGCTTGTTGGGCGCCGTGACCGGCGTGCTGGTCTTCGTGTCGTCACTGCTCAACCCGGCCATCAAGCGACGCTTCGGCTACCGCACGGCCATCCTCGGCTCCCAAGGCCTGTCGGTGGCCTTCCTCGTCATGCTCTCGATCACCGAGCCCTTCGCCGGTGCGGCCTGGGCCCTCCCGGTGGCGATGACCTGTTTCGCGCTGCGTCAGCCGCTCATGAACATGGCCGCCCCGATCAGCTCGGAGCTCACGATGGCCTATGTCGGCGACGAGCAGCGGGAGATCACCTCGGCCATCACCGCCGGCATCTGGAGCGGGGCCTGGTTCCTCTCGGCCAAGCTCTTCGAGCTCTTCCGCGGTCACGACATGCCGTACTGGCAGGTCTTCCTCATCACCGCCGCGCTCTATGGCCTCGGCACCGCGTGCTACGCCTGGCTGATCCGAGACCACGAGCGTCAGGCCGTCGCGACCGCTTAGGCCACGAGCCAGCGTCCGCACCAACTGCTCGGAGAGCGGAACGGCACTTCCCTTTCACCTGCGTATCTTGCAGGTGCTGACACGTGGGCTGGGGGGCGCTGCTGTCACGTCGAGTCGACTTCTGGTGCGAGCTGTTTCTCGCGGTGAGTCGAGCTCGAGGACGGTGGCGATCTGGTGGTGTTGGCCCGGACGTCCCCGTCGTATCCGGGGATTCGAGCGATGGGAAAGCCCTCCTCGCCGCGAACCGTGGACGCCACCGCGCCCACCCTCACTCGACCATCCGAGGCCCTGCCCTGGCTGCGATCGCTCAGGCCATGGGGAGCGCGCGCACCTTCCCAACTGCTTCCCTCGGGACTGCGTCGGCATGAGCTCGTCGTGTTGGGTGGTGCAGCCCTGACGGTCCGGCTGCTCTTCGCGCTCCGGCAGGGGCTCGACGCGTGGCCCGACGACGACAACCGCATCTACTTCGACCTGGCGGCAGGCCTGCTTCATGGCGAGGGCTTGTCTGCTCGCTGGCCACCGATGCTCTCGATCCTCGAGGCGGCCGTGTTCGCGATCACTGGCCCCTCTCCCCTCGCCGCCAAGGGCCTCGTGCTCGTCTTCGCCATGCTCATCCCCGTGCAGGTCGCACTCCTGGCGGGACATTGGGCCGGTCGTCGGGCCGGCCTCATCGCCGGAGCCCTCGCGATCGTTCATGGCCCCCTGTTGGCGGGAGCGAGCTCGGCCATGACGGAGCCGGTCTTCACGGTCTTCCTGCTCGGCACGCTCCTGAGTCTCCTACGGTCGGATCGCGACACGAGTGTCCGACCACGCTCGCGACGGCTGCTGCTGGCCGGCCTCCTCGCGGGAGCGGCGTGCCTGACGCGTCCCAACGGCCTCGTGTTGGTGCTCGTCGTCGCCCTGGGCTTCGGCGTCGCCTGGTGGCGTCGGCGGGGCTGGAGCGGCCGAGCCACGGTCCGTGCCTTGCTCGTGTTCCTCATTGGAGTCGGCGTCTTCCTCATCCCCTGGACGGTCACCACGCACGTGAGCGACGGTCGCTTCACGTTGACCACCACCGGCAGCGGCCCCACGTTCCTTGGCGGAAACTGCGGGGAGAGCCTTCGCTTGGGAGAGGGCTGGCTCCCGGCCGAGACCTGCCACCTGCTTCCTCCCGAAGAGCTCGCCGAGCTGCGACGAGGGCCGAGCTGGGTCCTCTCGCAGCGCTTGAATGACGTGGCCCTCGACGACCTGGCTGCTCACCCCGAGCACTGGTGGCCACTGCTGCGCAAGAAGGTCCTCGGCTTCTTCGGCTGGCACGCTCAGCTCGGCGAAGCGTCGACACTGACCTGGCTCAGCTTGGCCGGGAGCTGGCTCCTCGTGCCGTTCGTCGTCCACGGAGCCTGGTGGAGCTGGCGGGAGCGGAAGGAGTTGGTCTTGGAGAGTCTCCTCCTCGTCGCCGCGACCTTCGTGACCTGCCTCGTCTACTGGGCGAACGTCCGGCTGCGGAGTCCGATCGATCCTCTTCTGCTGGTGTTCGCAGCGGTGTCGTTGGCGAGACTCGGTGGGAAGAGCATAACGTGAGCAGCAAGGTGCCCCAGTCCGCGCACCGCCTGACCACGCCGTCTTCCTAAGCTGCGTTCTCCGCGAAGCTCTCGATGGACTGAGCGATCGCCGGGCAGCGACGAAGCAGGGTCTTGTCTGCCGTCACCAACGGCAGGCCCTCCCTCTCCGCGACCGCCACGAAGTGAGCATCGTAGGCCGAGATACCGTCACGAAGAGCGACTTGCAGGATGAGCTCCTCATCAGGCGAACGCTCGACGAGTCTCAGCTCATGAACGGCCCGGCGCCAGATCCGAAACGCATCATCCTCGCGAAGACCGTCGACACGAACGTGAAGCCAGAGCACGTTGAGCAGCTCCGATCGCCAGAGCGGTGGCGCCAACCAGCAGGCGTCACGTTGCCATGCTTGCCGAGCCACCTCGGTGAACGGCCCCTCGATGAGCAGGTAGCTGATGAGGTTGGTGTCGGCGATGATCACGGGCGGCCGTGCTCCCGGGCCGTTCGGATGAGCTCGAGGCTGAGCGGACGTTGCGCCCGCACGCGCCAGCGATCGATCTCGGTCAGCGCTGGCCGGGACGGCTCGTCCACGCCGAGCTCATCGCGCAGGAGAACGAGAAGCTCCGCCGCCTCGCTCCGACCCTCCTCCATCGCACGCACTCGAAGCCGAGCGCGAATCTCGGCTGGCAGCACCTCGAGCAGCGGCGCGACCGCACCCTCGTCGACATCATCGCCGGCATCCGACCGACGCCTCCCACCAACACGAGACGAGCCTCCCCACGCAGAGACGCTCCCGCTCTCACTCACCCTGCCGCCATCGAACTGACTCATCGCACTCACCTCCATCGCTGCGCCATTGGCGCTGTCACGTGAGCTGAGGCTAATCAAGAGACCAGCTCGACGCAACGTGAGGCGTTGAGTGCTGGAGTTACGATTGTGGGCCAGGACGTGAGCGCTCCTTCAGCCCGCAGACGCACCGACCAACGCCACCCGCAAGTAACGCTCCAGTGATGGAGCAAGCCAGGCACGGCTGTCAGTCTCGTGACGCCACACGAACACGTCTTCGCTGCGAATGGCACCGGCAAGAATCGGGAACGCGAACTGATCGCCATCTCCCGCATCACCGAAGAACAGCAGGTGCTCGAAGGGCATGTACAGCTCGCGGAAGTCCGCCGAGTCACGAAACGCCCGGTTGTCCCGGACGATCCTTCCGACCGACCAAACCACGCCCACGCCATGGGCGCCCTGCAGGCCGTCGCTGGCCGCCAACAGCTCGCGCAGAGACGGAGGCCAGGCCACGCCGAGCTCGCTCTCGGCCTCATCGAGCGCGACCGAAGACGCCCCGGTCGTCAGCGTCACCGAGGGCCCGAGAGAGACGAGCCATTCAGGCGTCACTCGCCCAGAAACCCCAAGGCCACGCTCGCGTGCACGGCCACTCCAACGGCCATGGCGTCCTCATCGAGCTTCATCCGCGTCGAGTGACAGGGCTCGGCTTGCTCCGGATCGCAGCCTGGGGGCGCAACGCCCAGGAAAGCCATGGCGCCCGGCGCCCGCTGCAAGACCAGGGAGAAGTCCTCAGCACCCATGATCGGAGCCGGCATCTCGTGGAAGCCGTCGTCGCCCAGCAGGCCCCGCACGCGATCGCCCACCAAGCCGACGAAACTCGGGTCGTTGATCGTCGCCGGATAACCCGGCGTCAGCGTGACCTCCGCCTTCATCTCGTGCGCGGCCGCGAAGCTCTCGGCGAGACGGCGAATGCCGGCATGAGCGGTCTCCCGTGACTCCACCGAGAACGATCGCAAGGTGCCGAGCAGGTCGACGCCCTCTGGGATGACGTTGTCGGTCGTGCCTGCCGTGATTTTCGTGATGGTCAGCACCACCGGATCGAACGCCGGAATCCGACGGGTCACGAAGGCCTGCAAGGCCGTCACGAGCTGACAGGCCGCCGGCATCGGGTCGTTGGCCTGGTGCGGCATGGACGCGTGACCACCGCTGCCCGTGATGGTGATCGAGATGATGTCGTTGGCGGCCATGAGCGGACCGCCCCGCGTGCCGATGGTCCCCGAGGCGAGGTTCGGGTAGACGTGCAACGCGAAGGCCGCGTCGTAGGCCCCACCTTCGTCGAGCAGGCCCTCGGCCAACATGGGCTCCGCACCACCCGGACCTTCCTCGCCGGGCTGGAACATGAAGCGCACCTCGCCAGCCAGGGAGTCTCGATGCTTCGAGAGCAACCGCGCCGCCCCCGCGAGCATGGCGGTATGGGCATCGTGACCGCAGGCGTGCATTCGGCCCGCGGTCTTCGAGGCGAACTCGAAGCCGGTGTCCTCGGGCATGGGCAGGGCGTCCATGTCGCCGCGGAGGACGATCGACTTGCCTCCCTTCGCGCCCCGCAAGCAGGCAACCACTCCGCTGGTCGTCTCGGAGTGACGCAGCTCGAGCGGCAGCCCCTCGAGAGCGGCGAGGACCTTCTCCTTGGTCTTCGGCGTCGACAGGCCGAGCTCGGGCTCGGAGTGGATCGCGCGGCGCAGCGCCACCGTGTCCGGCAGCAGCTCCTTGGCCTCATTCAGCAGCTCTGAGTGCTCCGCCATGTCTGTCTTCTCCTTCTCAGAGACCGAGGTACTTCGGGCCGCCCTCGTTGGGCGCGCGCCACTCGATGTTCTGGAAGTGGTCGCTGCCCTCGACGTCGCAGGGGTCGACGATGACGCAGGTCCGACAGTGGACGCAGTTGGAGAAGTTCACCTGGATGGGCGAGCTGGGCTCCGCCGGCTCCTTGAGCTCGTAGACCTGCGCCGGGCAGAAGTGCGTGCAGGGCGCGGTGCCGCCGTGCTTGGGGATGCAGGTGTCCTGGCAGTGCTCGGGCTCGAGGATCTTGATGTGGCTCGGCTGGTCCTCGCGATGCTCGGTGCCCGAGAGGTGCACGTCGGTCATCTTGTCGAGGATGACGTTCGGATCGTGGGCGTCCTTGCCCTGACTGCGCAGCGAGAAGTCGGACGTCTTGCCCCACTCCTTCCAGTCCATCGGGTACGACGGTGCCGACTTCGAGCCGCCGCCGGTGAAGTCGTTGAGCATGGTCTTGGCGAGACCGACGTGGAGGTTGCCGTGGAAGCAGTGCCGGAAGTTCCGATCCCGGTAGAGGTCTTCCATGATCCAGCTCGCGTCGAGGGCCTCACGGTAGGCGGCGAGCTTGGCCTCGGAGGCGTCCTCGGAGCCGACCGCCTCGAAGGCAGTCTCGGCCGCGAGCATCCCGCTCTTCATGGCGTAGTGGATGCCCTTGAGCGTGCGGACGTTCACCAGGCCCGCCGAGTCGCCCACGATGAGACAGCCGGCATGATGGAGCTTCGGGATGGCGAAGTACCCACCCTCGGGGATCGTCTTCGCGCCGTAAGCCAGCACCTCACCACCGCGGAGGTACTTCTGGAGCAGCGGGTGCTTCTTGTACTCGTTGAAGACGGCCTGCAGGTCGAGGGCGGGGTTGCCCCACGAGAGACCGAGCACGTAGCCCACCGAGAACTGCCCCTTGCCGAGGTGGTAGAGCCAGCCTCCGCCGAAGGCGCCCTTGGGCATGGGGAAGCCGAGGGTGTGGATGGAGAAGCCGACGTCGGGATCGATGCCGATCTCCTTGCAGTCGTTCTTGATGAGCTCCTTCACGCCCAGCGAGTAGATCTGCGGCGCCGCGTCCTTTTTCATGTCCTCAGCGTGCATGAGGTCTTCGGCCAAGGTGCCGTAGGGACCCTCGGAGAGGATGGTCACCGTCGCGGTGAGGTCGTAGCCGGGCTCGTGGTTGGCCAGGGGCTGACCGTCGTGGCCGAGGCCCTTGTCACCCGTGCGGACGCCGAGCACCGCACCGTCGTCATCGCGAATGAGCTCGGTCGCGCAGGTGTCGGTGAGGATCATGACGCCGAGCTCCTCCGCCTGCTCGGCCAGCCAGGCGGCGAACTTCTGGAGCGAGAGGGTGACCTTGCCGTGGTTGTTGTTGACCGGCGGCACGAGGAAGCCCGGGACCTTGATGTGGGTGTTGGCCATCATGTAGTGAAAGGAATCCCACTCGACCACGGCACCACCGGGGAAGCCGTTGTCGGCGTAGTCCGGCAAGAGCTCCTTCAGCGCCCGCGTGTCCATGACCGCCCCGGACATGCAGTGCAGGCCGCACTGGCTGGCCTTCTCGACCACGCCGATCTCGAGCTCCTTCCCCGCCTCGGCGGCGAGCTGGGCCACCCGGATCGCGGCCGACAGGCCGGCTGGGCCTCCACCGACGATGAGAACGTCAAAGGGGACGGTTTCGCGCTCGCTCATGACGTGACCTTTCGCCCCGAAATGCGCTCGGGGAGCCGGGAATCATGTCACGGGCGGCGGGTCCCTCGCGGAGACCTGGGTCCGGCGCTCACGACCCTGCGGGAAAGCCGCGCAGAGCTCACTCGTAGCGGACGATCGCGTCGGTCCCTTCCTTCGAGACACGCAACAGCGGGGCCACCGAGGCGCCCGCGTCACCCACTGCCAGGTAGCAGGTGAGAGCCTCACCAGGCAGGTTGTCGCGAACCTCCGCCGGCGTCTGGACGAAGGCCGGGAACGGCGCCAGCTCGATGTCGTTCTCGAAGGTGAGCGGGAGCACGCCGTCGGTCCAACCGGGGGAGGTCGTGGCGGCGGTCGTGCGAAGGATCGTCACGCCGTGCTGCGCCACGAACAGACGACCACCACAGCCGTCGTAACCGAGGAGCAGCTCGCCGTCGGGCCCGGTCACGAGGTCCAACGCGGTGGAGTGGAGGGAGCGCGAGTCGACCTGCTCGACCGACCAGGTCGACCCGAGCCAGCGACCGAGAACGGGTCCGTCGTCGACGCTCTGAGCCAGCAGGACCGGCTCGCCGGCCGGCCCGAAGGCCAGCGGTGCTCGCACGGCCCGAGCCGAGACGTACAAGCGCGGGAAGATCTCCCAGCCACCGTCTCGTTCCCGCGCCAGCCCGTTGAACGTGAAGTTGGCATGAGCGACGTGCAACGCGCCGTCCGGCCCCCACTCCAAGTCGATGTTGATCGGTGACACGCTCGGCGTGATGCGCTCGGTCGTCCAGCCCCCGGGACCCCGACGACTGAGCTCCAGGTGCAAGCCGCTGAGCGGCGAGGCGTGCGCGACCAGCGGTGAGCCGTCGCGATCGAATCCCAGGGCGACGGCCGGATGGTCGAAGACGGTCATCGTGAAGACGTCCTCTTGCTCCCAGCCCCCGGCACCGTCCTCGACGAGGTAGGTGATCCAGGCGTCGACGCCATCGTTGCGTCGCACGAGCAGGGCGATCTCGCCAGTCGGTGCGATGGCCAGGTACGGCGAGATCATCTGGGTGCCGGGAAGCACGGCTCGTGTCTCGAGCACGCCCGCGACACGTCGGGCGACGAAGAGCCCGCTGTCCTCGGTCCAGGCGATGACCGGATTGCCCGCGGCATCGAGCACCATCGGCCGCTCGCCGAGAGCGACACCGGTCGCGACGAGCTGGCTCGTCCACGGCCCGTCGTCCCTCCGCTGAGCCAACACGAGGCGGTCGGGCTCGAGGTAGCGTGTCACCGCGAGGAGGAAGGTCTCGCCATCGTCATTGACTACGAGCTGCGACAGGCCCAGCTCGGCGTCACCGCCGGGGATCTCGTCCACGAAGGTCCCAGAGTCCCAGCGCCAGAGGTGGACGTCGTGATCGACGGGGTCGGTGGCGATGCCGCGACGCGTGCTGCCCCCCACGAGCACCGCTCCGGTCGAGTCCACGGCCATCGGGGCGGGTCCGAAGAGCCCCGTCACCTCGAAGGAGCTCTCGTTCCACGTGCCGGCCTCTCGTCGGTAGATGCGAGACAAGCCGTCAGCCGTCACGAAGGGCGTCCCGTCGCCGGCGTGCTCGAGCGAGACCTCCGACAGCTCGCGCACCAGCCGCTCCACGCGATCGGTGGCCCAGCGGGGCCCGAGGTCCTCGACGAGGTAGAGATCGGGCTCGGTCCAGAGCAAGAGGTTCGGACGTGTCGAGCCCGGTGGATAGTCGAGGTCGACGGCGCGATGACCGGTCACGCCGGGGTCGAGAGTCTCGAAGGTCCAGGTCGCACCCGTCCAGGTCGCGAGCTCGAGCAAGCGCGTGCGGTCGGGTCCGTAGAGGAAGACGGGGTTGCCGTCGGAGTCGGTCGTGCCCGCGAGGACCTGCTCCTCGCCCACGCCGAGCTCTTCGTCGAGCCAGTCACTCCCGGACCAGCGCAGCACGCGGACCACGCCCTCGTCGACGTGAGCGACGAGCGGTGCCCCGGTCGGATCGAAGACCACCTCGATTCCTCCTCGACGCGCAGGGTGCTCCGTCCTCAGCTCGTGGATCTCCCACTCACCCGCACGCTCCCAGGCCAGCAGGAGCCGGCTGTCACGGCCGTCTTCGAAGACGATGGCGGTGCCACCGGTCGGGTGATGGTCGATGCTGCGGGTCGCGCCGCAGGCATCGATCACGGGGTCGTGTCGCCAGCCGAGCCCGTCTCTCCGGGCGACGACGAGACGCTTGAGCCCGACCGCGAGAATGGGCGAGTCGGTGGCGTCGAGCGCGACGAGGGGCGGCTCTCCCCAGGTCGCGTCGTGAGCCGTCTCGCGAACCCACTGCGCGTGGGCGACGGACGCCAGTCCCAGGAAGAACCACAGCAAGGTGATGACCGAGCAACGCATCCCGTGACTCTAACGAGCAGCACCGCTGCTCTGAAGCCACGCCATCCTGAATGCGGAGCGGTCGCAGGCGTTGCTCCTCGCCACCCACGACCGCTCCGCCATCCGTCGACTCACTCACCGGCCTGCGGGGACGTCGGTGCAGGGTCCCTGCAAGCTGGTGAGCGAGCCGACGCTCGCTGCGGTGAGGTGCGCCGACTCCCTCCGCCGGCGCACCGTCACCGCTGCCGTGCCGTTCATGCCGCCTTCACTCGATCGAGCAGCCGCTCGTAGACGGTCACGCTGGGCGAGCGACGGGAGAGGAACGGGTGATGACGCTGACAGGAGCGCAGGTGACGCTGGGCGCTGACGCCGTCCTCCTGTTCATGAGCAAGCGCAGCCAGCTCGACGTGGGTCGCGAAGACGTCGTCGTGCGACAGGTCGCGACCGTGGACGAACATGAGCTGCTCGGCCTGACCGAGGGCGCTGCCGGCGGCCTTGAGATGACCGAAGCGTCGCTCGATGGCACCGATGGCGCGACGGGCGTCGAGCTCGAGCGCGGGCTCCCCCATCTCGTTCGCTTGCTCGGCGAGCTGCTCGAGCTGGGTCACGGCGAGGAGGCGGTTGTCGAGGAACGCGTGGAGCTGTGCACGCTGGATCTCGAGGGCGAGGCGACGCTCACCTTCGAGCTCGTGGAGGAACGAGTCGACCCAGCGGAACGCCTCGCGGATGTCCGCCGCGGCGGCCGGCGCCGGGTCGGCCCAGGCCGCCAGCAGTCGAAAACGGACGCGGCGTTCCTGGAGCTGACGGGTGACGTCGGTCGGCACCTCGTCGGGGAGACAGCGCTCCGCCTTGTCGACGAGGACCTCCGAAAGAAAGACGTCGCCGGTGGCACAGCGGACGTCGGCCAGCAGCGAGAAGACCTGGCTCAGCCGCGCGGTGGGCACGTCGCGGTGGAGGAGGCTCTCGAGGATGTCGATGGCCGCCTCGTTGAGGCCGAGGTAGTGAAGGCAGGCCGCACGCCAGAAGCGCCAGTCGCAGAGGGCCTGGGTGTCGTCGGCCTCGGCGGCGAGCTGCTCGGCGTGGAGGGCGACGGTCAGCGCGGCCGACCAATCGGAGGCCTTGGCCTCCTGCTCGAAGCGCTCCTCGGCCTGGGCGAGGTCGTCGAGAGTCGGCTCGAGCTGCTGGACGAAGCGCTTGCTCCGGGTCAGCTCGACGAAGCGACAGACGGGGACGCTGTAGACGGCGGCGAGGGTGGCGAGCGTGTCGAGGGTGGGCTCGACGTAGCCACGCTCGGCCTGGCTGAGGGTGGCGATGGAGATGGGAGCACCGAGCTGGTTGAAGGGAGCCTGACGCGAGAGCTTGGCGATCTCGCGGAGGCTGCGGCCGCCGCGGAGGCGGCGGAGCTCGGCACCGAGGAGCAGGCTGTTGCGGGTGGTCGACATGGCGTTTCTCCTGAGTCGTGGCCGTTGGCGGCCTTCGTTGCGCTGAGAATGCGGCGAAGGCCGGGGTCTTCGACGGACCTGAGAGGACACGGGAGGACATCGCGAGTCGAAAGGGGGCGGACCTGCGCGAGACAGCCGTGAGCAGCGGTTTCGAGGTCATCTCGACGAGAGGCTGGTGGTGGTCCGTGCACTGGAGGACCGGTCATCGGGCCGGGGCGGACCTCTCGGAGGACCGGTCGCCCGGTGGTGGAGTCCGGTGAGACCGGTCGGAGGACGCTTCAGTCGAAGGCGTCGAGACTCCGGGCGATGCGGAAGCCGGTGCTCTCCGCTCGATAGTCGGGTCCGGCCGCGTTGCGCCAGGTGGGATCGCCGCAGCCGCGGGGGCTGATCCACCAGCCTCCCTTGATGATGTGGCTGCCGCCGTCGTATTCGACCACCGGGTCGACGCGGGGCCCACGCCGAAACCGGCGCTGGTAGCCATCGACGCACCACTCCTCGACGTTGCCGGCCATGTCGTGCAGGCCCCAGCAGCCGGGCTCCTTCTCACCGACCGGGTGCGTCGTGAGACCGCTGTTGCCCACCCACCAGGCGTGGTCGTCGATGAGGTCCTCATCGGACACGTCGCCATCGAGCTCCTCGCCCCAGGCCGCCCGCTCCCACTCGGCCTCGCTGGGCAGTCGGGCAGCGAGCCCTGGGAGTCGGTCGTTGAGGGCACCGAGGAAGACCTGGCAGTCGTCCCAGCTCACGCGCTCGACGGGTCGCTCCGGCTCCTTCCACTTGCTGGGGTTCGAGCCCGTCACCACTTCCCAGAGAGCTTGCGTGCAGGGAGTGTCGGCGAGCCAGAAGCCTCGGGTGAGCGTGACCGGGTTGCGGCCCACGCCGAAGGGGAAGGTCCCGTCGGGGATCCAGCGGAGGGTCTGCTCGACATCTTCGAGCTCGAGGGCAGCGAAGAGCCCGTGCTCGTCCTCGCCAGACCGGGAGGCCCAGGAGAGAGGTGCCCCACCTGCCCGTCCCTGCTTCTTCCGACTCATGGGCTCCTCCTCCACCGAAGAGCTTGAGTCTACCCGCCCTCCACGCCTCGGAGCAGGGCGTCGAAGACCGCGTGGACCTGTCGCTTGCCAGCCTCGTCGACGGGACCGTTCACGGCCGCAACCGTTGCGACACCCAGCTCAGGCCAGGCTCGGAACGCCACCCAGCATCCCCTCATCGCTCCCTCATCCCCGAAGGAGATCCGTCCGTGTCGCGCCCACCGCCCGAGGCCGAGGGCCTGATGACTCCAGGGCGTGGCCTGCATCTCCTCGAACTGCGCGGCCGAGACGATCGCCGAGCCTCCCCCAGCCCCCACGGCATGCTGCAACATCAGACGAGCGAAGTCTTCGAGTGAGAGAGCCAGGTCACCGGCCTGCGCCAAGGAGCCTTCCTCTCCCGTGCCCTCGACGAACCGGGACAGCACGCCCTGCTCGTCGAGGACGTGCCCCGAGATCCGGCCGGGACCGGAGGAGGCTGTCTCGATGCCGAGGGGCTCGAGAACACGCCGGGCCGACAGGGTCTCGTAGGACTCTCCGGTCACCTGCTCGCAGACGTGAGCCAACACGTGATGACCGGCGTTCACCTCGCGCGTCTCGGGCCAACCTTCCTCCGGCGCTGCGGCCAACAGGACCCGCAGGTAAGCTGCGCGCTGCTCCGTCGGCGTGCTCCGGGAATCGACAACGAGCGCCTTCGCCTCTGCGCTGTTCCTCGAGTGACCGACCACGCCCGCCCGATGACGAGCGACCTGGGCGAGCGTGACGGTCTCGTAGGCCGGGTGCAGCGCGAAGACGTCACCGAGTCGGGAGCCCAAGGAGTCCTCCCAGGAGAGGAGCCCCTCGTCGACCAGACTCGCCACGAGCAGCGCAGTCACCGTCTTGTTGGCCGGACCGAGAAGGAGGGCATCGCTCTGGCGCGCGCGCTCCGGTCGATCGTTGCGCCGCACGCCGACGACAGCGGCGTCGAGCTCGTCCGCGGAGATCACGGCCAGGGCGACGGCAGGTCGTTGGAGCGTCTCCTTCAAGTCGCTCGCCAAGCTTGCAGCGTCGGTCGCGGTCAGTCGCGGTGCCCAGTCTTCGGGAGGCGCTGCGGGGGACGCCTGGATCCCGCGGAGACGAGGCGAGCCGTCGAGGGCGCCGAGGAAGACCCAGGACAGCCAGAGTTCCTCGTCGCCGTTCTCCATGAGGGTGAGCACCTCGAGGTGATGCTGGTCGACCTCCACGACGAGAGACCTGGGAAGCGATCCGACCCGCCGTGCCGTGCCGAGATGACTCTCGGTCCAGCCCGCGAGGCCGAGCTGGCTCAGTGCCCCGGGCGTGTAGGTCTTCTCGAGAAACTCGGCAATGGCCATGGGATCGTCATCGGCGATCGCGACGAAGTACTCCCGAGCCAGAGCGGGAAGCCGCCCGGGCGCGTGCTCCAGGGGCGGCTGTCCCCAAAGCGTGTCGACCTCGTGGTCGGGGTCGGACGGTGGTGTCATGCAGGCGAGCAGCGGGCCGATGAGCGCGACGAGGAGAGGACGGGCCAGCATGCGGACTCCGAGCTGGGAAAGCTCGGGGACGGGGGGTGAAGACTGACACGACGGAGGCGGTCTCGGAGTTCCCGAAGACGGCCAGGCAGCACGGAGGCCGCTGCCGCGGGGTGCGCTCGGCCCGTGACGGATGGCTCCGCCGCCACGCACTGGGCACTCGCCACCCCGACGCAGCCTACTAGAGCTGACCTCGGGACAGGCGGAAGCCTTGGTCGTACCAGCGATCGCCCGGGTGGGCCCCGAACCGGTAGGCCGCGCGGCAGCCCCCCGCGGCGTCGGCCGACGACCCGCCGCGGATCGTGCGGTTCGTGCCCATCTCTGGCCCGGTCGGGTCACTCACGGCCTCGCTCAGGCCACCATCCACGAACCAGTCGGAGCACCACTCGAAGACGTTGCCCAACATGTCGTGGAGACCCCAGGCGTTGGGTTGCTTGAGACCGACCTGATGCGTCGTGCCCTCGCTGTTTTGGCGATACCAAGCGACGTCATCGAGAGCACCATGCCTCGCGTCATTGCCACCCGCTCGACACGCCCGCTCCCACTCGGCCTCCGTGGGCAAGCGCGCCTGGAGGCCCGGAACGTGCTGCTCGAGTCGCTCGAAGAAGACCTGACAGTCACCCCAGCTCACTTGCTCCACGGGTCGCTCAGGCTCGCCGGAGAACTGGCTCGGGTTCTCCCCCATGACGGCTTGCCATAGGGCCTGCGTGCAGGGCGTGTCGGCCAGCCAGAGTCCTTCGTTCAGCGTGACGTCGTGGACCGGCATCTCCCAGGGGGCCCGCTCCTCCTCGTCTTCCGGTGAGCCCATCCGGAACCTCCCCCTCGGGATCCACCGCAACCCCTGCCGCACGCCCTCGACCTCGAAGGCCACGAAGGGACCATGCTCGTCCTCGCCCCACTCCGACGCCCAGGCCGGAGGAAGTCCGCGTTCGAGAGGGTGGACACGGTAGGCAGTGCTCATGAGGAGAGACTTGTCCCGCTTCCATCACACGACTCCGAATCCTCTGGCTCCGACAGCTGCCCCCAGGACAGGCGGAAGCCCAACCCTCCCCAGCGATAGCTCGAGGTGCGCCAATTCCGATACGCCATGCGGCAGAACCTTGCAGCGCCATCCCACGACCCACCACGAATGACCGGACCGGGGCCCCTATCTGGCCCCACCGGGTCGACTTCGTCTCCTCCCTCGTGGATCCCGTACCAGTCGGCACACCACTCCCCGACGTTGCCCAGCATGTCCTTCAGTCCCCAAGGATTGGCCTGCTTGAGACCGACCATGCGTGAGCCAGCCTTCGAGTGCTCGTACTGCTTGTCCTCCCAGTCCGACGAGTCCGCACCTGCTTCCAGGTCGAAGTCGACGCCACTATTGCCGCCATACCACGCGATGTCGTCCAGCTCGCTGGCGTGATTCTCTCCGCGGATGACGAGGTCCCCGACCCAAGTCGCCGTGCCAATGCCAGCGCGACAAGCATGCTCCCACTGCGCCTCGGTCGGGAGACCCGCGCCGAGCCCCTCGATGCGCTCGTTGAGCTTCCTCAAGAAGTCCTGGCAGTCGTCCCAGCTCACGTTCTCCACCGGGCGCCGAGGATGCTGGAACACGCTGGGATTCGCACCCGTCAACTCTCTCCACAGTTCCTGAGTGCAAGGTGTCTCACCAAGCCAATGACCAGTGGTGAGAGTGACCCTGTGACGAGTTTCCCACCGGAAGCGGCCCGCTTCCCCCGCTGGTGACCCCATCCAGAACGTCCCTGGAGGGATCCATCGCATCCGAGACCTCACCACGCCGACCTTCACCTCGGCCCAAAGACCGTATCGGTCACGACCGACGGCGCTGGCCCAGGCCGGCTTCTCGAGACGTCGGAGGACGAGCCGGGAGCGATCTGTCAGCAGCTCGACCGAAGCCTCCGGCGCAGCAGGCACCCATTGCCGTTCCTCCGCCGAGAGCACGTGCGACTGGGCACGCTGCTCGCCAACGGTCACCAGGGCCAGAGGGGTGGCCGCCCGTACCGAACCCAACGCACGTGAGGGTTGCAGGTCGCTCACGGTCTCACTCGGATCGAAGCCAAGGCCGTCTTCGTCCTGGAACACCGTCCAGCCACGGGTCGTACCGCGCATCCCACCAAGACGCTCGAGTCTCGCCGGATCGAGCGGCACGGGTGATTCGAACTGAGGATCGAGCTGGGACACCAGCGCACTGGCATCGAGCAACGCCTCCTTGACGGGCTCGATCGCGACCGTCTCCTTCGGCAAGCGAGCGACGAGCCTCCCGAACCAGCGGACGAGATCGGCCGCTTCCTCCCCCTGACTCGCTCGAAGCGACTGAACGAGCCGTGGCAGGTAAGCCGCCGCTTCCTGTCGGCGCTCCTCCCCAACCAGGTCCGGAGTCAGTGACCAGAGGGTGAGCGTCTCCTCCACTCGGATCTCGTCGGGCAAGTGCCGGCGCCAATGCTCCAACTGTTCGACGACCCTCTCACGAAATCGCTCGATGCAGGGATCGACGGGCTCGTCCTCAGAGTGACGGGCCGTTGCGAAGGTCTCACGCAGGCCCAACGAACGGAACGCGGCCGCCGCCGCATGACGTCCCCGCAAGAGCTCATGCCGCCAGGCATCGAGCTCGGTCCCGACATCGGCCACTGCGGCCGGCAACGACCGACGAACGGCTCGGAGCAAGCCCGGCTCGACACGCAACGCCGGTGACAAGAGGGTCAGGAGACGGCGGGCTTGCAGTCGACGCTCCTCCCACGGCGTGCTCGCCGGCACGCCGAGCCGGCGCTCCCAGGCCGCCGCATTC
This sequence comes from Acidobacteriota bacterium, assembly GCA_039029535.1. Taxonomy (GTDB): domain Bacteria; phylum Acidobacteriota; class JBCCFW01; order JBCCFW01; family JBCCFW01; genus JBCCFW01. Next base: position 54,012 of record JBCCFW010000010.1, read on the forward strand.
CAGGCACGCGTCACGCTCACTTGCCAGCGAGTCGGCGGACAGGGCACGAGTGCCGCCAAGCTCCTCCCCTCCTCGCGAAGGCGACGTGCCTCGGACAGCCAGTCCTCCCGCTCGCTCCAGGTGCCGAAGTGGCCGAGGTCGGAGAGCGCCAGGACCGGCCCCTCGCTGGCCGCCTCCCGCCATTGCCGATGGACGCGCCCCCGCTCGTCGGTGGCCGGCCCTCGTGGCCCGCTCAACAAGACGCGGGCCTTGATGGCGCTCCCGCCACAGTGCTCCCGGAGACGCGACCACACTCGTGCCATGTCTTCCCAGAAGGGCACGAGACGCCGATCGTGATCGATGAGCACCGTCAGGCTCGTGGGCCAGGTTCGCCGTCGCTGACGCGGCACCTGCTCGACGGCTCGTCGCTGACTCAGCCTTCGCACGAGACGAGGGATGTCGGGCCGACGGGACGACGCGGCCGTGGAGAGCAAGCTCCGAAGCACGGGCTCGAGACGCGACCAACACTCGAGCTCTTCGGACTCCGGAGCCCGCTCGGTGCTCGTGCTCGGAGGCGGCAGCGGCTGCACTCCGTCGTAGGGATCCGGAGCGGACCCGTCGACCTCGCGCTCTTCGACGACCGTGGGTTGCCAGAACGGGACCCGACGAGCCTCGGTGTCCTTTCGCGGCGCAGTGACGGCGACGGTGTCCGTCGTCAACGGCTCGGCCTCCGGCGCGGGCTCCTCTCTCAGCTCGGGCAGCCGCTGGTAGCCAGCGACGCGGGCCATGGAGTCGAGGCCACTCTCACCCGAGGCGAGGTAGCCGCGCAGGAGGTCCGCTCGCGAGACTCCCGACCTCAAGCGCCGAGCTCCTCGGGGTGCTTCCGCAGGGCGAAGCGCGCAACGCGCTTCAACAACGCGAGCTGCGCCGTCTTGGTCTTGGCACGACTGGTGAGCACGCGGAGAAGGTCGAGATACTCTGCCTGCCCCGGCGGGATGAGCCCACGTTGTTGGTCGACGTCCCGATCCTCGACGAGGAGCTCGGCCGCCGCTTCTCGGACCGCCTTCGAACAACGTGGAAAGTGTTGCTGACCCCGCTCGGCCAGGAACCGCACCAGCTCGGCGCTGGCCTTCGGAAGGGCGAGATGGAGCACCAAGCAGCGTCGCAGGAAGGCTGCCGGTAGCGCGCGTTCCTCGTTGGTCGTCAAGACGATGAGCGGCGCCACGCCGGCGGTCGCTCGAATGGTCCTCCCGTCGCGCACCGAGAAGCTCCGCTCGCCCAAGGCCTGGAGCAAGCCGTTGGGCACCGAGCTGTCCGCCTTGTCGATCTCGTCGAGGAGCAGGACCATGCCGTTGGCTTCCGAGCAGCCCTCCGGCACCTCCGGGCTCGGTGCGCCCGCGAGCTGCGCCTGGTCACCTGCCGACTTCCAGTCGAGCGCCCACCAGATCGGTCCAGGATGGATGTACTTCTTCGGCTCGAGAAGCTCACGGGGACTCCCGTCATCCACCGAGCACACCTGCGCATCGGCCAGGCGCGTGACGGCGTCGAAGGTCCAGAGCAGGTCCCGCGCCTCGACTTGTGAGTCCATGACCGACGCGAGGAAGGGCCGCCCGAGCACCTGCGCCGCCGCCCGAGCGAGCTGGCTCTTGCCGGTTCCCGGCTCGCCTCGGAGCAGGAGTGGTCGCCCCGCAGCCAAGGCCGAGTTGACGGCGTCGACGCTCGCTCGGTCGAAGACATGCACGGCCGAGCCGACTTCGCTGCCGGGGAGCTGCTGGCGCTGTCCGACGATCGACTCGGGGAGGAATGGACTCTTCTTCACCTTCGCCACGTCAGGCCTCTCGATCGATCATCTGTCTGATGCGTCGTGCGTTGATCAACGCTCGATCTCGTTGTTCTCGATTGCCGACGAGGTTCACGACTCGCAGGTAGGGAATCGCACGCTTGAGCTCCGCGAGATGTCCCCGCGGCACGTCTCGAAAGACGGCGTGTGGCACGCCGGCTTCGTCGACGCCCGCCTCCGGTCCGAGGAACCCGCTCAACAGGGCCGAGATGTCCTCGAGCTTGCTGCGACTCACGGGAGCACCGGTACTGGTCCGTCCCCGATTGATGTCACCGACGGTGAGCAGGGCGTGCAGGTCATGCGCGGTGTCGCGGACGAGTTGGTCGGCGCCTCGACCTCCCTCGGGATGCTCGACGATCCCGACCTCGTCCGCGACCTGCTCCAGGCTCGCGATGACCTGGAAGCGGGGTCGCCCTCGATCGACGGCAGCGAGCACGGCGGCCGCCTCGGCTGGCGTGCCGGCCTCCAGGTCGACCACGTCTGCGCCTGCTCCCTCTCGGGCGGACAGCGCCACGGTGGCTGCGTGAACGAGCGGCTCGAGATCACCGCAGTGGATGAGGAGCCGCTCCAGGCAGCGCCTGAGTGAGCAACACCCACCGCCCGGCTGATGTGGGTAGAGGTTGTCGGCGCGATGCAGGGTGTCGACCAGCTCGGACTCCGACAGGGACTTCAGCTGCGCCGACGCTCCACTCAGGTCGAGGCCGAGGGAGCCGACCAGCTCGACTTGCTCCGACCGGGCTCGCCGGGCAAGGATGGCCAGGCTCGCCTGGAGACGCTTTTCGTCGGACTGGCCTCCCTCATCGGAGAGCGTGTAGGGGCTCTGTTCTCGGAGCTCGGGCCGGAGCACGACGGCCAGGCAGGCCAACCCAACGAGATCACGCGCCAGCTCGGCGACGGCCTCTTCGACGGCCTCGTCTCCCGCATCGAGAGCCGCTCGGAAGTCGTCGTCCGCGAGGGCCGTGGCGAGAGGCGCCGCCTTGATCCGATCGGAAAGACCGCTGGCCAACGACCCCACCACTCCCACCAGCCTCCCTTCCGCGAAGATCGGTGCTCCGGAGAGCCCCTTCACGCCCCGCGGCTGCTTCACGCCATCGCGAAGGTGCAGGTGAACGATCGAGGCACCCACGGCAAACGGGTAGAGCGTGCCGCCGAACGGGAACGGCTGTCGGACGGTGCGCCCCGTCGTCTTGCTCGTGGTCTTGCCAAGGGAGGGGAAGCCCTCCGTGTGCCAGTCGACCGTGTCCGACGGCGACGAGCGGGCCAAGATCGTCCGAGCCTCGACCGCACCCTCGAGTGGCTTCTTCAGCCGAAGCAGCGCGAGGTCGAGGCCCGGGATGCTCCACGACTCGAGCCCGGCGGCCATCCGACCCGCTCCCGGCTTGCCGGGAAAGTGAACGTCGATGCGAGTCGCCTTCTTCTTGAACAGGTGGCGACAGGTCACGACGAGGGTGCTCGAGATCGGATAACCCGATCCCCAGGTCGTGCGGCCCTCCGTCTGGACGGCGATGGCGCAGACCAGCTCTGGCCTCAAGCCCCGAGAACGACTCACGCGATGCTCAGTGCTCCGCGACGCGCTCAGTCGTCGTCATCGGCGAGGTCGAGGTCGTCAGCGTCCTTCGGCTTCGGCTTGAGCTTCAGCCTCACCGTCTGCACGGTCTTCCGCCGCAGCTCGTCCTTCGCCTTCCCGGACAGCACGTAGAGCTTGAACCCGGCCTCACCACCGCCGACCTTCACCGCCTCGACCTGGAGCTCCACCTCGAGCCCCTCGACCCCGAAGCGGAGGTCCGAGCCCTCCCCGTCCTTCATCGCGTCGGCTAGCTCGGTCCTGAGCTGACCGATGAACTCGCGGACACCAACCGTCTTCTTGCCCACCTGCGTCTCCCCTCGGCCCTCCGGAGACCACCACGTCTCCCTCAGCCGAGCCCTGACTCCGACGCTAACGGGCCCTTCGTCCTAGCGTCAAGCAGCCGCGTTTAGATAAGGAAACGCCCTCCGCTCGCGAGGGAGTAGGCTGGGTGCTCGAGAGCACTGCTGGAGGAAGACCGTTCAAATGACCCGCCGCGTCCACCGACTCGACATCGGACCGCTCGTGGGACACGCCACGCCGGGAGGCTTCCGTCTCTGGGGCCGCACGCTACGCTCCCGCACCGTCGGCGTCGCTCGCATCCGTCGCAAGGGCACCGCCGAGTGGCTGGCCCCGGTCACCTTCCCCTTCGTCGAGCACTACGACCACGTCGGCCTCATCGACTTCGGTCGCACGCTCGGTGAACCCACGGGTCCCCTCCTGGAGCCCGACACCGTCTACGAGCATCAGGTCGGCTTCGTCGATCTCGAGCACGACGAGAACACCCTCCCGACCGACGCCAGCTCCGACTGGTCCGAGCTGGCCGATCAAGTCGGGACCGCCCGGACCTTCCCAGCGTCAGGCGGTGGACGCACCGTCTTCTTCTTCGGCTCCTGCCGCGACAAGCTCCCCAGCCGGGGCGAGAACACCTTCCGCTCGATGTTCGAGTCGTCGAAGAACCGAGAAGACCGACGGCCCGACTTCCTCATGATGCTCGGCGATCAGGTCTACGTCGATCACGTCTCCCCCTTCGCCAGGCTGCGAGGCCCCTTCCCCTTCAGCCGCTACACCCGCACCTACCGAAAGGCCTTCGGCCAGGCTCGCTTCGGCGAGCTCCTCCGCAACCTCCCGACCTACACGTCGATGGACGATCACGAGGTTCAGAACAACTGGACTCGCGGCAAGTTCGACGCCGACGAGAATCGAACTCACTGGAAGCAGCAGTACAAGCCGGACACCATGACCCACGGGCTCCGGGCCTACGAGGCCTACCAAGGCGCCCTCTGCCCCCTCGCCACCACGGACGACTTCCAACGGCATCGCTTCCCCGAGCTCGCTGGACGCACTCGCTACCACTACACCTTCCGCCATGGTGACGCGGACGTCTTCGTCCTGGACACGCGCTCCGACAGCGACGTCCGAACGAAGCGCGACGAGGAGGCTCGGCCCACCGTCGAGCCGAAGCTCCTCGGCCCCGACCAATTCGCCGCGCTGAAGGACTGGCTGATCGACCGTCAAGCCCCGGTCAAGATCGTCGCCTCCCCGCTCCCCTTCTTCCCGGACACGCAAGGTCCGCTCGGAGCACCCGAGGACAAGTGGGGTGGCGCGGTGCAGCAGCGAGCCGAGCTCCTCGACTTCATCTGGACCCACCACCAGCAGATCCCCCGCCTGGTCATCCTTTCCGGTGACGTGCACGTGTCCTTCATCGCACGGCTCACTCGAGAGGACGTGAAGGACTACGCCATCTACAACGTGGTGTCCTCCGCCTTCCACTGGGCGATTCTCGGAGCCCAGCTCTTCAGCTTCGCCTGGGGTCCGCTCGACCGAGCGGCCAAGGACGGCACGCAGCCCGGCAAGCGCTACCGCTCGCAGCGCTACTTCAATCAAGACGTCACGCTCCCCATCAAGCCGCGACCGATCCATCAGCGCAACAACTTCGCCCGACTGACTGTCGAAAACAACGAGGTCACCGTCGAGTTCCTCCGGGGCACCCGCTGGTTCTTCGAACGTCCGGGCGAGAAGGTGCTGGAGAGGACCGTGCTGACCTTCTGACGACGCTGACAGAGGCCCTCCGGTCTGGCCCGAGAGCCGTCCTTGTCAGGTCTCCCCTGCCCCGGCGTTCTCCTCCAGAGGAGTCCCGCCCCGGCAGACACGGTAGGCTTTCCCCACCGGAGACCGCACATGACGACCCTCGCCCGCCGCCTCGCCCTCGCGCTCCCCCTCCTGGCCGTCCTCCTCGCCCCCCTCCCGGCCCGGGCGAGCTACACGAACTTCGAGGTCAGCCACGTCCACCCCATCGCGCTGACCCCCGACGGCAACCGGCTCCTGGCCCTCAACACGCCCGACGCCGCGCTCGAGGTGTTCACCGTCCTCGACAACGGCAACCTCCGTCACGACGCCACCGTCCCCGTCGGGATGGAGCCCGTCTCGGTCGCCGCCCGGGACGACTCCCAGGCCTGGGTCGTCAACCACCTGTCCGACTCGGTCAGCATCGTCGACCTGACCCAGCTCCACGTCGTCGAGACCCTCCGCGTGGGCGACGAGCCCAACGACGTCGCCTTCGCCAACAACCGCGCCTTCGTCACCCTCGGCGGGGAAGACGTCGTCCTCGTCTACGAGCTCGCCGACCTCACCGCCGCCCCCCGACGCATCGACCTCTTCTGCAACAGCCCCCGCGCGTTGGCCGTCTCCCCCGACGGCGCCACCGTCCACGCGGCCTGTCTCCACTCCGGCAACCAGACCACCGTTCTCAACGCCAACGCGATCTTCGGCGGTGGCGGCTTCGGAATGAACACGACCCGCGCCGCCGAGCTCGGCCTCTCGCTCTTGAACTGCGACGGGGCGCCCAACCCCTACCCGCCCCTCCCCGCCGGCATCGAGCGCGACCCGACTCTCCCCACCCCCGCTGGTGGTGGTCAGCCGCAGGTCGGTCTCATCGTCCGCTGGGAAGAGTCCATCGACGCGTGGATCGACGACGCGGGCCAAGACTGGTCTCACTGCCTTCCCTTCCGACTCCCCGACCTCGACCTCCACTCGATCAATGCGACCGACCTCACCGTCACGACCACGCCCGAGCTCGGCACGACCCTCTTCGAGGTCTCGGTCAACCCCGCCGACGGCTCCATCTGGGTGCCGCACACCGAGGCCCGCAACTTCGTCCGCTTCGAGCACCCGCTCGCGCTCGAGGGTCACGTCGTCGACAACCGGGTGAGCATCGTCGCCGGCGACCGCAGCGGCACGACCATCGTCGACCTCAACGCCCACGTCGACCGTGAGTCGGACCCGGCCAGCAACCTCGCCGAGCGTCAGGCGTCCGTCTCGCAGCCCGGGATGATGACCTGGCGCAGCGACGGCACCCGTGCCTACCTCACCGCCATCGGCAGCCGGAAGCTCTTCGAGATCGACGCCGCCGCCCGCACCCCCGCCGGCATCTTCGGACCGAGTCGCGCGACGCCCCGCGCCGTCGAGGTCGGAGAAGGACCGAGCGGCGTGGTCCTCCACGAGGTCCGCGACCGTCTCTACGTCCTCAACCGCTTCGCCAACTCGATCGCCTTGGTCGAGGCCAGCAGCTTGACCAAGCTCTCCGAGCGGCCCCTCCACGATCCCAGCGACGACATCGTCAAGACCGGACGTCGGCTCCTCTACGACGCCATCCTCACTTCCGGACACGGCGACGCGTCCTGCGCGAGCTGTCACGTCTCCGGCGACCTCGACAACCTCGCCTGGGACCTCGGCAACCCCGAGGGCGAGTTCGTCTCCTACAACGAGGTCATGGACAACGTCCGCTTCATCTTCCCGGTCGGCGGCGTTCCTTCCGAGTGCCCGCCCTCCGTGTGTGCAGCACAGACCGGCTTCGACCCGCAGAAGGGCCCCATGGCCACGCAGACCTTCCGCGGGATGCTCGAGCCCCTCCACTGGCGCGGCGACCGTCCCACCTTCGCAGACTTCAATCCCGCCTTCGTCGGCCTCCTCGGAACCGCCGACCAGGGCGGCGGTGGATTGAGCGCGGAGGACATGAACCTGTTCAGCGACTTCGCTCTCGGCATCCAGTACCCGCCCAACCCCTTCCGCAACGTCGACGACACCCTCCCCGACGTCGACATCGCCATTCCCGAGACGCCCCACGTCGGCAACCCCAACCGCGGCGCCATGCTCTTCGACACGCTGCCGTCCGACGCCGGTCAACCGTGTCAGGCCTGTCACGCCCACCCCTTCGGAGCCGCCGGCGGGCAGCTCGGTGGGGTGACCCCGCAGGAGCCGACCTCACCGGCCACCACCGCCCTCTTCAACGGTGATGCCGACCTCACCCCGCACAACGACCTCGAGGTCGCGCACATGCGCAACGTCTACACGAAGCGCGGCCCCACCTTCGGTCTCGCCGGCGCCACGCCCGACGCCAAGTCGGGCTTCGGGCTCATCCACGACGGCAGCGTGCCCGACATCGTGAGCTTCCTGACCAACGACGTCTTCACGATCAACAGCACGGACCAACGCGACCTCTCCGCCTTCTCCATCGCCTTCCCCACCGGCACGAAGCCCTGCGTCGGTCAGCAGGTGACCGTCCCGGCCGGCACCGCTCCCACCGGCACGCCGGAAGAGGAAGCGCTGCTCACCACGCTTCTCGGCATCGCCGACCGCGACGACGGCAACCGTCATGGCGAGCTCATCGCCTCGGGCAGCCAGGGCGGCGTCCTCCGTCGTCACTTCCTGCAAGGGGGCACCTGGCAGGCCGACCAGGCGGCCGACCCGCCGCTGACCACCGCCCAGCTCCGCGAGATGGCCGACGGCCCCATCACCTTCACCTGCACGCCGCTCGACTCCGGTGAACGCCTCGGCGCCGACCGCGACGAGGACGGACGCCGCGACCTCGACGACAACTGCCCCGCCGCCGACAACGCCGACCAGGCGGATGGCGACGGCGACGGCGTCGGCGACGCCTGTGACAACTGCCTCACGACCCCCAACGCGGATCAAGCCGACGCGGACGGTGACGGTGAGGGCGACGAGTGTGAGGTCGTCCCGACCTGCGACGAGCCCTCCGCCCTCGACGTCGACCTGCTGGTCACGCCGCTGCTCCTGAGCCGACTCACCGGCGATCAGGTCGCCCTCACCTGGCAGGACCTCGGATCGCAGTATCAGGTCCATGCCGGTGACGTCGCCGACTTCGCCTCGGGAACGCTCGCGCCGGCACCCCTGGCCTGCGACGTGATGGACGCCACGACCACCGTGGACCTGGCAGGCAGCCAGTACCTGCTCGTCATCGGTCAATGCGGCGCGCTCACCAGCTCGTTCGGTCGTGACGGCAGGGGAACGGAGCGTGTCATCGCTCCCCTCCCCTGCCCCTGACGAACATCCGGCGTCGTTCCGTCACGAGATCGCCACCCGAGAGAAAGGAAGACGCAACGTCCATCTAGCACGTTCTTCATCGACGGTTAGCATCGGTACTCGAAGCTTGCGCCGTCGAGAAGGAACGTCGACGTGGCGCAGCTCTTCCTCAGCCTGGCCGGAGAAGGACGTGGTCACGCGACGCGTGCCCGGGTCCTCATCGAAGCGCTCCGACGCGAGCACTCGCTTCGCATCTTCGCTCCAGCCGACGGGCACGACTTCCTCGCGCCCCTGTACGCGGGCACCGGCGTCGATCTCCGTCCGATGCCGGGCCCCGTCTTCGGCTACGACCGCCAGGGTGACGTCGACTACCTCGCCACGGCCCGAGCCAACCTGGGCTACACGCTCCGGCTGAACGGGCTCGTGAGCCGCCTCGCCGCCGAGCTCCGCGAGGCCCGACCCGACTTGGTCATCGCCGACTTCGAGCCGGCACTTCCCCGGGCCGCGCGTCGCGTCGGCGTCCCCTTCGTGAGCCTCGACCACCAGCATCTCCTGGTCACTCACGAGATCCCGGGGCTGCCGCCCAAGGCGCGACGGATGCTGCCGTTGCTCCGCACGGTGGTGCGGGCCTATCACCAGGGCGCCGCCAAGACCCTCGTGTCGAGCTTCCACGCCGGCCCACTGCGTCAAGGCGTGCGTGATGTCGCCACCGTCGGCGTGCTGCTACGCCCCGAGATCACCGCCAGCCGCTTCACGCACGGGGACTATCTCGTCGCCTACTTCCGCAAGCGCGCCCCTGAGGGCGTCCTCGACGTGCTCGCCCGCTCGGGCCGCCCCGTTCGGATCTACGGTCTCGGCGAACGGGCCGACCAGGGCTCGCTCGTCTTCCGACCCATCTCCGAGCGAGACTTCCTCGACGACCTGGCGAGCTGCGCGGCGGTGGTGACCACCGCGGGCAACCAGCTCATCGGCGAGGCACTCTCCCTGCAGAAGCCGGTGCTCGCGACCCCCGAGCCCGGCAACGTCGAGCAGGTCGTCAACGCCGCCTTGCTGGAAGACAGCGGCTGCGGACGCGGGCTCGTCGAGGGCGGTCTCGACGACGCGACGCTGACGGCCTTCCTCAATCGCCTCCCCGCCTACCGGGAGGCAGCGGCCAGCCGCTGCTTCGACGGAACGCGGGACGTGCTCGCCGTCATCGACGAGCAACTCCGCGAAGAGCGCCCGATTCACCCCATCCTCGCCCCGGCGACGTGATGACCGCACTGCCGAGACTCATCGCCGCCGCCGGCAGCATCGCGACCAACCGTGCGGGCGACCGCCGCCGACCACGACTGCTGACCTACACCGTGACCTTCAAGTGCAACGCCCGTTGCCAGATGTGTGACTCCTGGAAGCTCCCCGGCCAGGGCGACCTCACCCTCCCGGAGATCGAGAGCATCTTCCGCCAGCTCCCCCGTCTCGACGCCGTGCGGCTGACGGGCGGCGAGCCCTTCGTGAGGAAGGACTTGCCGGAGATCCTCGCGCTGGCGCAGGACCTGCTCGACCCGATGCTCGTCCACGTGACGACCAATGGCTTCCTCACCAACAAGATCGTCGCCCTCTGCGAAGGACGCGACCACCGGCGACCGCTGCAGGTCCTCGTCTCCATCGACGGGCTGGCGGAGACGCACGACGACATCCGTGGTCGTGACGGCGCCTTCGACTCCTGTCTCGCCACCCTCCAAGAACTGGCACCACGAACCGAGGAGCTGAACCTCGACCTCGCCGTGAACCAGACCGTCGTGGACGAGCAGGGCATCGACGAGTCGAGCCAGCTTCGCGAGCTGCTCGCGCCCCTCGGCGTCCGGCATCAGGTCGTCCTCGCCTACAAGGAGAGCGCGACCTACCACCTCGAGCGGGACCGCGACGTCGCACCGGATCATCCGGGCGCGTTCGAACCCTTCGGCAAGTTCGAGCCGAAGCGGCTCTTGGCCGCCATCGACGAGTGGCGAGCGGCAACCCGCTCCCTACCCTGGAAGGAGCGCCTGGCCAAGGCCTACTACCTCGACGGCCTGCGCGACCGACTCAGTGGTGCCGAGTCACCGCTGACGCCACCCTGCGTGGCCCTCCACTCCCACCTGCGGCTCTTCCCCAACGGGGACGTCCCGACCTGCCAGTTCAGCACGAAGGTCGTCGGCAACCTGCGCGAGCAGCGCTTCGACGAGGTCTGGAACGGCGTGGTGGCGGAGGAGCGACGACGCTGGGTGCGCGCCTGCCCGGGCTGCTGGGCCGAGTGCGAGGTGCTCCCGAGCGCCATTTACACCGGTGACCTTCTTCTCAGTGGAGCCAGACGATGAGCCCCATCCGACGCATCGACTCTCACCCTCGATCGCCCGTCGCCTTGCAGGTTCTCCAGCGGGGCTACGACCGCCCGGCCCATGCCTTGCTCCCTTCCGAGGGGCGCTTTCGGACGGTCTTCATCTCCGACCTCCACCTGGGTTGGCGTCACTGTCGCGCGGAGGAGCTCCTCGGTTTCCTGCGCGACCTCTCCACGGAGAAGCTCTACCTGGTCGGTGACGTCGTCGACGAGTGGAAGCTCCGCGACGACGACCAGGTGCAAGGCATCCCGTCGAGTCACCTGGACGTGCTCTCACTCCTCGCCTCGATGGCCCACCAGGGCACCGAGGTCATCTACGTTCCCGGCAACCACGATGACGGCCTGAGGCGACCGGGTCTCCCTGCCATCGAGCCGCTCACCATCCGCCAGGACGACGTCCACGAGACGGCCGACGGACGTCGGCTGCTCGTCGTGCATGGTGACGATCACGATGGCCTCGCCGACGAGAGCGCTCGTCTCGTGCGCTTCGGGGTCGGTGCTTACGAGCTCGCGCTGACCCTCAACACGCTCTTCAACCGCCTCACGCGTCGGCTCGGACTCCCCTACCGCTCGATCTCGCTGCCGCTCAAGCAAGGCGTGAAGAGGGCCATGGAGTTCGTCGGTCGCTACCAGGGCGCCCTGCTCGACGAGGCCCGACGCCGTGGGCTCGACGGCGTGGTCTGCGGTCACGTGCACCACGCGGCGCTCCGTGAGGTCGACGGCCTGCTCTACGCCAACGACGGCGACTGGGTGGAGAGCTGCACGGCCCTGGTCGAGCACCACGACGGTCGGCTCGAGCTGATGCAATGGCGCGACGGCCGGCTCGTCCCGCTGGCTGCCGGCAGCTACGCGGCGCCGCCGCCGGCCCGCTGGGAAGAAGTGCTCCCCGCCGCCGCCCGAGGCTCGGTCAGCGAATACTGAACCGAGGCTCAGCTCGACTCAGCCGCCGACGCGGGCCGCGCCGTCGCGGGCTTCGGCGTGCTCCTCGCTCTTGTGGTCGGTAGAGGCCTGGACGTCCTGGTAGAGCTTCCGCGCCTGGTCGTCGCGGCCCATGTCCTCGTAGAGCGAGGCCAGCTCGAGCCGGACGCGGTCGTGGAAGTCGGTGCCGCGTGACTGCGGGACGAACTCCTCGTACATCCGCAGCGCCTCGCGGTCACGGCCTTCCTGACGCTCCAGGGCGGCCAGGCCGAGCTCGGCCCGCACGCGGTCGGTGCCGGTGGCGATGTCGGCCATGAGGTCGAGGGACTTGCGCGCCTCGAGGAGGTCACCTTCCGCCCGGTAGATCTCGGCTTCCCGCTCGAGACAGCGGACCGCGAGGTTGTCCTCGCCCTCCTCCACGCAGTTCCCGTGGGCTTCGAGCGCTTCAGGACGTCGGCCGAGCCGTTCCAGCGCGTCGCCCAGGCCGTACCAGGCGTTGGCCCTCAGCACGCTGCTCTCGTGCTTGTCGAGGAAGTTGCGGTAGACCTTCTCGGCCTGCCCGTAGTTGCCACGGGAGGCCCACTCCTGGGCGCGCTGCAGGTACTCGACCTCGTTGTTGATCGCTCCACCGTCGGGCAGGTGATCGATCGCCGAGCCGCTGCCGCCGCTCGCCGTAGTCGTCTTCTTCTGGGCCCAGTCGATGCCCTGCCCGATCAAGATGACGACGAGGGCGACGCCCATGCCCGCCATGACGACCTTGCCCAGGCCCGAGGAGAGGAAGCCGGACAGGCCCCCCTCCTCCAATTCCGGCTCGATGCGGACCTGCGGCAGCTCCTGCTGACGTTCTTGAGCGCGCAGGGCGACGGGAACACCGTCTTGCGTCTCGAAGACCCCAGTGCCGTCGAGGATCGAGGCCGCCTGCGGGTGGACGAGGGTCTCGATCTGGTTCTGGGTGTAGCGATCGTCGGGCCGGAGAGAGCGCGCCTTCTTGTAGTAGAAGATGACCTGGAGGAAGTTGCCCTGCGCCTTGTGCAGCTTGGCGAGCTGCAGGATGGTGCGGAGGTCGTCGGGCTTCTCCTTGAGCTGCTGCTCCAGCTCGTCGATGCGCTCGTTGCCCCGACGCTTGAGGCTGTAGCCCTGCTGGCTGGAGAGCTGCTCGAGCCAGTTGCGCGGCTCGTCGTAGCCGGGATCGAGGAGGGTGGCGACGAAGAACTCCCACATGGAGGCGTCGGCGCTGCCCTTGCCGCCGTCGTGGATGGAGACGCCCCGCTCGAAGTGCTTGCGGGCGCGGGCCGCGTCGAGCTCGCGAGAGACGACGTCGGGCTCGGCGACGAAGCGCGCCATCGCGGCGACGCTGGCGGACAGCCCCTCTTCCTCGACGACGTTGTCGAGCTCCTCGCAGACCTCCTCGGTGGTCGCGATGCGATCCGACGGGCTCTTCTCGAGCATCTTCTCGAGGACGGACTCGAGCCGGGCCGGTGTCTGGGGCAGGGTCTCGAAGATCGGCGGCACGCGATGGCTGATGACCTTCTGGAGCGTCACCGCCGGGTTGTCGGTGTGGAAGGGGTTCACGCCGGTGAGCAGCTCGTGGAGCAACACGCCCACCGAGAAGATGTCGCTGCGCCCGTCAAGGGGCATGCCGTGGGCCTGCTCGGGCGACATGTAGGCAGGGGTGCCGATGACGTTGCCGGTCGACGTCAGCCGGGTCATGTCCTCGGCCTTGGAGATGCCGAAGTCGGCCAGCTTGGGCGTCCCGTCGGTGGCGACCATGACGTTGGCCGGCTTGATGTCGCGATGGACGAGACCCCGCTCGTGCGCGACGGCCAGCCCCTTGAGCACCCGGGACGTCACGAAGATGGCGAGGTCGGCTGGGAACTTCGGCCGGAGCTTCATGAGGTCCTTGAGGGTCGGACCGTCGACGAACTCCATGGCCATGAAGAGCCGGCCGTTGCGGTCCTGGCCCCAGCCGATGAGCTCGACGATGTTGCGGTGCTTGAGCTGAACGTGCGCCCGCACCTCGTGCTTGAAGCGCTCGATGAGCTGCTGGTCGCCGGCCATGTGGGGGTGGACGACCTTCATCGCCACCGCGCGTCCCGGCTGCTCGCGGTCGGCGGCCAGGTAGATGGTGGCCATCCCCCCCTTGCCGACCTCGCGTTGAACCTCGAAGCGCTCGAAGGGGAGTCGCCCCCCCGGTTCCCGCCCGCCCGCTCCCTGGGTGTGCTCGCTCATGGTGATCCGTCCCCCTCCGGTGTCGACTCCTCGCCCCCGACTTTACTTCAGGGCCTCGGGCTCAGGCATCGGCACCTTCCGACCTGTCCGTGATCGAAGCGAGGAGGGCCGACTGGGGCGGGCGAGAGACGCCTGGAGAGGCTTCCAGGCACTCAGCGGCGTTGCTCGGCGCGGTCTTGGCAACGGACGCAGAGGGGGGCTTCGGGTCGAGCTCGGAGGCGGACGATGCCGATGGGCTCGTCACAGCTCCGGCACCAGCCGTACTCCTCCTCGGCGTGGGCCTCGAGGGCCCGGCGGACCTGCGCCAGACGCGCCTCGGCGGCCGCGCGGTTGGCGACGACCATGGACTGCTGCTGCATGGCGTCCATGCGGGAGAGACGGCCGATCGGCTCGTCGAGGTCGACCGGCTTGGCGCCAGACGCGCTCGAGTCGAGCATCTCGGCCAGCTCGTCGCGGAGGGCGACGAGGGCCTCGTGGAGCTCGGCCAACTCGGCCTCGGTCAGCTCGTCCATCGGGGAATGGTAGCGTGAGCCTGGGTCCGTCCACTCCTCAACCGCGAGCTGCCGACAGTGAAGGTCGTCTTCCTCCTCAGCGATTACGTGCTGCACAACCACGTCATCGGCGAGTACCTGGCGGCACGTCCGGACGACGAGGTCGCGGTGGTCAAGGTGCCCCTCGTGCTCAAGGGCAAGGGACGCCGGACCAGCGCTCAGCGCATCGTCCCCCAGCTCTCCCGACGCTTCACCGCCGGCAAGCTGCTCGAGTACCTGGCGCTGACGGGGATCACCTGGACACCGAAGATGCTCTCGCGCGGGGCGGTCTTCCGGAGGCTGCGGCAGACCGCCCGTCGTCATCGCCTGCCCTTCCTGAAGGTCGACGACGTCATGAGCAAGAGGAGCCTCGAGTTCATCCGACGTCACGAGCCGGACGTGGTGGTGAGCCTCTTCCATCAGATCATCAAGAAGCGTCTCATCGCGATCCCGCGGCTGGGCGTGGTCAACGTTCACCCGGGCGTGCTGCCGCAGTTTCGAGGCATCCAGCCCTACTTCTGGGAGCTGTCGGAGGGTTCGGACCGTGCCGGCGTGACCCTCCACCTCATCGAGGACGAGTCCATCGACACCGGTGGAGTTCTCGCCGAGGCCAGCTACCCGGTGCGGCCGGGCATGTCCGTGCAGCTCAACTACTACCTGACCTGCAAGGCGGCGGCGGAGCTCCTGCCTCGGTGCCTGGCGGCGCTCGGGGAGGGTCGGCTCACGCCGCGGTCACAGTCGGCCGACGAAGGTGCGTACTGGCGCTGGCCGGACTCGGCTGCGTTCGACCGACTTCAGGAACGCGGCCATCCGCTCGTCAGTTGGCGTCAGCTCGGGGAGATCCTCACCGGTCGACACGACGACTTCACGGCGGAGCAGTGGAGCTTGGCTGAGGAGTGAGCAGACCTCAGGGGGACGGACCGGGTGCGCCGCCACCGTCGCACTCGCCAGTCGTCGGATCCATTGGACAGTCGACGTACGGCAAGCGCTTGGGAGGGAAGGGCCAAGGGCGCGGTCTCACGATGTTGCCACGGCAGAACCGGTTGCCAGTGCCGAGGCGCGCAGGGCCACACTCGAACGAGTCGCCTTCCTCTGGACACGAGCCGCAATCACCATCCTCGTCACAGTCGCGGCAAACACCGTTGTCGAAGTCTCGCTGAGCATCACAACAGGTCCGCTCACACTCCTCATCGAAGTTCTGGCAATCGAAAGAGGCGTGACCAGACGCGCCGCTACTGAGAGCAGAGCTGAGTCGCTCCAGCGGTCCAGCAAAGTGCAACCAGGTGGCCTCACTGATCCTCTCAGCTTCCCCCTGGCGCTGTGGGAGGTTACCTCTCACCTCCAAGAGGAGAAGCTCCAGTGACTCTCTCCACAAGCGAAAGGCCTCGTTCCAGTCGACATCAGAGCTAGGTAACGTGAGTTGACGGACCGGCTTCGGCTTGGCTCGATAGATGCCACCGCTGCTCGAGGCGACCTCAGAAAGCAGGTACTCGTTGGCATTTCGGAGCTCTTGATCGACCAAGAAGAGCACGGAGAAGAGCTGAGACTTGGTCGAAGTGGGGAGCGTCTCTTCGTGAGCAGCCAAGACCTCCAACTGACCGAGGCTCTCCTGCGAGACCTCGTCCCAGAGCGCAAGCACTTCCATTGGCGCGAGCGATTCTCCAGCGCCCACGTTGCCAGCGCAGAGAGCAAGCATCAGCGCGCTCCACCACCAAGACGACTGCTGCACGCGAAAACCCCAGAGAGAACGGCACTAACCCAATAACAAAACTAAACGAACACCAAGGCAACCGCAAGCAGACCAGCCCCATGCCCCCGCCCCGGAAAACTAGGCGAGCGAAGGTTCGGCTACTTCCCCGCGGAAGCCTGTTTCGACTGGTCACTCCGCCTCGGGCGAGCGACTCCTCACTCCGTGAGCCCGAACCTCCACGGGCTGCGCATCTCTCGGTGAGCCCTTGAAGACACGTCACCTCCTCGCCACTCTCCTGCTCGCAGCCTTTCCTGCCCACGCCGAAGCCGAGCCATCGCCACCGAGGCTCCCGGCGATGGGCGCTCGCTCCGTCGAGGTCACTCGGGTCACCCCGGACGGCCTCGTGTCGACACGGCACGACGACTCCACCATCGCCACCACGCTGGAAGTGATGTTCCGTGATGCCGACCCGGACTTGTCACCAGCCGCTCCCCCGGCAGCCGACGGCGAGGTCGGGCTCCTCTTCGGCTACGGTGACGTGACCTGGAGCCTCACGGTTCGCTGCGAGGCCGGCCGTCACGTGCACGGCGCAGGCAAGGAGGTTCGGGGCGACTTCCCGCTGACCCTCGAGATGCTCCAGCTCATGGACCGCTTCCTGCCGCACGAACACCTCGAGACCCAGGCAGAACGGGACTGGGCGGACGAGCATGCCGACGAGTGGGTCCCCCTGTTGCTGCGATGGGCCGACTCGGGTCACCCGACGCATCGCGGGCACGCGCATCGCTACCTGGCGTCCTTCCCGAAGCACCCTCTCGTCATCGAGCGCGAGACTCGTCTCGTCGCCAAGGTCGACGACGCCCTCGCCGCGATGGGCAACATCTCGCGAGACTTCGACATCCTCTGGGAAAGAAGAGAAGCCGGTCTTCTCCAGCCACGCGACATCAGGAACGAGACCTCACTCCTGAATCGACACGCCGGCCCCGTGACCCGTGAGGCGCTCGACCGCTGGTTGACGACCGGGCTCGTCTGGGAGCACCTCGAGCCGATCCTCGAGCTCGCCAAGGACGTCCATGGCCTCCCCGACACCGCACGACGCTTCGGCTACTGCGGGAACTCGCAGTTCTCCGAGGAGGCCAGACGACGCTCGAGCGAGGAGGCGATGACCTCCTGGTGGCAACACCAAGACGAGCTCGCCGCGCAGGTCGCGCTGCTCACCCCTCTCTCCGATGACGAGCGTCTGACACGCGTGCTCGGCACCTGGCAGAAGATGTTCGAGGAGGACTTCGGCGACCGCGCCCGTTCCGTGTTGCCCCGAGACGAGTGCGGCCGGCTCGAGCAGTCCTCCGACAACTGGGACGCGCTCGATGCCTGTAGCGGGGGCAGCCTCGGACAGGACATCTTCCGACGGACCTTCGAGTGCTCGCAGCGCTTGTCCCGGCACCGAGACCGGCTCGTCCAGTGGTGCCACGACCGCGGCCAAGCGGTCGCTGAACCCGTCGTGAAGGCGACCTACGCGCTGACCCTCGCCTTCACGACAGGCGAGGTCGACGAAGACCTCGTGGACACTCTCCGTGACGAGTACGAGCTGGAGGCCAGGCTCGCCAAGAGACTCCGGCTCATGGCTCAACAGGACTGATGGGCCGGCGGGCTGGGAGGCCGGTCAGCGATCCCAGGTGAGGATGTCCTCGAGCGGCTTCTTCACCAGCGCCGCTTCCGGGACCGTGCAGTCCTCCGCCGGATAGCCGACGGGGATGAGCAGGAAGGGGCGCTCATTGGCCGGGCGGCCGAGCACCTCACGCAGGAAACCCATGGGGCTGGGCGTGTGGGTGAGGGTGGCGAGCCCGGCCTGGTGCGCCGCAGCCAGCAGGAAGCCCGAGGCCAGCCCGACCGACTCGGTCGAGTAGTAGACCTGCGAGCCGTCCTCACCCCGCGTCACCTGGAACACGATGATGAGCCAGGGCGCGATCTCGAGGAACTCCTTGCAGGAGTCGGTCCCCAGGGGCGCGAGGTCCTCGAGCCAACGCTCGCTGGCCCGACCCTCGTAGAAGGCGCGCTCTTCCTTCTCGGCGGCCTCCCGGATCTCCCTCTTGAGAGTCGGGTCCTGGACGCAGACGAAGCGCCAGGGCTGCTTGTTCGCGCCGGAGGGCGCCGAGCCAGCCGTCCGGACGATCCACTCGATGGCCTCGCGGGAGACCGGACGGTCGCTGAACTCACGGACCGTGCGGCGCTTGGCCATCACCTCGCAGAAATCCCGGGCGGCCTCCTCGGGAGGGAGGTCCGGGACGTGTCGATCGACGTGCGGGATGAAGACAGGCTCGACCATCTCCACCCAGGATAGGCCGCCGCCCGCGTGGGATCGTCAGGACATCCGGAAGGGGTCCTCCAGGGGAGCCAAACGGTGGCCGATTCGTCCGAAATCGGCGTTCTCAAGGGTAGTGGGCGGCCTCACCGAGACGCGCGGCCCAGGGCCCCGACGCGCCCCCGGACCCATCCCTCTGGAAATCAGGCCGGGGTCGCGAAGAGCGTCGCCGAGACCGGACCGGTGCAGTCCTCCCCTTCGAGCTCGAGCTCGAAGCCTGCCGCCGTGACCACGGCAGAGCCGTTCAAGGTCCCGCGGCAGCCCTCCCGCCTCACCCAGAACCTCCGCTCCTGCGTGCCAGCGACGCTGTTGATGAATCCCCAGAGAGCATTCGAGGCGCTCCTCTCATGGATCGTGCCGAGGACCCCACTGCTCGAGCTGATGAGCACGAGCGAGACGGGGAGCTCGTCTCCGCTCGCGAACACCACCGTGCCGACCCACCTGCCGGAGAACACCTCGGGCGGAGAGGCGATGACCGGGTTCTCATCGTCACAGGCGACGACGCTGATCACCATCAATGCAGCGACGACGAGGAGGCCGGGCAGCCGAAGTCCCTCACGACGACGGGATCGAGCTCGAGCACTCATCACTCCTCCAAGTCACGCCGCTGTCGAAGAGCATGAGCGCCCCATCGCGATGCAGGCATGACGGGGGCAGCTTGCAATGAGAGGCCGAGGCTCGACGAGCTCGGGCTCCATCCATGGCAAGTTGTCGAGTCACCGGACCGGAAGCTCGCAGCTCGGAAGACGAGGAGCACGAGGCCGAGCTCGGTCACCCGTGAGTCGGTGCACCCACTCGCATCGACAGCCCCTGACGATGCACCTCGACCCGTAGGGGCGTCGTCCCGTGCAGCTCGGCGTCGACGTGGAGACTGACTGGCACCTCGCTGCTCACCTCCAGCTCACGAACCGCCTCGACCTCCACCCCACCTGCTCGAGCGAGCTCGGAGAAGGCCGCGTGCCAGCCGGCCGACACCAGCGTCGGGATCGAGACGCGCGCAAAGGCCGCGAGCTCGACGAGCCCGTCGTCGATCGCTGCGTCGCGACGGAGCCGGAAGTTGCCGGCGTAACGGGTCGTGTTCGCGAAGCAGGCGGCCGGCGCCTCACGCTCTCCCGACTCACCGTCTTGGTCCACCCAGCGCAGGCTCAACATCGGCTGTGGTCGCCACAGCACCTTCAGCGCCGACAGCGCGTAGGCCGGCGCACCGAGCCAGCGCTTGAGCCGGGGCGAGACTTCTTCCGCAGCGACCGCCTCCAGCCCGACGCCACAGCCGAGAGCACCCGGCCGTGAGCCCGCCGAAGACGTCGCGCGGTACCAGTCGAGGAGGCGCGTTGCACCGGGTAGCACCTGACGCAGCGCCGCAACGGGCTCGAGGGGCAAGCCGAGCTCCCGCGCCAGCACGTTCACCGTGCCGGCCGGGAGAACGGTGAAGCGCGGCGCAGCGCTACTCTCGAGCGCACCGACGCGGTCGGCTCCCCACAGGCACTCGTTGAGCGTGCCGTCGCCTCCGAGCGCGACGATGTCGGTCGGTGGCGTGTCGCGCTCGAGGGCTGCGCCGACGAGCTCGACCGCATGCCCCGGTCGCTCGGTCGGGGCGATCTCCACGACCTCACCCGCCTCTTCGTAAAGGGACTGCAGTCGGGGGACGAGCGCTCCCGCGCGTCCGCCTCCGGCGTTGGGGTTGTAGACGAGGAGGTTGCTCACCGCAGCCGTCGCGCCGCCTCGACCAGGAGCTCGACGGGGCTGCCTTCACAGGCGGCAAAGGCCGCGATGGCCCGGATGGTGACGGCGAACTCGACGCAGGCCGTGGCGACGGCGAGCGTCGCTTCGGTGGAAGGACCGACCACCTGAACGGCGAGAAGACGCTGAGAGCCGGCGTCGGCGAGCAAGCGCAGCTCTCCTCTTCCTGACTCGACCCGCGCCTCGCGCAGCGAATGCCCCGCTTGCTCGAGCTCGGCACGGGATGCACCAGTCCAACCACCTCGCGCCGGTCCACCGACGCGTCGCGGCAACGCGCTCTCCTGCCAGGGCTCCGGCGCCCGATCGAGCAGTCGCGCCACGCGGCGGCGACCGTCGCGCTCGGCCCACTCGAGATCGGCGCGTCGGTCGGCAGCCGCTCCGGCGAGGTCGGCCCGCGGCCCTCCCTCACCTGGCAGCGTCGGTTGTACCGGCGCCCCGGCAGCGAGGACGACGTCTTCGGTCACCAAGCTGCGGTCGTCGCTCAAGCGCAGGGATTCACCGGTCCACGAACAGGCGCGACTGCCGAGGAGGACCTCCACCCCGGCCTCCGTCAGCCGCTCCTTCATCTTCTGACCGAGCCACTCGTCGGCATCGGGCAGCAAGCGCTCGCTGGCCTCGACGACGGTGACCTCGCTGGCGGCCATGGCAAGCAGGCCCGCCCAGGTGAGACCACGCCGGCCTCCGCCGACCACGTGCACGCGACCCGGACGCTCGGCCGAGCCACCGGTGAGCAGGGGCGGCAACGGCGGCACGGGTCCGGACCAGCCCGTGGGCGGCGCACCGTCCTTGCCGGTGGCGAGCAGGATCCGGGACGCCGGCAAGACCTCGCCGGAGCGCTCCCCCTCGACGATGCGCAGCTCGCCCGACTGCGACCATTCCCCCCGGCCAATCAGGTGGAGCACGCCGGCCTCGCCGAGCCGGCCCTCACGGGTCGCGACCGCCTCGTCGGTGTGACGCCTCGCTCGCTCGACGAGCTCCGCGAGCTGCGCACGTGACGGCAATCCTTCGAGCAGCTCCAGGCCCTGCATGAGATGCAGTCGATGCTGTTGCTCTCGACTGGAGCGCCCGGGGCTCAGCAGGGTGACCTTGCGACCGAGCTCACGAGCATGACGGGCGGCCGCTCGTCCCGCGACGCCACCACCGAGCACGACGAGGTCGGCCCGTGAGGTGCTCACGAGTGCTCTCCCGTCGTCGGCCACGCCCAGTCGGGCTCGTCGCGACCGGCGCAGGCCAGGGCGTCGTCGAGGCCATCGCCCGAGCGCTCGGTCCACGCCACGAGCGCCAGGCTCGGCCAATTCGCCTCGGTCGCCGCGCAGGCGAGGAGAGCCAGGGCCTCATCGCGGTCGACACCCTCCAGGCTGCTCGTCGCCTGCCAGGCAGCGCGCCAGGCCCCGTCCGTGCGCGCTCGCTCCAGACGCGTGAGCACGAGCTGCCGGCGACAAGCACGGAGGAAGTCTTCGGGCAGGAGCTGATCGCAGGTCATGGCGAGCAGCAACGCGTCGGCCCGCTCGGTGGCGGTGGTCGCCTCGCGGGCGCTCGTGACGCCGCGGTCACCGAGCAACCCGCAGGCGCGGGTCAACACCTCGGTGAGAGCCCGCTCTTGCTCGATGCTCCAATCGGGTCCCGGTCTCACTTGCACCAGCGATGAGAGCTGCTCGGGCGACGCGCTCGCGTCGAGCTCGGCCAGGGCCGACAGCAGCTCGTCGGGCGAGCCCTCGGCCGGCTCGGGCAAGATGGGCGTGTCGAGCGTCTCGGAGGCGAGACGTTGCTGCACGCGTCGGCTGGCGCCGGCCTCGCGCAGGGCCAGCAGCTTCCAAGCACCACGCAGGTCGTCGTTCTCGTCGATGAGGTGACCCGCCCGGGTCAGCGCGAAGTGGTCGAGCTCGTCCTCGACCAGGCCGTCGACCAGGCCGAGCACTCCGGGACTGGCCGAGCGGGCCTGACGAGTGGCGCGGTCGGCCTGCGCGCGGGCCTCGTCCCAGCCACGCGTGGGGTCGGCGGAGACCTCGCGCAGCGGCTCGAGCAGACGCAGGGCGTCGCGACGTCGCTGGAGCCGGCGGACGGGCTCGTCGAGCCTCTCCATCAGCTCGGGCAGGGCCACGCCGTGGGTGGAGAGCTGACGGTCACCAGCGGCCGCCGCCTCTTCGACGACGGCGAGGTCGGTGCTCTCGGCATCGGCGACGGCGAGCACGGGGGCCGCGATGGCGTCCGCGATGGCGAGTCGAGCCGGCGTCACGGCGCCGTCGTCACCGGACGGAAGGATGGCGAGCGCCTCGGCGATCTCTCCCGACCGCGCGAGCTCTGCAGCACGCTGGGCACGGTCGTCTCGGCTGCGCTCGCGCTGCGCCTGCACGAGGGCGAGCGCGACGACGAGCAGGACGGTCGGCACGGCGATCACGACGAGCCAACCGAGACCGGAGAGCCGTGGCAAGGGCTCCTTGCAGGCGCCGCAGGTGGGACGGCGACGGACGCTGGCCAGCGGGTCGATGGCGTTGCGTCGCGCGCAGGCGGGACAGCGAACGACCATCCGACGCCAACGGCTCATCGCAGGGACCTGCTCACGCTCCGGACCGCAGACGCGGGAACGGCAGCTCGACCACCCGCCCGGTGAGGCCCGATGCGGTGACGACCGCGGTGCCGTCGTCGGCGTGCTTGCGACCGACGAAGCCGAGACAGGCGGGACCATCGGGCCAGTCGGCCGGCGCGGCCGTGGCCGGCGTGCTTCCGACGGTGGTGACCGAGGTCTTGGTACCGACGTCGACGAGCGCCTCCCCTGGCTCGGGTCGGCCAGCGAAGACGAAGCCGACCAGCCGTCGGACGACCTTGTCGTAGGTGTCCTGACGCGCGACGACTTCCTGGCCCGTGTAGCAGCCCTTCGTGAAGGACACGAACGGCATCAGCCCACCCTCGAGCGCGTGGCGCTTGTCGTGCAGCTCCTTGCCAAAGGCAGGGACACCGCACTCGACCCGGAGTTGCTCGACGGCCTCGGCGTCCAGGACGGGCTCGTCCCGTCCGTCGAGCGCCGCGGCCAGCGCGTCGGTCGGACCGCTCAGCACGCGTCCAGCGACGGGTCCGAAGACGTGGTCGGTCTCGAGGAGGTCGTCGGAGGCGAGCGGGTCGCCCAGCTCGGTGCCGACACGCCAGGCCGCGCGGAGGTCGTCGGCCAGCTCGACGCGACAGTCCTCGACGAAGGTGTAGCGGTCGATCCAGGCGGGAAAGCTCTCCTCGCTGCCGGGTTGGGTGACGGCCCGGAGGCCGTCGCCGTCGGGGGAGAGGTGCGCGAGGTGGGTGACGGTGCCTTCGGGAGTGAGGAAGGCGGTCGTCACGCCCTCCCCCCGCCCCAGTGGAGCGAAGTCGTTGGTGGAGAGCCGAGAGAGGAGGTCGTTCGCGTCCTTGCCGCGGACACGAAAGACGGGCCAGTCGTCGAGAGGGATCCGTGCTGCGCCGCCGAGAACGAACTCGACGACCTCGCCGGGCGGCGGGCTCATGAGCGGCGCGACGACCGGATCAGGCGGAGAAGGACGAGCCGCAGCCGCAGGTCTTCTGGGCGTTGGGGTTGTTGAAGGTGAACCCCTTGCCGTTGAGGCCGTCGGTGAAGTCGATGGTGGTGCCGTTGAGGTAGAGGAACGACTTCGGGTCGACGACGACGCTCACGCCGTTGCGCTCGAAGAGCTGGTCGTGCTCGCCGGTCTCGCTGTTCTCGACGAAGCCCATGCGGTAGGACATGCCGGAGCAGCCGCCACCGGTGACGCTGATGCGCAGCACGTGCTCGGTCAGGCTCTCGCGGTCCTGGATCGACCTGACCTGGTCGGCGGCCTTGTCGGTCAGCTGGATCTCGTTGGCGACGACTGCGCTCTGGCTCATGGGTGCTCTCCACCCCCGGCATGACCGGGGCTCTCGGGTCCGGCCTCGGGCCGGAGCGGAAGATGATAGCGGATGTCGCCCGAAAACGCCCGCATCGGGGCGTTCTGAGCCGTTTCAGGGCCGTCTCAGCCGCGAACGGACGCGACGGCGGCGACGACCTGCTCGACGACGGCGTCGATCTCCTCGGCGGTGTTGAAGCGCCCGAGCCCGAAGCGCAAGGTCGAGCGCGCCTGGGCCTCGGAGAGCCCGATGCCGAGCAGCACGTGGGAGGCGTGCCCGGAGCCCGAGCTGCAGGCGGAGCCGGCGGAGAGCGCCAGGCTCGGCATCGCGAGGATGAGGGCCTCGGCCTCCACTCCCTCGAAGCGCGCCGACAGGTTGCCGGGGAGACGCAGCTCGGGGTGGCCGTTCACCGCGAAGCCGTCGACGGCCTCGGCGAGTCGCCGTTGGAGGTCGTCGCGGAGGACACCGACGTGATCGTCGCCGGCGGCGAGCTCGGCTTCGCAGAGAGCGGACGCTTCGCCGAGGCCGACCAGTCCCGGGACGTTGGTCGTGCCGGGTCGGAGGCCGCCCTCCTGTCCCCCGCCGGCGATGAGCGGCTGGATGCCGGGCCGACGCGGGAGGTCCGGGGAGACGTGCAGGGCGCCCACTCCCTTGGGTCCGTAGAACTTGTGAGCTGAGAGAGACAGGAAGTCGACGGGCGTCTCGCGGAGGTCGATGGGGATCTTGCCGAGGGCTTGGGCTGCGTCGAGGTGGAAGGGCACGCCGGTGTCGCGGCAGAGCTGCGCGATCTCGGCCAGCGGGATGAGAGTGCCGATCTCGTTGTTGGCGAGCATCAGCGTGACGAAGTCGGCGCCGTCACGGAGGGTCTGCTCGAGCTCGTCGAGGGAGAGGCAGCCGTGCTCGTCCACGGAAAGGCGGAGGATCTCGGCTCCCTCGGCGGCGAGCTGGTCGCAGGTGTCGAGGGTGGCGGGGTGCTCGATCGTGCAGGTGACGATGCGCTTCCCCGAGGGGCCCAGGGGTCGGAGCCATCCGAGGAGAGCGAGCGCGGTGGACTCGGTGGCGCCGGCGGTGAAGACGATGGTCTCGGGCGTCGTACCGAGGAGCGAGGCGACCTGCTCCCGCGCCTTCTTCACGGCCGCTTCGGCCTCCCAACCATAGGAGTGCGAGCGACTCCCGGCGTTCCCGTAGCGCTCACCGAAGTACGGCAGCATCGCCTCGATGACCCGTGGGTCGACGGCGGTGGTCGCGTGATTGTCGAGGTAGATGGGTCTCTTCATGACGAGACGAGTCTACTTCGGTGCGGTCGTGCGGGCCGAGCCGTGCTGGCTTCCCAGTAGACGGGATTCGAGCACGGCCCTGTCCGACGGTGACGCGAGCCGCCAGGCTCGCGTCACGTCAGCCTCCCGCGACGGAAATCAGGCGAGAGATTCTGCGTCCTGTCGGCCGAGGTCGAAGCGACGCCTACGCTCTGGTAGGCGAGCGCCGACCGAGGTCGAGAGGGCGCAGAAGATCCGCCTGATTCAGGGGCCGGGGGCGGTGGGATCTTCTTCGACTCCACACCGGTCCACCGCGAACACCTTGTAGTAGTAGACGAACGGCAGGCTTGCCGGCGCGGGAGGATCGTCGCGGAAGGTCGTCATCTGGAAGTTCATCGGCGTGATGGTGAGGTCCAGGCGGGACGGGTCGTCACTCCGCTTGAGGCGGTAGGAGTCGTCCATCCTGCGCGGCGCACCCTCATCGAGGTCCCAGACGAACTCGACCCAGTTCTCGACGTGGGTCGGATCGGTCGCCACCGGGGCCGGACGCAGGGCGTTGCCCACCGGAGGCGGCGGGTCACCGACACCACCGCCCGCGTCGTTCGTGACCTGGGCGACGCAGCTGTTGTTGTCCTCACGACACTCGTTGACCGCACCGGCGAAGGTGCCGGTGCCGTCGTCGTCGGCGACCACCAGGATGTCGAGCTCGCCGAAGCGCGGCGGCGGGACGCGGATGACCAGGTCCTCGAACTCACCCGGCTGCAGGTCGCGGATGTCGACCGTGTCGAGCCAGGTCAGGGTCATACCCTCCTGCAGGTAGACCGACGCTCGCGTGACCGTGCCGGTGCTGATGCCACCGCCGTTGCCGACGCGGGCCGTGATGACCACCTCCCGCTCGCAGTCGCCGGACGCCTCGATGTCGAGGGCCGTGATCGACAGCGTCAGGTCGGGGGCGGAGAAGAGCCCCTCGCCGATGACCTGGTCGCGGTAGGTGTTGTGATCGAGCCAGGAGTCCCGCTCCATGATCGGAACGGTGCCGTCGTCGTTGATGTTGTTGATGTGGTACGAGTGCTGGTTCCAGATGCGGCGCGTGTTGACCCAGTTGTCGTCGGCGTCGCCGATGACCTGGATGCCGGTCAAGTCGGCGACCTCCGCCGTGCAATTGGGGTTGGTCGCGAAGCACGGGTTCAGCGGCACCACGATCTCGGCGTTGTTGTCGGCGTCCACGTCGCCGACCGAGATCATCTCCAGCCAGGTGTGGCTGGCCGCGGGCAAGGACACGATCTCGAGACCGGTGTTGCCGTCGAAGACGTGGAAGGCCGTCTCGTCGAGGAAGGCGACCTCTGCCGCCCCGTCCCCGTCGAAGTCGAAGACCGACGAGGCCGTCCGGTTGCTCGAGCAGTCGTCGACCGGAGACCTCCAGCGCACGTCGCCGTTGGTCTCCAGCACCGCGTACTGGTCGGCACCGGCCACGCCGATCTCCACCTGGCAGTCGCCGTCGAAGTCGGCCACCGTCGGCGGACCACCCGCCACCGGCGCCGCGATGACGCAGCCGCCGCCGCCGATCGGGAGGTCGACCCGCCAGATCTGGTCGCCGGTATCGCCTTCGACGAGGTAGACGCGACCCTCGGCGACGACCACGACCTCGAGGAACTCGTCCTGGTCGAAGTTGCCCACCGCCGGGAAGCCGTCCATGGCCATGTCGGTGGTCCACAGGACCTCGCCGACACCGGTGCCCGGGTTGTACTTGTACGCGCTCGGCCCTGCGATGACCTCGAGGGTGCCGTCGCGGTCGACGTCGGCCACGATCGACAGGGCGCCGTCGAGACCCGTGCCGCCGGCGTTGTTGATGCCGAGGTTCGGGCCGGCCGGGTCCGCGGTCCAGAAGTAGCGACCGAGATCGGGACCCGAGCCGAAGGCGTGGTTGCCGAAGATGAGCTCGGGCTGACCGTCGCTGTCGAGGTCGGCGATGGAGGGTGCGCCACCACCGAGGTTGATGACCGGGTGGGTCGCGCCGAGGTCGGGCGTGTTGCCGATGAGCGCGCCGTTGTCGTCGAGCACGACCAGCGAGCGCGTGTTCGTGTTGCTGTGGCCGACGATCTCCAGGCCCGGATCGCCGTCGAGGTCGGCGATGGCGATGTTCGAGGAGGAGTAGACCTCCGCGAAGATGTTGTCCGCGATCCAGTGCTCGCTGCCGTCTCGACCGTCGAGCAGGCGGACGAAGCCGCTGTCGAACTGCTCGACACCGAACACCGCCGCGATGTCGGGCCAACCGTCGGCGTTGACGTCGCCGATCATCGGCGTGGTGTCGACCTCGTCGTAGTCGGGACGTGTCGGCGGCACGTCGTAGTGCCACTCCACCGCCGGCGTGAACTCGTCGATGGGCGGGATGAAGTCGCAACTTCGACCCGAGTCGAACACGTTGTTGATCGGCTCGAGGTCGGCACCGACCACGCCATCGGGATCCACCACCGCGTAAATGACGTTGTCGCGGAAGATGAGGGTGCCCATCGACGGCACGTCGACCACGCGGGTCTGGCCGGCCGGGAAGGGCGCCGCCATCGAGGCAGCGTAAGTCGTGCGGCCGAGCTCGGTGTCGGTGCCGTCGTCCCACATGCCGTTGGGGGCCATGGGGTCGTCCTGGAAGACGATGACCTCGAAGTCGGTCGTGATGTCGACCGTGCCGAGGTTGGAGACCGCCACCTGCGTGGTGCCGTCGACCTCGAAGTCCTGACAGCTTCCGAGCAGGCCCGAGGCGTCGATGGAGGTGAGCTGGAGGTCGAGACCGACCAGGAACTGGTTGCACTCGATCGCGACCTCGAAGGGTCCGTTCGAGCCGGCGAGGCCATCGACGATGAGGTAGTACTCACCCGCCGGGAAGTTCGAGCAGGACACCGCGATGTCGCCCTCGAGGATGCAGTCGGCCTCCGAGCAGCCGGTCGCCAGGAGGAGACGCTGTCCGGGCTGGCTGCTCACGAACTGCGCCGAGATCGTCTGGTCGACCGGGTTGAAGAAGCGGTAGACCAGCTCGTTGGCTTCGAGGATCTCGTCCGAGCAGGCGTAGCGGTCGACGGCTGCCGTCCCCGCTGCCGTGTTGCCCGTGAAGGACTGGGCGCAGGAGACGTCGACGGGCATGTCGCAGCTCAGGAGCGGATCGCAGAAGACCTGCATCGAGAAGTTGCCGCCCGAGCCGGCCGGACCGTCGACGATGAGGAGATAGCGCCCGGGGGGCGGGTTGAAGAGAACGGTGCTGTCCGTGCCGCCGGCCAGGCAGTTCTCGGGGCGCAGCGGCGCGCCGTCCGGGAAGATGAGGACGGAGTGGCCGCGCATCGACGCGAGCTCGACGAGGAGGTTCTGACCGTCGGCGATGTCGACGGTGTAGAAGGCCTCCGGGCCCGAGAAGTCGCCGGCCAGGCAGCGGTACGAGTCGACGCGACTGGCGCCGGCGGTCGTCCCGGCGATCGCCTCACCGCAGGCGATGGGGCTGCTCAGCGCGGTGCAGGTCACCTCGAGGGTGTAGTCCTGCCCCCCGCCGAGGGGGCTGTCGACCACGACGAAGTAGTCACCGGGCGCCAGGGCGCTGGCGCTGGCCGTCGTGCCGCCACCGTCGATGCAGACGTACTCGTTGCAGGACGCGAGCATGAAGACCGCCATGCCGGCCGGACCGGTGAGGTCGACGGTGACGTCCGAGAGCTCGTCGATCGTGAGCCGGTGCAGCACCTCGTTGCCCGAGTACAGGCTCGTGCTGCAGCCGTAGCGCTCGATGTTGAACGGGAGCATGTCCGGCGTCCTGCCGTTGTTGGTACCGCAAGTGATGTCGACGGAGTCGGCGCAGCCGATGAACTCGAGCAGCGAGTTGCGCTCGATGCACACCGAGTAGTTGCTCGCGCCGAACGAGAGCTCCGGGTCGGGAGTGCCCATGTTCATGAGCGAGAGCGCGATGCCCCCGTCGAAGTTCTCGATGCCGATGGTGGCCGGGCAGGTCGCCGGGTCGGCCGGCGGTGACTCGAGATACTCGATGCGGATCTGACCGGTCGGGAAGAGGTAGAGCTCGAAGCGGAGACGACTCCCGCAGGGCAGCGCGAAGCTCTCGAATCCGAGCTTGAAGCCACCGGAGCCGAAGCTCTGATAGAAGCCCGACCGCAGCTCGTGCGCCATGTCCGACCAGTAGGCGGCGATCATCCCGTTGGGATCGGTCGGCTGCCCCATGGGGCCCGGCACGTTGAAGCGCGTGTTCGGCGGCTCCTCGAAGAAGATCTTGCCGTTCTGCCCCACCCAGATGTTGCTGACGACCCGGTCGTAGTACGGGAAGTCGAAGCCGAGCTCGAAGGGACCGACGAAGTTGAGCAGGAAGGGGTCGTCTCGGAAGGTGAGCTCGTTGGACAGCCGGAACTCGTCCTCGACGAAGGGGCAGGGCGAGGCTTCGAGACTGTCGAACCACTCGTAGCCCGCGGCGTCGGGACCGCCACGACCGGCCAGGGCCTCCGGGGCGTGCGCGGCGAAGGCGAGGACACCGAGGAGAGAGAGAACGACGGCGCGACGATCGGCGACCAGCTTCATGGACTTCCCCTGAAGCGAGGACTCCGATGAGACCGACAGAACGGCCTTCCCAAGCTCGGCGTTCCCCAACGCCTGCGCTTCTCGATCAGGAGCGCTCAGCCCCTCCGGGAACCGACCGATCTCGCGGTGGGGCACATTGCCACGACACGGATCCTCGCTGGCCGGAATATACGCCCGGTGGCTCAGCATGCCAACGAACATGAGACACCGAGCCGAGCGCTGACCCGGCCCGATGCCTCACCCTCGACCAACCTGGGTCGTTTCGCACCACGCCGAGCCAGCAGGCGAGCTCAGGGGCCGACCTCCTGGTCCTCCTCGATGCCGCAGCTGTTGGCCGCGAACACCTTGTAGAAGTAGACGTGCGGACGCACGGCCACCGGCGGCGGGTCGTCTCGGAAGAAGGTGTCGACGTGGCCCATGGGGGTGATGGTGAGGTTCACCCGTGACGGGTCCTCGCTGCGCTTGAGTCGATACTCGTCGCCCATCATCCGCGGCGCGCCTTCGTCGAGGTCCCAGACGAACTCGACCCACTCCTCGATCTGAAGGGGGTCGTGCGACACGACCGCCGGACGCAACGCGTTGCCCACGCGGGGCGGAGCCGCTCCTCCACCACCACCGCCGTCATCGTTGGTGACGGTCGCGACGCAGCAGTTGTTGTCTTCGCGGCACTCGTTGACGGCGCCAGTGAACATGCCGGTGGCGTCGTCATCGGCGCAAACGAGGATGTCGAGGTCGCCGAAGCGCGGCGGCGGAACGCGAATGACGACGTCCTCGAACTCGCCGGGCTGGAGGTCGCGGATGGGAGCAGTCTCGAGCCAGGTGAGGGTCGCTCCCTCCTGGAGGTAGACCGACGCCTCGGTCATTCGTCCGACGCTGACGCCACCACCGTTGCCGACGCGGGCGGTGATGACCACCTCCCGCTCGCACTCGCCGATGGCCTCGATCTCCAGGGAGGTGATCGAGAGCGTCAGGTCCGACGCCGAGAAGATCGCGGTGCCGATCTGGTCACGGTAGGTGTTGTGGTCCAGCCAGGAATCGCGCTCGCGGGTCGGCACCGTCCCATCGTCGTTGACGTTGTTGATGTGGTAGGTGTGCTGGTTCCAGATGCGCCGCGTGTTCACCCAGTTGTCATCGGCATCACCGATGACCTGGATGCCGGTGAGCGACTGACGGAGCCCGTCGCAGTTCGGGTTGGTCGGGAAGCACGGGTTGAGCGGAACGACGATCTCGGCGTTGTTGTCGGCGTCGACGTCGGCGACCGCGATCATCTCCAGCCAAGTGTGCGACGCAGCCGGCAAGGCCACGATCTCGAACCCGGTGGTCCCGTCGAAGACCCGGAAGGCGGTCTCGTCGAGGAAGGCCACCTCGGCAGCACCGTCGCCGTCGAAGTCGAAGACCGAGGACGCCGTGCGGTTGCTCGAGCAGTCGTCGATGGGTGAGCGCCAACGCACGTCGCCGTTGGTCTCGAGCACGGCGTACTGGTCCGCACCGGCCACGCCGACCTCCGACTGACAGTCTCCGTCGAAGTCGGCCACCGTCGGCGGACCACCGGCCACCGGCCCGAAGATCGTGCAACCACCACCACCGACCGGGAGGTTGGCTTGCCAGATGAGGTCACCGGTGTCGCCTTCGAGCAGGTAGACCCGCCCCTCGGCCACGATGACGACCTCCGGTTCTTCGTCCTGGTCGAAGTTACCGATGGCCGGGTAGCCGTCCATGGCCAGGTCCTGGGTCCAGAGGATGTCGCCGTTACCCGCACCGTCCCACTTGTAGGCAGTGGGACCCGCGACGACCTCGAGCTCGCCGTCGTTGTCGACGTCGACCATCACCGACAAGGCCCCATCCCGGGTCTCCCCACCGGCATTGTTCGCACCGATGTTCACTCCGGCGGGATCGGGAACCCAGAAGACCGTGCCGAGGCCGGGCCCGGTGTTGAACGCGTTGTTCCCGAAGACGATCTCTGGCTGACCGTCGGCGTCGATGTCACCGATGGACGGGGCACCACCGCCGAGGTTGATGACCGGAATGGCCGCGGAGAAGGCCGCCGTGTTGCCCACGAGCCGGCCGTCGTCGTCGATGACCACCAAGCTGCGGGTGTTGAGGTTGGAGTGGCCGACGACCTCGAGCCCCGGATCGCCGTCGAGCTCGGCGATGGCGATGTTCGACGACGAGTAGACCTCGGTGAAGATGTCGTTGGAGATCCAGTGCTCGGCACCGTCTCGTCCGTCGAGCAAGCGGACGAACCCGCTGTCGAACTGCTCGATGCCGAACACCGCGGCGATGTCCGGCCAACCATCGGCGTTCACGTCGCCGACCACCGGCGTCGTGTCGACCTCGACGTAGGTCGGCTGCGTGACCGGAGTGTCGAAGTGCCACTCGACCGCGGGGGTGAACTCGTCGATGGGCGGTCGGAAGTCACAGCTTCGACCCGTGTCGAAGACGTTGTTGAGCGGCTCGAGATCCGCGCCGCTGACGCCGTCGGGGTCGACGACGGCGTAGATGACGTTGTCCCGGAAGACCAGGGTCCCCATCGACGGCACGTCCACGAATCGGCTCTGACCGGCGGGGAAGGGCATCGCGGGAGTGGCGTTGAAGGTCGTGCGACCGAGCTCGGTGTCGGTGGCGGGATCCCAGGCCCCGTTCGGCGCCATGGGATCGTCCTGGAAGACGATGACCTCGAAGTCGGTGGTGATGTCGACCGTCCCGAGGTTCGACACGACGACCTGCGCCATGCCGTCGACGTCGAAGTCTTCACAGCTCCCGGTGAGACCCGATGCGTCGATGCTGGTGAGCTGGAGGTCGATCCCGGTGAGGAACTGGTTGCAGTCGATGGCGACGTCGAAGGCGCCGTTGGCCCCGGCCAGGCCGTCGACGATGAGGAAGTACTCACCTGGCGGGAAGTTCGAGCAGGACACCGCCGTGTCACCGATGAGCAGGCACTCCCCTTCCGAGCAAGCGGTGGCCAGGAGCAGTCGCTGTCCAGGCTGGCTGAAAAGGAAGCGCGCGTTGATGGTCTGCTCGACGGGGTTGAAGAAGCGGTAGACGACCTCGTTGCCGTCGAGCTGCTCGTCGGTGCAGGAGTAGAGACTCACCGCCGAAGTCCCGGCGAAGGTGTTGCCGCTGAAGGTCTGGGCGCAGGACACCTCGGTCGCGCCGACGCAATCGAGCAGCGGGTCGCAGAAGACCTGGAGCCCGAAGGGACCGACGTTGGCACCGTCGACCACCACTAGGTAGCGCCCGGGGTCGGGAGCGAACAGCACGGCGCTGTCGGTGCCGCCGGTGAGGCAGTTCTCCGAGCGCAGCGGGACGTCGGCCGGGTAGATCGCGACCGCCTGGCCGGGAGAGGCAGTGAGCTCGGCCAAGAGGTTCTGCCCCTCGGCCACGTCGACGACGTAGTAGGCCTCGGGACCGGGGAAGTCCCCGGCCACGCAGCGATGGCCGTCGATCCGACTGAAGCCGCCGAGCACGCCGCCTACCGACTCGCCACAGGCCAAGGGCGATGCCAGCGGCGTGCAGGTGACGTCGAGGGTGTAGTCCTGATTCCCACCGAGGGGACCGTCGACGACGACGTGATACTCACCGGGAGCCAGCGCCGGCCCGAAGGCGCTGGCCGTGCCGCCGTCGATGCAGACGAACTCATTGCAGGTCGCCAGCAGGAAGACCGCGAGCCCGCCGGCACCGGTGAGGTCGACGGTGACGTCCGAGAGCTCGTCGACCGTGAGCCGGTGAAGGACCTCGTTGCCGGAGAAGAGGCTCGTCGTGCAGCCGTAGCGCTCCACGTTGAAGGGCAAGTCCATCGGGGTGGTGCCGTCGTAGCTGTCACCGCAGCCGATGTCGACGGCCCCGTCGCAACCGACGAACTCGAGCAGGGAGTTGCGCTCGATGCACACCGAGTAGTTGTTGACACCGAAGGAAAAGCCGGGCGACGCCCCTCCCTGATTCATGAGGACGAGCTCGAGACCGCCGTCGAAGTTCTCGATGCCGATGGTCGGTCCGGGGCAGCCGGCTCCGGGCGAGTCGAGGTACTCGATGCGGATCTGACCGGTCGGGAAGAGGTAGAGCTCGAACTCGATGGTGTCGGGACAGGGCTCGGCGATCGCCTCGTAGCGGAGCTTGAAGCCACCGGGTCCGAAGCTCTGGTACGACCCGGAGGTGAGGAGGTGCGCGTGGTTGGCCCAGTGCGCGGCGATCATCCCGTTGGGATCGGTGGGCGAACCGAGGGTCCCGGCCGCGTCGAAGCCCATGTTGGGCGGCTCGTCGAAGAAGATGAGACCGCTCTGGTTGATCCAGATGTTGCTGACGACCTGGCCGTAGTACGGAAACTGGAAGCCGAGGTCGATCGGCCCGACGTAGTTGAGGATGAACGGACCGTCGCGGAAGGTCAGCTCCTCCGAGAGGTCACGCGCGTCGTCGACGAACGGGCAGTTGTCGGGGGCGATGTTGTCGCGCCACTCGTAGCCAGCGTCGTTGGGTCCGCCGCTGTTGGCCCGAGCCGCCGGAGCGAGGCCGATCAGCAGCGCCAGCGCGCTCGAGACGAGGAGGAAGACGTGGCGGAGGTGCGGAGTCCCGGTGAGAGTCATCGTCACTGCCTGTCGGTGAGAACCGTGGTCGGGACGTGCCTGCCCCGACTTTTCTGTAGACGCCCGCTCTCGACGCTGGCGACGGTCGTCCTCCCCACGACGACGCGCGGCTTGCCGCGGTGCCCCATCCGATGCCCTGGTTCCCGTTGCGCCAAATCTAGACCGCAGGACGGATGAAGTCGACCCACGCGATCATCTCGAGGGGATTCACGTCACGGCAACGGCCAGCCGTCCTCCTCGAAGCCACAGCGATCGGCGGCGAAGAGCCGGTAGAACCAGATGTACGGACGCTCAGCCAACGGCGGCGGGTCGTCGCGGAAACGAGTGAGCTGCCAGCCGGGAGGCGTCACGGTCTCGTAGAGGCGGATGGGATCGCCAGCACGGCGAAGCCGGTACTCGAAACCATCCTCACGCGGAGCCCCCTCGTCACCGTCCCAGGTGAACTCGACCCAGTTCTCGGTGAGCGGATCCCCGTGACTGACGGCCGCCGGCCGTAGCGAGTTGCCGGTGCGGGGCGGGTTCGGAATGAACACGACGTCGTGGCGGATCACTCCGAGGCAGCAGTTGTCGTCCTCGTTGCACTCGTCGAGCACGCCCCGCTCAGCGCCACTCGGGTCCTCGTCGATGCAGAAGAGGAGCTCCATCTCGCCGAAGCGTGGCGTCGGCAAGCGGAAGGTGAGGTCCACGTAGTCACCCGAAGCCAGGTCGGCCACGGTGGAGCTCCCGAGCCAGGTGAGCGACGGCCGCTCCTGGAGGTACCAGCGCGCCTCGGTGGGCACGACGGAGGAGGACGATCCGGCATTGCCGACGCGGACCATTGCGACGAGCTCGGAAGAGCCGCAGTCATCGACCTCCAGCTCCAGTGAGGTGATCCCGAGCGTGAGATTGGGCGCGGCGGTGGGCGCCTCGCTCAGCTGGACTCGGTAGCTCCCGTGCTCGGCCCATGAGCTGCGTTCGACCCTCGGGATGGTCCCGTCGTCGTTCACGTTGTCGACGTGGTAGGAGTGCTGGTTCCAGGTGCGACGCGTGCTCGCCCAGCGACCGTCCGCGTGCCCGAGCAGCTCGATCCCGGTGAGCGCCTGCCGCGCAGCGTCGCAGAGCGGGTTG
Organism: Acidobacteriota bacterium; assembly: GCA_039029535.1. Lineage (GTDB taxonomy): Bacteria > Acidobacteriota > JBCCFW01 > JBCCFW01 > JBCCFW01 > JBCCFW01. The sequence goes on from JBCCFW010000010.1 coordinate 89,909, forward strand.
GCGGGATCGCAAGGGCTGAGCGGAACGACGAGCTCGGCGGAGGCGTCGGCATCGACGTCGGCGATCGACACGCCACCGAGCCAGCCGTGACCGGCCGCGGCACGAATGAGCAGGGCCGATCCGCTGCGACCATCGAGAACCCGCAGGCTCGTCTCGTCGAGGACCACGAGCTCGGCCGCGCCGTCTCCCTCGAAGTCGAAGGCGGAGACCGGCATCCGGTGACCGGTGCAGTCGTCGAGCGGTACCTGCCAGAGCAGGCTCCCGTCGGTCTCGAGCACGACGACGGTGTTCGCGCCCGTCACGCTCACCTCGGGCGCACAGTCGGCGTCGACATCGGCGATGAGCGGTGGCCCTCCCGCGATCGGCCCGACGGGCGTGCAACCACCCCCGCCGACCGGAAGCGTCTCGCGCCACGCGATGGCACCAGACTCGCCTTCGAGGAGGATGACCTCGCCGTCGGCGACGAGCACGATCTCCGCCGCCGGATCCGCATCGAAGTTGCCGACGGCCGGATAGCCGTCCGGAACGAGGGGCTGCTGCCACAGCACCTCGCCCACGCCCGTGCCTGCGTTGAAGCGATAGACGGTCGAGCCTGCGACGACGTCGAGCAGGCCGTCGCCGGACACGTCGGCGAGCACCGAGACGGCCCCGTCACGGACGGCCCCCGCGTTGTTGGCGCCGATGTCGGTGCTGGCCGGATCCGGAATCCAGAACGCCGTGCCGAGGCCCACGCCGGTGTTGAAGGCGCTCTTGCCGAACACGATCTCGGGCTGGCCGTCGGCGTCGAGATCACCGAGCGCGGGTGCTCCCCCGCCTTGGTTCAGGGGTGGGTGGTCCGCCGAGAGTCCCGGCGTCGTCCCGAGATGAGCACCGTCATGGTCGATGACCACCAGCGTGCGTGGGTCGACGTGAGACTGCGCGACGATCTCGAGCCCGGGGTCACCGTCGAGCTCGCCCAGGGCGAGATTGGACGACGAATAGACCGCGTCGAGCGGGTCGGCGGCGACCCAGTGCTCGCTGCCGTCGCGTCCGTCGAGGAGACGCACGACGCCAGCGTCGAACTCCGCCACCGCGAACGCGGCCGCCACGTCGGGCCAGCCGTCGGCGTCGACGTCGCCGACCAGCGGCGTGGTGTCGACCTCGACGTGGGTCGGCAGCGTGGCCGGCGCTTCGACTCGCCACTCGATGACCGGCGTCCAGTCGTCGAGGACGGGAACGATCGTGCAGCTCGTGGCGGTGTCCAGGACGTCGTTGCTCGGCTCGAGGTCGACCCCAGCCACGCCGCCTGGATCGATGACCGCGAAGAGCGGGCTGCCGCGGAACGGCTGCGTCCCGACGACCGGGACGACGATCGATCCCGCTTCCCCGACCGGGAGCGGAGCCGCTGGTGACGCCGGATACGTCGCGCGACCCAGCTCGGTGTCGACGCCGGGCGTCCAAAGCCCGTCGGAGCTCGCGGCGTCGTCCTGGAAGACGAGGAGCTCGAAGGGCACGACGACGTCGACGAGACCACGGTTGAGGAAGCTCACCGTGACGCCGCCGTCGATCGTCGAGTCGGCGCAGCTCAGCTCGAGGACCGTCGCGTCGACCAGCGTGACCGCGAGGTCGAGGCCGGCGGGCACGGGTCCGCAATCCGGCTGCGCCGTCAGCGGCGTGACACCGCACGACACGGCACCGAGAACGAACAGACACCAGGCTCTTCGCAGGCCAGGACGCAACACGGCTCCCCCCACCACCACGCGGTTCGACTTCAGGCTGCGGAGAAGCTAGTCCACTTCCGTTCGTGAGGACCGCACGAAACTCTCACCCGCCGACTTTGTCGGGAAAGGTGAACGAGTCAGCGTCCCTCCTCGACCCGACCGCAGCGGTCCACGGCCAGCACGCGGTAGTAGGTGACACTGGGTCGCATCGAAGGCAGCGGCTCGCTCAGCTCCGTCCAGCGCAGCGGCGGGACGAGCTCCTCGACCAGCTCGTCGGGGGGACGACGGTCGGTCGTGCGGACGAGCCGATAGCGATCGCCAGCGGGTCGCGGCACGCCGAGCTCGCCCTCCCAGCTCAGCTCGAGCACGGTCGGGTCGGCCAGCGAGCTGGGGGCGGGTCGACGCACCCTTAACGCGGGTCCCACCGGAGCCGGCGGCTCGCCGGGCTCCAGCTCGACGTCGTTGGCGACCCGCGCGGAGCAGTCGTTGTTGTCCTCCCGACACTCCACGACGAGCTCGTCGGGATCGGCTCGCGCGCCGATCTCCAGCTCACCGAAGCGCGGCGCCGGGAGCCCGAAGACCAGGTCCACGAAGGCACCGGGCGACAAGGCGGCGACGCGCTCGCGGTGGATCTCCGGCCCGGTGTCGGCGGGGCCGTCGTGGAAGCTCACGTCGACCTCCCCGGTCGTGCGGGAGCCCGCGTTGCCGAGCCGCAGCGTGACGAGCACCTGCCGGCGGCAGTCCTCGTCGAGGACGATCTCGAGCGAGCGCAGGGCGAGGCTGAGGTCGGCCGCGGCCAGCGGTGCCCCACCGAGCTGATCGCGGAAGGTCCCGTGCCGACGCCAGGACGGCGCCTCGCAGCGCCCCGTGCCGACGGGTGGGATCTCGCCGAGGTCGGTGACGTTGTCGACGTGGTAGGCGTGCTGGTTCCAGATCGAGCGCGTGCCGACGAAGCGTCCGTCGCGATCGCCGAGCACCCAGACCCCGGCGGTCTCGCGGTCACCCCAACCATCGCCATCGTCATCGACGAGCTCGTCACCGTTGCTCGGCACGAGCAGCTCGGCGCTCCCGTCATGGTCGACGTCGGCGACGCTGACCATCTCGACCCAGGTGTGCGACCGCGTCTCGAAGCGAGTGAGCAAGCGTCCATCGCTCCCCCGCCAGAGCTTCAGGCCGGTCTCGTCGACGAAGGCGACCTCCGCCGCGCCGTCACCGTCGAGATCGAAGACCGTCGAGGCCGTGCGATGCGAGGTGCAGTCGGAGATCGGTGCCACCCAGGCAAGCGAGCCGTCGACCTCGAAGCAGCCATAGAGATCCGCACCGGCCACGCCGATCTCCGGCACGCAGTCGCCGTCGACGTCTCCGACCGTCGGGGGTCCACCATTGAGCGCACCCGGGCTGCACCCCCCGCCCTCCCGCGGCAGGCTTCGAGACCAGCGGACGCCACCGTCGGCCCCGTCCAGCAGCAAGAGCTCGCCCAGGCTGGTGAGCGCGATCTCGGGCAGGCCGTCCGCGTCGGCATCGAGCACCGCCGGATAGCCGTCACCGATCGCGGAGCGATGCCAGAGCAGCCGACCTTCCCCACTCGCCGCGTCGAGCTGGTAGGCCGACGAGCCCGCGACCACTTCGAGGGTCCCGTCACCGTCGAGATCGACCGGCACCGAGATCGCGGAGAGCCCGGCGTTCTGACCGAACCGTCCGCCACTCTCGGGGATCCAGAACAGCGACCCGTCGACGCCGCTCCACGCGTTCTTGCCGTGAACGACCTCCGCCCGACCATCGCAGTCGAGGTCGGCCAGGGCCGGCGCTCCCCCCCGGACGACGACGTGCTCCACCGCCGGGTCCGAGCGCCAGAGCAGCTCACCCGACGCGCTCAGGCCCACGAGTCGCTCGGGCTCGTCCTCCGCGACGCCGACGATCTCCAGCCCGGGCGAGTCGGAGAGATCGCCGAGGGCCAGGCTCGCCGAGGCTTGCAGGGCCGTCGCCGGATCGGTCGATCGCGTGAGCAGCGCACCGTCGGTGCCCGACAGGACGTGGACGAAGCCCTCACCGAAACCGGCAGCGCGCTCGCCGGCGTTGACGACGACCTCGGTCCAGCCGTCGCCGTTCACGTCACCGGCCAAGGGCGTCGTGTCGACGTGACGGTGCTCGGGCAAGGGGTCGACCGCTCCGGGCCAGTGCCAACGCGCGCTGAGCTCGAAACGCTCCAACGCCTCGGGACGACGACAGCCCCGCGCGCTGTCGCGGTGATCATCGTCGGCCGGCGGGCCGAGGACACCGTCGGGATCGACGCGCGCCTGGATGGGGCTGTCACGAAAGAGCCGCTCGCCCACGCAAGACACCTCGAGCACGCGCAGCTCGCCAGGCTCGAGGTCGGTGGCGAGCAAGGTCTGACCGAGGAGCTGATCGATGCCGTCGTCGAAGACGCCGTCACCTCCCGGCGCGCGATCCTCGAAGACGACCACCGGCAGGCCGGTTCCCACCGCGACCGTGCCGGCGTTGACGACGCTGACTCGTGCTTCACCGGCTACCGACAGCTCGACGCAATCCGTCGTGAGCGACGAGGCGTCGAGCGCGGCGAGACGGAGGTCCACGCCGCTCACGAAGCTCTCGCAGCTCGCGACGAGTCGGAAGGGGCCCTCCGATCCACGCGGCGAGTCGATGACGACGCGGTGCAACCCCGGCGGCAGCAGCGCGCAGGAAAGCAGGTCGGGATCGCCGACCCGGCAGCTCGCTTCCGTGCAGTCGGACAGCAGGAGCAAGCGCTGGCCAGGCACCGACTCGGCGAGCCGGAGCTCCACCCGCTGCTCGAGCGGGTTGATGAAGTCGAAGACGAGCTCGGGTCCGTCGAGTCGCTCGTCGAGACAGGCATGGCGGTCGGCCTGACTCACGCCGGTGGACGTGTCCCCGACCAGCTCCCAACCGCAGCGCAGCGGCTCGGCGCTCGCGCAGGAGAGCCGCGGAAGACACGACACCGTGAGCGTGAAGTCACCCTCGGCCGGTCCGTCCACGACCAGGACGACGGGTCGGTTCTCGTCGAAGAGGATGAGCTCGTCGGGTGACGACCCGAGCGGCGTGGCAGTGACGAAGTCGTCCGATGCGAGGAAGGCGACGATCTCCAGGTCGTCGGCGGTGACGAGCTCGGCCCGCAGGAAGCCCTCGTCCGGCGGGTCGACGAGGAAGCGACGCTCGGGACCCGGCCAACGACCGGCGAGCTCGGGGTAGCTCTCGCGTCGGCTCTCCCCTCCGTCCGTGCTACCGGCGATCGTCTCGTCGCAGGCCAGCGACTCGGCCAACGGCGTGCAGGCGAGGTCGAGCTCGTAGGCGAGCACCTCGGGGGTCCACCCATCGATCAGCAGCCAGTGGTCGCCTCGGGGCACGGCCTGAGCGTCGAAGCCACCGAAACCGCCGATCCGACAGCGGGTCTCGTCGGGCTCGGTCAGCAACGCCGCAAAGATCGTCGGTGGACCGTCGATCGTCAGCGTCACGTCGGTCGCGACCGGCAGGCGCAGGCGGTGCAGGCGCTCGCCTCCCTCGAGCGCGGTGGAGCTACAGCTCGGGTGGAAGAGCACGGACTCGGCGGGGTCACGGAGGACGTCGGCATGACGACCGCAGGCGATGTCCTCGGCTTCACTCCAGGCTTCGGGCGGCAGCTCGGGCCGACGGAAGAAGCAGAGCGAGCTCGTGTCGCCGGTGACGAGGTCCGGCGCGAGCACGCCGCGGTCGATGGGCGCGACGCCCGAGCGCTCGTCGAAGGACTCGATCCCGACCGTTCCGGGGATGTCCGGCATGGGCCAGAGCAGCTCGACCTGGAAACGGCCGTCGCCGTGCAGCGTCAGCTCGACGTCGAGCCATTCGTCCTCGCCCCCCGCACCGCCGGCCACGATGTAGGTCGACAACACGAGCCGGAAGGTGTCGGTCGTGGTTTGCTCCCACGAGCCGGAGACGGCGACATGCCGTCGCTCGGCCCAGTACAAGGCGATGAAGCCGGCAAGACCGTCACCGACCGTGGGCAAGGTCGCCGTCGGCGTCGCGGGGATCGGCGCCGTCGGCTCTTCGAAGAAGACGAGACCGTGACGGTGGAGCCAGAGCGTGTCGACGAGACGGTCGTGGAAGGGGAAGTCGAAGCCGATCGCGAGCGGGCCCAGCAGGTCGACGCCGTCGGGGAAGTTGATGCGATTGGTGAGCAGGCCGTCGTCGCGCACCGGACAGCCGGAGCCGGCGTCCGCCCAGAGGTAGCCCGCGCCGTTGGGTCCCCCCTCAGTGGCGAGCGACGAGGGGACGACGAGCCAGCACGCAACCCAGGCCGACAGGACGACACCGAGCCGTGGGCCCGGGTTCACGGCACCGACACCCCGCAGGAGTCGATGGCCTGCAACCGGACGAAGGTGAGCCGTGGGAGCTCCTCGTCGAACCAGGTCACGGAGGGCTCCGTCGTCAGCTCACGCGGAGCGATCAGCGTCACCGTGGACGCCACGTCATGGACGTGAACGGCGAGAGGCTCGCCGGTGGGCATCCAGCGGAAGGTGATCTCGTCGTGGAGTCGGCTCACCCGCAGGCTGTCCCCGGGTCGCTCCGCCGGTGGGAGCCCGGAGAACAGCGACACGGTGGTCGTGATCTGGTTGGTGCAGCCGATGCTGTCTCGCGCAGTGAGCGTGACGGGGTAGATCCCGGCGGGCGTGCCGGGCGGGAAGGTGAGCTCGACCATCTCCCCCGCCGCGAAGCGCGCACCGTCGAAGTGCCCGGGTCCGTCGTGGGTGAAGATCAGCGGCAGCTCGCTGGGCCAGCCGTTCACCCCCGGTAGAGAGCTCGAGCCATCGAGCAGCACGACCGTCGGCATCCCGGGCGTGCCGCAGAGCTCCACGTCCAACAGGCGGGGCGACGGCCCGGCACCGTCGCAGCCCGAACGGCAGGTCCCGAAGGTCCAGACGTCCTCGACACGCAGGTCGTCGACCCACCAGCCAGCCTCGAAGACCAGAGGATCGAAGAGAGCTCGGAAGCGGAGCTGCACGTCGAGCAGCAACGCCTGGTCGGTGAGGTCGACCTCGACCGTTTCGAGCACGAACAACTCTCCAGTTTCTGCATCGCGGATGACATCTGTCCCCAACAGTGGCTGATCAGGAAAGGCGGCATGGGTCTTTTCCGCCAGCGCCATCACGTCCTGATCAGAGGCGAGACTGTAGTGTGACGTCTTCTTGTTGGACACGATGGTCACACCGCCGCCGCCAAACGCATATCGTTCCTCGAGCGGCGGCAGGCCGTGATCGGCTTCACACAGCCAGCACATCAGCGTCTTGCCGAACAGTGTCACGATCCGGTAGTTGCTCGGCCAGCGTCCGGTATAGACGAATTTTTGAGCAAACATCGGTGCCTTGCGCGCCGGATGATCTTCCGGGTAATCGGCCTCCGGCTTGTAGCGGACCCGCTCTGTGCGCTTGATGCGAATCTCTGCCCCCTTGCGCCCCAGGTCCGGCTTAACCACGACGTATGGTCCCCATTCACCCGGATCCAGCCGTGTGTCCGGACCGATTTCGGCCCACTCCGGTACCGAAATCCCGATTACCTTCAATCGCTCGTACTGCGCGGTCTTCGGAAATTCGAAGCCTTGGCAGATTCTGCCGCGTGGCGGTACGAATTTCTTGATCGGCATCGGCGAGACGACAAGTGTGGGTGCTTGCGCAACAATGTCTGCATCTCCCCAGGCAAGCTCCTTCGTATCGACGATATACACAGTGATATCCGATGCGCGCTCCGTCACCAATGTGGCTATTTTCTGCAGATCGGACATCGACTGTTTCGTCGGCTGATGAACAAGGACAAGATTAGGCATGCTTGTATCCAATCCCGGATAATGGAAGACGCTTCACCACATTCTTACCGAAGTCGTGGTTTCGACCGTGTTGATATGCATGCACAAATCCTGACCCGCAACGTTTCGGACAATGCCGTGCGCCTGCGATCTTCTCCGACATTGAACGCATCGGCAAGAGCGCTCCCCACGATCGCCGCAGCCTCCTGCCCGCCATCATCTGGCCCGTTTTGTGCGCGACCCTCCTAATCGGACTATCGGTCCAGATCCATGCTCCATCCAGAGGCACCGGCTTGAGTATTTCCGGTTGCCTCACCGGTTGGTGTGTGTCGATGAAACCGGAGCACCATCATGTTCAGGCAGATCTTCTCGATCCCGTTCGCGGGACTATTGGCAATCGTATTTTCAATCTATGCGACGCCATCCGATGCCAACCCCCTCGCCGCAACAGGCATAATCGGTGACCTTGAACAGGTTGCGGGGACAAACACGATTCTTGTGGAGGAAGGCTACAGAACACGCGCGCGAGATGTCGGAAAGCGGCCCGTGCGGCGCGCGCGGGAAGGTAGACGACAGGCGAGACAAGACCGCAGTCGGG
>JBCCFW010000011.1:0-95718 GCA_039029535.1 Acidobacteriota bacterium
CGATGAGACCGTCGCCGTCGGGGTCCGAGTTCCCGCCCTCTTCGACGTCGTTGATGCTGTCGTTGTCGGAGTCGAGATCGCGGTAGTCCGGAGTGCCGTCCATGTCGGTGTCGGGGGCGTCGTTGGTCGCGCCGGTCGGCTGACCCTCGCCGTCCACCGGTGGGATGCCCGTGCCGACCCGACCGTCGCCATCGGCGTCGCTGCCGCCGCCGACATGGACGGCACTCCGGACTACCGCGATCTCGACTCCGACAACGACAGCATCAACGACGTCGAAGAGGGCGGGAACTCGGACCCCGACGGCGACGGTCTCATCGGAACCGGACCCCCGGTCGTGAGCCCCATGACCGGCCAGGCCCCGGGCGCCAACAGCAACCCTCCCGACAGTGACGGCCTGGGCGATCCCGACTACCGCGACGTCGACAGCGACGAGGACGGTACCAACGACATCGAAGACGCCGGTGAGGATGCCCTCGACATGGACGGCGACGGTCGCGTGGACGACACCACCGACGGCGACGGTGACGGCATCGTCGACGAGGTGGACGGTCAGCCGGGCACCTATGGCGACTCGCCGGTGGTGGCCGACACCGACGGCGACACGGTCCCCGACGACCTCGACATCGACGACGACAACGACGGCATCCTCGACATCGACGAGGGTGACGGGACCGTCGACACCGACGGCGACACGGTCCCCGACAGCCTCGACCTCGACTCCGACAACGACGGCATCAACGACATCCGTGAGTCCGGCATCGACGAGATGCTGATCGCTCTCTTCGACGCCGACGGAGACGGCGCCTACGGCCCGATGGTCTCCTTCGGTGCCAACGGCCTGGTCGACGCCATCGAGACCGCGCTCGACTCCGGCGCTCCCGACTACGACGGCGACGGCGTGGGCGACCGCCCGGCCGACACCGACGGCGACGGCGTTCCCGACTTCCGGGACCTGGACTCCGACAACGACGGCATCAACGACGTCATCGAGGCGGGCAACGCCGACCCCGACGACGATGGTCTCATCGGCGCCGGGCCACCGGTCGTCGACCCGACCGACGGTCAGACCGCTCGCGCCTCGAACTTCCCGCCCGACACCGACATGGACGGAGTCGCCGACTTCCGCGACCTCGACTCGGACAATGACGGCATCAACGACGTCATTGAAGGCGGTGGCGACGACGACGACAACGACGGCCTCATCGGCACGGGTCCTCCGGTGGTCGACCCGGCGACGGGTCAGGCTCCAGGAGCCAGCAGCATGGTCCCCAACTCCGACGGTGACCCGAGCCCGGACTACATCGATCTCGACTCCGACAATGACGGCCTCAACGACGTCGAGGAGGGCGGCAACCCCGACCCGGACGGTGACGGTCTCATCGGGATGGGTCCGCCGGTGGTCGATCCCATGACGGGTCAGGCGCCAGGTGCCAACAGCAACCCGCCCGATACCGACGGCATGGGCGATCCCGACTATCGCGACGTCGACAGCGACGAGGACGGCACCAACGACATCGAGGATGCGGGTCAAGGTGCGCTCGACGGCGACATGGACGGCATGGTCGACTTCGACAGCGACGGTGACGGCGACGGCATCCCCGACGTGCTCGACGGGGCGATGGGCGTGTTCGGTGACTCACCGGTGGTGGCCGACTTCGACGGTGACACCATCCCGGATTCCATCGACATCGACGACGACAACGACGGCATCCTCGACGTGCTCGAGGGCAACGGCATGGTGGACACCGACGGCGACACGGTGCCCGACAGCTTCGACCTCGACTCCGACAACGACGGCATCAACGACCTGGAGGAGTCCGGCCTCAGCGAGAGCCGGCAGGACACCCTCGACATGGATGGTGACGGTCAGGTCGATCCGATCATCAGCGTGGGAGCCAACGGCCTGGCGGACCTGGCGGAGACGGCGCCCGACTCCGGTCAGCCCGAATACGACGGTGACGGCGTGCCCGACGCGCCACGGGACACCGACGGCGACGGCGTGCCCGACTTCCGCGACCTCGACTCCGACAACGACGGCATCAACGACGTCATCGAGGGCGGTGGCGACGATCCCGACGACGACGGGCAGGTGGGTGCTGGCCCGCCGGTGGTCGACGCGGAGGGTCAGCCGACCGGCGCGACCAACGACGCTCCCGACACCGACATGGACGGCACGCCGGACTACCGCGACCTCGACTCCGACAACGACGGCATCAACGACGTCGTCGAGGGCGGCAACCCCGACCCGGACGGCAACGGCCTCATCGGACTGGGCATGCCCATGGTCGATCCCATGACGGGTCAGGCTCCAGGTGCCAACAGCAACCCGCCCGACACCGACGGCATGGGCGACCCGGATTACCGCGACGTCGACAGCGACGACGACGGCACCAACGACATCGAGGACGCCGGCGAAGGCGCGCTCGACGGTGACATGGACGGCATGGTCGACGACGACAGCGACGGTGACGGCGACGGCATCCCCGATGGTCTCGACGGTGCCATGGGAGTGTTCGGCGACGCGACGGTGGGCGTCGACTCCGACGGCGACACGCTCGACGACGTCACCGAGCTCATGCTCGGGACCGACCCCTTCGATCTCGACACCGACGACGACGGCATCAACGACTTCGAGGAGACCGTGCCCGGAATGGACGGCGCGGTGACCGATCCGCTCGACCGTGACACGGACGACGACGGCATCCTCGACGGCACCGAGCTCGGCTACACCATGGGAGTGCCCGATCCCGACGGTGCCGGTGGCATCGACGGAACGGACTCGAGCATCTTCGTGCCGGACGCGGATCCGACCACGACGACGGACCCCAACGACCAAGACACGGACGACGGTGGCGTGTCGGACGGCAACGAGGACCTCGACCGGGACGGCGCCGTCGACGACGGTGAAACCGATCCGACGACGGGCATGGGCGCAGACGATCTCGACCGGGACGGCGACGGCCTACCCGACGCCGTCGAGGAGACCCTCGGCACTGACCCGGATGACCCGGACAGCGATGGCGACGGCATCCCCGACGGCGAGGAGACCATCCCCGGCACGGACGGATCGGTGACCGATCCGCTCGACGCCGACAGCGACGACGACGGTCTCTCCGATGGTGAGGAGCTCATGCTCGGCACCGATTCCAACGACGCGGACACCGACGGCGACGGCTTGCAGGACGGCACCGAGCTCGGTCGCGACACGCCGCTTCCGGATCCGGACGGACCCGGACCGGCGGTCGGCACGAACCCGGACGTGTTCATCCCGGACGCCGATCCGACGACGACCACCGACCCGCTGGATCCCGACACCGACGACGGTGGCGTGCCCGACGGCGTGGAGGACGTGAACATGGACGGTGCGGTCGACCCGGGTGAGACCGATCCGACTGCAGGCAACGGTGGCGACGACGCCGACCGCGACATGGATGGTCTCCCCGACACGCTCGAGATGGAGCTCGGCACGGACCCGGACAACCCGGACACCGACGGTGACGGCATCCCCGATGGTGAGGAAGTCGTGCCTGGTGACGACGGCTTCGTGACGGACCCGCTCGACGCGGACACCGACGACGACGGCATCAGCGACGGCGAGGAAGTCGACACCTGGGAGACGGACCCGACGGATCCCGACACGGATGATGACGGCGTGCAGGACGGCACGGAGATCGGCCGCACGGACCCGATCCCCGATCCCGACGGCGACGGACCGGCCGAGGGCACGGACACCGACGTCTTCATGCCGGACGCCGACCCGACCACGACCACCGACCCGACGGATCCGGACACGGACGAGGGTGGTATCTACGACGGTGCGGAGGATCGCGACGCGGACGGTGAGGTCGGTCCCATGGAGGAGGACCCCAACGACGGTGGTGACGACGACCTCATGACCTGCGTCGACGAGCCGCTGTTCGAAGTCGACGGCGATCCGACCTACGGGCTCCGCGTGGCCCGCGATGGCGACGACGCGGTCCTGACCTGGACGGCGGAGCACGCCGATCGGCCGGCGCCTTGCGTCATCTACCGGGTGCTGGCGGTGGTGAACCACCCGTTCCGGCCGGGCTTCGGCCAGGCGCCGACGCGGCCGCGGGCGGACTACTTCCTGCTCGGCACGACCACTCAAGCCAGCTTCCGGCACCATGGCGCGGTGTCGTCTCCTGACGCCTTCGACTACCTGATCGTCGCCGCGAGCCTGTCGGGTGGTGAGGGTCCGGCCGGCTTCGGGTCGATCGGCGGGGTGCAGGTGCCGAGGTAGGCACCTCCCGAATTCGGCCCGCTCAGGCCCCAGTCGTGCCATGCACGGCTGGGGCTTTCTCGTGCGGGCTGTTGCATGGAAAACGGAATGATTCTCGTCTGACTTCTTGCATCACCATGATGTTTCATCATTAAGCAACTTAACGCGGAAAGTATTGAAAACACGGCCGCCATGGCTCGCGTACGTGTCATGGCGCGCCGGCCGCCGTGGGGGTCTAATTGAGGCGTCACGCAAGAAAGTCGGCATGAGCTGACTGAGGCTGCCCCAGGACGTCGTGGAAGAGAGCGAGGGCAGGAACACGACGTCCGAACGGGAGCGGTCGTGTCCCGAAGCCCCGGAGGAGGCTGTCGTGGTAGCCGAGACGAACAAGGACCTGACCGAGCTCTTGCGGCGCGGTAGCGAGGGAGATCGCGCAGCGGCCAACGAGGCCTTCGAGGCGCTCTACGGAAACCTGCGTCGGAATGCAGGAGCCATCATGCGACGGCACTCACCAGGCCCGCAGACGCTCGACACCGACGGGGTCGTCAACGAGGCCTACCTGAAGGTGACGGCCAACGGGAAGTCGGACTGGGAGAACCGAGGCCACTTCATGGCGGTCATGTCCACGGCCATGCGTCAGGTCCTTCTCGACGCGGCCAAGAAGAAGCGTCGAGAGCGGCATGGTGGCCACCTGAACCGCGTCGACCTGTCGGGGATCCTGTTCCAGCTCGAAGACCGCAGCCTGGACCTGGACGAGGTCCACGAAGCTCTTGCTGCCATCCGCAAGGACTACGAGAAGTCGGCACGCGTGCTCGAGCTCACGTACTTCGTCGGCCTCACGGCGAAGGAGTCGGCAGAGGCTCTCGAAATCTCGGAGAGCACCATCGTCCGCGAGCTCAAGTTCGCACGGACGTTACTGAGGGATGAGCTTCGCCGTTGACTCCTGAGCAACGTGACCGAGTGCGGGAGGTCTTCATGGCTTGTCTCGATCATCCGCCCGACGAACGCGAAGCGTTCGCAGAGGCGCAGTGCGCCGACGACCCTGTCGTCCTCGACGAGGTTCGGCGCCTCATCCGCCTGAGAAACGAGATTACGGAGCGGTCCAGCACCTGGATCGAGATGAACGATCCACTCTCGGGCGACCGCGACGGAGGCCCGACGAAGCAACTGGGTCCCGAGCCAACGCTCGGGCAGGTTCTCCTCGAACGCTACGAGCTCATCGCCCGCATCGGGGCCGGCGCCTTCGGAACGGTCTTCAGGGCCAGGGATCGCGTCGCCGAGACCGACGTGGCGGTCAAGACCGTCGCACTCACGGATGCTCGAGCCGAGGCCTGGCACCGGCGCGAGGTCGCAGCACTCCTTCGCTCGCAGCTTCCGGGAGTCGTCGAGCTCCTCGCCGTGGACGAGGTCGACGGCTGGGCGATCGTCGTCATGGCTCTCGTCGACGGCGCGCACTTCCCCGGCGACGGCATCGAGCCTGACGACACGCGGGAGATCCTCACGCGCTCGGCTCGTCTGCTCGAAGCGGTGACCCACCTCCTCGCCGCGGGCATCCTGCACCGCGATCTCAAGCCTCCCAACATCCTGGTTTCCACGAACGGGGAGGTCACCCTCGTCGACCTGGGCATCGCCGAGGACGAGAACGACGCCCTCCCTCCCGAGGACGCGGGGACTCTCTGGTACATGGCTCCAGAGGTCTTGCGCGGGAGGGCGGCGACGGCTCAGAGCGAGCTCTACACGGCTGGTCTCATCATCCTCCTCGCCCTGACGGACGAGCTCCCCGAGCCCTGGAGCCGAGCGGAGACCGACGACATCCTGTCTCTCTACAGCGAAAGAGCACGGGCGATCCTCGAGTCGGCACTCGAACCGAGGGTTCACCAGCTCCTCGTCGCGACGATGGCGGTGGACCCCCGTGACCGACCCTCGGATCCCCATGCCCTACTCGCAGCTCTCCGCGAGAGTCTCGGCAGCATCCACCGCGTCGAGCCTGCGCCTGTCGGAGACGGCTCGGCCATCGACGCCGTCGTGAATGCGGTTCGCCGGGGCGAGTCGATCGACGTCGTCGGTGCGGCGGGTGTCGGCCGGACCTGGACCCTGCAGCAGGCGGAGCAAGTGCTGAGCGAGGCCGGGTACCTCGTCGAGTGGGTGACACCGAGCTCGACCCAGGATGAGACCGGCTCGACTTGGTCTCGTGACCACCTGGAGAGACGACTTCGGGAGGGAGTCGTGCTCTTCGTCGACGACCACGATGCCCTCGATACAGCCCTTCGTGAGGTCATCACCGACCTTCACGGAAGGGGCTCGATCGTTCGTGTCCTGAGCCGCGCAGAGGAGGTAGCACCCCACGTTCGCCTGACCTGCTGGACGACTGAAGAGCTCCAGACGCTCGTTCACGGACCCGAGCGACTCTTCCACCTGCCCTCTCAGATTGCGGAACTGCTCCATCAACGGACGGGTGGCAATCCTCGCGAGGTCGTGCGCGACCTGAGGGCCTGGTGTGCGAGCGGCCTCGCCGAGTGGGACGGTGCTCTTAGAGTGGATCCGAGGTCGCTCAACCGACTCAGAACCTCGCAGCGTCAGCCCGCCACTCCTGCCGAGATCCGTGACTTGAGCCTGACACCGTCAGCGAGAGAGACCTGGAACGCACTGACATTCGTAGGCGCACCTGTCTTCGTGACGACTCTCGCCGCGGTTATGGGTCGACCCGCCTCGGTAATCGAGTCGGACGTCTCGGAGCTAGCCGGATGCCAACTCCTAGCCGAGGCCGACGACGGCCGGTTGCGTCCCTCAGTGCTCAGTCCTTACCTGTCTCGTGTCCCAGAAGAGACCCTGCAGCGGTGGAGCCGACACACGTCCGAGCACCTGCCTGCCAGTTCCGAAGCTCGCTTTCGGAACCTCATCGCTGCGGGTTCTTACGAAGAAGCCTGCCGAACTGCCCGAGAGGTCGCGCGCTCCTGCTTAGAGTCGGCACGAGTCCCGCCAGCCATCGCCATTGCTGACCAGGCCCTCGCTCTCGCGCGAAGGGAAGTGCCGGGAAACGATGAACTACACGCCGAACTCCTATCCCTTCTTGCCGAGGGCGCGCTGACTCGCGCCCAGAGCGTGGACATTCGCTTGGCTCTCTACCACACCAAGATGACGCCCAGCCGCGACGTCCGGTCGGAGGCATGGGAGCGACTGCTTGGAGCTGCCGATGCTCACTTCCAGGGCTCACACCGACAGGCGATCATCTTGATCGACGCGATCGATGGCTTGCCCACCGAGCTTCATCACAGGATGGCGCGCGCCGTCGCCACCCATGCTGCCCGGATGGCGCGAAGCCCTGCGCTCCACCGGGCTGCCGTCGCCAAGACAGCAGCCTGGGCGCGCCGAACTCGAGGTCGGGAGGCACGCGCGCTACTCGATAGCAGCCTCGGTTGGCTTCGCTTCGAGGAGTTCGGCAAGTCTGGCTATGCTGCGGCATTCCGACTCCACCGTCGGGCGTCTGAACTCTCCCGGCGGAAGAGAACGAAGCTATCTGCCAAGTGCAATGCAGCCATGGCCGCACTCGAGCTAGGACGTCTCGAGGAAGTGGAGAGCTTGGCTCAGAGCGCCCTTGAGTCTGCACGCTCACTAGGTGAGCGCACGACCGAAGCACGAGCGGAACTCCTCGTGCGACAAGTTCGCTATCGCACGATGAGGAGCAACTCCGTTGACGAGGAGCTTCTGCAAGCGACCGAGCTGCTCCAAGTCGATGGCACTCGAGGAATGATTCGGCTGAACGAGGCTGCAGTGGCCTGGCGCATTCGACGCTTGAAGCTCGCTGGGAATCTCGCTCACGAGGCAACTAGCGATCTTCGCCGGAGTGGCTTCCGTGGGGCGGCTGCCACGGCCTCCGGCCTCGCCGCAACATGTGGTACTCCGCAGCCATCACTCTCGGACGAACTCGACGAGCTGACGACAAGCTCGGAGCCGATCGGGCTCATTGCGCAAGCCCTAGCCCTTGCGTCGAAGAACGCCCTCTCCGTGCGCCTCGACAACGGCCTGTTGAAGCGCATTCGTGCTTGGGCGGAAGAGCTCCCAGACCTCCGCCGCGAAGTTCTCAGCCCCCGAGAAACTCTCTCATTACTCGGCGTTCAGCCGAGGCAACCGTGACTCACTTACAGGAGCCCCCACATGCAACGAGCCTTCTTTCCCCGTTCACGCGGTGCCGGCGATGGTCGGGGACCGCAAGTCGGACCTGGGACGATCGACACGAGGTCGTCAGAGTTCTCAACCAAGCCCAACAAGCTCAATGCCATTGTTTGGTCACAAGGCTCGAGCCAACCAGACATTGAAGTCTGGTGCCTCCTGACCTCTGGAGTAGCAGCTAACGACCAGTTCCACCAGGTCAAGGCCAAGTCACCATTCGAGCAGTTTCTCTGGATGGACCTCGTGCCCGAGCCCGAGTCATTCGTCCCCCCAGTCACCCCTCTGGAGGGGGAGCTAGAGCAAGCCCTCAAGAGCTATGCCACGGCTCGCTACTTCACCAAGCACGGAGTCCAGGTGCAAGACGTCAACTGGACCGTGAAGATTGCTCGCCCATTTCAGAAGATCCCGGCCCCGATCACGCAGCGGAAGTTCGAAGATGGGCTCTACCAGATCCGACAGGAAGACTCCGGATCGGGTCTTGCCCCTACAGCCTGGGTCTGGGTCGAGCGCGATCGCGAGATCTGGCTCCACTACCTACCCGACCAGGTGGGGGGGTTCTCGTTCGTCGGTACCCCCCTACCAGGAACCACGCAACTTCACACTGACACCAAGCTCAGCATCGAAGATTTCAAGCCGCCGAACACGCCCGACCTGGATAAGTTCGGCGCATCGATCCTCCAATTGAAGACGGACATTCGAACCGCAGCCGGATCAATCGTGGAGTCAGAGCAACAGTTGTCAGTTCACGACTTCCGCATCTCCGACGACATTTAGTCGACAATGGAGCTAGAGAGAATGAGCAACACAGAGAGAAGAAGAAGAGTCAAGCTGGACGTCGGCAAGACGTGGAAGTCTGTTCACACGCTCGCGAAGGACGCACACGTGAGCTTCCAGGTCAGCAGCCCCAAGTTGGGAAAGACAGCCAAGCTGCACTGCCTGGTCGCGTCTGAGGCAACCAACCCCCCCACCTGCAAGGACCTCAAGAACTGCGCGACGATTGATGGCTCCAATGATCAACACATGGGTGTGAAGGAACTAGTAACGAAGGACAGCAAGGGGGCGGCCGATACGCACGTCTTCCTTGGTCTCACCGAGGACATCGGCCAAGATCAGTACGTGTACTTGTTCATCGACGAAGGCCCGTGAACTCGACGACGCTCCAGAGCACATCGTGGAACGAGGCCCGTTCGGTCCATCTTGGCCTCAACCGCATCGATGATCGTGTTTACCGTGGCTTGCTACCGGAGCTCCGGGCGGCTGAGCAGGATGCGCTCGAGATGCGGACGCTCGCCGACTCGCTGGGCTGCACGACCCGCCTGCTGACCAGCGAGGAGGCGACGCTCGAGACCGTGATCGCGACCTTCGAGTCCACGATCGAACGCCTCGTCCCGGGCGACTTCCTGCTCATCACCTACTCGGGCCACGGAACGACCTTCCGTGGCCTGGGCGACGACCCGGACGGCTGGGACGAGGGCTGGTGCTTGTACGACGGCGTCCTGGTCGACGACGAACTGCATGACTTGCTCGCGACGATCCCTCAGGGCGTCGACGTGCTCACCGTCACCGATGCCTGCTTCGCCGCCGGGATCACGGACGTCGGGCGCGCGGCCCCGGCTGTCACGCCATCGACACGACCCAGTCAGCCCGTCCCGGCTCCTACCGCGCTTCTCCGGGAGATCGCCGGGCCGATGATGATGGTCAAGGCGCCGTTCACACGTCTCGGGGATCTCGAGATTGGACGACTCCTGAGATCGGGCCAGATCCCCACTGCTCGCGCAGAGCGCATCCCAGAACGACGGCCCATTCAGGCCAGGCTCGTCTCGATGGCCGCCGCGGCTGAGGGCTCACTCGCCTTCGAAGGCGATCAACTCGGCTACTTCACGGCAGCCTTGCTGATGATCCTCCATCGCATCGGTGACGATGAGGTCGAATACGGCGAGCTCATGGACGAGATCGCGAGCCTCCTGACAATTCAGCAGCCCACGCTGGCCGTCATCGGTGGCGACTTCGACGTCATCACGTCGACTCGCGCCTTCAAGCAAGGGAGCGCCGTCGCGACCAAGAAGGAACTCAGAGGCCAAGGCCTTGGCCTCCTGAAGGCCGAAACCGAGAATCGCTGACCTCAGTCCCCGGCTCAGCCCCAAGAGCAAAGCGTTGAGGCACCAGCCGAACGCTACCCCTCCTCCACTCCCAGCTTCCGCAACACCTCACTCCAGCGACCACGCTCCCGGCGGGCCGCCTTCTGATGATTGCGGTCCGCCACCAGCTTGCCCCTCCCGAGCAGGGTCATGGCCTCGCCGAGATCATCGGTCCGCCCGATGGCGGCTTCGACCACCACGCCCTTGAGGGCTTCGAGGTCGTCCCAGGCCAGGCGCTCCTCTTCGATGGCCTCGACGAAGGCACCGGCGAAGCGTCGGGCTGCCTCCGGGAGCTCGGGCGTGGGCTGTACGACGTCGAGGTCCAGCGCACGACGCACGTCTTGCAGGCGGACCCTGCCCTCGCAGCCCTCGCTCGTCGCGAACGCTGCCGCACGACGCAGGACGTTGTCGAGCTGCCGCAGGTTGCCTGGCCACGACCGCCCGGCCAGCAAGGTCTCCGCGTCACTCGCCAGGGCTGGAGCCTCGCCGAGCTGCCCAAGCAGGTAGCGTGACCAGCCCCCGATCTCGTCACGACGCTCGTCGAGACCACGCAAGCGCACGGGCAACACGCTGAGCCGGTAGTAGAGGTCTTCCCGGAACGTTCCTCTTTCGACGAGCTCGCGCAGGTCCGAGCTCGTGCCCGCGATGAAGCGACAGCTCGCTCGTTGCGCCGGGCCCCGATCACCGAGCCGACGATAGCTCCCGTCGTCGAGCAGCGTGAGCAAGCCGGCCTGAGCCTCGAGCCCGAGCTTGTCGATCTCGTCCAGGAACAAGGTGCCCCCGCCCACTCGCTCGATGGCACCGACCTGATCCCGTACCGCCGAAGTGAACGCACCCTGCTTCCACCCGAAGAGCTCTGCCAACTGAAGCTCCCGCGGCACGGCGTTCATGTCGACGAGCTCGAAAGACTTCTCGACCCGCGCCGAGTGGGCGTGAATCCAGCGCGCCAGCCGACTCTTGCCCGAACCCGTCGGGCCGGTGATGAGAATCGTGTCAGGAAGGCCCGCAAAGGTCCGAAGCAGCGGGAGCTGACTGCGGAGCAGCTCTCCCACGACCGGAAGCAGCTCGTCGGGTTCGTCGACCTCGTCCTTATCACCACCAGAGGGCAAGAGACTCAAGTGTGCCGCCGCGCAAGACACCGCCCGCCGCAGGTCGCCGATCTGCTCCGTCGAGACAGGGAGCCGACCCGCGAACGCCGGGTCGGACAACTCGACGGCCACGTGACCCGAGGGCTCCGACCGACCGACCCTCAGGGGAAACGCCAGCACGTGGGTGACGCCCCGGGATGTCCGATCGGCGCGGGACTGACCGTCGTCCCAAGCTGACTCCTCGGTCGTTTCACCAGTCTCTCCCGAAGCCCGGCCGACCCACCAGGTCCCGTGCCGCGCATCTCCGCAGGCCCAACTGGCTCCCTTGCTCAATAGACGCCAAGCACTGGCCGAAGGCGTCGCGTGCGGGCTGTCCAGGGCGCTTCGGAGGAGCAGCGCTCGATAAGAGTCCGCCGAGCGAAGATGGGCTGACACCTGGATCGGATGAAGCTCGACCTCCCTCACGAAGGCCTCGAGATGAGGGAGAAGACAGCCCGTCGCCTCGACGGCGCTCCCCGTGTCTCCCAGGTCGTCGATCAAGGTAGCCAGCTCTGGTGGGCTCATGGAAGCGATGTTAGCCTGCGACTCATGCGGCTGTCTCATCTGGACGTGCTGTCGGAAGTGGGGCGAGGAGAGGACGCTGTCGTCTATCGGTGTCGGGACCGACGCGATGGCAGCCTGGTCGCCGCCAAGGCGATCTCGGCAACGGCCAGCGCCGCGGTCCGACGAGTGGAGCGCGAGGCGGCCGTCCTGTCGTCGCTGTCCCACCCCGGCATCCCTGGTTTTCGTGGGCTGCATCGAGAGCAGGACCGCGTGCTGCTCGTCCAGGAGCTCGTCGAAGGCGAGACCTGGCCGCCGAACCGACAACAAGCTTGGACCGACCTCGTCACGCCGCTGCGCTCGCTGCTTCGAGCTCTCGCGATCGTTCATGATGCCGGGCTCGTCCACCGCGACCTCAAGCCCGAGAACTTGCGGTTGCACGAGGATCGAGCCCACCTCCTCGACTTCGGTCTCTGCTTGGCCGCGGGTCAGGATGACGAGAGCCCGGCGACACGCGACTTCATCGGCACCCCTCGCTACGCCGCTCCCGAACAACTCGCGGGCACCTCGGTCGATGCACGTGCCGACCTCTACTCCCTGGGCGTCCTCCTCTTCGAGGCCCTCGACGGCGACCTGCCGCACGCCGGACGCGGGGGCGAGCTCGTCCGCAGCCGTCTCTTTCAGCCAGCACGCCCGCTCGCGCCCGAGCTCGCGCCACAGGAGATCCGCGAGCTGATCGACTCCCTGCTCTCGCGGGATCCAGGTGATCGTCCACCGAGCGCGCGAGCGGTCCTAGGCACGCTCAGCGCCGTGCAGGAACTCCCTACCGGGGCGTTCGCGAGTGAGCCGTCGCTGACCATGGACGAGGCTCACGACTGGTTCCGGGGGCCCGAGCGCTTCCTCCACTTGCAGACCGACGGTGCCCAGGCGCTGCTGCATGCCTCCGGAGGTGAGCGTGCCGAGGCTCGGCGAGTCCTGCGAAGCTGGATGGGACGTGGCTTGGTCGAGGTCGTTGATGGAGCCGTCGTGATCTCGCGAGAGACGCTGGGGACGATCGAAGAGCTTCCTCTTCAGCGTCACGCGGAACGAGTGGCCCAAGATGATCTCGAATCGGTTCTGGGCACGCTCGCTCTGGTCGAGTCCGCCGACACGGCGACGCTCGCCATCGCCCTTCAGCGATCCGAGGGAGACGTCGCTCGCTCCCTCGCACGGACACTCGAGCGAGGACAGGTCGCCGAGGAAGCCGGTCGTTGGCACGTCCTGGGTCGCGTGCCTCGTCTCGCACCCGAGCTGACGCCGCTGGTGGCACGTCGACTGCTCCGGGGGGACGTCCTGGGCAGCGACCGCTGGCGTCTCGCTCAACTGACGAGCAGCATGGACGTGCTGGCCGAGGAAGGAGCCCAGCGAGCGCTCACGCTCCGCCAACGCGGCGACGCTCGTCGGGCGTTCGGGCTCGCGAAGCGGGTTGCCTGGCTCGGAGCCGGTGGCGACATTCGACGAGAGCTGGCCCGCTGCGCGCTCCAGCTCGGTTCGAGTGATCACCTGTCAGAGGTGCTCGACCTCGTCATCGAGGAAGCTCGGCCCCTCGTCGAGGCCGCCCTGACGATCAACCAGGGAGCTCACCTTGCGGCCGAGGGCGCGCTGGTCGGGCTCGCGCCCCGCGAAGACGACGAGCTCGAGAGCTGGCGCATCGCGCTCACGGTGCGTGCAAAGGGGCTGCAACCGGATGCGGGCGTGCAAGCCTTCCTCGACGAGCATCACGACTGGGCCCACTCGGGCTCGGACGATCGGCTCGGACGATGGCAGGCCTGGCGCGGGCTCGCCGCCTACCACCGCAACGACCCACGCTCGGCCGCCGAGGCGCACGGCCAAGCCGTCGAGCTGCGCGAGGGTCCCTCGGCAAGAGCAGCCAGCCTGGTCATGCAGGGTTTCGCCTTCTTGGACCTCGGCTCGCTAGACGAGGTCGAGGACGTCGCCCAGCAAGCCGCCGACCTGGCCTCGACGTTCCGGATGCCACACCACGCGGTCGATGCCTTCGGCCTGATCCGAGCCGCCGGCTACCGAGCCGCTCGCTCTCAGACCGTGGATCGCGAAGCCTGCGCAGCCATGAACTCGCTGGGCGATCCCCGCTCCATGGCAGCTCCGCTGGTGACCGAAGCCGCCATCGCCTGGCGTGACGGCGTGTCCGATGCGCTAGAACTGGCACTCGCAGCAGCGCAGGCCTTCGATGAGTCGGGACGGACACGCCAGGGTGTCCTCCCCCGCTGCCTGGCAGCACTCCTCGGCGACCGCTCACGTTCTCTCTCGAAGCTCGTCGGCGAGGCTCGACGTCTCACCGCTCCGGGACTCCGGACTCAAAGCCTTGCCCTCCTGCGCATGGCGGGGGCGCGAGTCGAGGAGACCGACCTGCCGACGCTTCACCTGCGATGGCCAGCAGCGCGAGCCGAGGTCATGTCGAGGACCGAGATCGAAGAGGCTCTGGAGTTTCCTCCTGATTCAGTCAACTGAACATGTCTGACGGCCAGTACATTCTGGCACGTCGCTTGCTGACGTCCGTGCAACACGTGTTGCTCACCGAGCAACTTTCACCGACACGACACCCCGATGTACTCACATCGACAGGACGACGACATGCTTCCCTTCGCAACTCCGTTTCTCTTCGACCACTCCGTACAAGAGCTCGGTGACGGCACCTATGAGCTCTCCCTCCCCCCCAGCAACGAGGTCATCGGCATGGCGCTGGCAAGAACGGATGGGAACCTCGCCGAAGAAAACTGGGCTCTTGCCAAGGATCTTTACGGAAGGCTGGTTGGACAGCAAGTACGATACGAGGCGATTCAGGGGCTCAAGAAGCAGGAGTATTACGAATTCGCGAGCCGCCCCAACATCCTCTACCTGAGTAACTGCTTCGTCAGGAAGAATGCGGAGATTCCCATCGGCGACTTGGGGGATCACGCCATCGAGTGCCAGTCCATGCGTCAGTGCATCGGCAACAAGATGGAGCAGGTTGCCATCCGATTCAGCACTCGCACGCTCGGAAGCGCCACGAGATGTTGGGAAGTCGTGAGGCACGACTTCAAGCTGAGTGGAACCGGCCAACTCGAGTTCGACTGGAACGTCGACTGGGGCGGGGACCCTCCCACCACGTTGAGCGCCGTCGCCACGTGGATCGCTGATCGGCCAGAACCCTGGATCGTCTACGAGGCAACCAACCTGAGCAGATGAGCTCGGGCTCCTGCGTCTTCGGGAGTCACGCATTCGTTCGCCCGGAACGCGGCTTCCCGGCGAGAGCCTCCATGAGAAAGGGCCGGTCGTCTCGGGGACGACCGGCCCTCGTCGTGTCACGGACGGACCGTGCTCACCACTGCACGCCGATGATGCCGTTCAGGATGCTGACGCCCCCTCCCTCGACGCGGTCATCGTAGGAGCTCGCCTCCGCTCTGAAGTTGCTGAGGTGGTTGTACGCTGCCGGCGACTCCGACTGCGCCTGCGCCCGACGGAGGGCGTTGAACACCTGTGGGTGGGTCGTGCGCGTGATGGCCACTTCGAACGTGCCCACCTCCGTGTCGAGGACTCGGCAGAACTTCTCCGTCGCCACTGCCGCGGCCAGCTCGTCCGCGCCGAAGATGGCGTCAGCGATGGGCGGCAAGGCGACCTTGATGATGTTGCCGGTTCCCGGCAGGGCGTAGTCGAGAACGAGATCGGCGAGGCTGAGGGCGACTTCCTTGACGTTGGGCATGGCTTGAGAGTCCTTTCGTGTCGGGCGCGGCGACATGCCGGCGTCCCGCACGAAAGCCCAGAGGGCAAGGGACGTGCCACGAGACTCGATTGGCGCTCGAAAGCACTCGAGACGCCGCTTCAGCAGCGATGGCGGCGCCATCGGTCGCTCGGGCTCGAACGTGCAGCCCGAGCCCCGAAACACGAACCGCGTTCGGAGCCGACGCGTCTGGCGTCAGACCCGAACGCGGTCGCGATCAGCTCGGCTGTCTCAGCGCTGTCGGCGTAGCCCCACGCGCTCACGCCGCGGCGACGGACGCGTCGGCTTCGCATCGGCCCACGCACCGTCGAAGGACTCGAGACGGCGGCTGGCCAGGAACTCGTCCCAAGCCAGGAGGAGATGGGCATCCACCTCGGCGTCACCCGACCAGCCGGTCGTGCCGGTGACGAGGACTTCGGAGTCGATGACGACGTGCTGTTCGGGAGCGTCCGCGACGACGCGGATCTCCGCGCCCGCCGTGACGAGCTCGCCGAGTCCCGTGGCGTCCTCGACCAGCACGCGCACCTGACGACCCGCGACGGCCGCCGCGACCAGCGCCTCGACGACGCGCTCGTCACCGACGCGCTCGCCGACCATCGAGATGGCATCGGTCGACCGATGCAGCGCCGGCACGAGACCCGACGCGAAGGCGTCGTCGCTCGGAGTGAAGTACAGCTCGAGGCGGGTGTCGTCCTCGAAGCACTCGGCGTGACTGGTGTCGTTCTTCTTGTCGGCGCCGAAGCGACCGAGGGCGTGCAGCTCGTCGAGCTCGCGCGCGAAGGCCTCCGCCACCGGACGCGCGTCCAGCACGAGACCGCTGGCGAGGTCGCCCGACCAGCGCGACGACTCCGCCATCCAGCCATGGTGCTCGTCCGCCACCGCGAACGCATGCGTGAAGCCGGGGACGTCGTCGGCCACCACGCAGCTCTCGCCGAGCGCGCGCGTCCACGCCGTCGCCTGCTCCGAGCGCACCGCCTCGCCGGCCAGCACGACCCGCAGGGTGACGCCCGAGACCTTCGCCAGGCTCAGCGCCTGAAGCAGCGCGCCGTCCTCCGGCAGCACCGACAGCGCCAGGTCGACGCGGTGCTCGGACTCGTTCACGAGGTCGACCAGCGAGGTGACCGCGCGGCTCCGCACGCCCGGGTCGGCCGCCCGCAAGCGGAACGACTCGCCGCCGCTCGTCACCGGGCAGGGTGCGAGCGCGTTCTGGTTGAGACGACCGGGCGACACCTCATCAGCACGGCCGCTCAGGTCCTGCCACGCCGCTGCGCCGGACTCCCGCACGGACAGCCGTGAGGCCGCCCGCATGCCCGGGGCGAGACGAAGCTCGTCGCTCACCGTGCCCGCGGCATCCCGGATGACCAGGCCATCGGCAGCATCGGGAAGCTGAGCGTTCAGCCCCTCGATGACCTTCAGGGAGCCGGCCTCGAGTCGACCGCTCAGCGCGACGCTGAACGCCACGCCGTCGGCCGAGCCCAGGGTCCAGCCATCGAGCTCCACGCGCTGGGCGCTGCGGTTGATGATCTCGACCCAACCCTCGTCCCAGGACACCTCGTTGACCGCGATGGGTGCGTCCTGGTCGAGACGACGCGGGGGGACGGGGAACTCGAGACCGGGCGTGCCCGGACCCTTGCCGACCGCCGCGCGGGGATCGTAGCGACCGGTCCCGCCCAGGCCGCCAAGACCACCGGCACCCGCGCCGGGGATGGGCTCGTTGGGGATGTCGGCGGCAGTGCCCAGGCTCCACACGAAGAGGCCGCGCTCGATGTCGCTGCCGATGATCGTGCCGCTGGGGAAGTACGGGTAGTTGCTCCACAGGCCGTTGAAGCGGTTGCGATCGTTGGCCGGGTAGGTGTCGAAGAAGGCCACCTCGCGCGGGTTCTGCGGGTCGCGCACGTCGAAGACGCGGAGGCCGCTACGGTAGTTGGCCTGGAAGCAGAGGTTGCCGCGGACGTAGAGGTTGTGGTCGATGGCCGCGAGACCCGTGCTGAACTCGCTGACGACCTGCGGGTTGCCGAGGTCGGAGACGTCGATGATGCGCGTGCGCGTCGGGACGCCGTTGTTGACCTCGTCGAGCTCGTCGTTGACGTAGAGGAGCTGACGGTCCGGGCTGAGCCAACCCTGATGCGAGTACTGACCCTGCGGGTAGACGTAGCGGGAGAGGACCCGGATGTCCTGCTTGTTGGTCAGGTCGAGGATGTCGAGGCCGGTGTCGATCGAGCCGTCGTTGAAGCCGCTGTTGCAGAAGGCGATCTCACGACCCACGTTGGGGCCGCTGTCGAAGGTCACGATGACGGCGTCGTGGATGTAGCGCTCGAGCCAGCTCGCGACGTGCACCGGGTTGGCCGGGTCGGCGAGGCTGTAAATGCGCATGCCGTTGGTGTCGCCACCGAGACGGTAGAGGAAGCCGGAGTCCTCGTTGATGGCCACGTTGTGCGTGGCGGAAGTGCCGACGTCGTCGATGGTGCGGACGAGGGTGATGGTGCCCTCGTCGATCTCGGACAGGTCGAGGACCTGGATGCCCTGACCACCCTCGGACACGGCATAGGCGTGGTCGCGGTAGACCTTGATGTCACGCCAGATTCTGTTCGGCCCATTCACGTGCTGGATGACGAGGGGGTTGTCGGGGTTGCTGATCTCCACGAAGACAGTGCCGTCCCGGAGACCCATGATCGCGTACTCGCGACCGCTCGGGGACACGTAGCCCCAGCAGTCGTTGCCGCCGCTCACGCCGGGGCTCAGCTCGTCGAGGGTCAGCCACGCGTGGAGGATGATCCCCTCGGAGTCGAATTCGACTCCGTGCGCACTGAGACCGCGGCGATAGCCGATGCCCTCGTAGGGAGGCTGCCGGTCGTAGACCTTCGGGTCGTCGGAATGGGCGACCGCCGGCGACGTGCCGAGCAGCAGCGAGACGAGGAGCGGGCATGCGAGGAGGGAGCGCGGGTGGGTCATGAGCGGTCTCCGGCCAGCGGGAGCGGGTCCGCCGGTCTGGTGAGATCTCCCGATCCTACCAAGAGAAAGGTTGCCGTGCCTGCTTCGGAGGACACGCCTGGAGGCTTCTCCGATCGCTCCACGGACACGCCAGACGCCCGAATTCGGCAGTTTCAGCGTCCTCAGCCGCCCGGCGGCGTCAGCAGCTCCGGCGCGGCCGCCTCGGAGCTGAGGGCCTCGAGGAAGGCGACGAGGTCCTCCTGCTCGTCCGGGGAGAGGTCGAGGGGCTCGAGCAGGGTCTCGGCGTGGTGCCCCGGCGGGCGGGCTCCCTCCAGCGTCGAGTAGTGGTGGACGACGTCCTCCAGGGTCTCGAGCTGTCCCGCGTGCATGTAGGGCGGCGACTGGGCGACGTTGCGCAGCCCAGGGGTCTTGAAGGCCCCCCAGGCCTCCTCCCCCAGCACGAGCCGTGAGCGCTGACGGGCTCGGGGGCCCTCGGGGTCGTCCGACCAGCGACTCGCCGCCGTGCCCTCCGCCACCTGGTAGCGCTGGATGCCGCCGAGCCGTCCCGAGTCCGGGCGGTCCTCGTCGAGGAAGGGCAGGCGGAGGTCGTGGAACTCGCGGTCGGTGAACACCGGACCCGCGTGGCAGCGACGACAGCCCGCCCGGCCGACGAAGAGCTGCAGGCCGCGGATCGCCGACGCGCTCATCTCGTCAGCCGCATCCGAGTCGCCCTCTCGCAGCGCCGTCACGAAGCGATCGAAGGGGCTGTCGGACGCGACCAGCCGTCGCTGATAGGCGGCCAGGCACTTGGCGACGCCCACGAGCACCGCCTCGACCTCGTCGTCGCTCCAGCTTTCCACCGCCCCTGACGGCAGGTCACCGAACAGCGGCTCCCAGGAAGAACGAAGATCTTCGTCGTCGTGGACGAGCCGCGCGACCGCCCGTCGGTCGACCGCCATCTCGTCGGGATGCTCGAGCACTTCCAGCGCCTGCATCCAGAGGCTGTCGGCCCGGCCGTCCCAGAAGTACCAGCGGTGCCAGGCGACGTTCCACAGGCTCGGCACGTGCCGCGGCAGGTCGCCGTGGCGTCCCTCCCCCAGTGCTCGGCCGTCGGAGAAGCCACGCTCGGGGTCATGGCAGTCCGCGCAGGAGAAACGCTCGTCGGCCGAGAGACGTCGGTCGAAGAACAGGACGTGACCGAGCCGCACCGCCCGCTCGTCGTCGGCCACGCGGTTGGTGGGATCGCTCGGCGGGGGCGGGAGCGGCGACAGGGTGAGAACGAGACGCTGCTCGTCGGTCGACAGCAAGGGCCCCGACACGATCGGCGAACTCGGTCGCGAGCACGACAACCCGAGCAGGACGAGCGCGATCACACCGCCGGAAGCCGCACGACGGCGGCTCCCGACCGCTCCGTCTCTCACTCGATCTCGACCTCGGTCTGCGCTCGCTCGGTGAAGGCACCGTCGGTCACGTCGAAGTACACGTCCCACGAGCCCGGCATGTGGAAGAGCAGGCCCTCGGCGCGGAAGCTGCCCTCGCCCTGCGCCGTCACCTCGGGGAAGACGTTCATGCCATGACCGTGGTGAGGCATGCCGGCGTCCACGGAGAGCTTGAGGTCGCGGGGCAGCTTCGCCTCGGCGTCGACGGGTGCCACGGTCACGTCGACTGCAAAGGTCTCGCCCGTCGGCAATGGAGACGGGTCGGGCGCCCAGGTCACGCGCCAGCGACCGTCACCGCTCTCGAGCTCGCCACCGACGACCGGGGGGAGCGTGGGGACGGGAGCCGGCGGCGGCGGGGCATCGGAGGAACCCCCACCGGTGCAGGCCAGCGCGAGCAAGGCCATGAACACGAGCCAGCGCGAGGTCATGGCGTCTCTCCCTGCAAGAAGGCCCGCTTCTTCTCTTCCTCTCGCGCCTTCAAGTCGGCCAGCGCCGGCGCGACGTGCGGTCCGGAACCGAACACCTCCTGGCACTCGCCCTGAGCGTTGAAGACCTGCATGCGATGGTTCCCGTGGTCGACGACGAGCAGCCGCCCATCGGGGAGCTCGGCCATCCCAGCCGGTCGGTAGAGCTGACCGGCACCGAGGCGCTCGGCGGGACGCAGGTTGGGCGAGTCGGAGCCGAAGGTGCGCAGGACCTTGCCGGCGTAGTCGTAGACGACGATGCGATGCGAGGCCTCGTCGCTGACGGCGATGGCTCCGCCGATGAGCGCGATGCCGAAAGGTCGCACGAGACCGCCGCGGTCTTCCTCCGGACCACCGATGATGCCCAGCGGCTGACCGTGGGTCGCATAACCCCGCACGCAGCGCGCGCTCGCGTCGACGATGAGGATCATCTTGTTGTTCGCGTCGAACACGAAGTCGGTCGGGTCGACCACGCGACCCGGCGGCACGCCGCCGGCCGCCAGGATCCAGCTCTCGAAGTTGGACGAGAAGCCCGCCACCCAGCGCTTGCGTCGGTCCAGCAGGACGTAGTCACCGTTGGTGACCTGCCGGAGGATCGTCGGCTCGATGGGCTCGTTGAAGCCGCGGAAGCCGAAGCCGACCCGCCCGAGATCGATGGCCTTGATCAAGCGCGTGAGCCGCGGCTGATAGGCCAGCTCGCCACCTTGGACGAAGTCGTGCGCGAAGATGAGCATCCGCCGCGTGTCGGGGTCGCAGGCGATGAGCCGGCCCTCATCGGTGAGCTCGAGACCGTCGGGACGTGCGAAGTCGTCGTGACCGGTGCCGGGTCCGCCAAAGCGGGTGAGACGCACCGGCGGGAACGAGCGGATGTCGTGCAAGGCGATGCCCGCGACCTCGGGCTCGGTCACCGCCAGGAGCTGACCGTGCACCGCCACGCGCTTGCCGAAGTGGGCCCGCGTGCTCAGCCGCTCGGTGGCCGGATCGAGCGCGTCCTTCTCGGGAGCTCCCGGCCCGAAGAGCTGACAGCGGGACTCGAAGGGCTCACAGAGGAGCATCCGCTCACCGTCGGCATCCAGGGCGATGCGCAGCGGATGGTGCAAGCGACCGTCGCCCTCGTGAGGCTGCAATGCCGGCAGGCCGAAGCGTCCGACCGCCTGACCGTCGAAGGTGAAGGTCTGGATGCGGTCGTTCTCGGTGTCGGCCACGAGGACGTGGTCGTCGCGCACGAGCACGCCGCTGGGTCGCAGCAGCAGGCCGGGAGCGCTGCCCCGCAGCCCGAAGACGGTCGGCTCGCCTCCGTCGAGGTCGAACACCTGGATGCGGTGGTTGCCCGCATCGGCCACGACCAACCGACCGTCGGGGGCGAACGCGCAGCCCGCCGGCTGCAGGAGCTCACCGGGCTTGGTGCCGTAGTCGCCCAGCGTGGTCCACTTCGACCCCTCGCGATCGGTGAGCCAAATCTGATGACGACCCGTGTCGAGGACCGCCAGGCGATCGCCCTGGACGGCGATGGCCCGGAGGTCGATGGGGTCGAACCAGAGCGGGGGCGCGAAGCTCCGGCGCCAGCGGTTGCTCGCGAGGCTGAAGACCTGCACGCGACCGTTGCCGGCGTCGAGGACGAAGATCTCGCCACCCTCGATGGCCAGGTCGGTGGGGAAGTGGAAGCGCCCGTCCTTCTCGCCCTGGCGGCCGATGGTCGCGGTTGGGGTCCCCGTCTTGCTGTAGAGCCGCACGCGATGCGCGTCGCGCTCGACGACGAAGAGCCGCCCTCGTGGCCCGATGGCCGCTCCTGACGGCCATCCCAGGGGCTCGAGGGTCAGCAGGTGGCGACCCGGCAGCTCGGGCGCCGCCGCCTGGACGGGGACGGCGCCGATCAGCAGGCCGAGGAGGATCGGGAGACACCGCCGGAGCGGTGCGCGTGAACGAGACGTGGAAACGGCGGTCGACACGGAGCGATCATCGCATCCGCGCCGGCCGCCGTCTCGGGGAATGTCGGTCGTCGTCGCGTCAGCGCGTGCGACTGCCCGACGAGTCACCCGCCCGATCGCTGCGGCGTCCGGGCAGGGTCTCGCGCCGGCCGGTGTCCCGATCGGTCACGGCGTCCCGTCGGATGGGCGCCGGGAGACAGGTGATGTCGGTGATCGCGCCCGAGCCGCTGAGCTCGACCTCGATCCGCGCGACCTCGTCCATGTCGATGGACACCGACTGCCAGCCGTTGTCCTCGCCCTCGGGGACCATGATCACGCCGATGAGGCCACCGGCGGAGTCGTAGGCGCGCACCTCGACGTCGTCCTCGTCGATGTCGAGGAGACCGATGCTCCCGACCCGCGCGGGCTCCGGGAAGACCAGGGTGAAGGTGCCGCCGTCGGCGTTGTCGTCGGGCGAGCAGCCCTCGCCCTCGTCGAGGACGAGCACCATGCCGCGGGCGACGTCGTTGCCGATCCCGATGCCGGGCGAGGCGAGGTCTTCGTCCTCGCAGGTCGGGTTGGCCGTGTCGAAGAGAACGACCGGGTTCGTGCCCGAGATCTCGAGGTTCGCGAACTGGTTCGTGATCTCGGTCCCGGCGTCGAAGCCCTCGAAGTCGTAGCTCCGGCACGGGTTGCAGGTGATGTCGAAGGCCACGGTGAGCGAGTCGTCACCGGTCTCCGGGTTGCACGAGCTCGCCGACGGCGTCTCGCGACACTCGACGACGTCGTCGTTGGCGTCGGCGACGGCCGTGACCAGGCTCGACAGCGGCGCCCCACCGGGCACCTCGGTCGGCAGGTTGCCGCAGACCTCGATCGACTCGCCGGAGCCCAGCATGTCGATGTCGAACTGCAGCGCACCCATCTCGTTGCTGATCTCGACCACCTGGCTCTCGGCCAGCGCGCAGCCGATGTTGCGGATGGTCGCGCAGGCGTCGACCGAGCAGCCCTCGCCGTCGACGGCGATGACGCTCTCCACGATGAGCTCGGGCAGCGGGTTCGCCGCAGCCTCGGCCTCGCAGAAGCTGTCGAAGATGTCGAACTGCTCGGTGAAGCTGCCGTCACAGTTGGCGAGCAGGTCCCAGATGCAGCCGCCCATGGCCTCGAACTCGAGGACGTAGACACCGCAGAGCGCCGGCACGCCGACCCAGGAGACGTCGAGCACGGCCTCGTTGCCGGGACCGCCGGGGTTGTTGCCGCCGCCGCCGTCGCAGTTCACGGCGTTCCAGCAAACCTGGCCCACGCCACCGGGTCCGCCGTCGACGTCGAAGCCCACGCCGTTGCTGACGTTGAACGGGACGGGGTTGCGGTCCTGGTCGAAGATCTGGACGCAACCCGACTCGACGTCGGACAGCGGCACGTGCATCTCGGTGCCACAGTCGGCGACCACGTACATCTCGAACGCGCAGTCGGTCGCGTCGATGAAGGTGATGCCCGGGTTGGGATCGATGATGGTGCCGTCGGGGTCGGTGCGTGAGCAGCCGAGACCGGGGCCCGCTGCACAGAAGCGGTTGTCGTCGAAGGTCCAGAGCGTCTGACGTCCGGTCGGGGCCGGGATCTCTCCGACGTTCTCCGGCGGCTTCGGACGGCAGGGATCGACGGGTGGGAAGGGCTGACAGGGATCGTCGTCGCCCATGAGGTCGTCGGCCGGGTTGTTCGGATCGGTCTCGCCAGCGTCGATGGCGCCGTTCAGGTTGGCATCCTCGGTGCCGTCGGCGACGCCGCCGCCGTCGGTGTCGGCGTTGAGCGGGTCGGTGACCGTGCCGGGATCCGCATCCGGGATGAAGACCGTCGCGTCGGTACCGGTGTTGGGCGTGTCGCGACCGAGCTCGGTCCCGTCCTGAAGACCATCGCTATCGGTGTCGACGTCGAGCGGATCGGTGCCCGTGGTCCCGACCTCCTCGCCGTCGAGGAGCGAGTCGTCGTCGGTGTCGGCGTCCAGGGGATTGGTGCCGTGAACGGCGATCTCGTCACCGTCACCGAGACCATCGCCATCGGTGTCCGCGTTCAGGGGGTCGGTGCCCTGGGTGTTGACCTCGTCACCATCGGACAGGCCGTCAGCGTCGGTGTCGGGGTTCAGCGGATCGGTGCCGTGGATCGTGGTCTCGTCGCTGTCGGTCAGCGTGTCGCCGTCGCTGTCGACGGGACCGATGTCGTCGGCAGCGTCGTTGGGATCGGTCTCACCGGCATCGATGGCGCCGTTCTGGTTGGTGTCCTCGACGCCGTCGGGAACGGTCCCGCCGTCCGTGTCGGGGTTGAGCGGGTCCGTCATCGTGGCCGGGTCCGCATCGGGGATGAACACGGTGGCGTCCGTCCCGGCGTTGGGCATGTCACGACCGAGCTCGGTGCCGTCCTGGAGACCGTCGTCGTCGGTGTCGGCGTCGAGCGGGTTGGTCATGGTGGTGTTGAGCTCCTCGCCATCCAGCAGCGAGTCGTCGTCGGTGTCGGCGTCGAAGGGGTCGGTGCCGTGCACCATGACCTCGTCGTCGTCGCTGAGTCCGTCGCCGTCGGTGTCGGAACCGAAGGACGAGACAGGCTCCTCGAGCTCGCCGCCGATCGAGATGCCGTCGACGAAGAGCACGGACTCACCCTGACGATCGAGGCCGTCACCCACGACGATCTCGAGCACGTGCGGGCCGGCGTCGAGCAGCGGCGCGTCATCGTCGACGGAGAGGGTGCGCCAGCCGCTGTCCCGCGCGCCGTCGGCGCGGTCGACGAGACCGTGATCGTCGGAGCTGCCACAGGCGAGGACCCGACCATCGACGAGGATGGCGTGGTAGTCGCCATAGGAGCGGACGTCGGTCGTGACGAAGCGGTAGGAGACGTCGAGGGTGCCCGGCTCGTCGAGCACGAAGACGTGACGGAACCGGCTCTGGGCCAGGTCGTCGTCCCACTCGGCGACGACGTCGTCGGGACGCGTCGAGAGACGAAGGAAGCTGTCGCCGTGACGCGGGGCGACACCCGTCTCACCCGAGCTCAGGCGAATGGACGCGTCGCGGTCGCTGCCGACGGCGAGTGAAGCCTCGGTACAGCCCGGTGCCAGCGGCGCAGCGCTGCCGCCCTCGAGCTCGGAGGCCGGGAGGACGGAGAAGTCGATGAGCTCGGCGGAGGCCGGCGCGGTCGTGACGACGGCGGCCAGGCTAAGCCCGAGCAGGTTGCGGAGGAGGCGATGACTGGAGCGCTTCATCGGGTCACCTCCGTCGGCAGCGGCAGGAGCTGGCTGCGGAAACGGCGCAGGACCAGCGGCAGGTCGGTCGGGGCGGGCGCGATGGCGGCGACGAGACGGGGCAGGAGCGCGTGGAGCTCGGCCTCGTCGTAGTGCTCGGCCAACTCGGGCCGGAGACTCAGCAAGCGGTCGACGGCGGCGTCGCGGTCGCGGTCGACGCCCTCGCCGAGGACCTGGCGGATCTCGCTCACGGTGAGGCTGGCGGCCCCCACGCGCAGCGTGCGACCGGGCTCGGCGCTCGGGGCACGTCGACGATCGACGGCATCGCGGTAGCTCAAGTAAGGCAGCAGCGCCGAGCGCAGCGTGCGCGCGACCGAGTCACGCTCGAGAGCGCTGGGCTCCAGCGCCTCGAAGGCGGTCATCACCACCCGGTGGAGGCCGGCGGCGGCGTCGTGCGCGCCGATGCGGCCGGCGACGACGTCGCGTCGGAGGATCTCGGCCGTCTCGTGCAGCGCTTCGGCGAAGTCGGCCTCGGCGTCGAGGGCCAGGCCCTCGGCCTGACGCCGCGCCACGAGCGAGGTCCAGCTCGCGTCGAGGAAGAGGAAGTCGCGCGGGATGGGCACGACCACCGAGCCGAGGCCGGGGTCGCGGCGATCGCGGTCGGGGGTCTCGGCCCGCTGGCCGGGACGCGCGGAGGCGGTCAGCGCCGGTGCGGAAAGAAGAAGGGCCAAGACGAACGACGGCAAGGCAAGCCTTCGCCGAACGTCGAATGAGTGACGGGCAAGCATGCTGAGCTCCAGCGGGAGAGGAAGACGAACCTGGGTTGAGCGCTCCTGGCACGGACAATCGTGTCTGAGCCTCACGAGCGCAAGAAACGAGTGCACATCTTTACGAGCAAGCGAACGCAAGCCGCTGAAAAGACTCGGCTTTGCGTCGTTCACTCAACTCGCATCAAGGCGGACAGGCCTCCGATCGACGTCGCTGGCGAGCCCTCCACGAGGGTGGGCCCGCCAGGCAGGTCGTCGTCGGCTCAGGGGCGTCCGAGCTGGCGAAGCTGCGAGGACCGATCACGGGGATCGGGACGCAGCCTGGGGTCGCTCACGGGAGCACGTGGTCGGTCCCGCCCCGCCGAGAGGTCGGGCGCCTGCACGCGCACCTGACCTCGCGGGAGGTCGGGGATCGCCACGATGGTCGGCGACGGTCGGCAATCGATGTCGGTCACCGCGCCGCTGCCGGCGAGCTGGACCTCCACCTGATAGACACCGGTGCTCTCGCAGCGGACCTCTTGCCAGGAGTTGTCGTCGAGCGCGGGGATCTCGGTCTCGCAGAGCAGGTCGCCGGAGAGATCGAGAACCCGCACCAGGCCTCCCTCCTCATCGGCATCGAGGATGCCGACTGAGAAGAAGTGCCGCGGCTCGTCGTAGCGGACGTCGATGACGCCGCCCTCACGCTCGTCGTCACGGGCGCAGTCGCTACCGAGCTCCTTGACGACGAGCACCATGCCGCGCGCGACCTCGTTGCCGGTGCCGGTACCGGGCGTGACGAGGTCGTCGTCATCGCAGGTCGGCGCCGAGCTGTCGAAGAGCACGGCCGGTCCCGGGCTGCCGATGACGGTGATCGGCGCCTGGGGGAACACGGCGTCGGCGGTCGCGTCGGCGTCGTCACCACCCTCGAAGCCGAGGCTGTCGCAAGCGGGATCGCAAGACAGGCCGGGGGCCGCCCAGGTGATCCGCACCGGCAGGCCCGGACGCAGGTCGAGGCTGAGGTGATGACCGTCGGCCGAGGTGGCCTTCCAGGTCCTCAGACCCGTGAAGGACACGAATTCCATGATGATCTCGTGGTCCCGCGTGAGGCCGGAGAACATCGCCCCGTCCGAGCTCCAGTCCGGGTACTGCTGCTGCATGAGGTGCGAGGCATGCGGCCCCGCGCCCACCGGCGAGTAGGTGTCGGAGAAGCCCGGGTCGTCGACCACCGAGCGACGGATCGGCGGGTCGGCGTTCATCCGCCACACGGTCCAGCCGCCGTCGGGGTTGTCGGGACGGTCGTGCAGCACGACGACCGAGATGTCCCCGTCGGCGTGCTCGACCATGAAGAGCTGCGACTGGTCGACGACCATGAGCGGCGCTTCGGGCGCGGAGGGGCCGTGGTACCAGGGCTCGGGGAGGTCCTGATAGCCGTAGTAGAGCTCGGGCGTGCGACCCGTTTCGTGGGCCTCGATGCAGCCGAGCAAGTTGTAGCTGCCGTCACCCGATGGGTCGGCCTGCTCGACCCACCAGCGCCCGCCCGCCGTGGCGGACGAGACCGAGACGAGGACGAGCGTGGTGCTGAGGAGTGCGTGGGTCCAGCGAACCGAGCTCCACACGGGAGCGGCCATCAAGGCTCGTGCTTTCACGGTTCGCCGAGGAAGCGGAAGAGGGTGTCCGGATCGAAATCGGCGCCGGGCCCGAGCGGACTGCCTGGGCCGGCGTGATCGGGCCGACCGGCGTGATCGGGTTGGCCGCGCTGACCCACGCCAGCACTCGGGAGGTTGCCTTGCCCCGGACCAGCAGCCGGCGCGAAGCTCGGCAGGGCTCGACAGGCCACGTCGGTCAGGGCGCCGCTACCGGCGAAACGCACCTCGAGCGAGCGCACGCCGATCGCCTCACAGGGCACCAACTGCCAGGAGTTGTCGTCGAGGGCCGGAATCTCGGTCTCGCAGAGTAGGTCGCCCGCCGCGTCGTAAGCCGCAACCGAGCCACCCTCTTCGTCCGCATCGAGAATGCCGACGGAGATGAGCTGATGGGCGTCATCCCAGCGCAGCTCGATGACGCCACCTTCGCGCTCGTCGTCACGCAGGCAATCGCTGCCGAGCTCCTGAACGATGATCGCCGACCGGCGGCACTCGGTGTTGCCGGTGCCGAAGCCAGGAGTGACGAGGTCGTCGTCTTCACAGGTGGGGCTCGAGGTGTCGAAGAGCACGGCCGGTCCCGGGCTGCCGGTAACGGTGAGGGTCGGCACCTGCGGGAACCAGACGTCGGAGAGACCACCCTCGTCGAGACCATGCTCGAAGCCGAGCGCGTCGCAGGCGGGATCGCAGCTACTGCCGGTCACGGTTCGGGTCAGGCGGACGCTGCGGAAGCCCTCGAGCTCCAGGGGCACGTGGCTGCCGTCGACGGAGGCCACGCGCCAGTCGGAGAGCCCGTCCACGACCAGGAACATGACCTCGACGGACTGCGGATCGCCGCAGCCGGTCTCCAGCTCCATGATCGTGCCGTCGGCGCTCCAGTCGCCCCAGACGTTCTGCAGGACGTGCGAGGTCGACGAGACGCCGGCCTCGGGCGAGTAAGTGTCGGAGGTCGCGCCGTCGGGGTCGTCCCCGAGGATCCGGGTCAGCGGGCGGTTGGACGTGATCCGTGCGGTGAAGGAACCACCGTCGGCATCGCCGGGTGCGTCGTGGAGTCCGATGAGGTGGACCTGGCCGTCGGGTCCGTCGACGAAGAAGAGCTGCGTCGACTCCGGCTGCATCTGGGGAGCGTCAGCGGGACCGTGGTACCAGGGCTCCGGGAAGAGCGGACCCCAGTCGTAGAACTCCTCAATGGGCAGGTCGGTGGTCACCGCCTCCACGCAGCCGAGCACCTCGTAAGGCGATCCGGGCTGGGAGGGATCTTGCTGCTCGACGAGCCAACGGCTGCCGGCTTGCACGTTCGAGACGATGAGGATGGGCAAGAAGAGGACAATCGAACGAAGCGAGAACAAGGCGGGACCCCCACGGAGCGGACAGGCAGCATGATGACGATGGTCTTGCTCCGCAGTGTAGGTCCACTTTTCTAAGAAGCCCAGCTCGGTCGGTACACGAACCGGACGCGTGTCCGAATTCGGCTCGAACATTACGCGTGCCACCTCAATCGCGGTGAACCTTGAGGAGGTTCTCGGCGAGTTGCCGGCCGAGCCCCTCGACTCGCTCGCGCTGGGTGTCGTCGACGAGCCGCCCCTCCGCGTCGAACGCCTTCATGGCCTGCCGAACGGTGATCTGATCCGGCAGGACGGTCACGCCGAGGTTTCCGAGGAGCATGCGCAAGGGCACCAGCCCCCGAAGACCTCCGAGCGCTCCGGGCGAGGCCGCCATGACCGCCGCGGTCTTGCCCTTGAGGGCGACCAGGGGCGGTTCGCCCTCCGGTGAGCGCGAGATCCAGTCGACCAAGTTCTTGAACAAGGCGGTGTAGGAGCTGTTGTGCTCGGGTGAGGCGATGAGCAGGCCTTGGTGCTCGATGAAGAGCTGCTGGAGACGAGCGGCGTCCTCCGGCATCCCGCTCTCGGCCTCGAGGTCACCGTCATAAAGAGGAAGGGAGAACTCGCTCCAGTCGAGGACCGTGCAGGAGACGCCGGCGGCCTCCACGCCGCGGGCGGCGTTGGTCACGAGCCGGGTGTTGAGGGACTCGCGACGCGAGCTACCGGAGAGGGCCAGGACACGGGGTGCGCTCATCTTCTTCTTTCTCGGAAGTTCGGCTGGGGGGAAGAACGAAGAGCCTAGCAGCGTGCTCGGGAGCACCCGTCACGTGACGCCGACTTGACTTAGATGCATCATGCATTTATCTTCCTTGCATCGAAGGGAGGACCGTGAGCCACGGTGACAAGCAGCCGAAGAGAAGTCGGGAGGAGCGAGACTTCCTCGCCGCCTACGACGCTTCGGCCTTCCCTCACCCCTCCGTGGCCGTCGACGTGGCGCTCATCACGGTGGAGGACGCCGAGCTCCGCGTGCTGCTCATCCAGCGCGACGAGCACCCGGACCTGGGCCGCTGGAGTCTCCCCGGAGGCTTCATCCAGCTCGACGAGGCGCTCGACGCGGCAGCGGCGCGGGTGCTCGCTCGCGACGCGGGCGTCACCGACGTCTGGCTCGAGCAGCTCTACACCTTCGGCGAGCCGGACCGCGATCCCCGCACGCGGGTCATCACGGTCGCCCACCACGCCCTCGTCCCGGCTGCCACGTTGCGGCGCGGGACGGAGGAACGTTCGGACCGACGGCTCGCCCGCATCGTCGTGCCCTGGAAGGGCGACCGCGGCGAACCCGTCCGCGCGATCGACGAGGACGATGTCGAGCTCCCACTCGCCTTCGATCACGCCGCGATCCTCGGGACGGTCGTCCAGCGGCTGCGCGGCAAGCTGGACTACGCGGCGCTGGGCTTCGAGCTCCTGCCCAAGCGCTTCACCCTGCGAGAGCTCCAAGAAGTTCACGAGGCGGTCCTCGGTCGCCGCCTCAACAAGGATTCCTTCCGGCGTCGGATCTTGGCGTCGGGTCTCGTCACGGCCACCGGTCAGAAGGAAGCGGACGTCGTTCATCGTCCGGCCGAGCTGTTCCGCTTCGTTCGCCGGCGTCGTTGACCGCGAGGTGCCTCCATGGCTCGCATCACCGCCTTCCCCGGTCTTCATCATCTTCAGTCGGCACCGACCAGCCACGTGCTCTGCCATCGCAAGGGACGACTGGTTCGAACCGGCCGCGGCCTGAGCTTCTGGTTCCGGCCGCTCGTCACCAGCCTCGCCGAGGTCCCCTGCGACGATCGCGACGAGCACTTCCTGTTTCACGAGCGTTCGAGCGACTTCCAGGACGTCACCGTGCAGGGCGTGGTCACCTACCGCATCGCCGATCCCGAAGCCGCTGCCTCTCGCATCGACTTCCGGATCGATCCTCGCCACGGTCAGTGGACCGAGCAGCCCTTCGAGCAGCTCACCGCCCTGTTCACCAACGCCGCGCAGCAGCATGCGAAGGCCGGCGTGGCCGGTGCCACCGTGCGTGAGCTCGTCACCGACGGTGCGGAGGTCCTGCGCGAGAGCATCACCGCCGGTCTCGCCGCCGACACGAGCCTGAGCTCACTCGGTCTCGAGATCGTCTCGGTGCGCGTGGCGTCGGTGAGCCCCTCGTCGGAGCTCGAGCGGGCCCTGCAGGCTCCGACGGCCGAGGCCCTGCAGCAGGAGGCCGACGAGGCGGTGTTCCAAAGGCGAGCCCTGGCCGTCGAGAAGGAGCGCGCCATCGCCGAGAACGAGCTGCAGAACCGCATCGAGCTCGCTCGTCGTGAGGAGCAGCTCATCGCCCAGGAGGGACGCAACGGCCGTGACCGCGCCAACGAGGCCGCGGCGGCCGAGCGCATCGAGGTGGAAGCGAAGGCCGAGCGTCGACGCTTGCTCTCGGCCTCGGAAGCCGACGCGCTGCGCACGGTCGAGGGCGCCAAGGTCGAGGCGGAACGCGAGCGGATGGACATCCACCGCGAGCTGCCCTCCCACGTGCTCATGGGTCTCGCCTTGAAGGAGCTGGCCGGCAAGCTCCAGCGCATCGACCACCTGAACGTGTCGCCCGACATGCTCGGCCCGGCGCTCGCCAACCTGGCGATGGCGGGCACCAAGCACCTCCAAGGAGGACCGGAGGGGAAATGAGCACGGCGACGGTGACGTCGAGCGAGCGTGGCACCAGCCTGCCGCCGCGGGTCGTCGTCGTCACGCGACCAACCGACTACGAATGGTTGCTGCATCGTCACGGCACGCCGCAGCAGGCTCGCTTCTTCCTCGAGCAGCGTGGCGACGACACGTTGGAGAGCCTGCGTGATCGTCACGAGAGCTTCCGAGCGATCGTCGGTCGGGTGCTGACGGCGGCGCCGCCGCAGTGGCGTC
This sequence comes from Acidobacteriota bacterium, assembly GCA_039029535.1. Taxonomy (GTDB): domain Bacteria; phylum Acidobacteriota; class JBCCFW01; order JBCCFW01; family JBCCFW01; genus JBCCFW01. The sequence goes on from JBCCFW010000011.1 coordinate 32,537, forward strand.
GCGCCCGGGTCGGTCGTGACGACCTCGACCGCTTTCTCTTCGAGCCCGGCGACCTCGTCGTCGTGGTCGGACGCGACGGGCTCGTCGCCAACACCGCGAAGTACCTGAGTGGTCAGCCGGTCATCGGGATCGATCCGGAGCCCGAGCTCAACGAGGGCGTGCTCGTTCCGCACGCGCCGTCGGCGGCGTCCGAGCTCCTGGCCCTGACCGCCGAGGAGCGTGTCGAGGTGGAGGAGCGGTCCATGGTCGTCGCGCGACTCGACGACGGTCAGGAGCTCGTCGCGCTCAACGAGATCTTCGTCGGCCACGTCTCGCACCAGTCGGCGCGCTACGAGATCGCGTGTCGGGGTGCCGAGGAGAGTCAGTCGTCGTCGGGGGTCATCGTGGCGACGGGGACCGGTAGCTCGGGCTGGGCGCGGTCGATCGCGACCTCACGTCGCACGCGAGTCCGCCTGCCTCGGCCCACCGACCGACGACTCGTCTTTTTCGTCCGTGAGGCTTGGCCGAGTCGGGCGACGGGTGCCGAGCTGGTCGAGGGCAAGCTCGGTCGACGGGACGAGCTCGTCCTCCGGTCGCGGATGGATCACGGCGGTGTGATCTTCGGCGACGGGATCGAATCCGACCGCCTGCGCTTCGGCTGGGGTCGACGGCTCACGGTGGGGCTGGCGCGTCAGCGACTGCGGCTCGTGCGCTCTGCCGCCTGAGGATCGATCCGTCAGGCCGTTCCGAAGCGCTTGCGCGAGCGCTCGCGCGCCTTGGCGGCTTCGACCTCGCGATCCTTCGGCTCCGCGCTGGTCACCAAGGATCCGAGGAGCTCATGCACGGTAGTGGTCACCTCGGTGACGGCCTGATCGAAGACGTCCTGATTCGCCTGCGAAGGCTTGGTGAAGCCGGAGACCTTGCGGACGAACTGGAGCGCGGCGGCGTGGATCTCGTCGTCGGTGCTCGGCGGCTCGAAGTTGAACAGCGTCCGGATGTTGCGGCACATGAGCAGTCTCCTCCTACTTGGGTGGTAGCGACGACGCGAAGGACTCGCAGAGGGTCACCCACGACTTCAGCTGAGCTGACTTGGCAAAGCCCTTCGGTTCGACCTCGACGAAGCCCTTCATGGGGCGACCCGTGAACTGCATCTCCCGAGCCCCAGCCTTCTTCAGCGCCGTCTGGTACTGATCCGGACCGACCCGTGCCATGAGCAGGTCCTGATGGACTCCGATGCACATGTTCCCGGAGACCATGAACGCGACGCCTCCGAACATCTTGCGCTCGCTGACGTCGGTGCGGTGAGCCAGGGCCTTCTTCAGACGCTCGTAGTTCTTCTCTTCGTAGGCCATGATCAGGCCTCCACGTGCTCGCGGATGGCGGCCAGCGTGTTCTTCCAACCCTCGACGCAAGCGGCGAAGCGATCGTCGGCCTCACCCTCTGGTGGGAAGCCGGCCTGCACGAGACGCAAGCGCGTGCCGCTGCCCTGTTCTTCGAGGAGGAACTCGGTGGTGATGTCGGCTTCCAAGGGCTCGGCATCGGGGGGCTCATCCTTGGAGTGATGGCTGGCGTCGGTGATGAAGAGACGACGCTCGGGCTCGAAGCCTCGGAGGATCCCGGCGAAGGTGTAGTCGGGCCGGTCCGCGTCGTCACCCCAGGAGACCGCCCAGGCTCCACCGAGTCGCGGCACGACGATGACCCGCGACGCCGACCACCAGGCCTGGATCGAGCTGGGTCGCAGGAGCGCGGCAAAGACGACGTCGGGAGAGGCAGCGACGTCCACGTGATCGTCGATGGTGCGAGCAGTCATGGCGGGATTCTCTCATCGAGAGCAGAGCTTCGGTAAGCTGGTGGTCTGGAGGGTCCCATGCTGCATCGTCTCAGCAACGCCGCCTTTCTCAGCCGACGACTCGGTCTCGGTCTCTTCTTCTCGAGTCTCGCGCTTGGCGGCGCCGAAGCCGCGGGAACGGGCGCGATCACCGCTGGCGGAACGGGGATCGAAGGAGCCCTGCGCCTGATTCATCAGGAGGGCGACCAGCTCACGTTCGTCGGTCGAACCGAGAGCGCAGACGTGGGCAACACCGACCTGTGGTGGGCCGACTTCACCGTCGAGGGCGAGCTCCTGCGCGAGGGGCTGCTCGGAGGACCCGGGCTCGACTTGCCCAGCGGAGCCCTCGTCACGAGCTCCGGACGACTCGTCACGGTCTCGATCGTGTTCGGCGACCCGGCGCCCGGACGGCAGGGCGTGCTGATCGCGTGCTACGGCGAAGACCGCACGCTGCACTGGGCCCGTGCCTACGAAGCCGACACGGCGGTGGGTGGCGTCAACGGTGTTCTCGAGCTCCCCGACGGTGACCTGCTCCTGTACGGAGGCGTCCCTCCCTGGATCCTCCGACTCTCGTCGGTCGACGGTGACCTGGTGAGCGCCGCCGTCTTCGACATCACCGGACTGATGGCGTTCCTCGCGGCCGCGCTCGCTCCCGATGGCGGCCTGCTCCTCGCCGGTCAGTGGGAGGGAGCCGGCGACGACATCGACGGCTGGCTCACGCGGCTCGACGCCACGCTGACGCCGACCTGGCAGGTGCGCTACGGCGGCTCATCGAGCGACTCCCTGGCCGACCTCGTCGCCCGCCCGGGAGGTGGTTGGTTGGCAGTCGGCAACACCTTCTCCTTCGCACCAGGCTCGATGAACGACGTGTGGGCGCTGGCTCTCGACGACGACGGCAACGTCGAGTGGCAGCGCAAGTACGGTGGGAGCGGCTTCGATCAGACACCGAGCCTCGCCACCACGAGCGACGGCAGCTTCGTCGTCTCGGCCTTGACGCAGTCGTGGGGCGCCGGCCTCTTCGATGCGTGGCTCTTCGCGCTGGAAGCCGATGGCAGCCTCCGCTGGCAGCGTTCGTTCGGCGGGCCGCTCTCTGAGCTCGAGTCACACGTGTCCGTGCTGAACGATGGGCGCTTGGTGCTCGGCTTGGCCAGCACGTCGCCCTCCGACGGACGCAGCATCGATGCTTGGTCCTTCTGGCTCGACAGCGACGGCAGCATCACCGACGACTGCATGGTCTCCACGACGACCGACGCGGTCCCCCAGGCGACGGACGCCGCCCGGGTCGACACGGCCGTCACGATGGAGGCTCTCTCGTTCACCGAGTTCACTCCCGACCTCACGGAGACGACCTGGTCGTCGAACCCGATCGTGCAGTGCTGGGAGGTCGTGCCCGATCCACCGGACGAGGTCTCGGCGCCGGGAGCAGTCGTGCCGCTCCGAGTCGGCTCCGACTTCCTCATCACCTGGGAACCGGCAGCGATCTCCGGCGCCGACACCTTCGACGTCTACCGCGGCTCGCTCGGTGCGTGGCCCACCGCCGACTCGGCGACGTGCCTGGTGTCGGAGCTCGTCGTGTCCTCGACGATCGACCTCGACGAGCCCGGTCCTGGTGCGGGCTGGTACTACCTCGTCGGGGGCGTGAACGCGGCCGGTGCAGGGCCCCTCGGCAACGACTCGCTCGACGAGAGTCGCGGGATCTCGATGAGCTGCCCCTAGTCGTGAGCCGCCCGCTCCTCCCTGAAGCGGCCCCCTTTGTTGATATTGAGAATCAACATCAATAAAGTCTCCCAAGTGCTTGCGAGCCCACGCAAGGCGCATCTCGACACGACCTCGAACGATGACCGAACTCATTCTCGCCACGCGCGGCAAGTTGCGCGACACGACCACGGTGCTACACGCCGGCGGCGTGGGACGTCTCGCCTTCGTCACGGCCTGTGTCTCCATCGCACTGGCGTTCCCTGTCACGAGGGTCGCTCTCCTGGACGCCCTGGGTGACGCGTACCTCGGCGTGGGGGTCTTCGTGGCGGCGACCTTCGCGATCGTCTTCACGCTCGAGTCCCGCCTGGGGATCGACTACGCCGCGCTCCTCGAGCGCCACCGGGCGTGGGAGGTCCCGATCGCCGCGGCCATGGGGGCCCTGCCCGGCTGCGGTGGAGCGGTCATGGTGATGACGCAGTTCGCCATGGGCCGTGCACGATTCGGAGCGGTCGTCGCCGTGCTCACGGCGACGATGGGTGACGCAGCCTTCCTCGTGTTGGCGCGGAACCCACCTGCCGCCCTGGCGTTGATCGTCGTCTGCCTGATCACGGGCACGGTGAGCGGTTACCTGGTCAACGCGATCCACGGCGATGCCTTCTTGCGAACCGTACGTCCCTGCCCCCTCGACGACGAGACGTCCAGGGTCCCGGTCCATGGTGCCTGCTGGGTCGCCTGGAGCGCCGTGGCGATCCCGGGCCTGGTCATCGGCATCGGCTTGTTGCTTCAGCTCGAGCTCGCGCCCGTGGTCGTCACGACGATCGGCGTCGTCGGGGGTCTGACGTGCGTCGCGATGTGGGCGCTGAGCCCGACTCAGGCGGTTCACATGTCGGCCCATCGTGTCGAGAAGCCGCTCCTCGAGCGCGTGGCGCTCAACACCAACTTCGTCATGGCCTGGGTGGTGCTCGGTTTCTTCGTCTTCGCGCTCGCCGAAGGTGCTGACTGGCTCAATCCCCTGCTCGAAGCCCCGCCACTTCTCTTGCCCCTGGTCGGCATCTTGATCGGCTTCTTGCCGGGCTGCGGTCCTCAGGTCCTGGTGACGACCCTCTATCTCGCAGGAGTGCTGCCCTTTTCTGCGCAGCTCGGCAACGCGATCTCGAACGACGGCGACGCGCTGTTCCCCGCCATCGCCGTGGCACCTCGTGCCGCGATGGTCGCGACGCTCTACACCGCGGTCCCCGCGCTGTTCGTCGCGTACGGGTTCTTGCTGCTCTTCGAGATGCACTGAAGAAGGCTCGACGAGACACTCAGAGCCACGATCGCGTCGGTCAGGGTCCTACTTCAAGAACTCCGGAAGACCACGAAGCCAGTCTTCGAAGCTCGCCGCGTCCCGTTCGGGGCGATCGCCGTCGTGGGAGACGTAGTACACGGCCGAGCTCGCGCCCTCATCACGCTTGAACGCAAAGTAGTCGCCATTGCCGATCCCGTAGAACGGGATCATCTCGACCGGCCATCGCCCCCAGGCACGCTCATGCTCGTAAGTGAGGAGCACGCCGTCGTTGCCGTTGGTACGGCCATCGGTCCGGACGTTGAGGATGTCGCCGGGGAACGAGAGCTCTGCCATCGACTCGATGAAGAAGACGTACTCGGCAGGGAAGTCCATCCCCAGGCTCTCGCGAAGCTGGTGCCAGTGCCGCTCCTCCGGAGGGTCCAGTGGAGACGCCTCCGGGTCGAGAACGGTGGCGAGCAAGGAGTGCACTTCCTCTTTGGTCATCAAGGTGAACGGGTCCGCTCTAGCTCCGAGTGTCAATGGCGCCCAGGAGCCTTCTGAGTCGCGCGACTTCGTCCAACAACCTCACGACGTCTCGTCGAGAGCTCGCGATGAAGTCCTGGTCGGCATCGGTGGCTCCGGTCAGCTCGATGTCTTCACTTCGCGCAGGACCTTCCCCGACCATGATGAAACTCGACCCACTCACGTGATCGCGTCCCTCGATGAGCGACGCCCATGGACCGGGCCTGGCCGCTTCGCATCGGCGTCGCATCGCGTCGAGCTCTTCCTGAGCCAGTCCTTCGTCAGGCATCACGCTCCCCTCCTGCTCGAGTGTCGACCCTGGGCAGCCAACTTCCAACACGATGCTACACGTCCGCAAGCAACTTGCTTCGGACGGACGGTCTGATGGGTTCCTACCCCGTCCGGGCTAGAATGCCGCCGTGTCGACCGCCACCGCCTCCCCGCGGATCCTGATCGCCGACGACCAGGACGACGTGCTCCGCGCCCTTCGGATGCTCCTGAAGGACGAGGGCTTCGTCGTCGGCACGGTGTCGTCACCGAAGGACGCCCTCGCTCAGCTCGCCGAGCAGCCCCAAGACCTGCTCCTCGCCGACCTCAACTACACCCGCGACACGACCTCGGGTGAGGAAGGGCTCGAGTTGCTCCGCGAGGTCCGCGACCGTCACCCCGAGCTGCCCGTCGTCGTCATGACCGCCTACGGCAACGTCGACGTCGCCGTGAAGGCGCTTCAAGAAGGCGCGCGCGACTTCATCGAGAAGCCCTGGGACAACGTCCGGCTGGTCAACGTGCTCCGTGCCCAGCTCGACCTCTCCGCCGCACGCCGTCGCGAGCACGCGCTCTCCGAGACCCTGCGTGACCTCCAGGGACGCAAGGGACGCCTCGTCGGCAGCTCGCCCGCGCTCACTGAGATCCTCGAGCTCATCGACCGCGTGGCCGACTCCGACGCCACCGTGCTCATCACCGGCGAGAACGGCGTCGGCAAGGGCGTCGTCGCCACCGCCCTCCACGAAGCCTCCGGTCGCGCCGACCGCCCCCTCGTCACCGTCGACATGGGCACCCTCTCCGGCGGGCTCATCGAGGCCGAGCTCTTCGGTCACGAGGCCGGTGCCTTCACCGACGCCAAGGGTGAGCGCGCCGGACGCTTCGAGGTCGCCGACGGCGGCACGCTCTTCCTCGACGAGATCGCCAACTGCCCGATCGAGCAACAAGCCCGCCTGCTCCGCGTGATCGAGAGCGGTGAGTTCGAGCGACTCGGGTCCTCGGTCACGCGACGCGTCGACGTCCGCCTGGCCTGCGCTACCAACGCCGACCTCCAGGCCGAGGTCGAGGCCGGTCGCTTCCGCGAAGACCTCTACTACCGACTCAACACCGTCGAGATCCGCGTCCCGCCCCTGCGCGATCGACGCGAGGACATCCGCTCGCTGGCCGAGCACTTTCTCGCCCGCTTCCGCACGAAGTACCGCCGTGAGACCGTCGGCTTCTCCGACGGCGCCGAGGCCGCCCTCCTCGCCGCCGCCTTGCCCGGCAACGTCCGAGAGCTCGCCCACGCCGTCGAGCGCGCCGTCCTCCTCGCTCCCGGACCACGGGTGACCGCCGCCGACCTCCGCCTCGGAGACTCCACGAGAGAGACGGCGCAGCCCTCCGACTGGGACGACCTCACTCTCGACGACGCCGAGAAGCGTGTCATCCAGCGCGCCTTGCAACGTCACGACGGCAACGTCCGCGAAGCCGCTCGTCAGCTCGGCGTGAGCCGCAGCGCCCTCTACCGACGTCTCGAACGCCACGGCATCGATCCCAGCGGAGCCGCCACGTGACGGTCTCGCGTCAGTGGCGACGTCTTCAGGTCCTGAGCCTCGCCAGCGGCGGCGTCTCCGCCGTCGTCGCCCTGGTCCTGACGTGGACCGTGCCCGGACCGATCGCCGGATCCCCTGCCCTGCGCTGGACGCTCACCACCCTCATCCTGCTCAGTTGGATTGGTTGCCATCTCGCCGCGCGCGAGCAGCTCACCGACCGGTTGCGCACCTTCGCCAACCTCGTGGGCGCCGTGCGCGAGGAGGACTTCTCGCTCCGCGCCTCCGGCTCCGAGGGCGGTGACCCGAGCGCGGAGATGGCGTCCGAGCTCAACGCGCTCAGCGCCGACCTGCGAGGACGACGACTCGCCAAGAAGGAGACTGAGGCGCTCCTCGGCAAGGTCCTCGGCGAGATCGACGCCGGCATCTTCGCCTTCGACGAGGACCGTCGGCTCCAGCTCGTCAATCGCCGCGGCGCGGAGTGGCTCGGCAAGGATCCCGCCGACCTCCACGGCAGCTCGGCGCGGATGCTCGGGCTCGAAGCCTGCCTCGCCGGCGACACGCCCCGCGTCCTCGAGCTCGCCCTGCCCGCGGCCACCGGTCGTCACGAGATTCGACGCGCGACCTTCCGCGAGAGCGGTCATCCCCACGAGCTGCTGGTCGTCACCGACCTGTCCCGCGCCCTCGCCGCCGAGGAACGACTGGCGTGGAAGCGGCTCGTGCAGGTGCTGCGTCACGAGATCAACAACTCGCTCGCACCCATCCGCTCCATGGCCGCCACGCTCTCCAGCAAGCTCGACCGCGCGCCCCGCCCCGACGATCTCGACGACGACCTGGCCGAAGGTCTCGACGTCATCCACTCTCGCTCCGACGCCCTCGGTCGGCTCATGGCGGCCTACGCCCAGCTCACGCGGCTGCCGGCACCGCAGCTTCGAGAGGTCGACGTCGCCGAGCTCGTGCAACGCGTCGCCACGATGGAAGAGCGACGACCGGTGACGATCGAGCCGGGCCCGACCGTCACCCTCGAGGCCGATCCCGATCAGCTCGAGCAAGCGCTCATCAACTTGCTGCGCAACGCGACCGACGCGGTGCTGTCGACCGAAGCCGACGGCGTCGTGCGCATGGGCTGGACGGAAGCCCACGCCGAGACGGGTCTGCTCATCTTCTGGATCGAAGACGACGGCCCCGGGCTTGCCGACAGCGAGAACCTCTTCGTGCCGTTCTTCACGACCAAGCCCGGCGGCAGCGGCATCGGCCTGGTGCTCGCGCGACAGGTCGCCGAAGCCCACGGTGGTCGGCTCGAGCTGACCAACCGCAGCGACGCCACGGGGGCCCGCGTGACCCTCGCCGTCCCGGCCTGACGACGGGATCCCGGCCCGTCCCAGTTCTGGGACGCGGTCTCGGATCCGGGATCGCGAAACCGGGACTGCTGACCTGAGATCGCCCTGAACGGCCGTCTCAGCCCTGGCACGACGCTTGCCCCTTCACCGGGCATGGACCTCGCCAAGCCCACGCAACCCCGACGCTTCCCGAGCTGGACCCAGCTCTCTCTCCTTCTCGTGATCGCCGTGGTCGTCGCGACCTTCGTCGGCCTGCCTCGTCTTCGGGCGGGGCTGCCCGAACTCGACGGCGACGCCGCCTGGTTCGGCACCGTCGAGCGCGGACCCATGACCATCTCGGTGCGGGCGCCCGGTCGGCTCGTCCCCGAACAGGAGCGGTGGATCACCGCCCCGGCCGAGGGCGTGGTCGAGCGCATGGTGGCCGAGCCGGGTGACGCGTTGCTCGGTCCGGAGCTGCTCTTGCTGCTCGCCAACCCCGAGCTCGAACGCGAGGTCGACGATGCCGAGCTCGCCCTGCGCTCGGAGCGAGCGGCCGCCGCCGCGCTGGAAGCTCGGCTCGCCAACGAGCTGCTCGACCTGCGCGCTTCCCTTCACTCGATCACCACCGACCTGCGCGAGGCCGAGCTGCGCTCGGTCCGCAACGAGAGTCTCCACGCGGCCGGCCTCATCGCCGAGCTCGAGCTGGAGCTCGGTCGGCTCGAGGTCGAGGAGCTGCAGGGTCGACGCGAGCTCGAGAACGAGCGACTGGCCGTGCGGCGTCGCTCGCAGAAGACCGAGCAGGAAGCCCAGCGCATCCGCATCGAGCAGGCCGAGACGGTGCTCGCCGATCTCCGACGTGACGTCGCCGGTCTCCAGGTCCGCGCCAGCGTCGCCGGGGTGGTGACCGAGATCGTCCCCGAGGTCGGCTCGCGCGTGCGGCTCGGTGACCCGCTCATCAAGGTCATGGACCCGAGTCGTCTCCGCGTGGAGCTCGACGTGCCGCAGGCGCGAGCAGCCGACATCGTCGTCGGTCAGACCGTGCTCATCGACACGCGTCAGGCGATGAGCCGTGGCCGCGTGCGACGCATCGACCCCTCGGTGCAGGACGGCATCGTTCGTGTCGACGTCGACCCGACCGAAGACCTCACCTCCGACGCCCGCGCCGCCATGCGGGTGGACGGGACCATCGAGATCGAAGAGCTCGGCGAGGTCCTGCGCACTCGTCGACCTCGCGATGCACGGGAAAACGGCCGGATGGTCGTCTACCGCCTCGACGAGTCCGGCCAGGAGGCCGAGCGTGTCGACGTGAGGCTCGGTCGTCTCTCCCTTCGCGACGTGCAAGTTCTCGCCGGTCTCGCGGTCGGCGATCGCATCATTCTCTCCGACACCTCTCAGTTCGGCGGCGCGGACCGCATCCGCATCCGCTGAGGAGTCTCGCCATGAGTCAGGACCGACCCATCATTCAGCTCGAGAACCTGCGTCGCGTGTTCCACGCCGCCGAGGTGGAGACCCATGCCCTGTCGGGGATCCAGCTCAGCGTGCAACCCGGCGAGTTCCTCTCCATCAGCGGCCCCTCCGGCAGTGGCAAGACCACCCTGCTGAGCATCCTCGGACTGCTCGATGCTCCCAGCAGCGGTCGCTACCTCCTCGACGGCCGTGAGGTCGGTGAGCTCCGACCCATCGACCGTGCCCGCCTGCGCGGCAGCCAGATCGGCTTCATCTTCCAGAGCTTCAACCTCATCGGCGACCTCACCGTCGAGGACAACGTCGAGCTGGCGCTGAGCTATCAGTCGGTGCCCGTCGACGAGCGTCGTCCCCGCGTGAAGGCCGCCCTCGAGCGGGTGGGCATGGCGCACCGCGCCCGGCACTTCCCTTCGCAGCTCTCGGGTGGTCAGCAGCAGCGCGTGGCGGTCGCCCGCGCCATCGTGGGCAAGCCGCTCGTGCTGCTCGCCGACGAGCCCACCGGCAACCTCGACTCGGCCAACGGTGAGGCGGTCATCGAGCTCCTCAAGGAGCTGCACGCCGAGGGCGCGACGATCTGCATGGTCACGCACAACCCCGAGTATGCCGAGATGGCCGACCGTGACATCCAGCTCTTCGACGGTCGGATCGTCGACGAGTCGCGTCGTCAGGCGTTGGAGGCCGTGCGATGAGCGGGCTGCTATCCGACCTCTGGCATGACCTGCGCCACGCCGCCGGCTCGCTGCGTCGTCACGCCGGCTTCTCGGCGACCGTCATCGTGACGCTGGCCGTCGGCATCGGCGTGAACACCGCCATGTTCAGCATCGTCGACAACGTCCTGCTACGACCACTTGGGTACCCCGAGTCCGATCGTCTCCAGACGCTGACCATCCGCACGCCGCAGCGCTCGGTCTCGACCTACGGCTTCGGTGACGGTGAATTCGAGGCGCTCGCTCGGGACGCCAAGTCCTTCGAGCTGATGGGACGCTACGACTACGGCGGCGGCACCCTCAGCGGCGACGGTGGTCCACCCGAGGAGCCGACATCCCTCGGCATCGACCTCGGCTTGCAGGAGATCCTCGGCCTGACCCCGCTCATGGGTCGTCGCTTCTCCCAGGACGACTACACCGACGGCGCCGACCGCGTGGTCATGCTCGGCGAGGAGATCTGGCGACGACGCTACGGTGCGGACCCGGAGCTCGTCGGTCGCACGGTGCTGCTCGACGAGAGCGCGCACGTGGTCGTCGGCATCGTGCCCGACGTGCTGCGTTTCCCCGACGAGTCCGAGCCCATCCAGGTGTGGCGCGTCCGTCGTCTGAGCCCGACTCCGCGGATGGGTTGGGGCAGCCTGGGGGTGGTGGGCCGTCTCGCGCCGGGCGTGACCGACGAGCAGGCCGACTCCGAGCTCGAGGCCCTCGCCGCCGGGATGGCGACGGAGCACCCGGACACCAACACCGACCGCAGCTTCGCCTCGCAGTCGATGCAAGAGACCGCGGTGGGCAGCGTGCAGGACACCCTGTTCCTGCTCTGGGGTGCCGTCGGCTTCGTCTTGCTGCTGGCCTGCATGAACTCGGCGAACCTGCTGTTGGCGCGAGCGGCGTCGAAGGCCCACGAGTTCGCGGTGTGCTCGGCCATCGGGGCCTCACCTCGACGGGTCATGCAACGCGTCCTGTCCGAGAGCGTGCTGTTGTCCTTGGTCGCCGGCCTGGCCGGGCTGCTCGTCGCCCAGTGGACCATCGAGGGCGCCGCGCTGTTCGGTCTTCAGGGCCTGCCCCGCGCGCAGGAGATCGGGCTCGACGGTCGCATCTTCGGCTTCACCGTCGTCCTGGCCACCTTGGCCGGTCTCGCCTACGGCCTGCTCCCCGCCTGGCAGCTCGGACGTCTCGACCTGTCCGAGATGATGAAGGACGGCGGCACCCGCGTGTCCATGGGTCCCGTCGGTCAGAAGATCCGCTCGGCGCTCACGATCGGCGAGGTCGCGGTGGCCTGCGTGCTGCTCATCGGCGCCGGCCTGACCATCCGCTCGTCGCGCGAGATCCGCGCCACCGACCCCGGCTTCGATCACCAGAACATGCTCGGCCTCACGCTCTGGGCCGACCGACCGAGGGGCGCCGACGCGGGATGGAACGAGCGCTTCTTCGACGGGCTCATGGAACGCATCTCCGCGGTGCCGGGTGTCGAGACCGTGAGCATCATCAACGGCATGCCCTGGCAGAGCATGTTCGACTACTCGACGAACGTCGTCATCGCCGACCATCCCTCGTTCGAGTCCGGTGAGCCGGCGCAGACCAAGTTCCGCGTGGTCTCGGAGGGCTACCTGGCGGACATGGACATCCCGCTGCTCGCTGGTCGTCAGTTCACGACGGCCGACGATCGCGACGCACCGGCGGTGACCATCGTCAGCGAGGAGCTCGCCGCCTTGTACTGGCCCGACACCGAGCCCGTCGGTCAGCGCATTCAGGTCGGTGAGAACGATGTCGAGATCATCGGGATGGTCGGCGGCATCCGCGAGCGCCGGCTCGATCGCGAGCCGGTGCCGATGCTGTACTTCCCCTACCGACAGAACGCCGACATCGCGATGACGCTCATGGTCCGCACCGATCGCGAGCCGACCCTGGTCGAGCGTCCCGTGCAGGACGCCATCTGGGCCGAGTCGCCGAACCAGGGCATCTGGCGCACGACCACGCTCGACTCCCTGCTCGCCGGCACGCTCGTGCGCGAGCGACTGTACTCGACCTTGCTGACGGCCTTTGCCCTCGTCGCCGTGCTGCTTGCGGCCACCGGCGTGTACGGCGTCATGAGCTTCGCGGTCACCCAGCGCACCCAGGAGATCGGCATCCGGATGGCGCTGGGCGCGACGACGCCGAGCGTGTGCTGGTCGGTGGTCTCCGGCGGCCTGCGCCTGGCCGCGCTCGGGCTGGTCATCGGTCTCCCGATCGCCTGGCTCACCTCGCGCTGGCTCACCGACGTGCTCTACCAGGTGACGGGCCTCGACCCCGTCACTCACGCGGCCGTCGCCGTGCTCATGGTGCTGGTGGCCGGGGCGGCCTGCTTCCTCCCGGCCTGGCGCGCGACCCGGGTCGAGCCGGCGGCTTGCTTGCGCGTGGACTGACGAGACGCAGCGACCCTCCGAGAGTCGTGGCATGCTCTGCTCTCGGAGGGTTTTCCATGTTCGTTCGTCACGTTCTCGCCGCTTCCCTCGCTCTCTTCGCGACACCGTGCCTGACCATGGCGCAGGCGCTCAGCGGCTCGACAGTTCTCGGAGGCGGCTCGGGGTCGCCGCGTCTCGTGCACCAAGACGGGGAGCTGCTCACTCTCTTGCTCGAGGCGCAGTCCGACACGTGGTGGGTGGACGTCACGCTCGATGGCTTGATCGCTTCCGAGGGCTTGGTCGGCGGCCCGTCCGGCGATCATCCGACCGGCGCACTCGTCACCAGCGATGGAGGTCTGCTGATCACCACCAACAGCGGCGCGCGCAGCCCGTCGATCTCGCTCGTCGCCGTCAGCAAGCTCGATGCCGAGCGTCGCCACCTGTGGACGCGAGCGTATCGACCCGAGGAGAACCTCGTCGGCGCAGCCGAGCTCGGCAACGGCGACCTGCTTCTCGTGGGCAGCGGCGATTTGAACTGGATGGACTCTCGAATCTGGCTCCTCCGTCTGGATGACGACGACGGGAGCGTGGTGAGCTCGACGATCGTGTCCGGCGACGGTAACTACGCTGCCGTCGACGTGGTCTCCCATCCCGACGGCGGCGTGCTTGTCGCGGCACAGGTCGCGGCGGAGGGAACGCTCGGTCGAGAACTCTGGCTTCTCCGCTTCGACGCCGCGCTCGAGCTGGAATGGCAAGCACTGTACGGCGGCCCGGGACCCGAGCGGGTGCACCACGTCGCCCCTCGGGTCGAGGGTGGTTGGCTGGTCGTCGGCATCACGACTTCCTACGGTCCCAACCCAGCGACGTTCGGCAGCATCTGGGCGTTGGCCATCGACGAGAACGGCGACGTCGAGTGGCAACGCGCCTTCGGTAGCGGCCTCGGTGATCTCCAACCGACCGCAGGACAACTCGTCGATGGTGGCTTCCTCGTTGCGTGTTGGAGCGTCTCGTTCGGCGTTCCGGATCTCTGGCTCGTGGCCCTCGAGTCGGACGGCTCGATGCGCTGGCAAGCCAGGCTCGACGCTGGCGACAGCGAGACCGAGCCCCGCGTGCACGTGCTCCAGGATGGACGAGTCCTCATCGGTGCGCAGACCAACGCCTACTCACCGACGCATGACGCAGAACCCTGGCTCGTCTGGCTCGATCCGTCTGGCTCCTTCGCCACCGGTTGCCCGATGCTCGAGCCGACCACGGCAGACCTCGTCGTCACCGATGCCGTCCGTGGTGAGGTGCCGTTCCCCGTCAGCGAGGTACTCGCGGTCCCTCATGAGCTGCCCGTCACGACGACCACGAACTGGACGTCCGACTTCCGAGCGCAGTGCTGGAGCACGCCGCCCCGAGAGGTCTCGGCTCCCGGTGTCGTCACTCCACTCAGGGTCGAGACCGGCGGCCTGCTGAGTTGGGAGGACGCCATCGAGTCAGGAGCCGAGACCTTCCGACTCTACCGAGGCCGCCTTCGCCTCCTGCCCACGAGCAGCTCGGCCACGTGCATCCGGTCCGGACTCGACGTCCCCGCCGCCGGCGACCCCGACAACCCGGGAGCTGGAGATGGGTGGTATTACCTCGTCGCTGGCGAGAACGTGGCGGGGACGGGACCGCTGGGACGCGACTCGCAGGGCGACGCGAGAGCGCCTTTCGCAACCTGCCCCTGACAGTCCTGTCAGCTTCTCCACGGCCCGCGGTTGTTCCCTGAGACCTCAGGGTCTCGTGCCGGCGGGCCCGTCCCGCGATTCCGGGCTCGCCGGCACGCGACGAGGCGCTCGGCTCGATCTCCCGACGCACCACCGCGATCGGATCGGGCGATGGGGAAGCCGTGCGTCACCAACTGCTCGCGCTCATCTCTCTTCTCTTGCTCGCCTGGCCGAGCTCGACTCGATCTGCACCGGAGCCCTCGCTCCTCTTCGAGAACTCCCCGCTCGCCTGGCCCTCTCCGTGGCTTCTTCGTCATGACAGCGAGACACTCACGATCGCCCGCGATGCCCGCCACGACCTGATCGGCCTCTCCTTGCTGACGGCCCATCACGACGGGACCGTTCTCCGAGAAGATCGGCTCTTCCGGGAGCGCCACTCGCACGTCACGGATGCCTTGACTGCCCAGGACGGCAGCGTGTTCCTCACCTGGCGAGACGAGTGGCACGTCCCCGAGTCGGACCTCATGGTCGTGAAGCTCGACGCCGAGAACCGCGTCGCGTGGAAGCAGTCCTACGACGCGGGCGCGCTCGAGCGGGCCATGAAGCTGGTCGAAGGGGCCGACGGCAACCTGTTCGTGATCGGCGAGATACCCAACCGTCGTCTCGTCGTGCTGCATCTCTCGGCAGCAGACGGCGCCCTCCTCGCCAGCAGGGTCTTCGACCTGGGGCAGAGCGTCGTGACGAGGGTCGCCGCCTCGACTCCTGATGGCGGGCTCATCATCGGCAGCACCATCTTCCCCGAGTCGGAGGAGTCCGACGTCTACCTGCTCAGGCTCGACGCCAGCCTCGAGCGTGAGTGGGAGCACGCCTACGGAGGGAGCGGGGGAGATTCGATCCGAGACATCGTGACACGACGAGAAGGCGGTTGGTTGATCGTGGGAGGCATCTCGAGGAGCGGTCTGCCCTACGACAATTGGGTCTTCACGGTCGACTCCCTCGGGACCATCGAATGGCAAGTCGTCATGGAGAGCGAGCAGCACGACTTCTTCACTACCGGAGCCCAACTCGCCGACGGTGGCTACTGGCTTGGCGGAGACACGAGGTCCACTCGGGACGAGGACGACTTCGGCAATGCGTGGATGGTCGGACTGGGCCCTGATGGCTCGCTTCGGTGGCAGCGTGCGTACGGTGTCCCTGAGCTCTACGAGGGGGTCGACTCCGTGACAGTGCTCGACGACGGACGGGTCGTGGTCGGTGCTTTCTCGCAGGGCTTCCCCTCCGACTGGTCGTGGCTCCTCTGGCTGGACGACCACGGCCGACCCGACAACGTCTGCACCGACGTCTTGCCCGAGCCCAGGGAGTGGCGACGCACGGACCTTCCGCAGCGTGCGATCTCCAGCTCGGTGATCGACGTTCCCTTCGCCGCCAGCGACACGCCCACCACCCTGATCACTGCTCTCTCGACCTCCCAGGTCGGCTGTTCGCCCGAGCCCGTCGAGCCCATGCCCCCCGACGAAGTCTCCCCGCCCGGAGCGCTCACCCCTCTCCGCATCGACGCCGACCACGTGCTGAGCTGGGAAGACCGCGGCCCTTCACGTTCGGATGCCTTCAACGTCTACCGCGGTGATCTCGCCTTGCTGCCCACCGGCCTCTCCACGGCCTGCTGGCAAGAAGGTCTCTTCTCGTCGACGACGACCGACCCCGAGATCCCTGCTCCCGGCACGGGCTGGTACTACTTGGTTGTCGGGGAAAACACCGGTGGAGACGGCCCTCTCGGCAGCGACTCCGCAGGGAATCCGCGGGGCGTGCTCGACGCCTGCCCCTGACCACCAGCACGGGCCTGGGGGATCGCAGACCACCCAATCAGGCCCTGTCTTGCGCGACGCGGATGCGTTCCGGCAGGGTCCAAGCTCCTCTCAGGAGCTTGCGTCGTGTCGAAGCTGTCCCTCGGACGGCGAGCAACCCTCGTCGTCGCCTGGCTCATGCTCGCTCTTTTCGTGGCGAGCCCGCCTCCCTCCCTGGCGGCCGTCGCCGGTGACATCGATCGCTCGGAGACCGTCACCAGCCGCGACGTGGTCGGTGTCGTGCACGCCCGACTCGGCGATCCGCTCGGTGGGAGCAATCCCGACCTCGACGGCGACGGCGTCCCCGGCGATGACGACGACGTCGATCTCGTCGTGCGCGCGGTCCTCGGCGAGACGATCGATCGCGATGGCGACGGGATCGCCGACGTGGCCGAGCTCCTGCTCGGAACCGATCCCGATCGAGTCGACACCGACCGCGACGGCATCGCCGATGGCGACGAGCGCGACCTCGGTCGAAACCCGGTCGTCCCCGATCCCGTCGGCGCACCCGGAGCCCCGATCGTCGACGTGTTCCCCGGTCCCGTCACCGACACGACCGTCTTGCTGACCGGCACCGGCATCACGGACACGAGCGTCGTGGTCGATGGCGGTGTCTCCCAGGTCGCCACCATCCCCGACTTCGACGACGGCAGCTTCGCCGTCGAGGTCGAGATCCGCCCGAACCGGGCCAACCGCTTGGCCGTTCGCACCATCGACGTCCTCGGGCTGCTGAGCTCGGCCACCTGCGTGGTCGTCGTGCACGACACCGAGGCGCCTGAGCTGTTCGTCGACGTTCCTGGCAACGGTGATGAAGTCACCACCGAGACGGTGACGGTCGCGGGTCGGCTCAGCGATCGTCTCAGCGGTGCGCTCGGTCTCGGCGTCACGGTCGACGGGCTCCCCGCCGAGGTGATCGTGGGCATCGGCACCAACGGGAGCTTCGAGCGCAGCAACGTCCCGCTCGAGCTCGGCGAAAACACGATCACGGTGGTCGCCACCGACGTCGCCGGCAACGCGGTCGAGGAGACGGTCACGATCACGCGGGTCACGCCCACCGGTCCGCAAGTTCGTCTCATCTCGGGCGATGGTCAGGTCGGACCCGTCGACAGCCTGCTCGCCGAACCCCTCGTCATCGACGTCGACCGGGCCGACGGGAGCCCTCACGCCGACAAGCTGCTCACCCTCGAGGTCGTGCGCAGCAACGGGCTGCTCTCGCTTACCGGCGACGCCGAAGGCAGCCGCAAGCTCCAGGTCTTCACCGACGTGGACGGACGAGCCGAGGTCCACTGGCAGCTCGGGAGCGAGGCCGGCTGCGGCAACAACCGCCTGACGGTCTCCTGCGCCGACGTGACCACGCCGCTGCTCGCCTGCGCGTCGGCTCAGCCCGGTGCGGCGAGTCAGATCAACCTCGGGAGCGGCTCGCCTCAAGTCACGGAGGTCGACGGCGTCACGCCCGAGCCTCTCCGAGCCTGGGTCAGCGACTCCTGCAACGGAAGCCCCGGCGTGCCGGTGACCTTCACCGTGATCGAGGGCGGCGGCACGGTGAACCGTTTCAGCAGCGTCGAGGTGATCACCTCGGCCACCGGTCACGCCGAGGTGAGCTTCTGGCTGGGACCGGAGCCCGGCAACCACGTGGTCGAGGCCGACTTCCCCGGCAACACCAGTCGACCGGTGCGCTTCACCGTGCTCGGCCTGGAGCGGACGCCGGGTCAGCCGACCTCCTTCGAGACCCGCGTGCTCGACAACGCGCGTCAACCCATCGGCGGCGCCCGCTGCGTCATGCACGTCGGCGACGAGAGCTTCGAGACGACCAGCGACGAGGAGGGTCGCGTCGTCCTCACCGAACTCGCCGACGGACCGGCCCACTTCGAGGTCGAGGGTGCCGTCGCGACCACCAACGGCGGCGAGCCGATCGCGCCGGGCTCCTTCCCCCATCTCGAGTACGAGCTCGTGCTCATCCCTCAGGCGATCAACCAGCTTCCTGGTCCGGTCTTGCTTCCCCTCCTGCGTCCCGAGAACGCCGTGAGCTGGGACGGTCAGAGCGACGTGGTCTTGACCGTGGCCGACCTGCCCGGGCTCGAGATGAGGATCACCGCGGGCTCGATGACCTTGACGGACGGGAGCGTGCCGAGCCCGGAGTCACCGGTCACGCTCTCGTTGAACCAGGTCCATCACGACGACATCCCCATGCCCATGCCCGACGGCGTGGCACCACCCTTCGCCTGGACCCTCCAGCCGGGCGGGGCGCACTTCGATCCACCGGTCTCCATCAGCTACCCCAACATGAGCGGGCTGGTGCCGGGAAGCATCGCGTACTTCCTGAGCTTCGATCACGACACGGGCCGCTTCGAGATCGTGTCCTCTGGCAGCGTGACCGATGATGGCTCCTGCATCGTCACCGACCCAGGCGACGGCATCGCCGAGGCCGGCTGGGGTTGCAACTGTCCCCCCTATGCCGTCGCCGGTGACTGCGAGGACTGCGACCTCGTCTGCCTCGAGACAGGCGAGCTGGTCGGTGGCGAGATCGAGCACCAACGCTGTGGCTTCTTCCGAGACTGCGAGCTCGGCGACAGGCTCACCTGGGTTCTCGATCCGCCCGACGACACGGAGGGTCGCACGCAGGAGAGCTGCCTCGACGCGGAAGGCAACCGCGTGCCGGGTCGCATCGAGGACACCGGAGAAGGGTCGCCAGTGCCTCGCTGGACGGTCTGGAAGGTGGGTGAGCCCTTCGAGATCGCCATGGGCGTCGGCTACGAGGCGAGCATCGTTGCCGACCTGCCCGGCACCTACTTCGCGCGCTTCACCATGGAGACCATCCGCGACTGCCCTCCGCCGATCTGGGAGGGCGAGAGCGAGGTCGTGCGCATCGGTGGCTGCGACGACGAGGAGGAGCGTCCACCCGCCACCGTCGTCATCGACGGCTTCGGCATCTATCGATCGTTCCTGGCCAGCGAACGCGTGGAGCTGTCGGCCACCCTCGACAATCCTGAAGCCGATCCGGCCGACATCCGCTGGTCCATCCAGCCGCTCAACGATCTCTCGACGGGTGACGGCCCCGGTTACAAGGAACAGGAGCCCGAAGACCTGTCCGGGCCGATGATCTCGTTCCAGCCCGATCCCACCCCACCTCTCCCCTACGAGACGGCAGGCTGGGACGCGCTGGCCTGCTGCCAAACCGGCTGCGACGAGGGCAACGGGAGCTGCGCTCAGAGCGAGCCCTTGTCGTACCTGGTCACCGCTCGTTACTGCGATACCTCGGACGTCGCGCTCGTGCAGCAGGACACGATCGACATCCTCCGCCAGGAGTACGAAAACCACCAGAAGGTGGAGCCCAACTTCAACATCCCCACGCCTCCTCGCAATGCCTTCGGTCCCCCCGTGGAGGTCCTTCCCTACACGCTCACTCAAGTCCGCAGCTCGATGACCTACAACTTCTTGCTGGGCCGCCCCGCCGCCATCGCCAAGCAGGTTCGAGACAACTTCAACGAGCTCGTCCACGACGATCTCAACCTCGTCGCCCCCGGCACCACGGACCTCGATCCCGGCACCGAGCTCATCGACCCGGGGCGGGAGCACGAGTGGGTCGGCACCGTGCTGAGCACGCCCTGCTGCTGGCCGAACGACCCGATGTCCTGTGATGACTGCTGCCTCGACCCCGAGTGCACCGAACGAGGAGACATCCCCCGGGCCGGACCCGACGGGATCGCTCAGACGACGGCGCGCAACGAGACGACGAACTTCCACCCCGGGCTCAACAGCCACTGGCGCAATCCGGAGCGCAACGAGGCGGTACGGGGTGCGAGGGCCAGCCGGCATCAGTACGGAGACGCGGTGGACCTCGGCATCCGCGGCCTGGACGCCCGGGTCCCCGGAGTCTCGCAGGCCGAGCTCTGGTGCATCCTGCTGACGGCCGCCGCGATCATCCCCGGGGCGGAAGCCCAGGCCGAAGTCGGCAGCACCGAATACAACTGCAACTACGTCCCTCCCTCGGATTGCCCCAAGTGCGGGACCATCGGCCACGTGCACGTGGAGTTCAACTGATGTCCAGTCGACTCCACGCTCTCGTCGTCCTCGGCACGATGCTGCTCGTCGCCTCCCCGACGGGCGGGCAGACTCTCGATGAACGCTGTGAGCTCACCGTCGACGGTCGCACCGTCCAGGTGAGCTCCGACGGCAGCTTCCTCATCCCCAACATCGCCTCCCCCGACGAAGCTCCCGCCGACTTCCTCAGCGACGACTTCAAGCGCCTGGTCGGCACCTGCGACTTCGAGACCGGGCTCCTCAACGTCTTCTCCGAGCCCTTCCAGATCCTCGGTGGTCAGGCCGTTCAGGTCGGCAGCCTCACCTTCACGGAGCAGCCTCCACCGCTGACCGAGTCGCTCGCGACCAGCATCGATCCGCTCGTTCTCACGAGCCTCGGCGCGACGGCTCAGGTGACGGCCCTCGCGACCTTGCCCGACGACAGCACCCGCGACGTCACGGCGCGCACGGAGTGGACCTCGTACCGCACGAGCAACCCGGCGGTGGCGACCATCGACATCGACGGCGAGGTCACCGCCGTCGGGACCGGCTCGGCCTTCCTCACCGCCATCAACGAGGGCGCGACCTCGGTCATCGTGATCACCGTCGCCCTGGGCGACGACCTCACCACCGTCATCGGCGAAGTCGTCAGCGACGACGACTCAGCCATCGAGTCCGCAGACGTTCGCCTCATCGGTGCGTCCGGCACGGCCACGTCGGGCACCGACGGCAGCTTCACCATCGCCGACGCGGCGAGCGATCGACTGATCCGCGCCGAGGTCCTGTTCTTCGACGGCAGCGACACGCGGCTCGCACTCTCGGAGCCTCGGGAGCCCTTCCCGGGCGGCTTCACCGACCTGGGCTCGCTCGTGCCCCTCACCATCTGCGAGCTGCTCGGTGGCGCGTGCAACGACGCCGACGGCGACTGCGTGCCAGACGCGTCCGAAGCCGCTCTTGGTTTCGCGCCCGACGATCCCGACAGCAACGACGACGGCACGCGAGACGGCGAAGGCGATCCCGATCTCGACGGCCTCTCCACCTGCGCCGAGCTCGTCCTCGGAACCGAGCCGCTGGACGGAGCCGACACCGACGACGACGGGCTCCTCGACGGTGACGAGCTCCGTCACGGCACCGACCCCACCGATCCCGACAGCGACGACGATGGTCTCCTCGATGGCGACGAGGTCGACCTCGGCACGGATCCCCTCGTGCCGGACAGCCTCGCGCCTCGACTGGTCGTGCTGGGCCCCGATCCGTCGACGGCCTTGGAGCACGGCTCGAGCCTGTCGCTGACCGTCAACTTGGAAGATGACGGTCGCGCCACCGCCGAGCTGCGGGTCGACGGCGCCGTGCGCAATCTCGTCGACGAGGGAGAGACGGCGGCGGACGTCCCCCTGCCCGAAGAGGGCACGAGCGTCGTCATCGATGTCGTGGCCACCGACACCAACGGCAACGGAGCCAGCGTCAGCCTCAGCTACCCTCTCGTCGCCATGCGAATGGGAAGCGTGGGCGGTCGAGTCGTCGACGAGCTCGGCACGCCGCTCGTCGATGCCCGCGTATTCACCCGGGAAGGTCGGGAGACGACGACCGACGCGAGTGGTGCGTTCAGCATCGACATGTTGCCCGCCCGCTGGAGCCCACTGTCGGTGCAGGTCTTCCATCGAGGTGAGGACGGCGTGCGCACCGTACGGGTCACCGAGATCGCGCTCGTCGACGCGACCGACGCAGACCTCGGCGACGTCGTCGCGGAACGCACCGAGGGCGCTCCCTTCCCGCAAGAGCTGCGCTTCTTCGGCAACTTCCTCAACGAGCTCGCCCTCACCGATCACGACGGCGACGGCACCATCGACGCGCTCGGCCTGCGGGGCGACCGCGTGCTGGAGCTCATCCCCTCGGCCTTCTTCGGCGAGCGCTTGCCCGCCACGACCCGCGACCTCGGCGGCATCCTCGACGACCTGGTGGTCGCGGACTGGAACCTCGACGGTCTTCCCGATCTCGCGTTCTCGACCATCGACCTCGGCATCGTCGACATCCCGATCCTCCTCGCCGATGGGATGAGCTTCACGGACGCTCCCTCGGCACCGCTCTCGTTCTCGCCTCGCGTCCTGCACGCCGACGACGTGAACCTCGATGGTGCTCCCGACCTGCTCGCCTTGGAGTTCAACACCTCCGTCGTGCAGGTGTTGCTCGGCTTGGGGAGCGGTCAGTTCGAGCCGGCGATCGCCCAGGAGCTCGGCGTGATCATCGATGACTTCACCACCGTCGATCTCGACGCGAGCGGTGGGGTCGACTACGTGGTCGCGACCGGCTTCAACCAACCGCTCCAGTGGGTCCCCGACGACGGCCTGGGCGGCTTCTCCCCGGCCGTCGAGATGGACATCATCCGCCCGCGCAGCACGCCCGAGTTCCTCCATCTCGACGACGACGACGTCCCGGATCTCGCGTACATCTCCTCCGGTTTCCCGCAGACGGTCGAGCTCGTTCTCGGCGTCGGCGACGGGAGCTTCTCGAATCTCGCCACTCTCACGCCTGACGACCCGGTCGACCTCCGCGTGACCGACCTCGACGGCGACGGCAACCTGGACGTCCTCGTCCCCAACGCCGACTTCGAAGGGGTCGGCCCCGCCTTCTTCTCCTTCTACTTCGGGCAGGAAGACGGCAGCTTCCTCGAGGGCACGCCGATCCAGAGCGCGACCGGCCAGCCTCCCGGAGTCCTCGCGACCGTCGACGCCGACGGTGACGGTCGTCGCGACCTCGTCTTCCAGGCCGGACAGGAGATCACCGCCCTCCTCGCCGAGCCCGACGGAGGCTTCTTCGCCTCCACCACCTTCGACTTCGGTCGCGAGCCCGACAACTTCGTGCTGGGTCACCTGAACGGTGACGACGTGCTCGACCTCGTCTCCTGCGATCGTCGAGAGTTCCACGTGCTGCTCGGCGACGGCAGCGGCGGCTGGACCACGAGCCTCACGGTCGAGCCACCGCGACGTCTCAGGAACTGCGTGCTGGCCGACGTCGACGCCAGCGGCGACCTCGACCTCGTCCTCGCCGAAGACCTCAACGACCAACTCTCTTACCGACTCGGTGACGGGATGGGCGGGCTCGGTGACGAGGTCATTCTCGCTGCAGGCGACCGACCGAACTTCATCGCGACGGGTCTCCTCGCCGGCGACGGTCACCTCGACTTCATCGTCAGCAACGAGAACGACGACGACCTCTCGGTGTTCCGCGGCCTGGGCAGCGGCGCCTTCATGGCTCCCGAGACTCACGCCGCGGGTCGGGCCCCGGACCGAGTGGGCCTGGCCGACCTCGACGCCAACGGCGCGCTCGACATCGTCGTGACCGGCGACCAGTCGGGCAACACCGACCTCGCCATCCTCCTCTCGAGCATCACCGGCGTGCTGGCAGCCGCCGACATCACGACCTTCCAGGCTTCGCTCGCCGGACAGGTCCTGGCCGACATCGACCACGATGGCCTGCTCGATCTCGTCCTTGCCGCCGAGGTCCCCTCGGAGGGCGGTTTCGGTGACAGCCCGGTCATTCAGGTCCGCCCAGGCAACGGCCTCGGTGGCTTCAATGGTCCCGTCGACCACGATCTCCACGACGCCCCGCTCGCGATCGCCGTGGATGACCTCGACCTGGACGGCATTCGCGACGTCGTCGTGTCCATGCGCAACGTGCTCGCGGTGCACCGGGGTTTGGGAGCCGGCGTGCTCGACGAAGGAGTGCACCACGCCGCGCGGGACTCGGAAGACCTCGACCTCGGCGACCTCGATGGTGACGGTCGGCTCGACCTCGTGCAGGTCGGATACCGCTCGGTCGTCACGTCGCTCCAGCGCTGAGATCGTCGCGAGCGCACGCATTTTCGTGACCGCGGTGACATGCTCTGCGTCGGCATGTCGGACTCTCTCGAGACCATCCTCAACGATCTCGCAAGCGGCGAGGAGTCGGCCGCCCACCGTCTGCTGCCCCTCGTGCACGACGAGCTGCGACGGCTCGCGGCGCGTCAGGCCGCGCGCTGGAAGCCGGGCGACAGCCTCCGTCCGACGGCGCTGGTCAACGAGGCCTGGCTGCGCCTGGCCGGCTCGAAGCCCCGCGTGTCGGGCAAGGCGCACTTCCTCGCGGTCGCCGCCAAGGCCATGCGCTCGGTGCTCATCGACCACGCGCGGGCCAAGCAGGCCGAGAAGCGTGGGGGTCAGGCCACGCCGGTGACCCTGGACGAGCACATCATCGACACCGGCGGAGGCGGCGTCGATCAGGTCGACCTGCTCGATCTCGAAGCGGCGATGAAGCGCCTCGGTGAGCGGGACGAGCGTCGGGCCCGACTCGTCGAGCTGCGCTTCTTCGGTGGTCTCAACATGGACGAGATCGCCGAGGTCCTGCAGGTGTCGAAGTCCACGGTGGAGAAGGACTGGGTCATCGCGCGCACGCGCCTGGCCCGCGAGCTCCAGGCGGAGTAACCGACGGTGAGCGACGACCGCTACGAGCGTGCGAACGACCTGTTCGTCGAGGCGCTCGGTCTCGACACGGCCGAGCGGGAGAGCTTTCTCAGCGCGAGCTGCGGTGACGACGCCGAGCTGCGCGCCGAGGTCGACTCCTTGCTCGCCCTCGCCGAGGCCGGACGTCAGCTCGGTGATTCGTCTCGCGTCGAGAAGGTGGTGGCCGCCCAGGCGGCCGAGCTCATTGACGACGCCACGCCGAGCTGGGTGCCCGAGCAGGTCGGCTCGTACCGCGTGCAGTCACTCATCGCCGAAGGCGGCATGGGTCTCGTTTATCACGCCGAGCAGGAGAACCCGCGACGCAGCGTCGCCTTGAAGCTCATCCGCCCGGGCGTGGCCACGCCGAAGCTGCTGCGTCGTCTCGAGCTCGAGGCCCAGCTCCTCGCCCGGCTCCAGCACGAGGGCATCGCCCAGGTCCATGAAGCCGGCACGGCCGAGACGCCGATGGGGCCGCAGCCCTTCTTCGCCATGGAGCTCGTCCGCGGTGAGCCCCTCGACATCGCGGCCAAGGAGCTCGACCTCCGACAACGACTGGAGCTTCTGGCCACCACCTGCGACGCGGTGCACCACGCCCACCAGAAGGGCGTCATCCACCGCGATCTCAAGCCCGCCAACATCCTCGTCGACGAACGGGGTCGACCCAAGGTCCTCGACTTCGGCATCGCCCGCGCGATGGACAGCGACTTCAAGACGGCGACCATGCGCACCGAGATCGGACAGCTCCTCGGGACGCTCGCCTACATGAGCCCCGAGCAGCTCCGCGGTGATCAAGACGCCGTCGACACGCGCAGCGACGTGCACGCCCTCGGCATCACGGCCCACGAGATCCTCACCGGCAAGCTCCCACGCGAGCTGGATGATCACTCGCTGCCCGAAGCGATCGAGACCCTGTCGCGGGACGCGCCACGGCGTCTCTCCGCCGACCTGCCCGAGGACGTGCAGACCATCGTCCTCAAGGCGATCGAGTCGGACCCGAACGACCGCTACCCGTCCGCCGCCGAGCTCGCCGCCGACATTCGACGCTTCTTGCGTGACGAGCCCATCCTCGCCCGGCCCCGCAGCACCCTGCATCAGCTTCGGCTGTGGTCGCGACGTCATCGCCCGCTCGTCATCAGCGCGAGCCTCGGCGTGCTGGCGCTCATCGCCGGCATCGTCGGCACGACCCTGCTCGCCTTCCGCGCCGCCGACCAGAGAGACGCCGCCCGACGTCAGGCCTACCGAGCCGAGCTCGCCCTCGCCGACAGCTCCTTGCGTGAGGGAGACGCCGGCCGGGCCGCCGAACGACTCGCGGCCGCACCCGAGGAGCTCCGTGGCTTCGAATGGGGCTATCTCCAGGGACTCCTGGACGAGAGCGTCTTCATGGTCGACCACGGAGAGGGCAAGGCCATGGGCGCGCTCTCCCGTGACGGACGAGTCCTGACGACGAACAACTTCCACCGTCCGACCGCTGGCGTCGAGTCACGCTGGTCTCGTCACGACGTCGTGACCGGCCGCGTTCTCGCCAGCGGCAAGGCCACCGGCTACCACGCCCTTCTCTCGGACCACGGGCGCTTCCTCCAGTTCGGATCGAACCCGACTCACTGGCACGTCATCGACCAGGACAGCGGTGAGACACACGCCGGTGTCGCCGAGCCTTGCTGCGAGCAGGAGGCACGACCGGCGGACTTCAGCAGCGACGGCAGCTTGCTGCTCTACCAGGGCTACCACACCGGAGCGACCTGGGTGTACGTCGATGCCATCGGCACGCCGATGCGACGCGTCGCCGCCTGGTTCGAGCGGGAGCGTGTTCACGTCCTGGAGTTCTCCCCCGACGATGGCCGCATCGCACTCGGGAGCGAGCTGGGCAGCGTCTGGATCAGTGACGCCAAGACGGGTCAGCTCCTGGTGAAGACCGAGGGGCACGCCGATCAAGTCACCGCCATGGCCTGGTCCTTCGACGGCCGGCATCTCGTCAGCTGTGGGCTCGACTCACGCCTCAGGCACTGGGACACCCGATCGGGAGAGCTCCTTCACGAGCTCGAGATCGACGCGACCGACATTCGGGACGTTCACTCGAGGCCGGACGGACTCGAGGTCATGGTCGCTGGCGACGACGGAGCCCTCCGCAGCTACGACCTCGCCAGCGGTGAGCTCCTGCGCACGCGACTCGGCCACGGGAGCAGCGCCATGTTCGGCCGGGAGCACGAGGGACGGCTGGTGACCGGCGACAGCGCGGGTCAGGTGCGCGTCTGGGACCTGACCGACGAGCGCACCCCCGGGATCCTGGGTCGACACGACAGCTACGTCTATGCCCTCGCCTTCGACCCGTCAGGCAAGCGGCTCGCCAGCGTCGGCTGGGACGACTACCTCCGCATCTGGTCGGTGCCCGACGGCGAGGAGCTGCAGCGCTTCGAGCTCGGCATGGTCGAGCGCCAGCAACACCTGACTCCGGGCCGACACGCGGCCTGGAGTCACGACGGCCGCTACCTCGCCGCCCTGGCCGGTCGCTATCACCCGGACATGGTCCTACGCACCTGGGACCTCGAGAGCGGCGAGCTGCTCCGCGAGATCGTGGGCAAGGACGTCGGGCGGAGCATGGTCGACTTCACGGCGGACGGGCTCGCGGTCGTCGAGCGAACCTATGGCGGGCTCTGTTACTGGGGCGTCGCTTCCGAGGAAGACGACGTGCAGGCGGACACCGAGTTCGATCCACGCTCGTTCATTCGAAGCCCGGACGACAGTCTCATCGCCCTCGGCGACTACAACGGCCCGGTCGAGCTCATGGACGCGCAGCATCAGCGGCGATGGAAGCAGGCCGGTCACGTGCAGGAGGTCAACGACGTCGCCTTCTCCGCCGATGGCCGGCTCCTGGCATCGGGAGGCACCGACGAGACGATTCGGATCTGGGACGTCGACGACGGCACCCTGCTGGCCGTGCTCGAGGGTCACGTCGGTGAGGTCTTCGCCCTCGCGTTCTCACCGGACGGCACCCGCCTGGCGTCGGGCGGTCGCGACGCGATCATCCGTCTCTGGGACACCGAGAAGCACGACGTGCTGCTTCAGCTCCGCGGTCACGAGGAGTACGTCCACGACCTGGCGTTCAGCCCGGATGGGCGTCACTTGGTCAGCGCGTCGGGTGATCGGACGGTGCGGATTTGGAGTGCAGCCGAAGAGCGTTGACTCCCAGTCGATGAGCTCTGGATTTGATTCCGTCGCGGCCCATCAATCTTCTTTTTCAGCCGCGATCTCGCAGAGAGCGGGAGACAGGAGAGGTCGTGACGGCTCAATCAGCTGAGCTGTCTGGGTGACGCTCTAGGTTAAGAGTGACCCTGCAGCCGCCGCTCCTTCCGCCAGAGGACTGCCGCGTCGAGCACCACGCCACGGCATACGGGCCCCTTCAGTGTCTTCATCGAACACGCAGGCAGTGGCCCTTCGTTTTCGACATGTGCAGTAGAAAACTGCAGTACAGGCGCTGGCCCTGATTCGGTCGCTTTCTCTTGGAGTAGGTCTTCCAATTGCCGGAAAGACATACAAACATAAGAAATCGGTCATAATAGGCCGAACGTTGTTAGGTCGAGAATGGAGACTGCCGCCACGTGCCAGCAACCGAACTTGAGAGCATTGCTCGCTCTCTGCTGGGCAAGACCCGCAATCAGAGCGAGCTACTTCGAAATCTGTTCTGGTCACCTGAGCGCGACTCAGCTCAGGGGTGCACATTCGGTCTCCACGTCCTGCGATCGGATGGCAATGGACGGCCAATGGTCAGTCAGCTGTGTGCCCAAATGCTCACTCTTGCTCTCGACTACTGCATCCCTCGAGGAAAAGCGGAAGCAGCCCAATCCCAGCTCGAGCTAACGGGCTCTTATAGATCAATTGCCGCCTTAGTGAGCGAGGCTCGCAGCCTGTTATCGGATGTGGAAATGAGCGGGGAGCTGGGTGAGCTGCTGCTGTTCGCCCTCACCGAGTCTGTACTCGAGTACCCACAGTGCGTCGCAAAGATGTCTCTGAAGACTAACACGCGTGTTCATTTCCACGGCCTGGATGGAATCTACGCGAGTGCATCACCCTCAGGAAGGCTGCGGCTTCACTTCGGGGAGTCCAAGATCTACTCATCGATCCGGGAAGCTATCTCGGAGGCAGTAGATTCGCTCTCCGAGTTCTTGAGTGACGCAGGGTTCACTGGGCGTGCTCGCCGTGACTATTGCCTTCTGACGGACAACCTTGACTTGGGCGATCAAGCTCTCAATGAAGCAGTGCTCGCTTACCTGGACCCGAGCAGCAGATCTTACGGCGCCCCCGAGATCTGTGCTGTCGCCCTGGTCGGTGGAGATCACGCCCCCTTCCCCCGAATCGACGTGGCCCGCTTCGATGAAGAACCAGGAGTACCAGAGTCGGTTCACGACTTCTATTCGATGTCCAAGACAAGTCTATGCAAGGCGATCCGCAAGGCGAAACTGACTGACTTCCGCTTCGATACCTTTGTCCTGCCTTTCGAGAGCGCTTCAAGCCTTCGGGGGAGCTTCCAGAATCTCATCAAGGTAGAGCGGTGACTAACTCGTGGAGCAAGGTCGCAGAGAAACTGCTTGCGAACACAGCCGTAGCTACGTCCTTCGCCGAGGCTAGAGCGATTGTTTGCGCCAACCAACTTGGTATCGAGCGCGAGAGCATTGAGGTCGACTGGCCTGCGCTACTCGAGTGGTCGGCAGCTCTCGCGCTCAGCGAGGAGCCGGAGCACGCAACCAATGCACTACTCGGTGCCACCGCCGCGTTGCTAACTGGACCTGAATACGAGTATGCGGCCGCAGTAAGGCAGGTGCTGCTTAACGCTGGTAACGGTGTGGCAGCTGAGGTCTTTACCGAGCGCGGACCTGCAGGACTAGCGTCGATTCTGAACGACCGCAGATCTCGACTTGCTAGTTCTGTGATCGTTGGGTCCACTTTTCGGCCCGCCACCAGATTCCAGACGTCGATCTGGAAGGCGCTTCATACCCAGAAACCTCTAGCGCTATCCGGTCCCACCTCTTGCGGAAAGTCATTCTTGCTAAAGGAGTGGCTAGCTGACCTGCTCGACCAAAATCCGAATTTTAACATCGCCTACCTTGTTCCGTCTCGCGCCTTGATCCGACAGGTGGGTCGAGATCTGATGTCCTCATTGAGTCGCGTGGAGAAGCGGCCCCGAATCGTGGTACTCCCAAGTCAGTATGACCCACAGTTAGCTCCGAACGTCTTTGTAATGACTCAAGAGCGATTCGATCGTCTCCTATCCACAGCCGCAGGGCCCTTGCCACTCTCGGCTCTCGTAGTTGATGAAGCACACAAGATTGTCGAGTCAGACCGCGGTGGGCTACTACGCAAGATCCGAGACGAGGTGATTCGAACTCAACCCGATTGCAGGGTTGTGATGGCATGCCCATATGTTGAGAACCCCGAGGTCCTTCTGCCTGAAGCGAGCGCGCAGGCCCTACAAAGCAAGACCCCTACGGTGGTCCAGAACCTCGTGTGGGCACAGAAGAGCCGAGGTCGACGTTGGTCCTTGCGGGTGATTCACGGGGACCAACCCATAGAGCTGCCGGAACTGACTCTAGATGAGACAGTGGACTCCCACAAAGCGACGGCGGCCATCTCGGTGAAGCTGAGTTCCGGCAGGCCTGGCACGATCGTCTTTGCCAACGGGCCGGCGGAGGCTGAGACACTCGCGACTCTCATCAGCGGGTTGCTCAAGAACGAGGGGCTAGCATCTCCTGCGCAGGAGCTATTGGAACTTGCGGAGCTCAGCCGGACCCACATTCATCGAGACTACACACTTGCGGAGACTGTCACGTCGGGAGTCGGATTTCACTACGGCCCAATGCCAGAGATCCTCAGGCGCGAACAAGAGCGACTCTTCGCTGACGGCACCTTGCCGATTCTCGTATGCACGGCCACTCTGCTCGAGGGAGTGAATCTGCCTTGTCGGTTACTTGTTGTCCGAGGCCCCAAGGAGGGCAGGAAGACACCAATGGCCCCGCAGACTTTCTGGAATCTCGCCGGGCGAGCGGGCCGGTTGGGAAAGGACAAGTCTGGCACGGTAGTTGTTATCGATCCACATATCGAGAAGCAGTGGCCTAACGGCCCGCCCACGGCAAGCGTAGGCCTGCACCTCGACCGACCGGGCACGGAGTTGGCCAGCGATGCGCTACGACTCGTTGCCTACTCGCACGAGACAGATGCGGAATCCAATCGCAGTCCGGTGTTCGAGCAGGCTCTTGGCGAGCTCGTAAACGCGCAGCATCTCTTCGATTCACTTGAAGCTGTAGAGTGGTGGAGGCGACTTCCACTTCACGCTCAACGCCAGCTTGCCGATCGGGCAAAGGCACTTCTTGGTGACAATGGTGTGCCCGGAGATCTAGCTCGACGCCACAGCACTGTGAACCCAGTGTTTATTGGACAGCTAGTGAGGTGGCTGAAGGGCAAGTCCGTAGAGGAACTGATAGCCCTCAGTCCGGTAGGACCAGCCGAACCCAATGCTGCTCTGAAGCTAGCGGAGGATATGGCCCGTTGCGACCGCTGGCTCGGCAGCGACTTCGGCGGAGACAAAGCGCGCAACTACAAGGCTAATCTCACTATCAAATGGGCGCGCGGGGAACGGCTATCCCGCATCCTGGACGAGCGAGTGCGCTGGGTGCGAAGGCATAAGAGCAAGGGGAGCAGCACGGCGGCGGTCATTCGAGACGTCTTCAAGGTGATTGACGAGTTCGCGCGATTCAAGGTCCCGAAGTACGTCGGTTGCTATGCCGGCTGCATCAGTTTGTGTCTTCGCGAGCAAGGTCTGACCGACTTGTCGGCGGAAGTCGATGGTCTCGAAGAACAGTACGAAGTAGGGGCCGCGGAAAGGACAACGATGTCGCTGATGAGCGTCGGACTCTCACGGACCGCTGCAGTTGAAGTTGCTCGGCTCATTCCTCGTTCAGAGATGTCAATGATCGATGTGATCAATTGGATCCAGAGCGCAAACCTGGATGCGCTCGACATTCCTCCTGTGGTTGCCCGAGAAGCGCGCGCCGCTGCCGAAGAGACCGGCAGCTATTATGCGATCGGAGGTTGGAACGATGCCAGCTAGAGCGTCCCTCCATGATCCGTGAACGGCCCGAAGCCAAGCATGGCGTAGACGAGCAACGGTCCGAGTCCGAGGCAGACGGTGCACCGCGAATCGAGCGAGCCGTCACACCACGAGTCACGTAGAAGCGCATAGTGTCGTCAGCCTCGTTCCTCCAGGCGTTCCCGCGGACTTGGAGAACGGTTGAGGAGCGCTAACCCTCGATCCGTGGGCTCCGGGACTTGAGTTCTTTCTGGCTCACCAGTTCGGGAGCAGCGTGTCGCGCGAAGCATCGGGGCCGAAGAAAGCACGGGAACGCGAGCTCGTTCCTGGATAGCGACAAACACGCCGGACTCTCTTAGCTTTCCGACCTCCGAAGAGCCAGGGGGGCCTAGTTGACTTAGATTCACCCTTGGTCGACAGTGACTTCGACATCGTCGATCGATGGCTGAGGCGCGCGGGCCGCGACGACGTTGGAGAGCGCCCCTGCAGGGGCGACTCATGATGAGACGAACGGGGTGATCTTCGTCTCCCTCCACCATCCCCAGCTCTTGCTGGGCCATTGCTGTCGATTGAAGACAGGATGAAGGACAGAGCCTTGATTTCACGGTGTGCTTGCGGCCTGCTCGTGCTCGTTCTGGCCCTTTCCGTCTACGCTTCCGGGGCAAGCGAGATTCGTCTGCTCAACCCCTGTGGCGAAGTCGTCGAGGAGTTCCAGCCACTCGACTCGGTGTTGCTGGAAGTCGAAGGACTGGACGGGCGCTCAGCCTTCGACGTGATCATCGAACGCGACGACGAGACCCTCGTGTCGAGACAGAGACTGTCCAGCGATGAACGCGGCACGATTTCGACCACCGCGGTCCTCTACGGAATCGGCGCACGACCTTGCGAAGAAGCAGGCAGGGCACGACCCCCGGAAGAATCGAGTCGTGAGGGTGTTCAGCCGGCACCGGATCTCGATGACGTCACCGACCGCAGCTGGCTCGGGCGGAGCTACACCCTGCGAGTCGAGCAGGACGGCAGGCCCGTTCACTCAGTGGAGTTCGACGTCGCCAGCAGGGTGAGCCGGCCCATGCTGCGCGCCACCGACGCCAGCGGGTGTCACAAGACGGGCTTCCTGATCGACGAAGAAGGCGCCTGGGTGACGGGGCGAGGCTTCCCGGCTGGCAGCTTCGTTCGCCTGTGGGTGGTGGAAGAACGCTCGGACTGGACTGAGGACGTCGAGCTGGTGGACGTGAGCGGGCAGTTCCTGGATGAACCGCCGCTTCTCGAGCTCGCCGAAGACCAGACCACCTTTCATCACCTGATCTGGCCCGCCGAGCTCGCACGACCGGGAGCTCATGACATCGTCGCCGAGATCCTGCTCCCCGATGACCGCGGAAGGCTCCGGCTCATCGAGCGAGTCATCGCCTACAAGAGCTTCACCGGGCTGGTCTGGCAGTACTCGCAGTTCCAGCAACAAGCGCTGGAGATGGAGATCGCCGGGACCGTCAACAGTCCCCTCACCTACAAGAGCACGTTCCTGCCCGACGAGAACGTCTTCGTGGGCGTGGACCCTGCCATCCAGCCGTCGTTCATCGGACAGACGGCAGACATCTACATCGTCGACCACAAGACTCAGGCCCAGTGGATGATCGACGACACCCTCACCGACGTGACCGGCAACGTGGAGACGGTGACCATCCACTTCGTGTGTGGCAACTGCTGGAAGACCCTCGCCTGGCCCGCCAACCTCACGCAAGGCGAGTACGACGTCGTCATGGACTTCGACCAGGACGGCAAGTACACGAACGGCACGGACCTCATCGACTCGCTGAATGCCGTGGGCTTCACGGTGGCGGACATTCGGGTCGAATCGGTGGAGTTCAACTACAGCGGCGCGGGCGCCATCGACATCTGGGACGACGACAACACCGCCGACATCTTCGCCCCGGAGTACGTGGCCGGCTCGGACGTCCAGGCCGCCGCCTGGACCATGGGCGGTAGCCACAGCGTGCGGGTCAACTTCGAGGCCCTCTCCGGCGTCAACTCCGCCGAGATCTGGTCGACCGGCGGACTCGGCGGACTGGCCAGCAGCAGCTCCCCCGTGATGGTCAACTTCAGCGGCGGAACCGGGCAAGCCGTCTTCAACGTCAACAGCCCCCCCTCCACCGTGGGCAAGTGGACCTACGACTGGTATTGGAAGTTCAAGGACGTCAACGGCGTCCCCTCATCGACCCTGACCATGGGGCAGACCGAGGACCATCTTCTCTACACGGTGCTGACCACTCCCAACGCACCGCAGGTGAAGCCCTGGCTCAACGTGCTCGACATCGCTTGCACCCAGGCGCACGGCAAGAGCACCGCCAGCGACGTGACCTACGAGATCTGGCACGAGTTCTACTACAACGCTGGCGGCAACTACGACACGTCCTACGGAGCTCCTTCGTACGGAGGGGGCGGTAGCTTCAACCTCACCAACTGGATCGCCAACTACAAGGGAACGGCCGTCGCGACCTGCAACTGCTATGACATGGGCAAGAGCGTGGCGGTGTTCGCCAATGCCCTCGGAGCCGGCGCCGTCTACAGCTACACCAGTCCCTTCGGATTCCTGAACGCCATCCGGCCCATCGGGAGCGCCATCTGGGTGAACAACCCCTTCTACAACAACTTCTCCTTCAGCTCGACGCCCCTGATGCCTGGCGATTCCAGCTCCGATGCCAACGGCAATCGCTCGAGCTTCGCCAACCACGCCTTCACCCGAGTCGGCGTCCTGATCTTCGACGCCTCGGGAGGACGAGTCGACATCGACTCGGATCCCGACGACCCACCACACGTGGCCCAAGAACTGGCTGGCAGTGACAGCTGGACCAGCAACTATCGAGACGAAGTGATCGACTTCGTGCCGAGCTCCAACCCGGGCACGCCCACCGACATCACCGTGACGGTGTACTAGGAGCGCATCATGAGCATCAAGAAGTCCCTCGCTCCTGCCCTCATCACCGCCCTCGCCCTGACCTTCGGTCTCGACGCTCTCGCGCAGGATCAGCGAGCCTCGCTCGCCGAGCGCATCGAGCTGCCTGAGCACGCTCGCGTCAGGTTCGAGCAACTGGCCAAGGCCCTCGAGTCGCAGCAATGGCCCGCGTCCACCGAGCTCCACGCAGCTCCGAAGATCGACCGGGATCTCCACCCCGTGCTCACCGCCTTGCCCGCACCCTCCCGCGCCGTCACCGAGCGCCGTTTCGACGACGAGCCGTGGGGCAGCGGCCACTGGTCCTGGCGGGACGTGACCCGCAAGGCTCACTCTCCTCGACTGGAAGGCGCCCTGGACCTCAGCATCACCCTGGCCCCCGATGCGAGGGCAGCTCACGCCGCCCTGATCGCCGACCTGAGCGAGAGTCAACTTCCCATCGACGCAGTCGTCAACATGCTCGGTGGTGCCCGAGGGCCTGAGGATCTCGGCGATCTCGCCTGGCTCGTCGACAGTCGCGACGGCAACAGTCGGCAGGTCGTCTTCTTGCGCTCCAACCTGGTGGTGCGGTTGCGCAGCTCAGGCAACATGGTCGAGCCGGCCCTCGCCATTGCCAGGGAGATCGACGGCGACATCAAGGCGCAGGAGGCCATGGATCGGAAGACGCTGCTCAGCCGCCGACCCCGAGTTCAGCTGGAAGCCCCCGGTCGGGAGGAAGGCGTTCTCAACTACTCGGTCAAGAGCGACGTCGACAGCCCCATCTTGGCCGAGCGCGTCGTCATCGACGGTCAGGGATTCCCCGCCGGTGGAGGCAAGATCCGCGTTCCCGGTGGTGACTACGAGCGCGTCGATCTCATCGCGATCACCGCCGAGTTGCTGGCAGGGACCGGCTCGCTGCCCTGACCTGGAAGAAACACGAGCCTCCCGCTCGGTAGCTCGCTTGGCTGGCAGGCCGTGTCAGGATCGGCTTCGCGCTGCGTCGGCACCTCGGCGTAGCGCTCATCAGGAGGCCTGATCCGATGAAGACAGTCGTGCTCGCGACCTGCGAAGAGTGGCCGGAGCCGGAGTCCGATGAGCCGCTGCGCGAGGCGCTGTCGGCTCTTGGGCTCGAGGTCGTGTCGGCGCCGTGGACCAGTGACTTCGAGACGTTTGCCAGTGCCGACGTCGTGGTCATGAGAGCGTGCTGGGACTACTACCTGAGCCCGGACCGCTTCTTGCGGTGGTTGGATCGGCTGGAGCAAGCGTCGGTCCGAATCATGAACCCGTTGGCGACCCTGCGGTGGAACTTCGACAAGCGCTACCTGATCGAGCTGGCCGAGCGAGGAGTCCGGACCATCCCGACCGAGGTCATCCACGCTGACAACGAGTCGGCGCGCGCCGGAATGAACGCCAGGGGCTGGGAGGTGGCCGTCAGGAAACCCATTCACGGCCAGAGCGGTCAGTTCGTGGAGCAGCTCGCCCTGTCACGCAGCGACTGGCCGGAGCCGAGATTCGAGGGCCCAGCCCTGTTGCAGGCGTTTCAGTCCGACATCAGCGAGCTGGGTGAGACTCTCCTGGTGTTCTTCGATGGAGCGTTCTCACATGCGCTGAGACGCGAGCTGCCGTCAGGTGAGTGGCGCTCCAACAGCAAGTACGGTGCCCGTCGCGTCAGGGTGGAGGTCGGTCGACCCGTCATCGAGCAAGCCAGGAACGTGCTCGACATCGCCACGACGCAGACCGAGGTCGGAGTGATGCCACGCTACGCCCGCATCGACGGGCTCGTGCGCGACGACACGTTCACTCTCATGGAGCTGGAGTTGATCGAGCCAGCGCTGGGGTTCGAGCTGGCTCCGGAAGCAGCCGGCAGCTTCGCCGAGCTCATCGCCGGAACGCTGAGGTGAGTCGCAGCAGCGTCAGCCGCTGAGCTCGGCACCGGCACGCTCGAACCACTGGATCGTGCGCTTGCGGTACGCGTCGCCGTAGAGCTCGACGAACCGGGCCGTCATGGGGTCCTTGTCATTGGAGAGCGCCGCGACGCGCTCCGCGACGTACTCGGGGCGAAGCGAGATTCCGCAATCGCCGGTGATGAACTGCTTCCACTCCTCGTAGCTCTCACACGGTCCTTGCACGCTGCACCTCTCGTCGAATGACACTAGACCCGAAGTGACCGACATGCAAGCAGCTTGCATGTGAGACCCCTCGCCGGCCATGCTGGTCCCATGATCCTTTCCGACCGAGATCTCCGGGCCCGCCTCGAGGCGGGGGACATCACCATCGAGCCCCTCCTCGACCCCGACCTACAGGTCCAACCCGCGAGCATCGACCTCCGCCTCGACCGGCGCTTCGTCGTCTACCGCACCAGCAACCTGGCGGTGATCGACGTGAACGAGAAGGACCCCTTCGACGGACGGATCGACGAATACGAGGTCGACGAGGAGACGGGCTTCGTGCTCCAACCCGGGGACTTCGCCCTGGGCTCCACCTTCGAGCGCGTGCAGGTTCCTGCCGACCTCGTCGCTCGGGTCGAGGGTCGCAGCAGCATCGGCCGCCTCGCCGTGGTCGTGCACGCGACCGCCGGCTTCATCGACCCCGGCTTCCAGGGCCACATCACCCTCGAGCTCAGCAACCTCGGACGTTGCCCGGTGCGCCTCTACCCCGGCATGCGCATCAGCCAGATCGTCTTCCACACGATGACGAGCCCGGCGGAGCGTCCTTACGGTAAGGGCCGCGGGAGCAAGTACCAGGGTCAGGACGGTCCGATCGCGAGCCGCATCGGCGTGGACCGCTAGCGGCGGATCGGGCCGTCACCGACTCACGCCAACCCGACGAGCGGCCAGCGCTCAGCCTCGCTCCTCCAAGTGCTCTCGCACCGCCCGTGAGCGGTGATTGAACTCCTGCTCGAAGGCCAGGTAGTACTCCTGGATCTCGAAGAAGAGCCGCGCGACGTGCGCATCGACGACGTGGAAGCCCTGCTGGAGCTCCGAGGCGCTCGGGTAGACGAGCTGCCGGCCCGCATAGAACTCGTCGACGTGCTGTGGGAGCGTGCCGTTGAGCTCCAGCAACTGACGCAGCACGACGGCGCTGCGGAGGAAGTCGAGCGGGCTGAAGCTCCCCGTCGACCGCGAGGGCAAGACGACCGTCCACTCCGAAGGTGAGCCTTCGTCATCACGTGCGTTCGTCTCGACGAGCTGCTCGCGGTACTCGTCGGGCGCGATGGACCTCGTGTCGATGCGCGCCGTGGGCAAGCTGCCTTCCTCGATCGCGTCGAAGCTGAGAAACAGCGTCTCGCTGGACCGCGGGCGGGTGTCGACCTCGGGACGACGGTAGCGGCTCCGTCGGCGTCGACGCGGGCGCTGTTCGGGTGAGGAACCGAGCGCCTGGTGAAGGAAGCGGAGCTCGAGGTCGCCCGCCCCCTCCCCGGGCACGAAGTAGATCAGCCGCTCCGGATCGACGTGCTTCCACGACTCCGTGCTGCGGATGGTCTCCCAGAGCATCCGTCGCACGAAGACTTCCTCGCCGGGAACGCGACCCTCGACGAACGAAGCGATGTCGTCTTCCTCGAGGAGCTCGGGGTCCTGCTCGGCGGCGTGCTCGACTCGTTCACGCAGCTCTTGGATGGTCGCGCTCTTCGAGACGAAGCTCAGGTCGAAGACCTCCTGCTCGCGGATCCGGTAGGTGTTGCGGAAGAGCACGTT
Organism: Acidobacteriota bacterium; assembly: GCA_039029535.1. Taxonomy (GTDB): domain Bacteria; phylum Acidobacteriota; class JBCCFW01; order JBCCFW01; family JBCCFW01; genus JBCCFW01. The sequence goes on from JBCCFW010000011.1 coordinate 71,221, forward strand.
GTCGAAGGAGTCGAAGCTGTCGGACTCCTTCGGGATGACCTTGCTGAAGTTCTTGTCCTCGGCGGGCAGCACGTGCGGGGTGATGACGATGATGACCTCGCGCTTCGAGCCGTCCTTGATCTTGCGCTTGAAGAGGTGACCGAGCAGCGGCACGCGCGAGAGACCCGGAACCCGTCGGACCTCCTCCTTGCTCTCCTCCGAGATGAGCCCGCCGACGATGAAGGGCGTGCTGTCGGGAACGCGCACGAAGCTCTGCACGTGTCGGTTCTCGAAGGTCGGGGCGAAGATGGTGTCGCCCACCGTCGGCACGACCGAGGCGGCGATGGCCGAGACGATGGTCTCGACCTGCATGCTCACCTGGTTGTTCTTCTCATCGAGCCGCGGTCGGATGTTGAGGACGATGCCGACGGTCTCGTAGTCGACCCGCTGCGCGACCGTGTTCGCGGTGGCCGTCGAGGTCACGATGGGCACGCGCTGACCGATCTGGATCCGCGCCTGTCGTCCGTCGAGCACGAGCACCGACGGGTTCGACAGGATCTCCGCGTGACCCGACTTCACCAACGCCGTCAGCGTGGCGGAGAAGCCGCGCAGGCCGAAGCTCAGGCCACCGGCCTTGTCCCACAGGAAGGTGAACGGCGTCTGGGTCGGGTCGTTGCCGGACTGGAACGACGACCCGAGCTCCGCATCCATCCACTCGAACTCCACGCCGACGTCACGGAGCTTGTCGGTGTCGACCTCCAGCACGAGGGCCTCCACCGAGATCTGCCGAGCGGCGACGTCGACGGTCTCGTGCAGGAAGCGAAGGAGCTTACGCAGCGGCTCCGGATCGTCGGCGTCGTGCATGACGAGAAGTCGCTGCAGCGGATCGTCGGCGGTCACTTGATGCAAGAAGCTGCCACCGAGGTCCGGAACGCCCTGGCCTCGCGCGCCGGGCGCCGCTCCCCCCGCGGGTGGCGCAGGTCCCCCACCGACTCGGTTCGGCTGACGATCCATGAGGCTCGTCTTGGGCGGGTCGAGCACCTTGACCACGATGGGGAGCTGGAGCTGGCCTTGCTTCAAGGGCTCGTAGACCCGTTCGTACAGGCCCTCGCCCTGCGTCGCCTTGTACTCGATCGTCGAGTAGCCCACCGCCTTGAGGAGACCGAGCGCACGGTCCGACTGCGCGTGGCTGAGCGTGACGACCTCGACGGCGAGCTCGTGCAGGGCGGCCTCTGGCTGGCTCGACGTGAGCTGCGTGCCGAGCGCGTGCAGCTCGGTGAGGTCCGGGTTGGGCTCCCGCGGTCCCTCAGCGTGATCGACCCCGCGCACGTGCAGCTCGAAGCCTCCTGCCGGATGCACCGACCAGCCGAGCTCCAGAGTGCGCGCCCCGAGCCCATCCCGCCGACACAGCGCCCGCACGCCGTCGAGCCCGTCGATCCACTCGAGCTTGGTGGGCAGTCCCGCGCAGGCCTGGCCCTCCTGGTAGTCGAGATGAACGAGAGCCCTCGTCGCCAGCGAGTCACGAAGCCGGCGCACCGTCGTCGTCGAACGCTGCGACACGCGCAGGGCGAAGGCGTGACCGGAGAAGCCAGAGGACGTCGGACCGACCGTCGGCAGCGCGGACGCCACTCCACCGGCCGAAGATGCTGGAGAGTTCGGCATGAGACCTTCCGCGATTCCCGTCGGCTGAACGATCGGCGCGCTCGCACCCGGCATGGATGACGTCGGTGGCGGTGGCGGGGTCGGTTGTGCTGCCACCGAGAGGCTGACGACGAGGCTGCCCAGGAGGCTGCCGAGCGCCACGCCGACGCGACGCAGCACGGCGATGCCGCCCGAGCCGACTCGACGAGACGATGAGCTCGCATCAATCGATCCCGAGCCGGCGTCGGCGGGCTCGGTCACGGTCTCCGCCGATGACGTGTCCCGCAGCCGGGCGCAGAGCACGCGCACGATGGCCAGCGCCACTTCTCGATGGGCGACGAGGATGTCCTCGAAGTCTTCGCGAGCGATCCACAGCAAGACACCGTCGTCGATCGCCGTGGCGCTCGCCGACCGTGGCTCACCATCGAGGAGACCCATCTCGCCCAGGCACGCTCCCTCCTCGAGCACGGCGAGGGCGGTGCCTCCCCGCTCGATGCGGACACGACCTTCGAGGACGACGAAGAGCCCGTCGGGCTCGTCGCCTTCGGAGAACAGCACGGTGCCCGCCGACAAGGTCAGCTCCTCGGCGAGCTCGGCGATGCGACCGAGGTCGCTCGTGCCGAGCCCGGCGAACAGGGGCACGCGGCTGAGACGGAGAACCTTCTCGACGGTGATCACGACGGGCTCACTTCCCGAGACCCGAGCGGGCCTCGCAGGCAGACCGCGGCGAGCTGACTCACGCTGCGGCTGGGGTCACGGGTCAGGGCGCGGGCGGCGGACAGGACGGTCCCGCGCGGCGCCAGGCGGTCGAGGGCGGCGAGCGCGGTCTCGCGCACGACGGGACGCGCGTCGTCGAGGTGACGGGAGACGAGCTCGAGGTCGATCGAGTCGTGCTCGGGTCTCACGGCGTGCAGGGCGCCACAGGTCACCCAGGTCGGGGCCGCCTCCTCGACGAGGAGTGTTGCGAGGACCTCCACTTCATCGCCCGTCATCGGAACGTGGTCTTCCATGGCCGCGAGCAAGACAGCGCGCAGGCGCAGCGGAAGCGACTCGGCCAGGGCATCGAGAGCCCGCGCCCGTCGTTCCTCGTCCGAATCACGCAGGCCATGAGCGAGCGGTCCGGCACCGAGACCCGGTCGCGTGGCTTCCAGCGCAAGCAGTCCCGTCTCGATCCGGACCTGACGCTCCTCCATCAAGGCATCACGCAGCAGGTGAGCGGACGACGACGTGAGGCACGCCCGCTGCTGCCGGAGCTCACGCGACGCCGCGAAGGCCTCGTGAGCCAGGGCGTCGAGCTGCTCGCGCAGGGAACCGTCCACGAGCTGGGGCACGCGAGCGAGACACTGAGCGATCTCGCGACGACGTTCCCAGCTCGGCGCGACGAGCTCGTCTCTCAGCGCGGGGATCGAGGCGGGGCCGAGCCGCGTGAGCAAGGGGAGCCAGCGCGACGGAGGTGCCTCCCCTAGAAGACGTGGCAACGCGGGCGCACCGATGGGGACGAGTGCGTCGACGGCCTCACCGGCGAGGTGTGGATCGTCGAGCGAGCCGGCGATCTCCTCGACGAGCGCGGCCCTCGGTTGCACGGCACAGGCCCGCAACGCCGCTCGGCGCACGCTGCGATCGTCGTCGCCGAGCAGCACGGACAGCGGTCGCGCGATCGAGTCGTCGGTGAGCTTGCCCAGCTCGATCGCCGCGGCGGCGCGATCGGCCGGGTCAGCCGACTCGACGAGCTCGGTCAGGGTCCGACCGCCCGCTCCGAGCGCACCGTGCGCTCGGAGCTCGACCAGACGCGTGGCCGCCGTCGCGCGCACGACCGGATCGTCGTCGGCCAGGCGCGCTTCGAGCAGCGGCAAGACGTCGAGACCACCGAGCACGGCCAGGGTCTCGAGCGCGGCGGCTCGCACGGAGGAGCTCTCGTCTTCCGTGAGCGGGAGCAACGTCTCCACTAGCCCATCGTCGCCGTGCTTCTTCAGGTAGCGCAGCGCTCGAACCTTCACGTCCGACGAGCTTCGATGGAGCAGGCTCGCGTGCTCGTCGACGAGCTCCGCGTCACCGAGCTGCTCGGCCAGCGAGAGCAGGTAGGGAAGGTCCTCGCCCGATGCGGTGCGCAGCGCGTGACGGAGCTGCGCGGCCTGCTCCGCGTCGCACCCGGCGCTCCCATCGTCGAGGTCGAGACGTCGTTGACCGAGCGAGCGAAGGAGCCCAGCACGGTACGACCGGGCACTGGCAGCCGCGAGCAGCATCCACGTCAGGCAACCGAGCACGACGCCCAGCGCCAGCGCGCCGATGGCAGGGGCGCCGGCGACCAACGCGAGCGTGACCGCGACGACCAGGGCGCCGATCGGTCGGGCGAGACCCTCGACCACCATCCGCGCTCGGCTCCGCGAGCTCTTGGTCAGTCCTTGATAGAGCGCCTGCACGGCGGCCGCGTCCACGGTGAAGAACAGGACGGGCTCGAGCAGCTTGGCCGCGAAGATCCAGCCGAAGGCCTCCGTCAGCCCCCAGCCACCGGCCGTCACGAGCAGGCCGGTGGGGAGCACGAGCAGCGCGGGCAGCACGCCGCCGCCACGGAGGATGCGCTGAACGAGGAAGAGCTGCACGGGCAACGCGAGGAAGCTGCCGGCGGCGTAGAAGCGACCGAGGAAGGCGGCCAGCTCCTCGCCGATAAAGATGGGTCGCGTCGCCGTCATGAAGCCGTAGTCGATGGCGAAGAGACAGGCCGTCGACACGAGCACGAGCAGCGACGCGTTCCGCACGAGCGGTACGTTGAGCAGCTCCAGCGACGAGCTCGACACGCCGGTCGTCCCCTGTCGCCCTTGCCGGAAACGCCGCGCGACCGACGACTCCACGCGACGGAGCTGACGGATCGAGCTCACGGGCACGAGCAGCAGCGCGGCGACCAGGACGAGGAGATCCTCGGTGCCGAGCCAACGCACGACCGGCGGGATGACGAGGCCGGCCACGAGACAAGCGGTCGTTCCAGCCGCGCCGATGAGCCCGAGGAGACGCTTGCTCTCTCTAGGATCGAAGAGCAACGCGGCGAGTCCCCAGAGCAGGGCGATGAGCACCTTCGCGACGAGATCGGCGAGGAAGTAGGTGACGACCGCGAAGCCGCTGGGCGCGACGAGAAGACCGAGCCGCGCCAGCAAGCAGGTGACGCCCAGCACGAGACAGCCGCGCACGAGCAGGCGATCGACACCGATGCGCGCCGCCAGGCCAGCGGCGCCGAAGACCGTCAGCACGAGGATGGCGACGGTGCCGAGGTAGGCCTGGGGCAAGAGCTCGGCGCCGTGGGCCTGAAGAAAGAGCGAGGTCCCCGCCGAGCGCGCGATGACGGCGGCCGCCGCCAGGCAGGCGAGGCTCAGCGCGGCGTGCCGAAAGCGGGCACGCTCACCGGCGGCGATGTCGGGCAGGAGACGGGTCATGAGGCAAGTCCTCTCGAATCACCCGTAGTTCACGAAGAGAGCGGCAGGAACCCGTAACAAGAACGGGGGCCTGCCGCTCTGAAGGGACGGGAGCTGCTGAGACGGACCTACAAGGGCGTCTCGCCACCGTAGTCGCACCAGTAGGTCGAGGCGCGCGGGATGGAGTTGCCGTGGCGAGTCGACGTCGACCGGCAGGACTCGTAGCAGCGGTTGCGGCTGCCGTGGCACCAGGCGCCGGCGCCACAGCCGCCGTTGAGACAGGCCTGGCCGATGGTGCCCAAGGGCGCCTCCGAACCGTAGTTGCACCAGTAGGTGTTCACGCGCGGGATGCTGTTGCCGTGGCGGGTCGCGGTCGTCTTGCAGCCCTCGTAGCACGTGCCGTCGGAGCCCCTCCACGCACCCGAGTTGCAGGTGCCATCCGGCTTGCTCGGGAAGCCGATGTCACCGGCGCCGGCGGGCACGGTGAAGTAGCCCTGGTTTCCACCGCTGGCGTAGAGGTTCGGCCCCCGTCGCCAGCCGCCGCTCGACGCCTGAATGGGAACGGCGAAGCCACCGCCGGCCATCCTCCCGTAGGCGAAGGCGTCGAGCTGACCACGGCTCCACGCGTCGAGGACCTCACGAGCCGTGGCGAGTCGACGTCCCTGCTGGTGGGCCAGCGAGATCGCCTGTGAGAGGTTGAGCCCCTCGTGATGATGGAAGGTGACCTCGGGGACGCCACTGCTCGGTCCCTCGACGTAGAAGAAGCCCTGGTTGCCACCGCTCGCACCGATGTTGGGACCGAACTGGAAGCCGGGCATGTCGGCCTGGACGGGAACGGCGAAGCGACCGTCGCTCATCATCCCGAAGGCGAAGCGCTCGAGATCCTGAGCCAGCCAGGCACCGGCCACCTGCCAGGGCGTCGCGACGCTCCAGCCGTTCTGGGACGCGACCTGCTTGGCCTGCTGCAGGCTGATGAAGTTCTGGGCGTGGAAGCGCACCTCGGGCAGCTTGTTCGCGGCCGCCTGGACTTGACTGAAGAGACTGTCGGAGTAGACCACCGCTCCGGCCATGAGCTGACGGAGGATCTCGGGCGGCAGGGCCGCCAGCTGCTCTTCACTGAAGTCGACCAGCGGCGACTCGTCGGGATGCGCCACCATCCAGCTCCCGACGATGGAGGGGAAGTGCTGGAACGGCAGGGTGCGCGGCTCGTAGAAGCCGGCGTCGGCGGGGTCGGCGATGATCATCTTGTCGAGGAAGGTCTTGACCAGGAGCTGATCCACGTCGCTGCCGTTCATCAGGAGGTCGTGGGTGGGGTGAACGAAGACCGTGCTCGCCTGCTCCTCGAGGGTCTCGAGGAACTGCATCGTCTTCACGACCTCCATCGTCTTGGTGACCGCGATCTGGGCCGCGAGCATGGCGAAGGCCGCCGGTCCGCCCTTGGCGGCTCGCAGGACGTTGACGATCGCACGGATGGCGCCGGCGCCCCGGAAGCCCGCGATGACGCCCTGGCCGATCTCGGTGTCCATGTTGCCCGTCAGCCAGAGCACGCCGCTGGCGACCTCGGGACCCACGTCGATCCCTTGCTCCTTCAGGAAGTCGAGGGCCTGGCCGGCGTTCTCGCTCGGCGTGCCGGAGAAGCCGTAGCTCCGGAGGTTCGGGTCCAGCGACACCGCGCGGTTCATGAGCTCGCGCTGACCGTAGAAACCGATGCCGTACATGCCGCCCTGCGGCTTGAAGCCGGCGAGCGAGGGACCCGTGTCGAGGAGGGCCGAGAAGGTCGCGCCGCCGCCGGCCGTTTGATGGGACCGGGCATGGTCGTGCCAGGCGTCGAGCATGCGGCGAGAGCTGTCCATCCGCTGCTCGGCGAAGTAGAGGTCGAACTGCGCGGCGAAGAACTGCTGAGCGTGGGTCTGCTGCTTCTCCAACGCCTCGCGGGCCGCGAAGACCACGAAGGGCGAGACCTGCCGGGCCACCGTCTCGCTGGCGCGGATGTCCCAGAGCCGTCGCTCGATGGCGGCGTCACTCGCATCACCGGTACCCCGCATGCCGGCCAGCTCGAGGGCCACGCCTCGACGGACGATTTCGAGCATCGCCGCGTTCCACTCGGACGTCGAGTACTCGGGGCGACGGAAGAAGCCGAACTGGTTGCAAACGAAGGTGTCGCGGTCGCGGCTGTCCCAGCCGCCGGGCACCCAGGTGCCACCGAACTGAACCTGCTGGGGGATGACGGCCCGCTGGCTGCCGTGGCCCATGAGGGCGGCGCGTGCAGGGCTGGCGAAGGGGCCGAGCGCGAGGCTGGCGAGGAGGACGCCGACGACGGCGTGACGGAGGGAGTGGGGGCTCTGGCTGTTCATGACGGATTCCTCGGCCCGCAGTCGGAGCGGGTCACGAGAGGGATCACGGAACACGAACCGGAAGTCCGTAATCGAAGTGCGGCCGGGATAGCCTGGGGACGGAGGTGCTCCGCATGACGCAGGCCGACGACATCACGATCCGCCTGGCCGAGCCGTCCGATCTCGACGCCATCGCCCGCTGGACGGTGGACCGCTGTCGCGAGCCCGGCCGACAGTGCCTGCACTCGTGGACCTCGGGCTCGGAAGAGGAGGCCGCAGCCGAGCTTCGAACCCTCGTGGAGCAGGACGAGATCGTGCTGCTCGTCGCCGAGCGGGGCGATCGACTGATCGGAGCGCTGTCGGCCGAGCACGACGTCGACCTGGGCCGCGGCTGGCTACGGGGTCCGCACGTCACCGACGACGACTGGCCTGCGGTCGCGCCTCGGCTCCTGGCCGAGCTCCGCCCCCAACTTCCCGAGGCCGTCACGCTGCTCTTCGCCTATCTCGAGGTCCGCAATGAACGAGGGATCTCGTTCTATCTCGACGAGGGCTTCGGGCGCCGCAACCCGATCGCGCACGAGCTCGTGCTTCCCGGCGACGTCGCGATCGAGCCTCCGGCCACGACCGCGGAGTCTCTCTCCCCCGCCGTCGAAGCCGGCTTCCTCGCGCTCTTCGCCGAGCTGTTCCCGAAGACCTACTTCACGGGCGAACGGCTCGTCGAGCTGAACGGAACGAGCCATCGGATCCTGGTGGAGACCGAGGGAGAGTCCGAGGTGCTCGGCTTCGCGGTCCTGGCCCTGGACGAGCTGGGCTCGGGCGGCGAGCTGCAGTTCGTCGGCGTGGCACCGCGGGCACGACGACGTGGTCTCGGTCGTCGGCTCGTGACGTCGACCGTGCAGCGTCTTCGCGAAGAGGAAGGACGCACGACGCTCAGCCTGAACGTCACCGACGACAACGCGGAGGCGCGGGCTCTGTACGAGCAGCTCGGCTTCCGCGTGCAGTTCTCGGGGACGTCACTGCGTTGGACCGCGCCGTCGGGCGACGACTGAGCTCTCAGGCTCGTCGTCTCGCAGCCTCCTGGAACCAGCGCGCCTGCTCCGGCGTGTCGGGGACCCGCAGGCCGCGGGCCGTGGCGATGCGAGCGAGGGCCTCCTCGGGATCGACACCGGCCACGACCAGGACGGCACCCGCCATGAGCGTCGCTCGACCGATCCCGGCGCGACAGTGCACGGCGAGGCTCGCTCCGTGGCGAGTCTCGTCGTGAAGATCCTCGGCGAGTGACCAATACGCGACCTCGTCGCGCGGTGTCTCTCGATCGGGGATGGGCAGGTGATGGAAGCCGAGACCGACCTCGCGACAGGCGTTGGCCTCGTCGTCGAGCTCGAGCTCGATCGTTTCATCGGGTTGCAAGAGCGAGACGAGCGCCGTCACTCCCTGAGAGTGAAAGCGTCGGAGATCCCACTCCAGCCAGCCACCGCCACGCGGGCGCGGCATGGTTCCGAGCCGACCGGGCGACTCGATTTCGATCCAGTGAACTTCATCGGACATGAATGGACTCCTGAAAACGCGAGACGGATCCGTCCCGCGGAGGTCGTAGAGACGAGGAGGGAGACGCCGCTGAGGCGCCGTGGCCAAGGAGGGCCTAGAGGGTGGGGGAGCCGATCAGGCGATCAGCTGGCCGACGACCAGCGAGCCGATCAGGCCCAGCGGGTAGCCGACGAGCACGGCGAACACGCCGTGGCTCGTGGCCGGCTGTCCGAGCCGACGCGTGGCGAGCCAGCCGAGACCGATGGCGAGGCCGACCACCAACAGGCTCAAGCCACCGAGCAGGGCCAGGAAGCCACGCCCGATGACGATGAGACCGAGCACGCCGAGAACACCCAGCAGGGCGATCGCCGCGTGACCCCGGAGCGTCGCGAGCTGCTCTGGCCCTCGAGCTCGTCGCGCGAGCTCGCTCGCAACGACCGACATCGCGCCGGCCATCACGACACCGAGCACGAGGAAGGGCCAGGTCCGAGAGCACGGCGTGAGCTGAACCCAAGCCGGTGAGACTCCCAGTGCCATCACGCCAACGGTGACCGTGCCGAGGGCGAGTCCGCGAAGCACGGCTTCTCCGGTACTGCACTCCTCCTTGCTCGGCACGAGGACCTGCAACGAAGGCACGACGGCCAGCAAGAGCAAGACGAGGCCCAGCAAGCGGAGCCACCAGGTCGTCGTGGGGGGATGTCGACGACCGCCGTGCTCGCGACACGCAAAGTCGACCGTCGTCTCGATCAAGACTCGGTCGAAGGGCTCGAGCACGTGATCGGACCAGGCCGAGACCACGACCTCGATGTCCTCGAGCCGGGCCGCCTCGACGACTGCCGATGAGGGCACGAGCTCGTCCCAGCGCCCGACCAGCGCCAACACGCGGTGATGGCGTTGGGTGACACCGCGAAGCCCGAATCCGATCACGACGAGGGACTCCGTGCGAAGCCGACGTTCGCGCAGGACTCGAGCACCGACCGCCGCCCCCATCGAGTGACCCACCACGAGCTCGACCGGCTCGACACTGCGCGCTGCTCGCAGGAACGCAGCGTCGGCCGGCTCGTCACCGAGCCACTGGCGGGACTGCCCGTGACCAGGGAAGTCGAAGGCCAGGCAGGTGAAGCCCTCGCGGGCCAACGCTTCCGCCAGCGGCAGCATGCTCTCCTTCGAGGCCGCTGCCCCGTGAGCGAGCACGACCACGCCCCGGCTCGACTCGGGCCGAGCTCGGGGCATGAGCTTGAGGACCGGCGTTCCGTCCGCCAGCGCGAGGCGTTCGACGCTCACGTCGGGATCGACTCGTCGCGACAGCCAGCCGCCGACCAAGACGAGCATCACCGCCCCTGCAATCGTCAGGGACCGAGCACGACGATGGCTCAAGTCGCCGAGCTCACCCCACGACGTTGACCAGCTTGCCGGGCACGACGATGACCTTGCGCGGGTCACGGCCGTCGAGGTGCTTCTTGACCGCGTCGCTGGCGAGCGCGAGCTCCTCGGCCTTCTCCTTGGTCACGTCGGCAGGGACCTGGATCTTGTCGCGGACCTTGCCGTTGACCTGGACGACGAGCGTGACCTCGTCTTCCGCCGCCGCCTCGGCGTCGACCTCAGGCCAGGACTGACGATGGACGAAGTCCTCGTTGCCCATCTCGTGCCAGAGCTCGTCGGCCAGGTGCGGCGCGACCGGCGCCAGCATGAGCACGTAGAGCCGGCAGGACTCGTCCCACTCCGAGGAGCCCACCGCACCGGCGCGGGCCGCGTCGGTCATGTGGTTGAGCAGCTCCATGAGCGAGGAGACCACGGTGTTGAACTGGTACTGCTCGAAGTTCCGCGTGACGCGCTGAAGAGCCTGGTGCGTCTTGCGACGGAGTTGACGCAGCACGGCGGCGTCGGCCTGCTCCGGCGCGTCGTCCACGCCACCGGGGATCAACGAGTACACCCGCTTGAGCCAGCGAGCCGTTCCGTCGATGCCCTTCGAGTTCCAGGGTGCTCCCATGTCCCAGCGCGCGAAGAACATGAGGAAGGACCGCACCGTGTCCGAGCCGTAGCGCTGGACGAGGTCGTCGGGGGCGATGACATTGCCCTGAGACTTCGACATCTTCTCGCTGTCTTCGCCGAGGATCATCCCCTGGTTGCGGAGCTGAGACATGGGCTCATCGCCCTTCACGACACCGGCGTCCCGCAGCGCCTTGTGGAAGAAGCGCGTGTAGATGAGATGCATCGTCGCGTGCTCGATGCCCCCGGTGTAGCTGTCCACCGGCATCCAGTAGTCGTACTCCTCCTGATCGAAGGGACCCTGGTCGTGTTCCGGGCTCAGGTAGCGGAGGTGGTACCAACTGGAGCACATGAACGTGTCCATGGTGTCGGTCTCACGCTCGGCTTCCATCGGGCAGGTCGGGCAGTCCGTCTTCTTCCAGGTCTCGTGGAGCTTGAGCGGGCTCTCTCCCGTCGGCTTCCACTCGATGTCGTCGGGTAGCGTGATCGGGAGTTGATCTTCGGGGACGGGCACGATGCCGCAGGAGTCGCAGTAGACGATGGGGATCGGACAACCCCAGTAGCGCTGCCTGGAAATGAGCCAGTCGCGAAGGCGATAGCTGATGGCGCCCTTCCCCGATCCCTTCTCTTCGATGTAGGCGATGGCCTTGGGAAGAGCCTGATCCGCCGGCGTGCCGGTGAGCTCGCCGGAGTCGACCATCGGACCCTTGACCACGTAGGCCTCAGTGAGGTCCTCGACGGCCGGCGGCTCTTCGCCCTCGGGAGCGATGACGATGCGGATGGGGATGTCGAACTTCCGCGCGAACTCGAAGTCCCGCGTGTCGTGAGCCGGCACCGCCATGATCGCGCCCGTGCCGTAGGTCATGAGCACGTAGTCGGCGATCCAGATGGGGATTTTCTCGCCGTTGACTGGATTGATGGCGTGACCGCCGGTGAAGACACCGGTCTTCTCCCGATCCGCCGCCTCGCGCTGGATGTCGGTGGCCCGGGTCGCCTCGGCGACGTAGGCCTCGACAGCGTCGCGCTGCTCATCGCTTGTGAGCTTCTCGACGAGCGGGTGCTCGGGCGCGATCACCATGAAGGTGGCGCCCCAGAGCGTGTCCGGTCGCGTGGTGAAGACGGTGAGGTCGTCGCCGGCCTCGGTCGTGAAGGTCACCTCCGCACCCTTCGAGCGACCGATCCAGTGATCCTGCAGGGTGAGGACCCGCTGAGGCCAGTCGAACTTCCCGAAGTCGAGCAGCTCATCGGCGTAGTGCGTGGTCTTGAAGAACCACTGCGTGAGATCACGCTTGACGACTGGCGTGCTGCAGCGCTCGCAAAGCCGATCGTCACCGATGCACTGCTCGCGAGCGAGCGTCGTGTTGCACTTCGGGCAGAAGTCGACCGGCGCTCGCTTCCGGTAGGCGAGGTCGTTCTCGACCAGCTTCAGGAAGAGCCACTGGGTCCAGCGGTAGTACTCGGGATCCGAGGAGACCGCCTCCCGCTTCCAGTCGAACATGTTGCCCATGGAGCGGAGCTGACCCCGCATCCGCTCGATGTTGGCGTAAGTCCACTTGCCCGGATGGGTGTTGTTCTTGATCGCCGCGTTCTCCGCCGGCAGGCCGAAGGAGTCGAAGCCCATGGGGTACATGACGTTGTAGCCCCGCATGGACATCCAGCGAGCGCGAGCGTCGGGCGGCACCATCGCGTACCAGTGACCGATGTGAAGGTCACCGGAGGGGTAGGGAAGCATGGTGAGGGCGTAGTGCTTGGGCTTGTCGTGGTCGATCTCCGCGCGGAAGAGGTCGGCCTCGTTCCAGCGCTCTTGCCACTTGCTCTCGATCGCCGCAGGGGCGTACTCACCATCTCGCTTCGTCATGATCGGTCCTCCCACTCATCATCCAACATGGCCTCGAAGGCCACCCAGGCCTTCGAGCTCTCGGGACGGTCGGTCCCACAGCGCGCGAACAGCTCGCGCACGCTGCGCGTGACCAGCCGTCGCGTGTCCTCGTTCACTCGCTCCGCGCTCCACGACTCCGACTGCTCGTGCGACACCGCGATGACCCCACCGGGGCTCACCAGCGGATCGGGCACGAACACCAGCCGCGTCCCGTCGAAGCACGCGAGCACGTCCTCGCGCTCGTCCTTGCCCGCGTCGGTGGTCGACACCTGGTCGTTGCCGGCGCCGAGCACGAGCCGCAGGTTCCCGCTGCGCGCGGTGTCGGCCAGCAAGTCGCAGCGTCGTCGCCCCTCGACCTCACCCGCCAACCAGCGGGAGAGACCGCCGTTGGGCGACACCACCTGAACCTCGGGGTCGGACAAGGCCGCGGTCTCGGTCGCGTGCACGCGGCCGGCGTCGTGCAGGGCATGCAGCAGGCCGAGATCGGTCTGCTCGACGGCCCCGCCCATGGAGAGCGTGCCCTCGAAGAGACGATCGACCGAGCCACGGTCGTCGTCGAGCTTCGGGTCGTAGACGCTCACCTTCGCCCCGGCGCTGGCCAGGAAGCGGATGACCGGGATGCCGACCTTGCCCGCACCGACCACCAACACCGACAAGCCCTTGAGCGGCTGCTCCGGGTCGTTGCCGAGCACGGAGGTCATCTCGCGCGCGGACTGCTCGAGCCCGGCGATGACCCCGGTGGCCGTGGCTTCGCCGGTGTCGCGCTCGCAGCCGAGCCCGATCGTGTAGCTCGTCGCCCGCTCGATCCACTTGAGCTCGGGCGTGCCGACACCCTGGTCCTTCGAGCCGAGGTACTCGCCCTTGAGCTCCTCGATGAGCCGCCCGTGAGCGATGAGCCGGAGCGGCGTGAGGTGCTTGCGCTTGTTGGTCTCGAGGTCGAGCTCGGGATCGAAGGGGGTCAGGATGACGCCCTTGCCGCCCTGCCAGCCGAACAGCTTGATGCTGCGCGTGCGGGCGAAGTCGACGTCTTCTCGGACGAGGGCGTTCTCGGCCAGGCGGAGGAGCCGGTTCTTGATGAACATCGACTTCGCCAGCTCGCTGGCCTCCTGCCGGAGCTGCTCGGGGGTGCTGGCGCCACCGGAGCGCGAGCGACCGAGCCAGCGCGTGCCGCCGAGGGCCGGCCAATCCTCGCGCCAGGACTGACGGCAGAGCGCCACGCAGGAGTGGACCCGGTCCTCGCCCTCGCCACCGACGACCTCGTAAAGATCGATGCTCTCGTCCACGCCCTCGGCCTCACCGCGGCCGACCTGACGGAAGGACAGCTTTCCGGTCGAGATGCTCATGACAGGGTCCTCAGGGGCGATCGGAGGCGGTCTCACGACCGTCGCGACACGCCGTGAATTCCGGCCGAAACGGGGGGTGGAGAGGCCGGAAACGCGCGAGCGCGGTAGCCTATCAGTGCGATCCGGCCCTCACCAGGCGGTCTGAGCCGCCGTCCGCGTCGTCGTTGAATGGGAGGCGACGACCGGTCGTCCCCTCACTGAGGGGACGCCGAGGAACCAGAAAGGAAGAGACCGATGATCACCTCGAGACGACGAGCCGACCGAGCGCACCCGCTGCGGACGATCGCCCTCGTCACCCTGGCCTCCACCGCCCTGGCCGCCTCGGCGACCACGGCCTCCGCCGGCGGACTGTCCGGCGGAGCACGCGTGACCACCGGAGGCCTCCGCGCGAACGTGACCTACTGCAACGACGAGTGCGGTCGCGCCCACGTGCACCGCTACAGCAGCAACCGCCGCCGGAGCGACAGCTCCTGCACCAGCCAGCGCCGCTCTCATCGCTATCGGAACACCAGCTCCTGCGGCACGCAGCAGCGGAGCACGGTCTACCGCACGCACCGGCGCAACGATCGCAGCTGCGATGGATACCGCTCCGGCCGGAGCGGCAGCGCTCGCCATGGCGTCAGCGCGGGTCTCCACGCCCACCTCGACGACATCGACTTCACCATCCGCTTCTCCAGCGGCAAGCCCTACCGCGACTACGACTGCGGCTGCCGAATTGGCCACGGCAACCAGGGTCGCGGCCACTACAAGGTCGTCCGCGAGCGCGAGTGGGTGCCCGCCTACAGCGAGCGCGTGTGGGTCGAGGGCCGTAACGGACGCGGTCGCCAGCGGACCATCCATCACCCGGCCGGCTTCCAGTGGGTCGAGAAGGAGGTCTGGGTGCCCGGAGGCAGCAAGGTCCTCCGGAGCTGCAAGGGCCACCGCGACCGCTACTGAGCCCAACGAGAGTCTTCGTTCAGGTGGAGAGCCCACCGGAACGTCACGCCGCCCCCGTCCACGCGACGCGGGCGGCGTCGCTGCGTCAGGGCTCGACCGGACTGGAGAAGGGAGTCTCAGGCGCTCTGGATGAAGTCGTCGTCGGCCGAGCGGAACTTGGAGACCAGCGCACGGCACTCGGCCTCGAAGCGTCGGGTCGCCCGCTGCTCGATCTCGTCGTGAGTCGCCATGGGGTCTTTCTCCCGCTCTTCCCAGGCCAGCGCCATCAAGCGCTCACTGGCCTCGGCCATCTCGGGACGACCCTGCAACGCTCCCTGCTTGCGTTCACCCTTGGGGTCCATCGCTTCGTCTCCCGGCCACGCCTGTCACCGCGGCCTGCGACTCGGTGCCTGCACCCCTTCTGAGGCACCGCTCGAAGGATGTTAGCCCGACGACCCTCGAACGCCCAACTCCTTGATTATCTGATGTTTAGAAAAGATGAGGGCTCCACGAAAGGTTCCGAGAGCCCCCGCGTCAGCCGAGCTCGCCGGCGCGACGGGTGGCGTTGACCACCGCCTGGATGAGGGCGACCCGGAGCCCCCCTGCCTCCAGCTCGAGGAGACCGTCGATGGTGCAGCCGGCGGGAGTGGTGACGGCGTCCTTGAGCTTGGCCGGGTGCTCGCCGGTCTCCAGGGCCAGGCGGGCGGCCCCGAGCATGGTCTGGGCGACGAGCTCGGTGGCGACGTGTCGCGGCAGGCCGACCTTGAGCCCGCCCTCGGCGAGGGCCTCCAGGACGACGTACATGAAGGCGGGACCGCTGCCGGAGAGCCCCGTGACGGCGTCGAGGTGCTTCTCCTCCAAGACCATGGTCCGCCCCACCGCCTCGAAGACGGCCCCGGCCAGGGCGAGGTGCTGCTCGGTGGCGGCGGCGCCGGGAGCGAGAACGGTCATCCCGGAGCGGACGAGGCTGGGAGTGTTGGGCATCGTGCGGACGACGGGCTGGTCGGCCGGCAGGCCCGCCTCGAGATCGGCGAGGGTCACGCCGGCGGCGGTCGAGACGACGATGGCGTCGGGAGGGAGCGCATCGCGGATGGAGTCGAGCACGCCTGCGATCACCTGAGGCTTCACGGCGAGCAGGACGAGGTCGGCTCCGGCGCAGGCAGCGGCGTTGTCGGTGCCGGTCTTCACCGGCAGGTCGTCCTTGCGCTGCAAGGTGGCCTCGGTCCGCGCGGTGGCGGCGAGGGAGCTGGCGGGGAGCGCCTCGGCGTCGAGCAGGCCGCGGACCAGGCTCTCCCCCAGCTTGCCCAGGCCGATGACGGTGATGGTCTTGTCGTGAAGCATCGGTACACGTCTCCTCCCCGAGACAGTACCCCGGACGACGCGCACGATCTGCTCACCGTGAAAAGAGAGGCGACCTCGGTAGCTCAGGTCGAGGTCGCCTCTCGGGGCACCGCGTCGCGACCGGGGAGACTGGTGCGGGGAGGGAAGGCCGCATCAGCGAGGCATGGCGGTCGTGGCGCGTGACCCTTCTGGGTGCACCGGGCGCTAGCGAGTCTGGCGGTCGTGCGACTGCTTGACGATGGCGAGCCGGGCGCGGTCCTGGAGCGCGTCGAGGTTCTTGCGCTCCTTGTACGTGAGCTTGCCGTCGGCGCGGTACTTCGCTTCGAGCTTGGCGATGAAGAGCTGCTGCTTGCCGAGACGCTTGGCCTCGCGCCAGGTGAGATCACCGGCCTTCAGGTTCTCGAGGATGCGCTCGCTCTGGCGCGCCTGACGTCCGTTCACGCCGGCCTCGGCAGGCGAGGCTCCCAGCGTGACTCCGAGGAGGCCGAGGGCGAGGATGCTGGTGGTCAGGACGCTGCTCTTGCTCATGTCTGTCTCCTTCGTGCGGGGCTGCTTCGTCCCCCGCGCTCTGAAGACTTCGACGCGAGCAGCGCCGGAAGGGTTGAACGCCCACGTCGCGTGACATGCGTGGGCGATGCGCTCCCATTCAATACTCGAAGAGGTGCACCTTCCCCCGCAGGTTGCCGGACGCTGCCGGACGGCTGCTGGTCGGTCGGGCCCAGAGGGGGATGAAGTCGTCCTGGGTCAGGAAGATCACCGACCGCCAGCCGCGGAACTGGCGGAGCGCTCGACCGCAGGCTCGATGCAGGTCTCGGATCTCGCTGGGTGAGCCACCGGTGCGCACGCCTTGCGGGGGATCGAAGCAGAACACGCCGCGACCGAGCTCCGTGCCCTCACCCACCATGCTGATCACTCGATCAGGATCGAGCTCGCGAAGGTCGGCGTTGCCCACGGTGATGACGTCGCTCTTCTTGCCGGTGAGACCCGCCACCCGCAGGTTGCCGATCATCGCCTTGACCCGCGCCGGCTCGACGTCGAGCGAGAGGATGCGTGGGTCGGAGTCGGGGAAGAGCGGCGGGGCGTGCTCGGGCAGCCCCTTCAGCAGCGACGCCGGCCACGTGAGCTGCGCTGGCGTGCGCACCGCCGTGGCGAAGGCGAGGTGAGCCGCCTCCATGGGGATGGTGCCGCCGCCCGCCATGGGGTCGACGAAAATCTCCGAGCGAGGATCCCAGCCCGAGAGCAGAACGAACTGCGCCGCGAGCGTCTCGCGGATGGGAGCCTCGACGACCGCCGCCCGCTGATGACGCAGGTGCCGTGACGGACCACCGAGATCGAGGCTCAGCCAGGTGCGACGGTCGTTCTCGAGACCGGTCCGTCGCACGAGGAAGCGCAGGTTGGGTTCGTCGGCATCCATGACCGCCCGACGACCACGACGGCGGAAGGCCTCGAGCAAGGCGTTCTTGACCGCACCGCGGAGCTGGAGCGGACCGGCCTCGAAGTCCTCGACGCGACGGACGTTGACCGAGAGTCGAACCTCACCCCAGGTGTCGAGACGCTCGTCGCGGCTGAGCAGCTCGACGAGCTGCTCGTGCAAGGGCTCGAGCCGTGAAGCCGGCGACGACGCGATCTCCCAGCCCACCGCCGAGCAACTCCGGTGATAGCAGGCCGCCACCCACGCCGCTCGGGCGTCGAAGGGGAAGAGCAAGTTGCTGCTCCCCTGTCGACCGGGCTTGCCGAGGTTCAGCTCGAAGCGAGAGCGACGCGTGAGGGTGGAGTACTCGCGACCCATGGCCCGGTTCGAACCGACCGAACCGGAGAGGCGGAGCAGGTCCTCGCGACGGGCCCGAGGCTTGCTCACGATGCGACCGGTTGCGATGCCTGCACGACCCGCTCGTGGATGTCGCGCAGCGAGAGGATGCGGGGTGGGTCACCTGGCACGAGCAAGCTGGTCACTCGCGACGACGCCATCCGGTGCAAGGCCTCTTCGATCGACGCCGTCTCCTGCGTGCAGTTGCGACTGGTCAGCGGTCGCGCCAGCTCGCCGAGCGATCGGCGATCCCAGTCGTCTCGCGGGACGCGCCGCAAGTCGGCCACGGAGACGAGCCCGAGCACGCGGCCCTCGTCACCCACCGGATGACCTCGATGGTCGTCCTCGTCGGACGCGTGCTCACGAAGGAAGTCGGACACGGGCAAGCCTCGCGGAAGGATCTCGGCTGGTCGCGCCAGCAGCTCGACGGTGAGCCCGTGCAGGGCCTGTCGAATGACGTGTTGTCGAAGCGGAAGACGTGACGCACGGAACAAGTAGACACCAACCAGGATCCAGAACAGCGCCGCGAAGTCTCCGCGCACGGTTCCCACGACACCGTAGAGGAGGAGCGAGAGCGCGAACACGCTGCCGGCATGACAGGCCAGGCGCAGCGCCCGACCGGCGTCGCCCCAGTAGTGCCAGGCTGCCGCGCGCAGAACCCGGCCACCGTCGAGCGGCAGCCCCGGCACGAGGTTGAACACCGCGAGGCAGGCGTTGAGGGCCGCCAGGATCATGAGGACGTGTCCGAGCACGCCCGGTCCGGAGCCGACCGCCACGGCGAACGCGAGTCCACCGAAGAGCAGGGTGAGCAGGCCGTTGGCGACGGGACCGGCCAGGGCGATGAGCGCCTCGGCCTTCGGCGTCGCGGGCTCGGCCTCCATCTCGGCCAGGCCTCCGAGGAGGTGCAGGCGGATGGAGCGGATGGGGATTCCGAAGAGCCGGGCCACCAGGGCATGGGCGAGCTCGTGGAAGAGGATGGACCCGAAGAACGCGACGGCCGTGGCGGCGGCCAGGAGCCAGCGTCCGGCAGCCGACAGGCGAGGGTCGGCCGGGTCGAGGATCGAGCCGGCGAGGAACCAGGTCATGAGCACGACCATGAGGACCCAGCCGAGGTCCACCTGCAAGGGGATGCCTCGGATCGTGGTCAGGGTCATGCGGCGCGTCATCTCGGTATTCCGTCTCCCTTCAGTGGCTTCGGAAAGCATGTCACGCGGCTCGAAACGGGTTCGGAGGCGGGGCTCCCCCTTGCAGGCCGGCACCCGGCCGTCCGAAACTCGTCGGGTGAGCGCACTTTCTCTCCCTCCCTGCCGACGCGGTCTCGTGGTCCTCTCCGTCCTCGCCCTCACGCTGGCTGCCAGCGCGAGCGCCGGGCCCGATCCGACGCCGTACCCGATCTACCTCGACCAGCGAGCGGGTGACGACGCCAACGACGCTCTCACCTGGGAGACGGCGCTGAAGACGCTGGACGAGGCACTCGCCCGCGTGGAGGGCGACGAGCTCGTCGCCGCCATTCTCTTGGCGCAGGGTCACTACCACGGTGACGTCGTGGTGGAGCGTCCCAACTTCGCGCTCTGGGGTGGCTTTCCCACCGGCGGTGGTGGCTCCGTGTCGGACCCGGTGCTTTTCCGGACGATCCTGGACGGCACGGGCAACGGTCCCGTCATCACCTTCCGACCGGGCATGGCCGGCGCTCTCATCGGCCTGACCATCCAGGGAGGTCACGCCACCTCGCAGCAGGTCGGGGGCGGCATCAACCTCGAGAACACGACGACCGCCATCTTCCACTGTGTCGTCCGCAACAACGTGGGTTGTGGTGCGGGCGGTCTCTTCATCGACAGTCGAGGCCTGACCGACCTCCCGAACGTCACGGCAGTGGACGTGGACTCCAACGAAGCCCGCTGCGACTCGGGCGTTCCTCTCGCAGGCGGCGTGACCTACCTCGCCGATGCTGTCGCCCCGCTGGAGACGGTCCTGGACGGGCTCGTGATCCGGCGCAACAGGATCACGGTGGAGTCGCCCTCGATGGAGCCCGTCGGTGGCCTCTTCGCCGAGGGGCGACTCCGCATCGAAAACGTGCAGGTCGTCGACAACCAGGGCGCCGGCGCGATGCTCACCTCGCTCGAGAGCTTCCTCACCGAGCCCGACATCCACTGCACGCGTTGCGAGCTCCGCGGCAACGAGACGCACGGGCTCTTGCTGGGGAGTCCAAGTCGGGTGGAGCTGTCGCACCTCACGCTGCGCGACAACGGCGGCGCCGCCCTGCGCGTCGAGCCAGTGCCCGGGCTCGACGGACGCTCGGTCTACCAGCTGAGGCAGTCCATCGCCTGGAGCAACGCGGGCGGGATCTTCGACGATGCTGGGCTGGGCCACGATCTCCTCGTCGAGGAGGGGGTCATCGAGGGCGGCTGGCGTGGTGATCCGGCCGTGCTCGACCTGGAGCCGGTCTTCGTCGCCGGTCCCTTCGGCCGCTCGTACCTGGCCCAGGTCGACGCCGGCGACGCCGTGGATTCTCCCGGGCTGAACGCCTCGACCCAGGACGCTCCGACGCTCCTCGTCGACATGGACTGCACGCGCGTCGACTCGATCGTCGACGCCGACCTGGCCGATCACGGCATGCACTACCGAATCGACTGGCCCGGCTACGTGGGGCCCGAGCTCATCGTCGGCCAGGCGGTCGAGGCGAACGCGCTGGCCGAGGTCGACCGGGCCGCCCGGCTGCCCTGGGTGGCCGAGCCAGGCCTGCTGTCGGACACCGACCGACCGCTGGTCTTCCTCAAGGTCGTTCCCGCCCGCGAGCCCGTGCTCGTCCGCAAGGACCTGGCCACCGACAGCGTCGTGCTCGATTTCTAGCTCGGTCCTTCGCTACAGTCTGCGGCCGTGAGCACTCGTCGTGTCCTGGTCGTCATGGGAACTCGTCCCGAGGTCATCAAGCTGGCCCCGGTGATCGTCGCGCTTCAGGAGCGTGACGGCCTCGAAGTCGTGACCTGCGCGACCGCACAGCATCGCGGCCTGCTCGACGAGATGGTGTCGTTCTTCGACCTCAGCGTCGACGTCGACCTGGATCTCATGAAGCCGGACCAGGACCTCTTCGACCTCACCGCTCGGACCCTGGTCTCGCTCCGAGACACCCTCGACCGGATCGACCCCGACCTGGTCCTCGCACAGGGCGACACGACCACGGTGCTCGCCACCTCGGTCGCCTGCCACTATCGCAACACGCCCTTCGGGCACGTGGAGGCCGGACTGCGCAGCGGATCGCGTCGCGAGCCCTTCCCCGAGGAGATGAACCGACGCGTCGCCAGCCTCCTGGCCGACTGGCACTATGCGCCCACCGAGCGCGCCCGCCAGGCGATGCTCGCCGAGAACGTCCCCGACGACACCATCTTGGTCACCGGCAACACGGTGGTCGACGCCCTCGCCTGGGCCCGTCAGCAGCTCGGAGCGGCACCGGCTCGAGTCGTGGCCGACGAGAGCCTGTCGCGTTTCGCCCTGCTCACCACGCACCGACGCGAGAGCTTCGGTGAGCCTCTTCGTCGGACGCTGACGGCGACGCGGCAGGTGCTCGACGAGCACGACGACCTCCAACTCGTCGTGCCCGTGCACCCGAACCCGCACGTCGAGTCGACGGTCCACGAGTTGCTCGCCGACCATCCTCGGATCCACCTTCTCCCCCCGCAGCCCTACCCCGAGCTGCTCCGTCTCCTGCGCGACGCGGTCCTCGTGCTCACGGACTCCGGCGGCATCCAGGAAGAGGCTCCGAGCCTGGGCACGCCCGTGCTCGTGCTGCGTCAGCACACCGAGCGTCAGGAGGGTCTGGACTCGGGTGACGCGCTGCTGGTCGGCACCGATCCCGAGGCCATCGTGACCGGGGCACGACGCCTGCTGCAGCAGCGGCGACGCGATGCCGACGGGACCAACCCCTACGGCGACGGTCGGGCGGCGCACCGCATCGCCGAGCACGTGGCAAGGGTCCTCGGCACGGAGTGAAGTCGTGCTCTTCAACTCCTGGGTCTTCCTCGTCTTCTTGCCGGTGGTGCTGCTGCTTCACCGCCTGCTCCCGCTGAAGCTGCGCCCGGCTCTCCTTCTCGGCGCGAGCTACTTCTTCTACGGCTGGTGGGACTGGCGCTTCCTGGCGCTGCTGGTGATCTCGACGCTCGTCGACTACTGGGTCGGCGGACGCCTGCACGCCACCGAGGATCCGGGCGGTCGGAGGCGACTCCTGTTCGTCAGCCTGGCGGTGAACCTGGGCATCCTCGGGTTCTTCAAGTACTTCGGCTTCTTCACCGAGTCGGCAGCCGCGTTGCTCACCACGCTCGGACTGAAGGCGCACGCGCCCACGCTCGAGATCCTCCTGCCGGTGGGGATCTCGTTCTACACCTTCCAGACCCTGTCCTACACGATCGACATCTATCGGCGTCAGCTCGAGCCCACCAAGAGCCTGCTGCACTTCGCGGTGTTCGTGAGCTACTTCCCACAACTCGTGGCCGGCCCGATCGAGCGGGCCCGCCGACTGCTTCCGCAGCTCGAGTCGCCGAAGGCGGTGGGTGCCCACGAGGTCACCGGCGCCCTGTTGCTCATCTTGCGAGGCTACGTCCGCAAGGTGGCCATCGCCGACTTCCTCGCCGTCCGCGTGACGATGGCCTTCGCCGATCCCGGAGACCAGTCGAGCCTGGGCCTCTGGCTCACGGTCTATCAGTTCGCGCTGGTCATCTACGGCGACTTCGCGGGCTACAGCGACATCGCCCGGGGCGTGAGCCGGCTCTTCGGGGTCGAGCTCATGGTGAACTTCAAGCAGCCGTACTTCGCAGCCAACGTGCAGGACTTCTGGCGTCGCTGGCACGTCTCTCTCTCGACCTGGCTGCGGGACTATCTGTACATCCCCCTCGGCGGCAGCCGCGCCGGCGAGCTGACGACCCTCCGCAACCTCATGATCACCATGTTGCTCGGTGGCCTCTGGCACGGTGCTGACTGGAAGTTCGTTCTCTGGGGGGCCATCCACGGCGGCTGTCTCGCCCTCCACGCCCTCTGGCAACGTCGCCCCTGGCGCCGCGAGGACGGCACCGGCGCGCTGGCCTGGTTGACGACACCGCTCTCCATGCTGCTGACCTTCCACGTCGTCGTGCTGGCCTGGGTCCCCTTCCGCGCGGACTCGTTGGGTCAGGCGCTCGAGATCCTGCAGGGCCTCGTGGCCGGCCGTGGCGGCAGCCATCAGGCCGCCTTGTTCGGGCTGGCGCTCGGCGTCCTGCTGACCCTGCTCATCGACCTCCCGCTGACCTGGGCGCAGCGCAAGGGCCAGGCGCTCCGCGACGTGCCCGGCTGGCAGCTCGGCCTGCACTCGGGGCTGCTGCTCATCGTGCTGCTCGTGCTCGGCGACGCCCACGGCGTCCCGTTCATCTACTTCCAGTTCTGAGTCGCGTGGAGAGGCGCTCGTCGATGAGCTCGGCCGGCATCGATCGAGGCTCAGTCGGTGAGCTCGAAGGTGTAGGTGAGCGTCTTCGGCATCGCTTCCGACGACGTGATGCGGACATGGTAGCGACCGGCAAGGCAGTCTTCGGCCGCACACGCGAAGCCGAGCAGCGCCCCACCCAACAGTGCCTCTCGGGGGATCGCCTCGTCGCGATGGATCCTCGTGCCGTCCTCGCGCTGGAGCTCGAAGGCGATGGGGAAGGAGGCGGGAGCGAAGTCGACCTCGAGCAGGACGTGGACACCGCCGGTCTCGGCTTGCCGCGTCACGACGGTCGACCCGGACGCGTCGCGTTCCACCGAGCGGACGACGGTCACCGGCAGCAGCCCGGTGCTCGCCGGTCCGCTACCACCTCGCTGTAGCGACACTGCCAGCAGCACGACCGCTGCCGCCGCCACCCACCAACCGGCGCGATCGATCCAGCTCCGACCTCGGGCCGCTTCGAAGGGCACGACGCGACCGTCGTCGACGGACCCCGGCTCGGCCGCGCCGTCTTCAGACACCGTGGCTGCCCCCTCGCCACGCAGCCAGCGTGTCTCCTCGGCGCAGGTCGCGCAAAGCGCCAGGTGTCGGAGCACCTCACCACGGCGAGTCTCGTCGAGCACGACGTCGGCCGACTCTGGCTCGCAGCTCGCCAACAGCTCCTCTGGCGACGGGTGATCCGCGAGCAGGGCCGCGCCGTGTTCGTCGAGCTCGGGTCGCAAGGTCTCCAGGAGATCGAGCTCGTGTCGACAGGCCTCGCAGTCGGGCAGGTGCCGCTCGAACTCCTCGGCTTCTTCGACATCCAACGTGCCGTTGAAGAACCAGGGCAGGAGCTGATGAATCTTGCTCACGGCGAGTCCTCCTTCGAAGCGGCGCCGGCGAGCGGATCACCCA